>NZ_CP065053.1:4954936-5574303 GCF_015689335.1 Massilia antarctica | reverse complement strand
GACATTGGCTTGCGCGTGCTTCATGTTCCAGCGCTTCACCAACCGCGTGTAGGTCACTTCGTCGACTTCACGGGTGATGCCATGGTCGTCTGCGCGCATCCAGGTGGCGCTGGCGCCGATGGCGTCGTGCGCGGTGTAGGCGTAGTTGACGTACAGCTCGCGCCAGTCGGGACCGAGGTCGCCCATGGCCATCCATGAGTCCTTGAACCCCATCGGCGCCGCGTGGACGGGCAGGGCGGCCGCCAGCAGCGCGCCGAGCGCGCAGGTGCGGAGAATTGATGTGTGCATTGCGTATCCTGTTGATGAAAGGGCTGGCGTGGCCAGGCTTCGTCGGGTCAGGAGAGCGGGCGGGGAGGGCGTTGCGGCCCGTCGGGAATGAAGGAATCGTGAAACTGGACCGGCGCGAGGGCAAGCGCGCGTGGCTGCGACAGCACCACCGGCACGGACATATCCGGCAGCAGGGCGGGGGCCGCGGCCGACATGCAGCCGAACGCCGTGCCGCAATGAAGTTCGGGCGAGGACTGGTCGCCGTGATCGCAGCAGTCCATCATCTGCATCATCGGTTCGGAACACGCGCGGCCGGCGGCGTTGCACGCGGCGACGCCGGCGGCCATTGCCTGGAATGGCAACAGCACGAGCAACAGGCAGGCGAGCAGGCGACGGAAAGCGGATGGCATGAGGGCGATCATACCAGTATCCGGAAAAGATGGTTCGCTCCACGCCGAACCTTCCGACGGTCCGCCGCCGGTATAGTCGGGGTTCTACCTGAGAGAGGACCACCATGGCCATCGCCTGCTTTATCCGTTACGAAATCGACCCCTTCCAGCGCGACGCCTTTCGCGACTACGCCGAGAACTGGGGCCGCATCATTCCGCGCTGCGGCGGCAATCTGATCGGCTACTTCCTGCCGCTCGAAGGCACCAACTACGAAGCCTGGGGCCTGGTCGGCTTCGATAGCCTGGCCGCCTACGAGGCCTACCGCGCGCGCCTGCGCAGCGACCCGGAAAGCCGCGCCAACTTCGCCATGGCGCAGGAAAAGCGCTTCATCCTGCGCGAGGAGCGCAGCTTTACCGAGGTGGTCGACGGCGCCTTCCAGCGGGCGGCGCAATGATCGCCGTGATCTTCGAGGTCATCCCGCATGAGGCCAGGCGCCAGGACTACCTCGACGCCGCCGCCGGCCTGCGGGCGCACCTGGAGCAGTTGGATGGCTTTGTGTCGATCGAACGCTTCCAGAGTCTCAGCGACCCCGGCAAGATCCTGTCGCTGTCGTTCTGGCGCGATGAAGAGGCGGTCCGGCGGTGGCGCAATCACGGCTTGCACCGCGAAACGCAGGAGCAGGGGCGGGCCGGCATCTTCGCCGATTACCGGCTGCGCGTGGCGGCCGTGCTGCGCGATTACGGCATGCATGAGCGGGCGGAAGCGCCGGCCGATTCGCGCGCACGGCATGATGGGGCGCCGCCGGCTTGAGGGTCCAGTTCCGCCTCGCCTGGCGATCTCGCCCAACTGTTTGCCATCGGCCCGCATGAAGAGGAAAGCGTCGCCGACACCGAGCTTGCCGGCTTTCCTGCGCACGCCGGCGCTCAGTAAGGTCATCGCCAGTCTCACAAACCACGGCAGCCCCAGTTCCCGCGCAAGATCCGGGTCCGGCGGTCCGGAGATGGAAATGAGCTTTCCGCCGGGTTTGAGCACGCGCAGCGATATTTCCAGGGTGGCCGCATCCTGGCTATTGAGTACGACGTCATAGTCGCGCAAGACATCTTCGAAGTCGTCCTTCTTGTAGTCGGCGACGATATCGGCCCCGAGGCGCCTGACCATCTCGATATTCGCGCCGCTGGCGGTGGTGGCCACTGTCGCCCCCAGATGCTTGGCCAGCTGGATGGCAAACGAACCAACGCCGCCGGAACCGGTCTGGATGAACACTTTCTGCCCTTTTTTCAGGCCGGCCTTCTCGACCAGCGCTTGCCAGGCCGTCAGCCCGACCAGCGGAATGGAGGCCGCTTCTTCCGTCGACAGGGTGGCGGGCTTGAACGCGACATCGCTTTCGTTCATCGCAATGTACTCGGCGAAGGTGCCGATGCGGTCCTTGTCGGGCCGCGCGTAGACTTCGTCGCCCACCTTGAAGCGGCGCACCCGCGAACCGACCTTGACCACCACGCCGGCCACGTCGTTACCCATGATCAGCGGCAGGCGATAGGGCAGACCAGTTTGAATTCGCCGGTCTTGATCTTGGCGTCCAGCAGATTGACGGCGGTCGCATGGATCTGCACCAGCACATCGTCGTCGCGCATGGCCGGTTCCGCCATCTCGGCCTTGCGCAGCGCGCCTTTTTTTGAATATGCTTCCAGGATGAATGCTTTCATGCCGCTTCCTTTAGGTTTCGTTATCAGGCTGCCTGGAGGCGCAGGTCTTTGCGGATGCCGGCGTCGACCATGCTGGCGGGAGCGAATCTGCGCAGCAAGCGCAAGCGGCCGGCAAGGGTGCCTGCAGCGTAGCGCAGTTTCGGCTGCGCCGCCATGGCCGCCTGCAAGACGGTTTCTGCCACGACCTCCGGCCCCTGGGCCGTGAGCAGCACTTCTTTTACCCGGGCATTCAGGGCGGTGCGCAAGGCTTCATACATGGCAAGCGGCAGATCGGGCGCGAGCGAGTTGCTGTCGAACGAGGTCTTGATATAGCCCGGCTCGATCACCGACACGCGGATGCCGAGGGTGCGCATCTCATGGTCGAGCGATTCCGAGTAGCCGGCGACCGCGTGCTTGGTGGCCGCATACAAGGCCATGTAGGGCATCGGCAGGAAACCGAGCACCGAGCCGATATTCACAATGCGGCCGCTGCCTTGCTTGCGCATGTGGGGCAGCACAGCGCGAATCATGCGCACCATGCCGAAGAAATTGGTGTCGAAGATGGCGCGCGCCTGCTCCATCGAGCTTTCCTCGGCGGCGGCCGGCGCTACGCCGAAGCCGGCGTTGTTGACCAGCAGGTCGATTCTGCTGTGGCGGCGCAGCACTTCCGCAATCGCGGCCTCGACCGAGTCGTCGCTGGTCACGTCCAGGGTCAGCATCTCGACCGTCTTGTTGGGGCGTGGCGCCGCGCCGCGGGTGGTGCCGTAGACGGTGTAGCCGGCTTGCGCGAGACGCTGCGCGGTCGACTCGCCGATGCCGGAGGAAGCTCCGGTTACCAATGCAATTTTGCTGTTCATACTGTTATTCCGATCTTCATGGCAATGTGTCAGTTTGTAGGGTGCTGCATTCGGTCAAAATATGATGATCATCATATTTTAAGGACAAAAAAAGCGCGAGAATATGGCATATTCACTCGCCGGCGAGTGTCAGTGTCTGTTTGCCGATCTGCAGGAAGCTCGCGGCCAGCAAGGGATCATCGACCGCGCGCGCCAGGGTCAGGCTGCCGATCATGGTGGCCAGCGCCATGAGGGCTTGCTCGTGCGCGCCGGGCTGACCCCATGCGGGCGACTGGCGCGCGATGAGATCGACCATTTCCTTGATATGCCGGGTGGCGGCGTGGCGCACCTCCGGGGCCTGGCGCGGCATTTCCGAGCACAGGGCGGCGACCGGGCAACCTTGCTCGATGGCCTCAAGGTGTTGCGGCGACAGGTAGGCCTCGACCAGCGCCCGTATGCCCTGGCCAGGGGGCGCGGCGGCGGCGATGCGGGCCGACAGTGCCACCGCGTCCGCGCCGGCACGGTCCGCCGCTTCGGCCAGCAGCGCGTCGCGCGAGTCGAAGTGGGCATAGAAGCCGCCATGCGTCAGGCCGGCCTCCTTCATGATGTCGGCCACGCCGGTGCCAGCATAACCGCTGCGCCGGATCGCCCGCGAGGCAACCTCGACGATGCGTTCATGGGTCGCTTCCTTGCGGCCGGAAGCGCGGCGTGGTGGTTTTGGTGTTTGCATGACGGTCATCATATACCAGTTCTCGGCGACGCGCTTGCCTATCTATCGTGAAGGGCGGGGCGGGGCGTGGCAGGGCGCTACTGCGGCAATGACTGCACGCATCGTCCGGCGCTGTCGGCAGGCGTAAAAAAAGCGCACCGGACGATGCGCTTTTTCAGACGGACTGACCAGGCTTACTTGATCGTCGCTTTTTTCATCAGGTCTTCACGGAACTGCTGGAGCTTGCGCTGTTGCAGCGATTCGGCGACTTGCTGCTTTATTTCTTCCAGCGGCAGAATCTTGGTCGCACGGGAATCTTCCAGCTTGATGATGTGGTAGCCGTACTGGGTCTTGACCGGCGTGTCGGTGATCGCGCCTTTTTGCAGGGCGACCATGGCCTTCGAGAACTCGGGCACATAGTTGTTCGGACTCGCCCAGTCCAGGTCGCCGCCATTGGCCGCCGAGCCATCTTTCGACGATGCCTTGGCCAGCTCTTCGAACTTGCCGCCCGCTTTCAACTTGGCGATGAGGGCCTTGGCTTCTTCTTCGGTTGGCACCAGGATGTGCTTGGCGTGGTATTCCTTGTCGCCGACCGTCGATTTGTAGCGCTCGTACTCGGCCTTGATTTCGGCATCCTTGACCGGGTTCTTCTTGACGTAGTCGGCCAGCATGGCGTTGATGATGATGCTCTGGCGCGCGTTTTCCAGTGCGGACTTGACTTCAGGGCGCATGCCGAAGCCTTGCTTGTCGGCTTCCTGGATCATGACTTCACGGCCGATCAGGTCTTTCTTGATCGCTTCGCGCAGTTGCGGCGAATCGGTTTGCTTGCCTTGTGCAACGACTTGCTTGACGATCTGATCTACCCTGGCGGCAGGAATGGCTTTACCGTTGACGGTTGCAACGGGAGCACTACTCGGAGCACTATTTTTCTGCGCGAACGCAGGTGCGGCGGCCAGCGCAAGGATGGCTAACAACAGGCGGGCAGGCTTGAACATCATTATTTTAGATCCTATAGATTACAAAAGTATGCGGCTGGACGGGATCATACCGCCAATCGGTCCAGCGAGCGCCGGCGCAAGCGTGCGCCGGCCATGCGACCTTACTTGATCGCCGCTTTCTTGATCATTTCTTCCTGATAGGCTTGCAGTTTCTTTTGCTGCAGCGAATCGGCAATTTGTGGCTTCACTTCGTCGAACGTCGGCAGCTTGGCTGCACGCGTGTCGTCGAGCTTGATGACGTGGAAACCGGCCGGCGTTTGCACCGGATTCTCGCCGACCTGGCCTTTTTGCAGGCTGACGAAAGCGTCGCTGAACGGTTTCGGGAACGACGATGGCAGTGCCCATTCGAGGTCGCCGCCGCTGTTGGCGGTGCCGGTATCCTTGGAGGTCTTGGCCAGGTCTTCAAACTTGGCGCCGCCCTTGAGCTTGGCGATGATGGCCTTGGCGTCGGCTTCGTTCTCGGTCAGGATGTGGCGCACATGGTATTCCTTGTCGCCGGCCTGCGCCTTGTAGCGCTCGTATTCGGCCTTGATGTCGGCATCGCTGACGGCGTTCTTGGCGACATAGTCACGCACCAGCGCGTTGATGACGATGGTCTGGCGTGCGCTGTCGAGCTGCTGCTTGACGGTGGCATCTTTCTCGAAACCTTTTTTCAGGGCTTCCTGCATCATGACTTCGCGGGCGATCAGGTCTTTCTTGACCATTTCGCGCAATTCCGGGGAATCAGGCTGCTGGCCTTGGGCAACAACTTGCTTGACGACTGCATCGACACGGGCCAATGGAATGGGCTTGCCGTTGACAACAGCGGCATTCTGCGCGAAGGCAGGCATGGCGGCAACGGCAATCAGTGCTAACAGCAAGCGGGCTGGCTTAAAGGTCATTATTCAATCCTGTTTGGAAAAGTTACGGACAAAGGTTAGATTAATTTTTTTACTTTACGTTCAATTGTCGGACAGATTTCTTAAAGCGCTCTGAAACCGCCATGCTCACAGCTCGGACGGGGCCAGGGCGGTGATGGCAAGGGCGTGGATTTCATTGTGCATCATATCGTGCACGGAATCATACACGAGTCGATGTCGCATGACGAGCCTGAGCCCCTCGAAACGCGCCGAGACGATCTTGAGGCGGAAGTGGCTGCCTCCGGAAGCGGCCCCGGCGTGGCCTGCATGCAGGGCCGATTCGTCGGTCAGTTCGAGCAGCGTCGGATCGAGCGCGGCGGTGAGGAAGGTGCGGATGCGCTCTGCGCGGCTTGCCTGGTTCATGCCTGTTCCTCCGCTTCGATGTACTTCGACAGCATCAATGTCTGCACGATGATGAACACGAACAGCAAGCCATTGATGCCGAACAGCTTGAAGCTGACCCAGGCGCTGGTGTTGTCCTTGAAAATGACAAACGCGGCGACCAGGTTGACCACGCCGAGCACGAAGAAGAACACCATCCATGACAGGCCGACGTTTTTCCATACCGGCTCGGGCAGCTTGATCTGCGTTTCCATCGCCTGGCGCATGAGGTTCTTGCCGAAGGCGAACTGGGCCACGCACATCACGACCGCGAACACCCAGTAGATGATGGTCGGTTTCCACTTGATGAAAACATCGTCGTGAAAGTAAATGGTCATGCTGCCGAAAATCGTGATGATGAGAAAGGATACCCACAGCATGGCGTCGATCTTGCGGCCGCGCAGCTTGAGGTAGACCAGTTGCAAGGTGGTGGCGACGATCGCGACCACCGTGGCGATCATGATCGGCGCCTGGTCCGGCTTGATGCTCCCACCGGCAACGAGTCCGCCCAAAAATTTGGTGGCGATGGCGAACGATGCCTGTTCATACATCTCGGCGACTTTAAAGACGCCGAAGAACAGCAGGATGGGGAAAAAGTCGAACAGAAATTTCATATTGGTATTCGTAGATCAGGTTGGGTCGAAACGCAAGGATGCGGAATTAATGCAATAGCGCAATCCGGTCGGCGGCGGGCCGTCCGGAAACACGTGGCCGAGATGCGCGTCGCAGACCGCGCAAATGATCTCGGTGCGCAGCATACCATGTGCGCGGTCGGTTTTTTCGATCACATTGGCCGGGTCGAGCGCCTTGAAATAGCTCGGCCAGCCGCAGCCGGAATCGAATTTGGCATCCGATTCGAACAAGGGCGTGTTGCAACACACGCAGGTGTAGATACCGTGCTCATGGTGGTCCCAGAACTTGCCGGTGAAGGCGCGTTCGGTTGCCGCGTGGCGCGTGACCTCGTATTCCATCGGGTCGAGCATGGCGCGCCATTCGGCGTCGGTTTTCGTGACTTTATCGGACATGGCGGTATCTTTCAGGAGGAACAGCTGACTTCGAGGTGGCTCGCCCAGTCGGGCGGCAAGGCCGCGTAGTGCTCGTTGTGGGGTTGATCGTCGAATGGATGCTCCAGCACGGCCAGCAGCCGCGCCACTTCGGAGAAATCGTTGTTTTGCGCTTTGTCGATGGCGACCTGGGCCAGGTAATTGCGCAATACATACTTTGGGTTGACACGGTCCATTGCAAGCTTGCGCGGCGCATCGACGCTCGCTTCGGCCCGCAGCCGGGTGCGGTAGCGGGCCGCCCAGGCGTCGAAGGCCTCGCGCACATAAAACAGGTCGCGCAGGGCGCTGTCCTGCGCCGCATCGTCGAGCTGCAAGGTGCCCAGCTTGCGGAAGAACTGGGTAAAGTCGACGTGGCTGTCGTTCATCAAGGTAAACATGGCATCGAACAACTGCGCATCGTCGTCCTGCGCCATGGTCAAACCCAGCTTGGCGCGCAGCAACTCGTCGATCTTGTTGGCGAAGGCCGGCTGGTAGACCGCCAGCGCATCCTGCGCTTCCTCGACACCGCCGATCAGCGGCAGCAGGGCCTGGGCCAGGGCGTAGCAGTTCCAGTGGCCCACCTCGGGCTGGTTGGCGTAGGAATAGCGCCCCTGCTGGTCGGTGTGATTGCAGATGTGCTGGGCATCGAAGGCTTCCATGAAACCGAAGGGACCGTAGTCGAGCGTCAGGCCGAGGATCGACATATTGTCGGTGTTCATGACGCCGTGCATGAAGCCAACCGCTTGCCAGTGCGCGATCATCTGCGCGCTGCGGCGCGTGACTTCCCGCAGCAGGGCTTGGTAAGGATTCTGCGCGTCGCCCAGCTCCGGGTAAAAAGTGGCGATGACGTAGTCGGCCAGGATGCGCAGTTCTTCCGGTTTGTCGCGCGAGGACCAGTGCTCGAACGAGCCGAAGCGCACGAAGCTGGGGGCCATGCGCGTGACGACGGCCGCGCTTTCGACCGTTTCGCGCAGGATGCCCTGGTCGGAACCGGTGACGACGAGGGCGCGCGTGGTCGGAATGCCGAGCGCTGCCATGGCTTCCGAGCACAGGAATTCGCGGATCGACGAGCGCAGCACGGCGCGTCCGTCGCCCATGCGCGAGTAAAGGGTTTTGCCGGCGCCCTTGAGTTGCAGCTCCATCGGGCCATCGGGGCCGGCCAGTTGGCCGAGCAGGATGGCGCGGCCGTCGCCGAGCTGGCCGGCCCAGACGCCGAACTGGTGCCCGGAATAGACGGCGGCGAGCGGCTTGGCGCGCGGCGGCACGTGGTTGCCGGTAAAGGTGGCAACGAAGTCATCCTGCGCCAGCACGGCCGGGTCGAGCCCGGCGAGGGCGGCCGCGCGCGTGCTGGCGGCCACAAAATAAGGCGCTGGCAGCGGCGTCGGCATGAGCCGGGTGTAAAACGCGGGAGGCAATTCGGCAAAGGAATTGTCTAGTGGCAAGTCATCGACGTTAATAGCGGATCCAGTCGCGGTAGCAGGTGAAAAACAATAGCGGGATTCTACCGTACCGGCCATGTTTTTGGCCGGGCTCACGCGCGTAGCGTCGTCGTCGTCCCCGTACCCACCCGTCGTTCCTGCGACTGGCAGAAACGACGGGTGGGAGTCAGCGACGACAACACGGTGATGGCCGGCAAGGGCGACCGGCGTGTGCCAAGGGGGGGCCTTCTTTATGGTGAGGGCATGGCGCGCCGGACCAGCAAGCGGGACATTGCGCCCTCGCTGTTGATGTCCAATGTAATCGTATCCCCATGCACTTCGCCCGAAAAGCGGGTGAGTACGACCCGGCCCGTTGACGGCAGCCGGTGCTGGGTATCGAATGACAGGTGCTGGTCGCGGATGCGGCCGTTGACGAAGCTGGCCTCGCCGACCGGTACGCTGGCCGTGCCGGTGAGCAGCCCGTTGGCGCTTTTCAGGTCGAAACGAAACTGCGCCGGTCTTCCGCCGCCGAGATCCATCGAACCTACCCAGCGGCCGCTTCGGCGCCAAAGTTAATGACCAGGTCACCGGCGTCGGTATAGGCTGCCGCGTAGCCGTTTTTGATGTCGGTTTTTGGCGGCGATGAACCCAGGTCGTAGCGCCATGTGCTGATGTCGAGCGTGTCTTTGGAATCGTTCCTGAACACCGCCGGGACGGCGTCGGCCACGATGCCGGTTGCGCGCACCGTGTTGGCCTGGTTTGCCGGGAAGCTCTCCCAGTCGTCGGGCGGGGCGGCGCCCGATGGATCGGCTGTATTGCCGTCGAGTACCAACATACCGTTAAGCACGCCTGCGTGGGCCGGCGCCAGCGCCAACGTTGAACACAGCAGCACTCCGGCCACGGCGCCCGTCATCGTCTGCCTTGCATTGCGAATAAATTGAGTATCCATCTCAGTGCTCCCATTTTTCTGTTGGTATCGAATGCGGCCGACGGCAATGGCCGCTTAACGTTGGAAACAAGCTGGTATGTCGTTACGAACGTCGATACGCCGTTCCGCTCAGAACGTTTCCTGCAGGTGCACAGGCAGTAGCGAATCGGATGCAAGCGTTTGGTTCACCCGCGGTTATTTCATAGGTGGAATTGGTTGATGAATCCGAGCTTTCAAATAGTTTGCGGCCCAAACATGCGAACTGCGTTGCGCGAAGCGAGGTCGGCTTGCGTTTGACGTGGAGGGCGGTTCGGCGATGCGATGAGCGG
Source organism: Massilia antarctica (assembly GCF_015689335.1). Lineage (GTDB taxonomy): Bacteria > Pseudomonadota > Gammaproteobacteria > Burkholderiales > Burkholderiaceae_D > Telluria_A > Telluria_A antarctica. The sequence continues at coordinate 5,564,423 of NZ_CP065053.1, read as the reverse complement.
AACCCGGTATCATTCCGCCAGGGAGCAATAACGCACCGCGAACAAGAGATTGGATTTTTTATGGTGATAGTGACTCACAGCGGCAAGTTTCACGCCGACGACGCATGGGCTGTTGCAGTGCTGAAGATATTGTTTCCGCAGGCGGAGGTGCTACGCACGCGCGATGCGGCACGGGTCGAGGCAGCTGACTTTGCCGTCGATGTCGGCGGTATTTGGGACGCCGCCACGGGGCGCTTCGACCATCACCAAAAGGGTTTCGTCGGCGCGCGCCAGACGGGCGTGCCCTACGCAAGTGCGGGACTGGTGTGGAAGGAATACGGGGCACGCTGCGTGAGCACGCTGGCGGCGGCGCATACGGGCCATCGCTTGTCGGATGACCAGGCGGCCGAGATGGCATATTCAATCGACGCCGATGTCGTGCAGTACCTGGACCTGTCCGACGTGGGTGCGGCCAAGAATGCGCCGGGCGGCTATGGCCTGTCGGCGGTGGTGTCCGGGTTTAATCCGAACTGGCTCGACGAACAAAGGCTGGGCTACGGCGACGCCGATGATGCCTACAGGCTCAGTCAATTTAGCCGCGCCATGGACCTGCTCACCGACATCATGACCAATGCCGTGAAATACCGCGTGGGCGTTTTGCTCGCGGTGGAGCAGGTGAGGCAGGCGGAAGTGCTGGAGGAGGGCAGGGTACTGTTCCTGCAAAATGGGGCGGTGCCATGGGGGCAAGTGGTGCGCAAGGAAATGCCGGAACTGCTGTTCGTCATCAGTCACAATATTGCCGAGCAGCGCTACATGATCCACGCAATTCCGGTCAGCCCCGACAGCTTCAAGGCGCGCGCGGATTTGCCGGAGGCATGGGCCGGCTTGCGTGACGCGCAGCTGGCCGCGGTGACCGGGGTTGAAGATGCCGGCTTCTGCCACAATGGCCGGTTCATTGCGGCGGCCAAATCGTACGAGGGTATACGCCGCATGGCGTCCTTGGCGCTTGAAGCGCTTCAGCGGCAGCAGCGCGACGTCTAGTTATCGCGCCCGAACACGGACCGCTATCGCGACGTTGGAGCACCAGGTGGCGGAAACTCCACCATGGCTTCCACCAAGCATAGCGAAAGCGCTGAAATGGGGGGGGGCTCTGAAAACGTCACGCTAACGTCCATGCCATCTGGACCAACCGGTCTGGATGCGCTGCACCATCGAAAATGATTGACTGTTTTAGCACGGTCGTACGAAACTAAGTCAACGGTTGCCGCAGCGCAGCCGCAATGGAATGACAGGAGTATTAATGACGTCTTACCCGATGAGCCCACTGATGGGGCAAATGATGGACCAGCCTTTGCTCATCTCCAGCATTATCGAATTCGCGGCAAGGCACTACGGCAGCACCGAAATCGTTTCACGCAGGGTCGAGGGCGATCTTCACCGCTACACCTACCGCGACTGCCACCAGCGCGCGCGCCAGATGGCCAACGCGCTCACCGGCCTGGGTGTCAAGCTCGGCGACCGGGTCGCCACCCTGGCCTGGAACGGCTACCGCCACATGGAACTGTATTACGCGGTGTCCGGGTCGGGCGCCGTGCTGCATACGATCAACCCGCGCCTGCACCCGGAACAGATCGCGTACATCGCGAACCACGCCGAAGACCAGTATCTGTTCTTCGACCAGACCTTCCTGCCGCTGATCGAAGCCGTGGCCGCCCACTGCACGACCGTCAAGGCATTCATCCTGATGGCCGGACGCGAGCGCATGCCGGCCGAGACCACAATCCCGCAACTGCTGTGCTATGAAGACTTGATTTCCAGCAGCTCGGACGATTACCAGTGGCCGTTGTTCGACGAAAACTCGGCCGCGTCGCTGTGCTATACCTCGGGCACCACGGGCAACCCCAAGGGCGCGCTGTATTCGCACCGTTCGACCGTGCTGCACGCGTATGGTTCCGCGATGCCGAATGCGCTCAATGTGTCCTCGGCCGACACGGTGCTGCCGGTGGTGCCGATGTTCCACGTCAACGCCTGGGGCTTGCCGTATTCGGTGCTGCTGTCGGGCGCGAAGATGGTATATCCCGGCGCGGCGCTGGACGGCAAGTCGCTGTACGAGCTGTTCGAGGCTGAAAAGGTCACGTTCTCGGCCGGCGTGCCGACCGTCTGGCTGGGCCTGATCAACCATGCGCTCCAGAACCAGTTGCAGTTCAGCACCTTCCGGCGCACGGTGATCGGCGGTTCGGCCTGCCCGCCCGCCATGATGGATACCTTGATCGACAAATTCAATGTCGAGGTCATCCACGCCTGGGGCATGACCGAAATGTCGCCGCTGGGCACCGCGGGCGGCTTGCAGACCAAGCACCTGGCCTTGGACAAGGATGCGCAGCGCAAGATTTTGCAGAAGCAGGGCCACGCGATCTATGGCGTCGACATGAAGATCGTCGACGACGCAGGCACCGAATTGCCGTGGGATGGCAGCAATTACGGTCATTTGTTGGTCAAAGGCCCGTGGATCGTCAAGAGCTACTTCAAGAACGAGGGCGGCGACGTGCTGCAGGATGGCTGGTTCCCGACCGGCGACGTGGCCACCATCGATGCGGACGGCTACATGCAGATCACCGACCGCAGCAAGGATGTGATCAAGTCCGGCGGCGAGTGGATCGGCACCATCGACCTGGAGAACATTGCCGTGTCGCATCCGGCGGTGCTGCAGGCGGCGTGCATCGGCATCGCGCATCCGAAATGGGATGAACGTCCGCTGTTATTGGTGGTCAAACGTCCGGGCATGGAGGTGACGCGCGACGAGTTGCTGGCGTTTTTTGAAGGCAAGATCGCCAAATTCTGGATGCCCGATGATGTGGTGTTCATCGAGGCGCTGCCGATGGGCGCGACCGGCAAGATCCAAAAGAACAAACTGCGGGATCAGTTCAAGGCGCACCAGTTGCCGGTGGCGTGAGCAAACCGTCGCCCCCGCGCAGGCGGGGGCCCAAGTTCGATGAGCCGTCGCGGACTACGGAGCCAGCTTGGACCCCCGCCTGCGCGGGGGCGACGACTCTTGGGTCAACGTAGTAGAGAAGCACAGCCGTACGACGAACATTCAAGAAGAGGTTTCAAGCACCAGATGGGCAGCACTCGCTGCAAGGGCATCAGACCCGCATAGACAATAGAGAAGGATGGAGACGCATGATCAAGACTATTCGCCCGTTGACACTGGCTGTATCGTTTGCATTGCTGTCGGCGTCGGCCCAGGCCGATACCGTGAAGATTGCCTTCATCGACCCTCTGTCCGGGCCCTTCGCGCCGGTCGGGCAAAACCAGCTCAAAAGCTTCCAGTTGATCGCCGATATGGCTTCCCAGCAAAAGTGGGCGGGCGAGCACAAGATCGAGGTGGTGGGCTTCGACAACAAGGCCAGCCCGCAGGAATCGCTCACCCAGCTCAAAGCCGTCATCGACCAGGGCTACCGCTACATCACCCAGGGCAGCGGCTCCGGCGTCGGCCTGGCCCTGCTGGACGCGATCAACAAGCACAACGAGCGCAATCCCGGCAAGGAAGTCGTGTACCTGAACTATGCGGCCATCGATCCAGACATGACCAACAGCAAGTGCAGCTTCTGGCACTTCCGCTTCGACGCCAACTCCGACATGAAAATGGAAGCCTTGACGTCCTATATGGCGCCCAACAAGGACATCAAGAGTGTCTACATCATCGGCCAGAACTACGCGTTCGGGCAGGCCGTCAGCCGCGCCGCCAAGGAATACCTGAAACGCAAGCGCCCGGACATCAAGATCGCCGGCGACGACCTGCACCCGATCGCCCAGGTCAAGGATTTCTCGCCCTACATCGCCAAGATCAAGGCTTCCGGCGCCGATACCGTCATCACCGGCAACTGGGGCGCCGACCTGGCCCTGCTGATCCGCGCCGCCAAGGATGCCGACCTCAAGGCCAATTTCTACACGTACTACGGCATTACCACGGGCGTGCCGACCGCCATGGGCGCGGCCGGCGCCGAGCACGTCAAGATCGTCGGCAACTGGATGGTCAACAACGACAAATTCCTCGGCAAGGATATCGTCGAAGCGTACAAGAAGAAATACAACGACGATTACTACGCCGCCCAGACCCACAGCGGCATCGGCATGCTGGCCCAGGCCATCAAGGCGGCCAAGAGCACCGACCCGGTCAAGGTGGCGTTTGCGATGGAAGGCGCCAAGTTCAACAGCATCAACGGCGAAGTCATCATGAACAAGGCCGACCACCAGCTGCAGCAACCACTGTTCATCGGCACCTGGACCAAGACCAACGGCAAGGATGTCAAATACGACCAGGAAAACACCGGCTACGGCTGGAAAATGGAAAAGAAGATCGACGCCTACCTGGCGAACCAGCCGACTTCCTGCCAGATGAAGCGGCCCGGGACCTAAGGCCACGACCGAGGGGCGCGCCGCCCGGCCACAAGCCGGCCGGCGCTGTCCGGGGCGCCCGGCGTAGGGGCGCCTGGCGTAGGGGTCCCTGGCGTAGCGGCGCCTGGCGTAGCGGCACCCTCACGCCGGGCGTCCCTACGCCGGGTGCCCGTGTCACGGCAACACTGTAGGGTGGGCGAGCCCGCTGCGGCACGCGTGTCCACCCCCTTCGTATTTCCGACCACGGTGGGCCGCGCACGCCCACCCAACCTGCGGACCTCTATGGAATTTACACTGTTCACCCTGCTGAACGGGATCAGTTACGGACTGCTGCTGTTCATGCTCTCGTCCGGCCTGACCCTCATCTTCAGCATGATGGGCGTGCTCAACTTTGCGCACGCCAGTTTCTACATGCTCGGCGCCTACATTGCCTACACCATCAGCAAGGTGCTCGGATTCTGGCCGGCGCTGGTGCTCGCGCCCATCGTTGTCGGCCTGATCGGCGCGCTGGTCGAGCGCTACGGCCTGCGGCCCTTGCATAAATACGGCCACATTCCCGAGCTGCTGTTCACCTTCGGCCTGTCCTACCTCGTGGTCGAGCTGGTCCAGCTGGTGTGGGGCCGGGCAGCGGTGCCGTATCCGATTCCCAAGGAGCTCGATGGACCGCTGTTCACCCTGTTCTCGACCAGCTTCCCGATTTATCGCGGCTTCATGATGCTGGTCGCGCTGTCGATGCTGGCCGCAATTTACCTGGTGCTCACGCGCACCCGGGTCGGGCTGGTGATCCAGGCGGCGCTGACCCATCCGGATGCGGTCGAGGCGCTCGGCCACAACGTGCCGCGCATCTTCATGTGGGTGTTCGGCGGCGGCTGCGCGTTGGCCGGGCTGGCGGGTGTGATTGGCGGTAACGCTTTCGTGACCGAGCCCGGCATGGCCGCCACGGTCGGCAGCATCATCTTCGTGGTGGTCGTGGTCGGCGGCATGGGCTCGCTGGCGGGCGCCTTTTTTGCCTCGCTCCTGATCGGCGTGCTGCAAACTTTTGCCGTCGCGCTCGATTATTCCTTGATGACGCTCCTGAACGGCATCGGCGCCAACATCACCATGGACACGCCCGGCTACGAGGTACTCAAGCTGACCATTTCGCAGAGCGCGGCCATCCTGCCGTTCCTGCTGCTGGTCCTGATTCTGATCTTCCGGCCCAAGGGCCTGATGGGGACGCGCGAATGAGGCTCACCTACACCCCGCTGAACCTTGGCCGCTACCTCGTGTGGGGCGGCTTCGCGCTGATCCTGGTGCTGGCCCCGCTGATCTTCAGCAAGGGCGCGGCGCTGTCGATCCTGTCGCAGATCGGCACCGTAATGATTTTCGGCCTGTCCTACAACATGCTGCTGGGGCAGGGCGGCATGCTGTCGTTCGGCCACGCCGTCTATTCCGGGCTGGGCGCCTTCTTCGCGATCCACGCGATGAACAGTACCGGCATCGGCGCGCTTGTGCCGACCTCGCTCATTCCCCTGGTGGGCGGCGTGGCCGGGATGGCTTTCGGCGTGCTGTTCGGCTACGTGACGACCAAGAAGTCCGGCACCACCTTCGCCATGATCACCTTGGGCCTGGTGGAACTGGTGTTTGCCAGCTCGCTGATGTTTCCGGGCTTTTTCGGCGGCGAGGGCGGCATCACCACCAACCGGGTGCGCGGCGTGGCCGTCATGGGCATCACCTACGGGCCGCAGGTGCAGGTGTACTACCTGATCGCCGCGTGGCTGTTCGCCAGCACGGTGGCCATGTTCGCCTTTACGCAAACGCCGCTCGGGCGCATGGCCAATGCCGTGCGCGACAATCCCGAAAGGGTCGAATTCATCGGCTACGACACGCAATGGGTGCGCTACCTGACCCTGATCCTGTCAGCCTTCTTCGCCGGTATTTCGGGCGGGCTGTCGGCGATCAACTTCGAGATCGTCAGCGCCGAGAACGTCAGCGCCATCCGTTCGGGCAGCATCTTGCTGTTCGTGTTCATCGGCGGGATCGGCTTTTTCTTCGGTCCCTTGCTCGGCACCATCGTCGGCGTTTTCTTTTCGGTGATGCTGTCGGACTTCACGCCGGCGTGGCAGCTGTATCTGGGCCTGTTCTTCGTTTTGCTGGTGCGCTATGCGCCGGCCGGGCTGGCCAGCCTGATCCTGATGCTGCTGCGGGTCGCCGGCGCGCGCAAGTTCGCGCGCATCTGGAAGCCGCTGCTGGCCGTGGGTGCCTGTGTGCTGGTCGCCCTGGCGGGCATGGTGATGGGCATCGAAATGCTCTACCACCTGACCCTCGATTCGGCCAACGGCAGCGTCATGACCCGTTTCGGGCAGGCGATCGACACCAAATCGGCCGCGCCGTGGCTGGTGGCCGGCGCCTTGCTGCTGGCGGGCATGGTGGGCTACCGGCGCTTCCAGCCGGGATATGTCGCAGTCTGGAGTGACGTCAATGCGGAAATCGTGGCACAACAGCGTGGAGGTGTCGCATGACGACGGCCGCACTTGAACTGAAAGACGTGCGCAAGAGTTTCGGCCGCTCCGAAATTATCCGCGGCGCCAGCCTGACCGTGCAAAAAGGCGAACGCCTGGCGGTGATCGGCCCGAATGGCGCCGGTAAATCGACCTTGTTCAATCTGGTGTCGGGCCGGTTCGGTATCACCTCGGGCGATATTTGCCTTAACGGGAACAGCATCAGCGGCTTGCGCCCGTTCGAGATCAACCGGCTCGGACTATCGCGCAGCTTCCAGATCAGTAATCTGTTCGAGAAGCTGTCCGTGTATGAAAACCTGCGCTGCGCGGTACTGTGGTCGCTCGGGTATAAATACTCGTTCTGGCAGCGTTTGAACGGGCTGCGTGACGCCCATGAGCGCGCGGAACAGGTATTGGAGCAGATCGGCATGCAGCGCCAGCGCAAGGTTCTTGCAGGCGTGCTGACCTATGCCGAACAGCGCGCGCTGGAAATCGGCATCACCATCGCCGGCGGGGCAGATGTGATTCTGCTCGACGAGCCCACCGCCGGGATGAGCCGTTCGGAATCGGATGCGGCGGTCGAATTGATCCGCAAGGTCACGGTCGGCAAATCGCTGGTGATGGTGGAGCACGATATGAGCGTGGTGTTCGGGCTGGCCGATAAGATCGCGGTGCTGGTGTACGGCGAGGTGATCGCCTGCGATACGCCGGCCAATATCCGTTCGAATGGCGCCGTGCAGGCGGCCTATCTGGGCCACGAAGGCAGCGAGGAAGCCGCATGAGCGCCATTCTGGAGATTAAGGAGCTGCATGCGTTTTACGGCAAGGGGCATATTCTGCACGGGGTCGATCTGCAGATCGGAAAAGGCGAGATTGTCAGCCTGCTGGGGCGCAATGGGGTAGGGCGCTCGACCCTGGTCAAGGCGGTGATGGGGCAGGTCAGTGCCACCGGGTCGGTGCTGTTCAAGGGGGAGGAAGTGCTGGGATTGAAAGCGTTCCAGATCGCGCACAAGGGGTTGGCGTATGTGCCGGAGAACCGGGATATTTTTCCGACCCTGACGGTGGAGCAGAACCTCATCCTGGGGCAGAAGAAGACGGGCGTGACCGGGCGCTGGGCGCTCGATGACATGTACAACATGTTTCCGCGCCTGCTGGAACGGCGCACGGTGGCGGCCGGGTTCTTGTCGGGCGGGGAGCAGCAGATGCTGACCTTGTGCCGCAGCCTGATGGGCGATCCGGACCTGATCATGATCGATGAGCCGACCGAGGGCCTGGCGCCGAAGATCGTGGCGCTGGTGGCTGAGTATTTATTGGCGCTCAAGGAGAAGGGGATTTCGGTGCTGCTGGTGGAGCAGAAACTGGCTATTGCGCTGGAGATTTCGCAGCGGGTGTATGTGATGGGGCACGGGGCGATTGTGTTCGAGGGGACGCCGCAGGAGTTGAGGGGGGATGCTGGGGTACGGAAGGAGTGGTTGGAGGTGTGAGTGGCGGCGAGACGTACTTGGATTCCCGCCTTCGCGGGAACGACGGATATTTCTACCATTGCCCCTGAGACCGTCGTTCCCGCGCAGGCGGGAACCCAAGTTCGTCGATCCGCCGTTAACCCCGAAAAACTCCTGACCACCCCTCACAAAAAATAATACGACCGTTCTATTATGATGTATAGTCGAAGACTGCTGAACCCACTAACAAAGGAAGAGACATGAGCGCCGAATACCTGGTCAATGGCAGCGTTGCCGTCATCACACTGAACAATCCACCAGTCAACGGACTGGGTCTTGAGACGCGTACCGCCGCGGTGGCCGGCATTCGCCGCGCGCTGGCGGACGACGCCGTCAAGGCGATCGTCATCACCGGCGCCGGCAAGGCGTTTTCCGGTGGCGCCGACATCAAGGAATTCAATTCGCCCAAGGCGCTCACGGAACCGACCCTGCACACGCTGATCCAGGTCGCCGAAAGCTCGACCAAGCCCGTCGTCGCCGCGATCCACACGGTCTGCATGGGCGGCGGTCTCGAACTGGCGCTCGGCTGCAACTACCGGGTCGCCATGCCGGGCGCCCAAATCGCGCTGCCGGAAGTCAAGCTCGGCCTGCTGCCGGGCGCTGGCGGCACGCAACGTCTGCCGCGCGTTGTCGGTCTGGAAATGGCCTTGAACATGATTGTCTCCGGCACTCCAGTGCCCTCGGAAAAATTCGCCGGCACCGCACTGTTCGATGAAGTATTCGCTTCCGACGCCAAGCTGATCGACTCGGCCGTGGCCTTCGCCAACAAGGTCGCCGACGTGCGTCCGCTGCCACGCGTGCGCGACCGCAAGGTGAACTACCCGAACCACGAAGCCTTCCTGCAATTTTCGCGCAACACCGTCAAAGCCATGTCCGGCGCGTTCCCGGCGCCAATGGAATGCGTCGAAACCGTGGCGGCCTCGGTCACCAAGAAGTTTGAAGACGGCATCAAGTTCGAGCGCGAGCGCTTCCTGCACCTGATCCAGACGCCGGAATCGAAGTCGCTGCGCCACGCCTTCTTCGCCGAGCGTCTCGCCAGCAAGATTCCGGACGTGCCAGCCGACACGCCGACCCGCGACATCAAGCAGGCCGCCATCATCGGCGCCGGCACCATGGGCGGCGGCATCGCCATGAACTTCGTCAATGCCGGCATTCCCGTCATTCTGCTCGAAACCAAGCAGGAAGCGCTGGACAAGGGCATCGCCACGATCCGCAAGAACTACGAAAACACGATGAAAAAGGGCAAGCTCACGCAAGAGAAGTTCGAACAGCGCGTCGGCCTCATCAGCGGTACGCTCAATTACGCCGACATCGCCCAGGCCGACATCGTGGTCGAAGCCGTGTTCGAGGACATGGGCGTGAAGGAATCGGTCTTCAAGCAGCTCGATTCGGTAATGAAGCCGGGAGCGATCCTGGCGTCGAACACCTCGACCCTGGACGTGAACAAGATCGCCGGCTTCACCAGCCGTCCGCAGGATGTGGTCGGTACCCACTTCTTCAGCCCGGCCAACGTGATGAAACTGCTGGAAATCGTGCGCGGCGCCAAGACGGGCAAGGACGTGCTGGCCACCACCCTGGCGCTGTCGAAAAAACTGCGCAAGACCGGCGTGGTGTCGGGCGTGTGCGACGGCTTCATCGGCAACCGCATGATCGAGCAGTACAGCCGCCAAGCCGGTTTCTTGCTGGAAGAAGGCTGCCTGCCGGAGCAGGTCGATAAAGCCGTCGAGAAATTCGGCTTTGCGATGGGGCCGTTCCGCATGGGCGACCTGGCCGGCAACGATATCGGCTGGTACATCCGCAAGCGCCGCTATGTCGAGTCGCCCGAGATCACCTACTCGAAAACCGCCGACCTGCTGTGCGAAATGGGCCGCTACGGCCAGAAAACCGGCGCCGGCTGGTACGACTACAAGGCCGGCGACCGCAAGGCCTATGCCTCGCAGGACGTCAACGACATGATCGTCAAGCACTCGGCCGATATCGGCGTCGAGCGCCGCAAGATCAGCGATGAAGAGATCGTCGAGCGCCTGGTCTATTCGCTGGTCAACGAAGGCGCGCGCATCCTGGAAGAGGGCATCGCCATGCGCGCTTCCGACATCGACATGGTCTACCTGACCGGCTACGGCTTCCCCGTGTTCCGCGGCGGTCCGATGTTCTATGCCGATACGGTCGGCCTGGCCAATGTGCTGATGGCGATGGAGAAATATGCCAAAGGCCGTCATGGCAACGCTTGGGCACCGGCCCCGCTGATGGTGCGACTGGCCGCCGAAGGCAAGGGCTTCAACAGCTAATCCAGCGATATCGCCACTGAAAAAGGCAGCCCCGGCATTCCGGGCGCTGCCTTTTTTATTGCCCACAAACGCTTGCATTGCCTCGCGTCGTCCATTATATTGGACAAATGAATACAATAAAAGACGATACAAGCGCTGCCATCGCCCGCCGGCTGCGCCTGGAGCGCGACGCGCGCGGCTGGTCGCTGGCTGATCTGGCAGCCCGTTCCGGCGTGGCCAAGGCCACCATCAGCAAGATCGAGCGCGAAGAGACCAGCCCCACGGCGGTCATCCTGGTACGGCTGGCCGGCGCCTTCGACCTTACCCTGGCCGGCCTGTTGCTGCGTGCGGAAGGGCACGACGATGCCAGCCGCGTCATGCGCGCGGCGCAGCAGCCCGTCTGGCGCGATCCGGATAGCGGCTATGTCCGCCGGCAAGTGTATGCGCGCCCCGATCATCCCGTGGAAATCGTGCAGGTCGACATGCCGCCCGGCCAAAGGGTGGTGTTGCCGGCCTCGTCGTACGCGCATATCCGCCAGGCGCTCTGGGTCCAGACGGGCTCGCTGACGGTGGTGGAGGGCGGCGAACAACACCGCCTGGAGGCTGGCGACTGTCTCGGCTTCGGGCCGCCGTCCGAGGTGACCATCGCCAATGAGGGCGCGGACACCTGCCGTTACCTGGTTGTTCTCGCAAGGAGTTGAGCATGCCCGACATCCACATTCGTCCGCTGGCGGGGGCGCCGGCACTCATCGACACCCTGGCGGGATTGCTGGCCGAGGTGGTCGCCCAGGGCGGCTCGGTCGGCTTCATGCATCCGTTGGCCCGCTCGGAAGCGCAGGCCTTCTGGGAACGCGCGCTGCAAGCGGCGGCCGATGGCCAGCGCATCGTGTTCGGCGCGTTTGAGGACGAGCAACTGGTGGCAACGGTCAGCCTGCTGCTCGACTGCCCGCCCAACCAGCCGCACCGCGCGGAAATCGCCAAGATGATGACCTTGCCGCGCTGCCGTGGGCGCGGCATCGCGGCGGCCCTGCTGCAGGCTGCCGAGGCTGCTGCCGTGGCACGCGGCAAGACGCTGCTGGTACTCGATACCGCCAGCGACGGCGGCGCTGCCGGGCTGTACGCGAAACATGGCTTCACCCTGGCCGGCGAGATTCCCGGCTATGCGCTCAAGCCCCATGGGGGCCTGACGGGCACCTTGCTGTACTGGAAGCGGATCGGGGCTCAGGACTGCGGTATCGGATACATATAGAAAAAGTCGTCGTCGCGTTCCCAGCCTTGTGCTTCATAAAGCGCTTGCGCTTTGGTATTTGTATTCGCGGTCGAGAGCGCAAGACGAATCGCCCCGGCTGTCCTGGCGAAATCGATGGAAGCGGAAAGAAGGCCGGCTCCGACACCCTTGCGACGTCCCGACTCGTGGATAAACAGATCATTGAGGATATAGATTCGTCCGAGCGAAACACTCGAAAAGCTCGGATACAGCTGCGCAAAGCCGATGGGATCGCTTCCTTCATGGGCAATGAAGAGGACGGACTCGGCGTGATCGATCCGCTCCGACAAAAACCTTTTCGCGGCCGCCACATCGCTCTCGCGACCGTAGAACTGGCGGTAGCCATCGAATAAAACTGACAAGGCGTCAAGATCGGCGAGTACGGCCTGACGGATACAAATAGTGCTCATGCGGGTCTCATCCATGAAAGTAAGTTCGGCACAGGTTGCCCTGCGTAAATTGAAAATGTATCATCAAATAAGCTTTTGCGTTGCCGCTGCCCTGGCGGCGGCATCAGTGTCAGCCTCCGGGCCGCGCTACGCGGCGTCAATGTCGTAAAACAGGAAGAGTACGATGGATGAAACGATCAAGAATGAGATTGTCGTGTTAGGCCGCAAGGCGCATGGCCTGACCGAATCTGCCTACCGCGGCCACGGATCGGTACGCGGTGATCCGGGCTGGACGGAGAAGCAGAGGATACTGCTTGCGGATATGGCTCTCCACTTGCTGCAAACGGCGCTCAAGGACGGCGAGCTTTCAGCCGATGAGCTGAAGCAAAATCTGTATGCCATCCTGACCGTATCTGAGCAATTCATCCCCGGTTGCGGTTTGAAAGCGACTGCCGACCAATTCTATGCCAGCTGAGATATGGCTTTCACCGGTGCACCTTGACCGTCATGCGCAGTACGCTCGTGTTTCTGGTGTGAGGCGGGATGACGGTTCGGTCTCGGTCAGGCGGCCTTGGGCAAACGCGCGGCCGCCCGGCCGGCATAGAAAGCGTCGCACAGTGCCGCCACCTGTTTCGGTGCCTCGACCATGGGTAGGTGGCCTATTCCTTCGAGCACCACTTTTTCGCTGTTGCGCAAACCGGAGTGAAGCGTCTGCGCATCGTCCACGTGCACGACCTTGTCTTGCGCGCCCCAGATGATGAGCGAAGGCGCGTCGATCACGCCCAGGACGCGGCGCTGGTCCAGGTCGGTTTCGATGTCGCGCGCGATGCGCAGGTTGATTTCTTCGCGGGCCATGTAGCTCCTGGCCAGCGCAGCGAGCAGGAAATCGGGAATATGCGGCGGCTTTTCCATGCCGATGCCGATCATCTTTTTATAATCAGCCGTGTTGTGGATCGCAACCATGGGATTGGTCCCGGCATCTGAAAACTGCTGGCGCAGCCAGCTTGACGACGTTTCCGCTCCGGCTGCGTCGATCAACACCAGGGAAGCAATGCTGCCGGGGGAATCGGCCGCCATCCGCAAGGCAACCGCGCCGCCCATCGAGTTGCCGATCAGGTGAGCGCGCCCGACCCCGAGCGCCGCAAGAAAGCCCAGCATGCGCCCGGCCTGCGACTGAACGTTGTAACACGACGCCGCTTGCGCGGGGCTCTCGCCGTGGCCGGGCAGGTCGGGAATCAGGATGGTCATACCGGTACGCATGGTTTTCGCCAGCCGCAGCCATGCCGACTTGTCGCTGGCGGCGCCATGCAGCATCACGATCGCCTCCGACAGGCCGGTGCCGCGCCGCAGATAGGCGATACGCCCGCCATCGACCGCCACCGCGGCCGCATCGAGCCGTGCCGATTTGCATTCCGCCGCCATCGCCATGCCGAGCAGGCGGTCGCCCAGGCGGGTTGTCCAGGAACTCATCGTTGTTGTTCTCCATACCGTAAAGTATGGGCAGCTTCACAGCAACCATTGGACTTGTCAAGACCATTCGGTATGATGACGCATGGACGATAAAAAGAACCGACAGAGCTGGCTTAGCGCCGGCTTGCAGGCACTGGCCGAGGATGGCCCCGAAGGTTTGCGCATCATGACGATTGCGCAAAAGATGGGGGTCACCAAGGGCAGTTTTTACTGGCATTTCAAGAATCTGGAAGACTACCAATCCGCGGTGATGGAAGAGTGGGAGCAGGTCCACACGCAGCGCGTGATGGACATTGTCGACCAGGAGGATATCGACGTCGGCAGCAAGCTGGCGAAGTTGTTCACCGGCGGCCCGCCGCACTTGTTCACCCTGGGCCGGGCGATTCGCGCGTGGTCCATGACCAATGAACAGGTCAGGGAAGTGCAGCAGCGGGTCGATCGCAAGCGGGTCGATTACGTCGCCAAGCTGTTGACCGATATCGGCTGGCCGGCGGACGAAGCGCCGGTGATCGCGCGCTGGAATTACTGCGCCTTCATCGGGCATGCCGCCATCGGCGCGCCGGAGATGAGCGAGGCCGAGATCCGCACGGTGGTGCAATTGCTCAAGCCGCCGGGTAAAAGCTAGGGGGCGCTAGACCAGCCATTCCTGCCCGACGGCAACGAGCAAGATGGACACGGCAAGCAATCCCCACAGCGGTGAGCGGGGAAAGGCGATGATCCCCACGGCGCCGGTCGCGCACCCGTACAGCCCGATCAGGCCGAGGGTCTTCAGGTCGGCGGCCGCGGCAGCCCGGACTGCAAGGTGACCGCACAGGGTGAGCGGGGCGCCGAAGGCGATGAACCAGAAGGCCAGCCGGCGCTCGTCATCGGTGCCGAAGCGACCGGCCAGGCCTTCGTGCCAGGCGGCTGTCAGCACGGCATGGAAGCGTGTCAGGCCGAACAGGATGTGGAGTATGCCGAGGGCCAACAGGGCGGCGGCGGCGACGTATTTCCAAGCAATGGTCACAGGGGGTTCCTTTAAGGTCAAACGCGCGGCAGAATGCCACACGTAACCATACTCTATGGTATGGTCGCAATGATGGCAGCTCTGGCGCGGCTCGTCAATACCCTGAGGTATGGTGCAATTGTTTGACATATCGTCGATCAGTGACATAATGTCAGCCATGACCATTAGCGAAAATGAACTGCTCCTGCGGGAGGGAAAGAAAATCGTCGAAGCCCTGGGACGCACCCTGGCGCCCTTGGTGGAAGTGGTGCTGCACGACCTCACGCGCCCGGCATCGTCCATCGTGGCGATCTCCAACAACCTGTCCGGGCGCGAGGTGGGCGATCCCACCACCGTCATTGGCCTCGCGCGCATCACCGATCCGGATTTTCCCGACATCCTGCAAAATTACCCGAATCAGTTCCCCGACGGGCGGCCTGCGAAAAGCACCTCGATCGGCCTGCGCAACAGCGAAGGCGACTATGTTGCCGCGCTGTGCCTGAATGTGGACGTGTCGATGCTCACCAGTGTCGCCGCCAGCCTGTCGCAGCTGGCGCAAACCCAGCCGGCGGACACGCCCATCCGCGAATCGCTCGCATCGCCCCGCCTGGACGAGCTGCGCGCCACCCTGGACCGCTTTGCCGCGCAACTGAACAAGACCCCGCACGCCCTGAGCCCGGCCCAGCGGCGCCAAGCCGTGCAGCAGCTCGCCGACCTCGGCCTGATGGACCTGAAAAACGCCCAGGCCGTCGTGGCGTCCATGCTCGGTGTCGCGCGGCCTACCGTTTACTCCTATCTTCCACAGAAAGATCCATCGCCATGATCGAGCTACCCATTTCCTTCGACGACGTCGCGCGCGCCCACGAACGCATTGCCGGGGCGGTCCATCGCACCCCGGTGCTCACATCCACGACCGCCAACGCCCGGACCGGCGCCCAGATATTCTTCAAATGCGAAAACCTGCAGCGTACCGGCGCCTTCAAGATGCGCGGCGCCTACAACGCGCTGGCCCAGTTCACGGCCGAACAGCGCGCCTGCGGCGTCGTCACGTTTTCGTCGGGTAATCACGCGCAAGGCATTGCGCTGGCCGCGGAACTGCTCGGCATCAAGGCGGTGATCGTCATGCCGCTTGACGCGCCGGCCATCAAGGTGGCAGCCACGCGCGGCTACGGCGCCGAGGTGGTGATGTACGACCGCTATGCCGAAGACCGCGAGGCAATCGGTAACGCGCTGGCGCTGGAGCGCGGCCTGACCCTGATTCCGCCTTACGACCATGTGCACGTGATGGCGGGGCAGGGCACCGCGGCCAAGGAATTGATCGAGGATGCCGGCCCGCTCGACGTGCTGCTGGTGCCACTGGGCGGCGGCGGCCTGCTGTCGGGCTGCGCGACCGCGGCCAGGGCCATGAACCCCGGCTGCCGCGTGTTCGGCGTGGAGCCGGAAGCGGGCAACGATGGCCAGCGCAGTTTCCGCAGCGGCGAGATCGTCCACATCGCCACCCCCGATACCATTGCCGACGGCGCCCAGACCCAGCACCTGGGCAAGCACACGTTTGCGGTGATCCGCGAGAGGGTCGACGATATCCTGACGGTATCCGATGCCGACCTGGTCGAGGCGATGCGGTTTTTCGCCGGGCACATGAAAATCACCGTGGAGCCGTCCGGTTGCCTGGGCGCGGCCGTTGCGCTCAGTCGCCGCATGGACTTCAAGGATCAGCGGGTTGGCGTGATTGTCTCGGGCGGAAATATCGACCTGCAGCGCATGGCGATGCTGATCCAGAAGGGAGCCTGAGCATGCCTTTATCTTCCTATCTCGATGCCCATCCGCGCCTGGGCGGGGAAACGTATATCCACGCGTCGGCGCAGGTGATCGGCGACGTGACCCTGGGCGATCATTCCTCGGTCTGGTGCAACGCGGTGGTGCGCGGCGATGTGAATCACATCGTGGTCGGGCGCTGCTCGAATATCCAGGATTTCGTGATGTGTCACGTCTCGCACAAGCATCCCGACAAGCCGCTCGGTTCGCCGTTAATCATCGGCGACTATGTCACCATCGGGCATAACACCATTTTGCACGGCTGCACGATCGGCGACGAATGCCTGATCGGCATGGGCGCCATCGTGATGGACGATGCGGTGATTTCGCCGCAGGTGATGGTTGGCGCCGGTAGCCTGGTCCCGCCGGGGAAAGTGCTGGAAAGCGGCTATTTGTATGTCGGCCGTCCGGTAAGAAAAGTGCGCGCGCTGACCGATGCCGAACTGGCGTTTCTGAAATACTCGGCGGAGCATTATGTCCGCGTCAAAAACAATTATCTGGGCAGCGTGTGACAGGGGCAGTGAATCGAATTACCTGGCTGGCGGCAGCAATGTCATCCGCGCTGCCGGCACTGGCCTGTTCGCCGCTGTACTACGGCGCTGAAACGGAATCGTTCGCCGGGGTCCAGCGGCGTTTTGACAGCGTCGAATCGGTCGTTGTGGCAACCTTGACGCAGGCGCGAAAAGTCACAAAAACGCTCCATTCGCAGTTCGGGGAAGACGTCGACGTGCCGGCCGAGGAAGATACCTTCGTCATCGAGCAGGTTTTCAAGGGTCCGGCGATAGTCGGTGACACGCTCGTGCTGACAACGGCGTTGTCGGGATGCGGCATCAGTGCAATTGCCCAGCTGACGGGGCCATTCATTCCGCCGCGCCCTGGTGCCAAACGCGCGGAAAAACAGCCCGAGGCACCGCGGCGATGGCTGATCTACCGCAACCAGAACGACGACACGCAGCTAACCGGTTCCTACATGGCGCGCCCCCTGTTCATCGCTTCCAGCGATCTCTATCACATGCCGCGCGTCCTGGCCGCGGCCAGCCGCCGGTGATAGCGCTCGATATCGACGCTCGCCGCGCCGCAATGGCTGACTGACCCGGCATCCGCAAGCCGGCAAAAAAAATGCCGCTCCGGAGAGCGGCATTTTTTGCGACAGCCAGCGACTTAGTCGGCGGCGTAGATGTCGTTATCCTTGGTTTCCTTGACGAACAAGCCGCCAATGACCACCGTCACCAGCGCGATGATGATCGGATACCACAGGCCATAGTAAATATCGCCCTTGTACGCCACCAGCGCGAACGCGGTAGTTGGCAGCAAGCCGCCGAACCAGCCGTTACCGATGTGATACGGCAGCGACATCGAGGTGTAGCGTATGCGGGTCGGGAACATTTCGACCAGCATGGCCGCGATCGGACCGTACACGGCCGTCACATACAGCACCAGGATGAACAGCAGCAGCACGACCATCGGCTTGTTGATCTGCTCGCTATCGGCCTTGGCCGGATAGCCGGCCGCCTTGATCGCTGCGCCGATTTCCGCTTTCAGCGCCGTTTCCTTGGCTTTGCTTTCGGCATTGAAGTTCAGGCCGTCCGGGGTCATCGCCGCGTTGAACGAGGTGAATTCCTTGTCACCGATCCGCACCTTGGCAATCGAGCCCGGAGGCGCATCGTCCTTCGTGTAGCTGACCGATGAGGCGGTCAACATGCCGGCGGCGATATCGCACGACGATGGGAATTTCTTGGTGCCGGTCAGGTTGAACTGGAAGTGGCACGACTCAGGATCGGCCACGACCACCACTGGCGAGCTGAGCAGCGCCGCTTCCAGGGCCGGGTTGGCGAAGTGGGTGATGCCCTTAAAGATAGGGAAGTAGGTACAGGCGGCAATCGCGCAGCCCAGCAGGATGATCCATTTGCGGCCGATCTTGTCCGACAGCGAACCGAAGATGATGAAGAACGGCGTGGCCAGCAGCAGCGAAATGGCGATCAGGATGTTAGCGATGGCGCCGTCGACCTTGAGCGTCTGGGTCAGGAAGAACAGGGCATAGAACTGGCCGGTGTACCACACGACGGCCTGGCCCATGGTCAGGCCGACCAGCGCGAGGAAGACGATCTTGGCGTTCTTCGGCTTGAGGAAGGCTTCCGACAGCGGCGCCTTGGAGGTTTTACCCTCGGCTTTCATCTTGGCGAACGCTGGCGATTCGTTCATCGACAGACGGATCCAGACCGACACGCCCAGCAACAGCACGGACACCAGGAACGGGATACGCCAGCCCCAGGCGGCGAATTCGGCTTCGCCCATGGCGGTACGGGTACCGAGGATCACCAGCAGCGACAGGAACAGGCCCATCGTGGCGGTGGTCTGGATCCATGACGTGAAGAAGCCGCGCTTGCCGTGCGGTGCGTGCTCGGCGACATACGTCGCCGCGCCGCCGTACTCACCGCCCAGTGCCAGGCCCTGCAGGATGCGCAAGGACACCAGGATGATTGGGGCGGCAATGCCGATGCTGGCGTAACTCGGTAGCAGGCCGACCACGAAGGTCGAGGCGCCCATGATCAGGATGGTGACCAGGAAGGTGTACTTGCGGCCGATCATGTCGCCCAGGCGGCCGAACACCAGCGCGCCGAACGGACGCACGATAAAGCCGGCGGCAAACGCGAGCAGGGCAAAAATGAAGGTGGTGGTGGGGTCGCCGACGAAAAACTGCTTGGCGATGATCGGAGCAAGCGAGCCGTACAGGTAAAAGTCATACCATTCGAATACCGTGCCGAGTGAGGAGGCAAAGATGACCTTGCGTTCTTCCTTGGTGATCCCCGAGTCTGCGGTGATCCCCTTGCGCCCGTCGCCAGTGATGCCGGGTGTGATTGCCATATGTGTCTCCGTGTTTAATATTATTGCGTCATCGGAATAGCCGTGTAGATCCAGCTGGATTGAGTGTGGACTGCGAAACTTACGCGATGCTTGCTTGAAACTTACGCGAAACTGACTTTCTGGATGTCGAAAATGCAGGTGTTTTGTGTAAATACAAGCGTATGTTCAATGCAGGAAATTTTATGGGCCGAAGGGATGCCAGCCATGCCCTTGAGCACAGCCACTGCGAGTAGCGGGCGCCGTCAGGAGCCGGGATTGCCGGTTTCCGGTCCCTTGACCAGGAAACCCTGCAAGATCGCGTATCTGCGCAGCGCTTCGCCCGGGGTCTTGAGCACACTGGCGCAACGCAGGATATCATTGCCGTTGCCTTCCAGGGTCAAGCGCAGCTGATCGGGCGGGATCGCGCTGGCACGGCGAATCTCGGGATGGGTATCGAGCAGCTTGTACATCGACGGCCGCGACACGCCGAGCACGCGCGCGGCCGCGCGCACGCTCCACCCGGCAATTTCCATGGCCTGAAGGACCGCGGCTTCGTCGATACTCTCCAGCACGGTCCTGCCGCGTCGGGGTAACGCGTGCGGCAGCGCTTCCGCTTCCGGCGCGACGGGCACGGGCAGCGGCAGCCCGAGCAATTCATCGAATACCGGCGCCGCGTCGGTCGACACAAGCAAGGCGCGTTGCACGACATGCGACAACTGGCGTACGTTGCCCGGCCAGTCGTAGGCGCACATCTCCCTGACGAGCTCCATCGGAAGCGCGCCCGCCGCGCCGTTGACGGCCTCCCAGCGCTTGATGAAATGCACGATCAGCAGCCCCAGGTCTTCGCGCCGCTCGCGCAGCGCGGGCATGCGGATCACCAGCGCCTCCAGGCGCCAGAGCAGGGGCTGGTTGAACTTTCCGTTGCCCAAATCGCGGTCGGTGGCGGCGATCAGGCGCGCGCGCGATACTTGTTGACGAGAACTGCCGAGAGCGCGGTACTCGCCGTTTTCCAGTACCCTGAGCAGCATCGGTTGCACCTCCGCCGGCGCATCCCCGATTTCATCGAGAAACAGGGTCCCATTGGCCGCCTCGCCGAAGTATCCGTGCCGGCTGCTGTCGGCGCCCGTATATGCGCCCTTGACCGCGCCAAACAACTCCGCCGCCGCCAGGGAGTCGCTCAATCCGGCCATGTTGACGGCGACGAATGGCTCGGCGGCGCGCCGCCCCATGTCGTGAATGGCGCGCGCCGCCAATTCCTTTCCGGTACCGGTCTCGCCTCTCAGCAAGACCGGCATATCGGTACCGGCAGCCCGGTACAAGGCGCGCCTTGCCAGCTCGATCGACTCGCTCACCCCGGCCAGGGAGGGGATCCGGTTCGTCGCAGGCAAGACGGTGCGCAAGTTGATGCACAACAGTACTCCTCCGCCAAGTGCCAGGAGCGCGCCGCTGCGCAGCGCCGCCAGGCCGATCACGCTCTCCGATGCCACCGCGACGCCGTCCACCTGCACCCGCATGCTGCTGGCGGGCACCCGGATTCGCAGGCCATCGGCGCTCGCCTGCAACAGCAAGGCGCTGCGCGCGACGCAGCGCTCGCCCAATGGAAGTTGCTCGCCTCCCGGACCGGTGAACAAAGGCACGAAGCGGCTGACCGCGATCTCGCCCCCATCGTACGGGGCGAAATACTGCTCCCCCACGCGGCCGGGGCCGGAATGCCAGACGATCGTCAACGACAGCAACGGCGCGGGCGCCCCTTGGCCGGCAAGGCAAGGGAACGACACTGTGTATTCGGAATCATTAATGGTCGCCATGGAACACCCTTCGCGTAGGAAAGAAAACCCTGCATCAACCGGTACTCTACACGCTGCCGTGGCTGGTTTGCATGCCAATACGTGGCTAACAGAAACGGCGTTGACATGCCAACGCCATGGGCTGCGGCCTCGAAGCGGGGGGCTGGCCCTTGGCGCTCGATGGCATGGCTTTTGCTGTGACAGGGTGGTAGCGAGACGGTTCGCTATATCCACCCCACCACTTTGAAAGGATCATCATGGCTACCAATAATGCTATCGCCGTCGCGACCTCGGACGCCGTTGAGGGAATGAGTTTCTGTTCGATTTGGCCGATCGCCAAAGGTTTGCTAACGGGCGTGCAAGCGGGGATCAGCAACCCCACCCTGAAAACCGCGATCGCCGCGCTCATTGCCGCTGCCGATGCGGTCTGCAGCGGCAGCGCTGCCGATGTCGCCGGTGGCGACGCGGGTAGTGGTGAGCGCCTGGCCAAATTTGGCTTGAGCGTGCCGCCGGCTGAACAATCCTTCGTTGCCGGTCTGTCGGACAATGAACTGCAGGTGCTTGCCGCAATTCAGCGGGAAGCGGCAGCGCGCGGCCTGTCGAAAGGCGTTGGCGGCTGCATTTTCTGAAGCTGGCGCTTCGGACAAGCGACGGGCAA
This sequence comes from Massilia antarctica, assembly GCF_015689335.1. Taxonomy (GTDB): domain Bacteria; phylum Pseudomonadota; class Gammaproteobacteria; order Burkholderiales; family Burkholderiaceae_D; genus Telluria_A; species Telluria_A antarctica. Next base: position 5,542,583 of record NZ_CP065053.1, on the reverse strand, counting down.
GTCCACCGCCCGTCGCCCGCCGATTCGCCGGCTCGGGTGCTGCCAGAGCGCAACCGGACATTGTGTTCCGATGTCCGGCACGAACGCACGATCACGTTGGGGGAAGCCATCATGCCTGCCATTTGCACAGCCGGGCGTCACACGAAGGACCGGATTGAGGGTCAAGAAGTACCATCGGCCAGCTCGCAACTGCGCCGGAAGATACATTTATGCAAGGCAGACACACCCCTCGACCGGGACGACCAGGTCGGCATCGCGCACTACCGGGATTACCTCTGCTATCTGCATCAAACGATCCGGGCCAGCATCCCATTGATGGCTTGCGCCATCGAGCGCTGTTCCATCGACAGGCCGGTGGAGCTGCGCTTGCGCGCCTATCTGGCCCGGCATATCGAGGAAGAAGCGGGCCACGCCGAGCTGCTCATGGACGATTTGATCACCACCGGCTTGAGCCGCGAGCAAGTGCTGTCGCTGCCGCCCGGGCCGGCCGTGACGCGGATGGTCGGGGCTCAGTACTACTGGATACTTCATCATTCGCCGTTTGCCCTGTTGGGCTACATCGCTTTTCTGGAGGGAACGCCTCCGACGGCGCAAGCGCTCGACTTCTGGAAAACGGCGACCGGCTTGCCGCCGGCGGCATTTTGCTGCCTTGTGCTGCATGCCGGCGCCGATCCCCGGCATTGGCGCGAACTCGACTGTTTCATCGACAGCCTGCCGCTCCCGGACAGCGAGCTGGCCCTGATCGGCCAAAGCGCAATGCAAACGGCGCAGCTCGCCGGTGACGCATGGCATGCGCTGAAACAAGGATGGGGGCTGCGGCCATGAGTGCCGCCACGCAGGGGTTCGCGACCAGTCTGTATGAGCTTGAACATGGCTTGCTATCGATTTACCTCACCAACCGCTGCAACCTGCGATGCCGCCATTGCAGCACCGGCAGCAGTCCGTCCGAGGCATCGTTCCTGAACCTGGACCGCGACACCATGTCGCGCTTGCGCCAGGGGATCGACGAGGCTGGCATCCAAGGCATCCACGTCAGCGGCGGCGAACCGTTCCTGCGGCGCGAAGACTTGCGCAAGCTGGCGGCGCTGGCCCGGGAAAAGGGCGTTCTCATGGCGATCAACAGCAACGGGTTTTGGGGAAGCTCCCTGGAACGCGCGACAAGTTTGCTCGAATCGATGCCCGGGATCACCGAACTGATCTTGAGTACGGACGTCTACCATGCCGAGTACCTGTCGCCAGGTAAGCTCATCGTGGCGGCACAGGCAGCGCTGGCCTGCGACCTGCTGGTGAGCGTGGTGTCCACCACGCCCGGGGGCCGACCCAGCGCCTGGAGCGAGCAATTCGACGAGGACTTGCGCGCCGCCGGCATCCGGCCGCAGGTGAGGCATCTCTATCAGGTACTGGGGCCGACGGCGCGCGCGCAGCCGCTGGCGGAAGTTGTCCAGTTCATGAGCCCGGAGTTGCCTCCGGGCCGTTGCGACTTGCTGAACAGGCCGACTCTGCTTGAGAATGGCCGACTGCACGCCTGCTGCAATACGACGACGGCCCGCACATGTCAGGGCAGTCCCCTCGATTTGGGGGACGTGGCAAGCGCGCCGCTGGCACGCTTGCTCCGGAATGGCCGGGAACGCAAGCTGTTGCAGGCGATGCGCAGGCTGGGACCAGCCGTTCTGGCGGGTGGACTGACGCCGTCGCAGCGTGCCCGGCTGCCCGCCATGTATCCCAAGAACGATATCTGCGCGCTTTGTACGGAACTGATGACCAGCGCCGCCAACGTCGCGACGCTCGAGCATGCACTTGAGGCGGGATCGATGAAGCTCCTGTTCGATGCCGCCGGCTGCCTGATCGACGCTGACGACCCCGCCGCCCGCTGTTAGCACGGCCCCCGCCTCACGCCTCCTGCCTCACTCGCAGTTCCACCTCCCCCCATTGCCAGCCCGCGCTTGCGCCCTCGCGAAAGCGCGCGGGTGCGCTTGCGTTCATCGCCGCCCCTGCTTACCGACCGCTGCTTTCCCGTATTGGCCAGTGCGCGGCAGTGTCGCGCCGGCTGCGTCGCTCCAGACGGGCGCCGGCACGGCATGGTTGCCGTTGCAGCCAGGTGGGGCGATCACGGCGCGCCGCCATTTGCATGCCAATTGATGCAGCCACAAGCATGTCAATTGACATACCTCACCGCTGGAGAAGCGCGCTGTTGATCCTGGCGCGCGCCTGTCAGGGACGCCATTGGACTGGCATGGGGCTTGCTGAAAGAAGAGGGCGGAACGAATGATCCGCAATCGGCGACAGGAACCACGGCTATCCGTGTCTGCTTGCACCGCGCGCAGGTCGCCACCTCATCGAAACGCAGGCATTTTTCATAAAGGAACTCGATCATGAACACGCAACACATGGTTATCCCGCACACCCTGTCGACACTTTGTTTCCACGCCTACAATGTGTATTGCAGTGCGCAAGCGCAAGGGGCGCTGCCCGCACCACAGGCGGCGGGCGGCGCCCCCCAGGGATTTACCTGGACGCCATTGTGCGGCCAGGCAGCCGCACAATACCCGGCGGGGCAAGGCCACGGAGCTGAGCAATTGCAGGGGCAGGGAGCGGCCCAGGCCGCATACACTGTCAATACGATCTCGCCAATCGGTTGCACGGTCCTGTCAATTTGTCCGCCCGCTGCGCAAGCACAGGGGCAGGGAGCGGCCCAGACCGCATACACCATCAACACGATCTCGCCGATCGGCTGCACGCTCCTGTCGATTTGTCCGCCCGCTGCGCAGGTGCAGGGGCAGGGAGCGGCCCAGGCTGCGTACACCATCGCCACGATCTCGCCGATCGGTTGCACGCTCCCGTTGATTTGTCAGCCAGCTGCGCCAGCACAGGGGCAGGGAACGGCCCAGGCCGCATACACCGTGAACACGATCTCGCCGATCGGCTGCACGATCCCATTGGTTTGTCCGCCCGCTGCGCAAGCACAGGGGCAGGGAGCGGCCCAGGCCGCATACACCGTCAATACGATCTCGCCGATCGGCTGCACGGTCCTGTCGATTTGTCCGCCCGCTGCGCAAGCACAGGGACAGGGAGCGGCCCAGACCGCATACACCATCAACACGATCTCGCCGATCGGTTGCACGATCCCGCTGGTTTGTCCACCCGCCGCGCAAGCACAGGGGCAGGGAGCGGCCCAGACCGCATACACCATCAACACGATCTCGCCGATCGGTTGCACGCTCCCGCTGGTTTGTCAGCCCGCTGCGCAGGCGCAGGGGCAGGGCGCGGCCCAGGCAGCGTACACCGTGAACACGATCTCGCCGATCGGTTGCACGCTCCTGTCGATTTGTCCGCCCGCTGGTCAGACGCAGGCGGTTCAAGCCCAGCATCCGTACTTCACCGTCACGCCGATGTGCGGCCAGCAAGGCGCAGGCGCGGCGGCCACCCCGCAGGGTGGCACCGCTATGGAGCCGCTGGCGACGCTGGGGCCGATCAGTTGCCAGATCACGGTCTTCTCGCTGTGCACACCGTTGTGCGGTCAATAAGGCGGGGCAGACGATCATGTTCTTAACTGCCACCAACCTGCTTGCCTATCTCACGGATGTCGGGCTCGCGTCCGGGGCGGACATCGTCGACCACGATGTGTCCATCATCGAGATTGGCCGCCGCAATCGCAATTTCAGAGTCATGCTCAGCTCGCGGCCCTCGCTGTTTGTGAAGCAGGTCCCGGTGGTAGTGCCAGAAACCCGCCTTGCGCTGTTGCGCGAGGCCGCCGCCGGACAGCTGGCCATCGAGGAAGCTGGCCTGCCGACCCTGGCGGCGGTCATTCCGCGCCTGCTCCGCTACGACCCGCATCACCACGTCCTGGTGCACGAAGTCATTCCCGGGGCGCGCTGCATCGCCGAAGTGCTGCTGCATCCGGCCGGCATCGCATGCGATCTGGTCGGCGCCGTCGCGGCGACCCTGGGCCGCATCCACAGGGAATCGGCGCGCGCCGGCTCCCTGGCGCGGGTAGCCTCCTGCCTGGGGGGCGAAGCGCCCTGGGTTGTCGAAATCGGCGAGAAGGCCGAACGGATCATGCCGACCATGGACGGTGCGTCGCGCGAGTTGGTGACGGCAATCCGCTCCAGCCCGGTGTTGTCGGCGTCGCTGGCATCGCTCGGGCGCGACTGGCGCCGCACCGCCCTCATGCACGGCGACTTCAAGTGGGACAACATCGTGGTCGCGCCTGGCAGCGATGGCGGACGGCAAATCCATATCGTCGATTGGGAGCTGTGCAATGTCGGCGACCCCTTGTGGGATGTCGCCGGCATGATGGCCGCCTTGCTCCAGATTTGGCTGCTTGGCGGCGCGCTGGGCGGCGACAGCCGGCCCGCGCCGCAACCTCCGGGCGCGGTGCCGATTGCTTTCGTGCAGTGCGCCGCCGTGTGCGCCTGGCACGCGTACAGCGGCGAAGCGTGGCCGCTCGGGGACGGCGCCGTCCTGGCGCAGCGGCGACTGGCCTTGCTCACCGGCGCGCGCCTGGTGCTGATGGCATTTGAACTAAGCCAGCGCCTTGACCGGATAACGCCGGCGGCTGCCACGGCGATGTCTTTGGCCGCCTGTTTTTTCTCCCAGCCGGAGCGGGCGCTGCACGACATGCTCGGCTTGCAGCCGCTGGCCCCCTCCCACGCGCGCAATACCCCATCCGATCGGCCGTGGCGCCTCGCCGCCGCGCAACTTCCTGTCCAGGAGAACATGACATGAACCACACGCTGCCTCGCCTCAAGCTCTTGCTCGACAATGTGGACCTGCTTTCCGATGCGTCGTTCCGTATCGGCGGCGGTGAACTGTTCAACAGCGCCAACCTGGGTGCCATGCCGCTCGGCGACGATCCGGCGTGCGTCTTGAGCACGCAACAGCGCGCGTTGCGCGGCGCGCTCGCCACCGTGTTCTACATGATCGCCTACGCCCGGGTGTACGAAGGCGGACCGGTGACGCAGGCGAATTTTCTGGCGCCGCCACAACCCGACGCGGCCTTCACCGCGACCCTGGCGGCCGCCAATGCGGGCGTGGAGCGCTGGGATGCCGGCTGGCGCATCTACAAAACCGAACCTTCCGGTGCGGTGCACGTCCAAAAAGGCGACACGGCCATCCTGGTGCAGGCTGGCCAATATGCGAGCGGCGCCATCGGCAGCGGCGCCGCTCCCGGCGGTTGCGCGCAAATCCTGCTTGCGCACGAATCGCTGCTGATGCAACCCGGCTACTATTACGCGCTCGGGCAGACCGTGATGAGCGACCATGACCTGGCGCGCCTGGCGCGGCTGTACTTTCATCTCGATGCCGACCAGGCGCCATGGGCGGTGCGCACGCTGACGGCCACCCTGAACCGTTACCAACTGCCGTTTCGCCTGAAAACGCCGACCGATCCGCGCCAGTACGACCGCACCGACGCGCTGGTGGTGTACGTGCCGCGCCGTTTCTTGCCGGCCGCGCTGCGCTTGATGCTGGACCTGCCCGACGTGTGGCAATCCAGGCTACGCGAAGGATCGCCGCTGTTCGCCTGCGACATCCTGCCTGGCTTGTCCGGTGCGGACGATCCGGGCAACGGCGAGAGTTTCGGCCAGACGCGCTGCCGCTTGCTCGCCGATGCGCTCGTCCTCGCCGGCGCGGGCGCCGCCACGGGCTTGATGGAAGCGGCCCAGGCACGCTTCCGCCTGGCCGGCCTGAGCCTGGATCACCCGCACCTGTCGAGCGGCCTGACTGATGTGTACGCACCTGCTTTTGCGGAGGCGGCATGAACGCCCTGGCCGGCCTGGCTCCGGGCATGGTCGACGGCGCCGACCCGGTGCGCTTTCTGGAGGCGGCCGACGCCATCGGATGCCGCCTGGTGCGCGATGCCATCTGGCACGGCGAGCGTTGCTCGTGGATGGTATGGACCAAGGAAAGCGTGGGCAGCGGCTTTCCATCGTGCTACCGGGCCGCGCCAAGCGGCTTGTATCTGGGGGTGGCCGGGATCGCCCTGTTTTTGTGCCGGCTGGCGCGGCTTACCGGCGATGCGCGCCAGGCCGCCGCCGCCGCCGGTGCGCTGGCCCAGGTGGAAGCGGCGATCGAACGCGACGACCCGCGCGCTTACGGTTTCTACACCGGCTCGTCGGGTGCCGCCTGGACCCTCATCGATGCAGCCTCCCACGGCGGGGACATGCGCTGGAAAGCGGCCGGGCTGCGCGCGCTGCACAAGCTGGTCGATAGCGCGGTGCTCGATTCCTCGCTCGACCTGCTTGGCGGCCAGGCCGGCTTCGCGGCGGTACTGGCCAGCGTGGCGGCGGCGCAAGGCGACGATCTCCTGGGCGATGCCGCCGCTGCGGTCGCCGACCAACTGGTCGCCAGCGCGCAGCGCCAGGGCGACAGCCTGTCCTGGCCGGGGCAGCAAGCGCAATCGGCCAATCTGGTCGGTCTGTCGCACGGCACCACGGGCATCGCCCTGGCGCTGCTCGAGGTCGATCAGATCCGGCCTGCCGCGCGCTATCGCGACGCCGCCAACGGCGCCCTGCGCTACGAACGCGCCTGCTATAGCCCGGAGCACCGCAATTGGCCCGATTTCCGCTTGATGCCCGGCGCGCCATGTGGCGACCCGTCGCATGTGGTGGCCTGGTGCCACGGCGCGACCGGGATGGGCATGGCGCGCCTGCGTATGCTCGAACTGATGCCGTCGGAACCGGCGCTGCTGGCCGAGATCGACGCCGCGCTGGCCAGCACCGTGGCGGCTCTGAATGCGCCGATCGAGCCGACCGTGGCCGACATCAGTCTGTGTCATGGAATTACCGGGTACAACGAATTGCTGGTGATGGCGGCCCGGCAGTTCAGCCTCCCCGACCTTGCCACGGCCGGCGTCGCGGTAGGCGACACCTTGCTGCGCGGCTGGCACGCGCGCGGCCTGCCTTGGGGGTGCGGCATTCCGCATTGCGGCGAGACGGCGTCGCTGCTGACCGGTACGTCCGGCATCGGCCATCATTTCCTGCGCCTGTACGACCCGGCCATTCCCGGCGTGCTGCTACCACCGAACACCGTGGCGCCGACTGCCCCTTGTCCACCCGCGCCGACGGGAGCGCCATCATGAGCGGCACTGACCGACAAGCGCCGGAAGCGCTGCGCTCGCCGGTACTGGCCCCCAAGGCGCCGGTGCCGGCCGACCCCCGGGGGACATCAAGGGGGCGGGAATGGAGCGCGTGGTGGCTCGACTGCAGAGCCGGGACTTGGCGCCAGGGCCATGCGCGCCGGCGGGGTGCTAGCCTCCGTTGCCATCCGAGCCGATCGATCCGACCTGCAGTTCCGGATCTGGCAGGACGTGATGCCCTATGTGTCCCACGCCATACGGGGCATCAAAGGCGATCGAGAAACCCCAGCAGCCTTTTAGCACGTCAACCGCCAGGACGGTTTTGTTCGTCACGGGAATGTTAGGCCCAATCAAGCCGGAAAAGGGAGATGGGGCTTCCCCTTTAGGCACGGGCTCCTTCTTCAAGATCATCATGCCGTTCTGTATCACCGTGTCGGGATTGTTGAAGATGAGCAGAATCGTATCGCCGTCATAGACCTGGTAGGCGCCGTCAAGGGTGAGCGGACAGGTGGTGTGCAGCTTCGCCGTTTTGACGTGGTTCGTGAAATTGACGTTAAACGTATATTGCGTCATACACTTCCTTTCCAGAACTGCATAGTGAGGGCTTGCGCCCGCGTGGACCGATCGCTTCAATCGGCGTGATAGGCCGGCTCGCGCCGCAGCGCGATCAGGTCGGGTTCGGCATCGATGAACCTGGCGGGGTATCCGAGGCGTCGGGCTTGCAAGATGGCGCGGAGCGCCAGTGCGCGCTGACCGATGAGCTCATAGGCCAGGCCGGCGTAAAAACGGACGTCGGCGCTCTCCGGGGCCAGCGCGAGCGCACGGTCCATCAAGGTCATCGCCTGCACCTTGTCCCCGGTGCGGGCACAATACATCCCCATGCGGTAGACCAGGGTGGCGTTGTCCGGGGAACGCCGCAGGCGCGGCGCGAGCAAGTCGCGCGCCCGGGAGTACGCGCTGCGCGCCTGGGCCTCGCGGCCCGGAATCCACAGCAAGGCGTCGCCGAGGTTGGCCCAGTTGAGGTAGTCGCCGGGGGCGCCGCGCGTGGGCGACACCGCGTTTTCGAAGGCGGCGGCGGCGCCCACATAGTCGCCGACAAGAAACATGGCAGTGCCCAGGTTGCCGTACAGTTTGGCGCTGGGCCGGACTTGCAAACCTCGTTGCAGCACGCCGAATGCTTCGTCGATGCGTTGCTGCCGCAAGAGCGCGGCATTGAGCCCCGCGTAGGCCGACACAGCATCGGACTCGAGCGTGAGGCTGCGGCGGAACGCCTGCTCGGCATTGACATAATCGCCCTGGGCGAAATAGACACTGCCGAGTTCGTCCTCGAATACGCGCTCGGCAGGGAATCGTCTGCGGGCCTGTTCCAGTGCGCTCAATGCGGCGTCGTAGCGCCGGGCGTGGCGCAGGATCTGCACTTTGCCGTACCAAGCAAAAAAATCGCCGCGATCGACGCGCAGCGCGGCGTCGATTTCCTTGAGCCCCTGGTCGTACCGCCCTTCGTTGAGTAACACCCAGCTCATGGCGGCATGGCTCAACGCCAGCTGGTCGTCCAGCTTCAAGGCTTGTTGCGCGCTGGCGGTCGCCTTTTGCAGCCAGGTTTCGTCCTGGGAATCGGCCATGTAGCGCAGGCTGTAGTCCAGCGACAGTCCTGCGGCGGCGGCGGCGTTGTCGGGACTGTGCGCGAGAACGCTGTTGAAATGCGCGCTCGCGCTCTGCAGGCTGCCTGGGCGGTCGTGCAATTTGAGTGCCGCCAGGCCGAGTTGCAATTGTCTCGTTTCGGAGTAGGGTTGTAGCGCGGTCTCGACCGTGATGAAGAGCGGGGCCGCGTAGCGCCAGGCTGCGCCGGCCAGCAGGGCGACCCCCAGCACGGCGACGCCGGCGTACGCCAGGTGCTTGCGCCTGGGTGCCCTGGGCACCGGCGGGTCCGGCGGCGCCGGCGCCGCACTGGACAGCCCTCCGATGCGCTCGCGCACCTCGTCCATGTGCCGCAGACGCTGCGCCGGCTGGCGCGCGGTCATGTCGCAGATCAGCTTCCTCAGCGGCGCGCCCAACCCGGCCGGGAAGTGCCAGCTATCCGGGTTCGACTGCATCTGCGCTGCCGCCAGTGCCATGCCGTTCAGATTGTCGAAGGGGCGGGTGCCGCACAGCAATTCGTAGAAGATGACGCCGAGCGCATAGATGTCGCTCTGCGGGTCCGGGCTGGCGCCGAGCAGGCGTTCCGGTGCCATGTAGGCGATGGTGCCTTGCGGCCCGCCGTCCTGAAACGAACCCGTGTCGAGCATGTCCTGGCGCCGGGAGAGGCCAAAATCGAGGATCCGTAGCCGGCCGCCCGGCTCGACCATCAGATTCGACGGCTTGAGGTCGCCATGAACCAGGCCGCTGTTATGCGCTTCGCACATCGCATCAGCAAGTTGCCCGACCCAGTCGCAGGCGACGGCAACGGCCACCGGCCCGTCAGCCACGACCTCCTTGAGAGTGCGGCCGTGCACCAGTTCCATGACGATCGCCGGGGCGGCGCCGTTGTCCTCGACCGCGTGCACTTTCACGAAGGCGGCATGGTGCAGGGAGGCGGCCAGCCGGGCTTCGCGCACCAAGCTGCTATTGGATTGTCCGTGTGCGCCGAACTTGGTGAATTTGATGGCGACACTGCGTCTGAGCGTGCTGTCCCATGCTTCGTGGACGACACCGAACCCGCCCTCGCCAAGACGATTGCGCAGCTCGTAATGCGCGGGCAGGCGCGGTTCCGGGGCGAGCTCGATTGTGTCGCGTGCTTCCTCAGTCCGGATCAGTGCGGTCATGGCGAGTCCACCTGCATTTTTGGTTAATATTGCCACATTTACGAGTGTGTAAGTACAGAAACGATGCAAAGAGAGCAATGTGCCGGCCAGGGCGGGACAGATGCGGCGAAAAGGCAACACGAGGCGCTGCGGGGGGCGCCCTCATGGCTGAGGGAAGCGCCGTGCCGGGGCAGGTCGGGGGAGCATGCCGGGGTTGGCCGGCACCGAACGCAATGGCGGGCGGCACCCAGGAAATCGACGGCGGAAGAACGGTTCGGTTAGCCGCGATCAGCCTGAGATCACTTTTGCTAAACCAGATGTTTGGCGGCCTCGCGCCGGCTCAGCGGCGACAGCGTATCGCCTTGCGCCAGCAGGAAGCCGCGCACAGCCTCCGGGTCGTGGCGCGCATAGTCGCGCAAGCCCCAGCCGATGGCTTTGCGGATGAAAAAATCGGCTTCGTGCGCCAGTCTTTGCGCGTAACCGAACAGCCGGCCGGGATCGGTGTCGGCGCGCCAGCCCAGCTGATGCAGCATGGCGACGCGGCGCGTCCACAGATCCGCGTGGCGCACGGCCTGGTCCATGCGTCGCTGGCGCAGCGGCCGGTCCGCGCGCACGCCCGTGCCGGTCACGACCGCCAGCGCGTCCACGGTATCCCACCACGATCCCTGGCGCGCCAGAGCGAGCAGCGCATCGATGTGCCGGTCGTCGAATTGCTTGACGTGGGCCGCCAGCAAGTCGATGGCGGCGTACTGGCATTCGCGCTGCGGCGCCTGCCACAGGTCGCCGGCAGCGCCCAGCAGCACGTCGGCGTGCGCGGCCTTGAGGCCGCGCACGAGCGATTTCAAGGTGGCGCGCCTGGCCGGCGTGGGGATGCCGTAAAACGCGAACTGGTCGCGCATGTAGGCGCTCATGCGCGCCGCCTGGGCCGGATCGGCCAGCGGCGCGAGTAACTCTTTCACTTGTTCGGCAATGCTCATGGTCAGGTTTTTCACGGGCTGATGACAGGGGGCGGCCGGCACAAATAATTTTGCGAACGACCGTACTAAAATGTGCTATTCTCGTAGCGATCAACACAGCGCTCTGCGCATACTAATCCAACTCAGGAGACACAAATGATAGATGCCGTCATCGTATCGACCGCCCGTACCGGCCTGGCCAAATCGTGGAAAGGTGCGTTCAACATGACGCACGGCGCCACTCTCGGCGGCCATGTGCTGCAGGCCGCCATCGCCCGCGCCGGCATCGAGCCGGGCGAGGTCGAGGATGTCATCATCGGCTGTGCCAATCCGGAAGGCGCCACCGGCGCCAACATCGCCCGCCAGATCGCCTTGCGCGGCGGCTGCCCTGTGTCCACGGGCGGCATGACGGTCAACCGTTTCTGCTCGTCGGGCCTGCAGACCATCGCGCTGGCGGCCCAGCGCATCATTGCCGGCGAAGGCGACATCTACGCCGCCGGCGGGGTCGAGTCGATTTCCTGCGTGCAGCAGGAAATGAATCAGCACATGCTGGCCGATCCATGGCTCAAGGAACACAAGCCGGAAATTTACTGGCCCATGCTGCAAACGGCCGAAACCGTCGCCAAGCGCTACAACATCGGGCGCGACCGCCAGGATGAATATGGCGTGCAGAGCCAGCAGCGCGCCGCCAATGCCCAGGCCGCCGGCTTGTTCAACGCCGAAATCGTGCCGATGACCACCACCATGGGCGTGGCCGACAAGGCTTCGGGCATGCTGCTCACGCGCGAAGTGACCATCAGCGCCGATGAAGGCATCCGCGCCGACACCACGCTCGAAGCCGTGTCCAAAATCCGCAGCGCGGTCCCGGGCGGGGTGATTTCGGCCGGTAACGCGAGCCAGTTTTCGGACGGCGCCTCGATTGCGATTTTGATGAGCAGCAACGTGGCGCAAGCGCGCGGCCTGCAGCCGCTCGGCATCTTCCGCGGCTTTGCCGTGGCCGGCTGCGAGCCGGATGAAATGGGCATCGGCCCCGTGTTCGCGATTCCCAAACTGCTGCACAAGGCTGGCCTGTCGATCGCCGACATCGGCCTGTGGGAATTGAACGAAGCGTTCGCGGTGCAAGTACTGTATTGCGCCGACCGCCTCGGCATCCCGATGGACCGCCTGAACGTCAACGGCGGCGCCATCGCCGTCGGCCATCCGTACGGCGTTTCCGGCGCCCGTCTGGTCGGACACGCGCTGATCGAAGGCAAGCGCCGCGGCGTCAAGTACGTGGTAGCCACGATGTGCATCGGTGGCGGCCAGGGCGCGGCCGGCCTGTTCGAAGTCGTCTGATCCACGCCGGGGCGCGCCGCTCCGGCGCAGCCCCGCTTCCTTCGCTTACCCGGGGCCCAAGATGCAATCCAAAATACTGTCGCGCCGCGACCTCGACTTCCTGCTGTACGAATGGCTGGACGTGGAGGCGCTGACCGCGCGTCCGCGCTTTGCCGACCACAGCCGCGAAACCTTCAACGCGGCACTCGATACCGCCGAACAGATCGCCACCGAGCTGTTCGCACCCCATAACAAAAAGAACGATCAGCACGAGCCGCATTTCGACGGCCACAGCGTGACGATCATTCCTGAAGTAAAAACCGCGCTCGACGCCTTTTCCGCCGCCGGCCTGATGGCGGCCGGGCAAGACTACGAGTTCGACGGCATGCAATTGCCGTGCGTGCTGGAAAAAGCCGTCACCGCCTACTTTACGGCGGCCAATGTAGCCACCTCGGCCTACATTTTCCTGACCATCGGCAACGCCAACACCCTGCTCAAAACCGCCACGCCGCAGCAGATCGAACGCTTCGTGCGGCCTCTGTACGCCGGCAAATTCTTCGGCACCATGTGCCTGTCCGAACCGCAAGCCGGTTCCAGCCTGTCCGACATCACCACGCGCGCCGAGCCGGACCCGGTCGACGGCCCCGACGGCGAGCGCCAGTACCGCCTGGCCGGCAACAAGATGTGGATTTCCGCCGGCGAACACGACCTTGCAGGCAATATCGTGCATCTCGTGCTGGCCAAGATTCCCGGTCCGGACGGCCGCCTGATTCCTGGCGTCAAAGGCATCTCGCTATTCATCGTTCCCAAGTTCCTGCTGGGCGACGATGGCGAGCCTCGTGAGCGCAACGACGTCGTGCTGGCCGGCCTGAACCATAAGATGGGCAACCGCGGCACCACCAACTGCCTGCTCAATTTCGGCGAAGGGCGCTTCAAGCCGCTCGGCAAGGCCGGCGCCGTGGGCTACCTGGTGGGCCAGCCGCACCAGGGCCTGGCGAACATGTTCCACATGATGAACGAGGCGCGCATCGGCGTCGGCCTGGGCGCGGCCGTGCTGGGCGTGACCGCTTACCTGCATGCGCTCGACTACGCGCGCAGCCGTCCGCAAGGGCGCCATCCGGCCGAGAAAGATCCGGTCAAGCCGCAGGTGGCCATCATCGAGCACACCGATGTGCGGCGCATGCTGCTGGCGCAAAAAGCCTACGCCGAAGGCGCGCTGGCACTGGTGCTGTATTCGGCGCGCCTGGTCGACGAGCAGCGCACCGCGCCCGACCCCGAGGCGCGCGCCCATGCGGGGCGCCTGCTCGACTTCCTCACGCCGATCACCAAGTCCTGGCCTTCGCAGTGGTGTGTGGAAGCGAACAGCCTGGCGATCCAGGTGCATGGCGGCTACGGCTACACGCGCGAGTACAACGTCGAGCAGTTCTACCGCGACAACCGCTTGAACGCCATCCACGAAGGCACGCACGGCATCCACGGGCTCGACCTGCTGGGCCGCAAGGCATCGATCCAGGAAGGCGCGCTGTTCAAGGCCATCGGCGGCGAGATTGCCGCGACGATTGCCAGGGTGCGTGCGGCCGACGTGTCGGTCGACCTGCATGCGAACGCCGACCTGCTCGAAGAAGAATGGCAGCGCATCGCCAAGGTCACCAAAACCTTGTACGCGGTGGGCGACATGAACAAGACCCTGGCCAACGCCAGCCTCTACCTGGAAGCGGTGGGCCACACGGTGATTGCCTGGATCTGGCTGGAGCAGGCGCTGGTGGCCGCGCATGCGCTGGCTGGCGCGCCGTCGCTTGACGACAGCAATTTTTACAACGGCAAGCTGCAAGCCTGCCGCTATTTCTTCCACTGGGAGCTTCCCAAGGTCCAGCAACAGCTCGACCTGCTGGCCAGCATCGACACCACCACGCTCGACATGCAGGATGCGTGGTTCTGAGGACCGACTGAACAATGATCAAACACATCGTCATGTGGAAGCTGAAAGACTTCGCCGAGGGTGCCGACCGCGCCACCAACGCGCGCAAGATGAAAGAACAGCTCGATGCCTGCGCCAATATCGTGCCGGGCATGTTCGCCTTTGAAGTAGCGCTGGCCCAGCCGGGCCTGGAAGCAACGTACGACGTGGTGCTGTATGCGGAGTTCGCCGACGAGGAAGCGTTAAAGGCTTACGGCGAGCATCCGACCCACCACGCACTCAAACCATACTTCGGCGCCATTCGTGAAGCGCGCCAATGCATGGATTACACCATCTGATAACGACAGCTGACTGACAAGGATTTGCCATGCGCACTACGCAAGAATTATTTTCCCTGGCCGGCAAGACGGCACTGATCACCGGCGGCTCGCGCGGGCTTGGCCTGCAAATGGCCGAAGCGCTGGGCGAGCAGGGCGCCAGGATCGTCATCTCCTCGCGCAAGCAGGCCGACCTGGACGAGGCTTGTGCCCACCTGAAAGCGCGCGGCATCGATGCCAGTGCCATCGCCGCCGACCTGGCCCTGGACGCGCACATCCAGCCGATGGTGGACGAAGCCATGAAGCGCCTCGGCCACATCGATATCCTGATCAACAACGCCGGCGCCAGCTGGGGCGCGCCGGCTGAAGAGTATCCGGTCGAGGCGTGGGACAAGGTAATGAACCTGAATATCCGCAGCATCTTCCTGGTGACCCAAGCGGTCGGCAAGGCGTCGATGATTCCGCGCAAATACGGCCGCATCGTGAACATCGCCTCCATCGCCGGCCTGGCGGGCAATCCGCCGGGCACCATGAAAACCATCGCCTACAACACCTCGAAGGGCGCTGTGGTCAATTTTACCCGTACCCTGGCCGGCGAGTGGGGCGCCTACGGCATTACCGTAAACGCCATCGCGCCGGGATTTTTCCCGTCCAAGATGACCAAGGGCGTGCTGGAAACCCTCGGTGTCGAGGCGCTGGCCAAGGACGCGCCGCTGGGCCGCATCGGTGACGACGAGGATTTGAAAGGGGCAACCCTGCTGTTCGCGTCGGATGCGGGCAAGCACATCACCGGCCAGATCCTGGCGGTGGACGGCGGAGTCACGGCGGTATGACGGCCGCTACCTACCAGCGCATCGTCCTGGCGTCGCGTCCGCGCGGCGAAGTCCGGCCCGATAATTTCCGCCTTGAGAGCGCACAACTGCCTGAGCTCGGCGATGGCCAGGTCCTGATCCGCAATCACTACCTCTCGCTCGACCCGTACATGCGCGGGCGCATGAGCGAAGCGAAAAGCTACGCGGCGAACCAGGTGGTCGGCGACACCATGATCGGCGGCACGGCCGGCGAAGTGCTGGCCTCGAAGCATCCCAAATTTGCCGTGGGCGACATGGTGGTCGGCATGCTCGGCTGGGCCGAGATGGGCGTGGCCGACGGCGCCACCTTGCGCAAGGTGGATACGACGCAGATTCCCCTGTCCGCCTTCCTTGGTGTGGCGGGCATGCCGGGCATGACTGCCTGGTATGGCCTCAATCACATCATGAAGCCGAAGGCGGGCGACACGATTCTGGTATCGGCCGCCAGCGGCGCGGTCGGCAGCGTGGTCGGCCAGTTGGCCAAGATGCAGGGCTGCCGCGCGGTCGGCATCGCGGGCGGGCCGGACAAGTGTGCCTATGTCGTCAATGAACTCGGTTTCGACGCCTGCATCGATTACAAGGCCGGCAATCTGGTGGACGATCTGGCGGCGGCGACGCCGGACGGCATCGATGCCATTTTCGAGAACGTGGGCGGGGCCGGCTTCGACGCCGCCTTGCCGCGCATGAACGCCTTCGGGCGGGTCGCCCTGTGCGGCATGATCGCCGGCTACAACGGCGAAGACGTGTCGATCCGCAATATGCGCCACATGCTGACCAGCCGCCTGACGATTCGCGGCTTCATCGTCAGCGAGCACCTCGACCTGTGGCCGCAAGGGCTGGGCGAACTCGGTGCGCTGGTGGCCAGCGGCAAGCTCAAGTACCGCGAAACGGTGGCGCCCGATCTGGCATCGGCGCCTGACGCATTCATCGGCCTGCTCAAGGGCCGCAACTTCGGCAAACAACTGGTAAAGCTCATCTGACATGAAAAACTTCCAAGACAAAGTCGCCGTGATCACCGGCGGCGCGAGCGGTCTCGGCCGCGAATTCGCGAAGCGCGCCGCCAGCCTCGGCATGAAGCTGGTGTTAGCCGACGTGCAGCAGGATGCGCTCGATGCAACGAAGGCCGAACTCGAAGGCGAGGGCGCCCAGGTGCTGGCCATGATCTGCGACGTGCGCAAGGGCGAGCAGGTCCAGGCGCTGGCGGACGCCACCATGGCGCGTTTCGGCGCCGTGCATCTGGTGTTCAACAACGCTGGCGTGGGCTCGGGCGGCTTGATCTGGGAAAATTCGGAAGCCGATTGGGAATGGGTGCTCGGCGTGAACCTGTGGGGCGTGATCCATGGCGTGCGCATCTTCACCAGGCTGATGCTGGAGTGCGCCAAGGACGATCCGCAGTACGAAGGGCATATCGTCAACACGGCCTCGATGGCGGGGCTGCTGAACGCGCCGACCATGGGCGTGTACAACGTGTCCAAGCATGCGGTGGTGTCTCTGTCAGAAACCTTGTATCACGACTTGCAGCTGGTGGAGGCGCCAATCGGGGCCTCGGTGCTGTGTCCGTACTTTGTACCGACCGGCATCAGCCAGTCGCACCGCAACCGGCCGGAGGACGTGAAGATGACGGGCGGGCCGACCGCCAGCCAGAAGGCGGCGCAGGCGATGACGGTCAAGGCGGTCGAGTCGGGCAAGGTGTCGGCGGGCGACGTGGCGCAGATGACCTTCGATGCCATCCGGGATGGACAGTTCTATATCTATTCGCATCCGGGGGCGCTGGGCAATGTGGCCGAGCGGATGGACGAGATCGTCAAGGGAATTAATCCGGGCGATCCGTACAAGGCGGCGCCGCACATCCGCGATATGTTGCGGGCGAAGATGAAGGGGTAAAGGTTGGCGTGGGCAGGGCCTGGCAGGTACACTGACCGGCCCTGTGCCCATATTGGAGAAACGTGTGGAAGTGTGCGTCACCAAGACGATCGAAGACTACCGGGAAGAATGCCATCAGTCCCGACAATTCTATGCGTCGAGTGGCTTGCATCCGAGTAGCGCACATCAGGAATTGGCTAGCAAAGTGCTCGGATCGTTGGCCAAAACATGCAGCGCAGCGCTGTTCGGGGAAGTCGAAGAAGAGGTCCGGCGCATGATTTTGCGCGATCTTCGGCACTACCGACGAACTGGGCAGCGTGAGCTGTGGTGTTCGCATGCAGATCGATACCGGGATGGGCGGTCGGAAGCACGGGCCGCCATCGCCACGCTGGCCGGGGCAGGACTGGTGCCGCACTCGATGACCCACATCGCCGTGCCGGTACCTATGTTCAGGGGTATGGAATTAATCCGCGGTATGGAACCGCTGGACAAACGCCTTGCGTGCCACGACGCGCTACTGAACGTGGAGCTGGTTTCCCTTGCCAGGGAAGTCCCCAATCCGAGGGCTTATTCGCAGCGTCTAACGATGTCACTGCTGATTACCGAGCACGAGCGCCGCGATGTCGATGGGCAATTCTACGACCGGGTTCCGGTTCGTAGTTGTATCGCGACGTTTGCACTACATAAGCACGTGAGCGTGTACTTTTGGCCGCGGTTCAGTTTGGGATTTGTGTTTCGCTTCACCGTAGTTCAGGAACGGCGCTCCAGAGGGCAGACGGCACTGGTGGTAAAGCTTGATATGGGTGACAAAGGTCGGCTCTGTTGCCGCGACATGGAGTTGCTGGAGCTTGAAGAAATCAGCTGTGCATGGGAGGATTGATGCGTGAGCCTACGCGTTATCGTGCCGCCCTTGTCAACCCGCTTCGCCACTGCGCCTGTCGCCAAAGCCTCACGTGACGCGATTGCGGCGGGAGGCCCCAGGGTGACCCGCCACGAGGCTTTATGTTCCCGCCGGGTCGGGCTAATTCTGGGAAAATTCGGAAGCGACTGGGAACGCGTGCTCGGCGTGAACCTGTGGGGCGTGATCCATGGGGGGCGCATCTTCACCAGGCTGATGCTGGAGTCCGCGAAGGACGATCCGGCGTATGAAGGGCATATCGTCAACACGGCCTCGATGGCGGGGCTGCTCAATGCGCCGACCATGGGCGTGTACAAGGTGTCCAGGCATGCGGTGGTGTCTCTGTCGGGACGAGGCGATCTCGCAGGCTAGCTTTCACGTCCGGCGCACGAACCTCGTCAACGGCGCAGGCGAGCGTCCGGTCCACCCGTCGCCAGTTTCCACATTCATCGATCTTGGCGCCGTCAGCAGTGCCATCGCCAGCACAGCCTTCCAGCATGCGCCACTACCTGCGGGATTGCCGCCGGCATCGACATTCGCAGCGATCTTGGTGGCGGTGTCGTGTTGACGAACACGAGGCGCTGATGTTCGTACGCAGGTCGGCGGATGAACGGTTACTCGTCCCGGGCTTTCCAGATCGCCCATTGCTCCTGGTCGGGACTGCCTGCCCATGCCAACAGTAAGCCCAACAACTTCCTCATAGTTGTGCTGCGCCAGTAGGGCCGGATCGAACAACTCCCTACAGCATCAGCCTACGGTTGTGTGCCTAGTATTGAATGCCTCCGGATATGCGTTTTTTTGCATAGATGAGATGGACCACTTCCTGCCTGGCGTTGATAGTGCGCAAGGTCGATTATCCCAGCTCGAACTAAGGCCAACAGCTTACGATTGTCCTGCGCCGTTCTAGTACATTGTCCGTCATCAGTACGCGTAGCGCCTGCTGGTCGCTAGGATTTTAAATAAATTACCGCAATGGCAACTAATAAAATCGATAAAATTTTTTCTATTCTCATAAATGTGTAGTACAGTAAATTCTCAACGAAAAAACGTATGTCTGAGCCTGCGAGTATGAGTGTTTTTATCATTGATGACAATGAAACAACGCGCGCCATATTACGTATGATTATTCAGGGCGAAATTTATCACGTCATCGGTAAAGCCAATGACGGGATTTCAGACATGGCACGGGCGCAGAAATTGCATCCTGACATTGTCTGCCTGGACATCGACATGCCAGACTCCAGTGGCTTGGACACCTTATCGACATCAACAAACGTTGCCCAGTGCCGTGTATTAATGGTGGTTGGCAATAATTGCCGAGGAGCCGTCGTCACGGCAATCCCGCGTGGGCCAGCGGGTTTATTTTAAAACTGTTCAATTCTGGCGTCGTTCTCGATCCGCTGGATAAAGCTGCCGCGCTCTTGAATCCACATCTAAAAATAGTAATTAATAGAATAACACGCGTGCTGGCCATGGGTTTCGTTTCACTGCATTCTTGAGTAATGCGATATGAATAGTGCACCTGAAGAGCAAAGTCGGATTCTGATTATCGACGATAGCGCCACTTCCATTCGGTTGCTAAGCGCGATATTGAAAGACCTGGGACGGATCTGGTTTGCCACCAGTGGCGAAGCTGGCATCGCGCTGGCACGCGAACATCGGCCACACGTCATATTGCTGGACGTGGAAATGCCGTTGATGAGCGGCTATGAAGTCTGCAGGGTGCTAAAGGAAACATCTGAGACGCGGGATGCTTCCATTATTTTCATCACAGGGCAATCGGGCATGGAAAGCGAAATCCGGGCGTTGGAAGCTGGCGCCGTCGATTTCATTACCAAGCCAGTTAACCAGCCGGTCGCCAAGGCCCGCGTGTGCACCCAACTGAACGTGCAACGGCAGGCGGAAGCATTGGTCCGCCTGGCCAAGCGGGATGGACTAACCGGACTTTTTAATCGCCGCTATTTCAATGAAATGATCGAATTGGAATTTTCACGCCAT
This sequence comes from Massilia antarctica, assembly GCF_015689335.1. Lineage (GTDB taxonomy): Bacteria > Pseudomonadota > Gammaproteobacteria > Burkholderiales > Burkholderiaceae_D > Telluria_A > Telluria_A antarctica. The sequence continues at coordinate 5,522,613 of NZ_CP065053.1, read as the reverse complement.
CAACGACAGGGCCACGTTCTTGGCTTGGCGTTGATCGATATCGACCACTTCAAGGCATTCAATGATGGTTACGGGCATTTGGAGGGGGATACTTGCCTGAGCATGGTGGCGCAAACCATCGCGTTAGCAACACAACGCCCCAGTGAGATCGTCGCCCGCTACGGTGGAGAAGAGTTTGTGGCCATTTTGCCACATACGACACTGGAAGAGGCGAGCAAATATGGCGCGTGGCTGTGCGAAAAAATTTATGATTTGAAAATTCCTCATCAGTTTTCCTCCTGCGCCAGTGTCGTCACGATCAGTGTCGGTGTGGCAGCCTTAGTGCCGAGCGAGAACAGTACGATTCGACAGCTTATCAATGCGGCGGATCATGCGCTTTATCGCGCCAAAGCGGCTGGTCGAAACAGGGTCATTGCATCGGATTCCGGATGACAGATAATTGACGGCATCCGCTTCCCTGGATCCGCGCAGGCATGCCATTGCATTTTCCCCGCGCCATCCCTCCTTAAATGAAATGGTTGTTGCGTGCGCCCCTTGAAGCCCAATTCCCCTCCCAGCCATGCCCTCCGTATCCTGCTCGGTTGCGCGTTGATGTTGGTGCTATTGACGACCGTGATATGCCGCATGGCAGGCGCACACGAACGAGACCAGGAGCTTGCATCGTTAAAATCGCGTATGGAAGCGTCTTCCGGACTGCGGGCGGCGACCTTATCGAGAGACATAGACCGGCTGCGGCTGGATGTCCGCTTTCTGGCAAAGCTGCCTCCGGTACAAGGCATCATGCGGGCGATCGGCAACGGTGGATACGATGCAGCCGAGAAAACTCCGGGCGCGTTGTGGAAGACGAGTCTGGAGGCGATTTTCAGCAGCTACATTGAGACCAATCCCGACCTGACGCAGGTGCGCTTCATCGGCGTTGCCGACAATGGCTTGGAATTAGTGCGGGTTGATCGTCGGAACAACAATATCGTCGTTGTGCCAGTTAATCAATTGCAGCCCAAAGGCGACCGCGATTACTTTCAAGCGGTACTGCAGCTGGCGCCTGGTCAGGTCCATGTTTCCGACCTCAACCTCAACCGTGAACATGGCCACATCGAGTTCCCCTACGTCCGCACCCTGCGCACCAGCACGCCGGTGTTCGCGCCCGATGGAACCCTCTTTGGGATGATCGTCATTAATCTGGACATGCAATCGGCGTTCGCTGAGCTGGCCGGCAACTCGTCCAAAAATATTCACGTCTATCTGACCAATGCCCAAGGTGACTACGTGCTCAATCCTGAGGCGGGCCACACCTTTGGCTTCGACTTGGGGCAACGGTGGCGTTGGCAAGATGAGCATCAGTTGTTATCCGCCGCCGCCGGGCAGCCCCGCGCCATGCAGGTGTTTTCCGCTGCCGATGGACTTGAACATGTGGTGCAACGTACCATCGCGCTCGATGAGCGCGATCCCCATCGCTTCCTCACGCTGACCCTGGTGCAGTCCGATGCTGTCATCGCGGGCATGGTGGCCAGTACCGAGCTCATTGTGCTTGGCATTATCTTGGGCGGCATTGTTATCGCAAGCATCATCGCCTTTGTCTTTGTGCGGCTGAAGACGGCCGCCGGTGAAAAACGCGCGGAGTTGGCCGCTATTGTGGAAAGTTCGCATGACGCCATTATCGGTAAAACCTTGCAAGGCAAGGTCACCAGCTGGAACCACGGCGCCGAGGAAATGTTTGGCTACTCCAGCGCAGAGGCGACCGGGCAGCTATTGGCCAGTTTAATCATACCGCTTGAATTTCGTGAACAAGAGGTTGATATTTTGGCACGGATGGGAAGGGGGGAACGGATTGACAATCTGATCACGACCCGGCACCGCAAAGACGGCACCAAGATCGATGTGTCGGTGATGGTGTCACCGATTCGCAACGATCGTGGACTCGTCACCGGCGCCGCCAAGACGGTGCGCGACATTAGCGCACAAAAGGCGATCGAAACGGAAATATTGACCTTGAACGCCACGCTGGAGCAACAAGTCAGTGACCGCACCGCTGACATTCAAAGTTACCTTGTGATACAACAAGCTATTTTAAACAGCGCAGGATATGCCATCATCGCCACCGATCAGGCCGGCATCATTACGGTATTTAATCCAGCTGCTGAGCGCATGCTCGGTTATAGCGCCGGCGAGGCTATCGGCAAGTTGAAGTGGGAAATTTTTCACGATCCGGCCGAAGTGACTGAGCGTGCTGCGCAATTTTCCGCAGAACTCCAGGAAGCCGTCGCGCCTGGTTTTGACGTGTTCGTCATCAAAGCGTTGCGTGGCATGCCCAACGAATATGAGTGGACGTATGTACGCAAGGATGGGCTGCGCCTTCCCGTCTTATTGTGTGTGACTGCACTGAAAACACAGACTGGCGATATCTTTGGCTATCTGGGCGTGGCTGCGGACCAGAGCGAACGCCACGCGGCCGAACAGGCATTGGAAGCGAAAAGCCGGTTTTTGAATACCCTGAGCGCCAATCTTCCCGGATTGGTCGGCTATTGGGATCGCGAGTTGCGCTGCCGGTTCGCCAATATTGCGTATCTGGATTGGTTTGGTAAAACCCGGGAACAAATGGACGGTATTTATCTGCAAGACGTGTTGGGGGAGGCGGTATTCCAGCAAAATTCCCCGCACATCAACGCGGCCCTGCGGGGCGAAACCCAAAACTTTGAGCGTACCCTGACAAAAACAGATGGCAGTACCAAAAATACTTGGGCGCATTACATTCCTGACATTGACCATGGCATGGTGCGCGGTTTTATCGTGCTGGTAACGGATGTTACTGAGCTCAAGCAAGCCCAGATCGCCCTGGAGGCACTCAATCACGACCTGCAATTGCGCACCCGTGATCTGGAACGTACGGGCCAGATCGCCGGCGTGGGCGCCTGGACGGTATACCTGAAGGAAAATAAGATCGTGTGGTCGGATCAAGCTTGCCGTATGCATGACATGCCAAAAGGATATAGCCCGACGATGGAAGAAGCCATCCGTTTCTATGCCCCCGAAGCGCGCCCGGTCATCCGAGCGGCGCTGCAACAGGCGTTGGACAAGCATTTGCCATGGAATTTGGAGTTGCCGCTCATAACAGCCCAGGGCCGTCCAGTCTGGGCGCGCGTGGTCGGCGAGGTGGAGTTGGACGACAGCGGAAACCCTTTGCGCCTGGTGGGCGCATTTCAGGACATTACTGAGCGACGACTGGCCTCCGCCGCCTTGAACGCAGCGCGCGACCAGCTGGTGATGGCGTCCCACGTGGCCGGGCTGGGCATCTGGGCCTGGGAGCTGGCCGACAATGCCCTGGAGTGGAATGACCGGATGTACGCCTTGTACGATCTGCCCAAGTCGCTCAGGCACACGGGCTTGAATTATGAACACTGGCGCAGTTGCGTGCACCCGGACGACGTCGAGGCGACGGCGGCCCAGCTGCAGGCCGCCGTCGAAGGGCGCGCCACCTACGACCCTGTGTTCCGCGTGGTCCATACCAATGGCGATGTGCGCCATATCCAGGCCGGTGCGTATATTGAACGTGACGCCCAGGGCAAAGCGGTGCGCGTGACCGGCATCAATCTCGATGTGACGGACCATATCGAGATTGAGTCGAGCTTGCGGGCGGCCAAGGAGCTGTCGGATTCGGCCAATCGCGCCAAATCGGAATTTCTGGCTAATATGAGCCACGAAATTCGCACGCCCATGAATGCCATTCTGGGCATGCTGCAGCTGCTGGCGCAGACCGGGCTCACTCATCGGCAGGGCGATTACGTCGGCAAGGCGGACACTGCCGCGCGCACGCTGTTGAGTATCCTTAATGACATTCTGGATTTGTCCAGAGTGGAAGCCGGTAGGTTGACCTTGGACCCGCATCCCTTTGACCTTGACCGGCTGTTGCGCGATGTGTCGGTGATCTTGTCAGCCAATTTAGGTAACAAAGACGTCGAAGTGCTGTTTAAAATCGATCCGGCGATGCCGCGCTGGATCGTCGGCGACGCACTGCGGCTGCAGCAAATTTTGATTAATTTGGCCGGCAACGCCATCAAATTTACCGAACGCGGCGAAGTCGTGTTGTCCGTGACAATGCAGGCGAAAGAGCCCCGGCTCGCGTTGTTGGTTGCCGTACGCGACACGGGGATCGGTATCTCGCCGGAGCAATGCGCGCGTATTTTCCAGGGTTTTTCGCAAGCGGAGGCTTCCACCGCGCGCCGCTATGGTGGCAGTGGCCTGGGACTTGCCATCAGTGAGCGGCTGGTGCAATTGATGGGCGGCACCTTGGCCGTCGACAGCGTCATTGGCCAGGGCAGCACATTTTATTTTACGATCGACTGCGCGCGTGCCGACGAGCCTGAACTGCAGGGACGGCAGGGCGGCACCATCGACATGCAAGACTTGCATTGCCTCGTGGTGGACGACAATGACTGCGCCAGACAGATATTGCAGGACATGTTGCAATCGTTCGGCTGGTCGGTCGACACCGCCAGCTGCGGCAGCGAGGCTCTGCATCTCATTGGGCAACATGCCAAGGACCCGGAATACGATGTGATCTTTGTCGACTGGCGCATGCCCGACATGGATGGATGGGAAACCTGCGAACGGATACGCCAGTTGTTGCGGCCGGACATCACTTCCATGGTGATGATGGTGACGGCGCATGGGCGCGAACTGCTGGCGCAACGACAAGGCCAAATGCCCAGTCTGTTTGACGGCTTTCTGGTCAAGCCGGTGACCGCGTCCATGCTCTTTGATGCCGTCGCCGAGAGCCGCCTCAGTTTGGAGAAGGTCATTCCGATCGCAGCGCGGCCGATGGTGAGCCAGCAGCGTCTGGCTGGGCTGCGCATCTTGGTGGTGGAAGATAACCTGATCAATCAGCAAGTCGCACATGACCTGTTGAGTAACGATGGTGCCATGGTCTCGGTCGCCGCCAGCGGGCAGGCAGGTATCGACGCCATTCATGGCGCCGTTCACTTATTTGATGTCGTGCTGATGGACATACAAATGCCGGATATGGATGGCTATGCCGCGACCCGCATCATACGTCAACAATTCACCCAGGAAGCATTGCCCATTATCGCGATGACAGCCAATGCGATGCCATCGGACCGCGACGCGGCCTTGGCCGTCGGCATGAATGATCATGTCGGCAAACCATTCGATCTGGCGCAACTGATCCGGGTCATTCTGCAACACACGAAGTGCGGTCTACCCCGCAATGCGGTCATCACGTCAGAGGGGGCAACGCCAGATGAGCCGGGTAATTTGGACGTGACATCGGCCCTGCGTCGCTTAGGCGGGAGCGCCCCCATTTATCAACGGGCACTCAAGGGCTTCATTCAGGAAGTGGGCAGCTTTGAATCGGGTTTTCGGACGGCCATACAAGACAAGCAGTATGGTGACGCCCATCGTATTTTACATACCATGAAGGGTATTGCCGGGACCATCGGTGCCAATCGGCTTGCCGAGATGGTCATCGAAGAAGAGCGGTTGTTGGAGCAGCAGGCATCCAGCGACACTTGGCGTGAACTGGATGAATTATGGCTGCTGGCGAAGCGGGTCATCGAGGCGGCCAGGCAGTATCTGGCGCAGATGGCTGCGCCGACCAATGTCGCGCCCCCCACGCCGCCATTGGACATCTCGGTTCTACGTGCTCGGACCGTAGAACTGCAGCAATTGCTCGCTGCTGGAGACCTGAAGGCCGACGACGCGTTCGGGCGGTTACAGGACGCGTTCGGCACACTGATGCCGGACGAATTTGCCTTGATCGAGGAAAGCATTGAAGCCTTACATTATCTGAAGGCGAGCGAGCTATGCAATCGGCTATTGGAGGCCATCAGGATCGCCCCAGGCGGCGACCTGTCGCTGTAAGGACATGCATAAAATGGGCAGGAACAGCATCCAGCCGTTGCTCGGCCAGGACCCGTACAAGGCGGCGCCGCATCTCCGCGACACGCTGCGCGCGAAGATGAGGGGCGAGGGATGGCAAGCCGCTCAGGCCAACGTCGCTCGCTAGGTCGGCATCTTGTCGCGCGGAAGGCTGATCATGAAGACGCAACCCTTGCCGGGAATATCGCGCACGGTCAGTTGCCCTCCATTGGCGGTAATGCTTTGTTTTGCGATGGTCAACCCCAAACCGATACCGCTCCTGTCCGTTCCGGCCTGGCTGAATGGCAAGAACATGTGTTCCGCGACACCCGCGCCCAGGCCGCCGCATTCGTCCTGGACGTCGATATGGATGCGATTTCCGGAAGCATAGGCCGTCAGCACGATTTCCGTCCCGGGCTCGGTGAACTTGAAGGCGTTTTGCAGCAGATTGGCCACCGCCGCAATGAGCAAATCCCGGGTTCCGACCAGGGCCAGCGTAGGGTCAACCGGGGCGACCCGCAATGTACAGCCGTGCATTTTCGCCGACAGCGATGCGGCGTTGTCGATCTCGGTGATCAGTTCGCCCAAGGAAAACGCATCGAGCACGATATTGCTGGGACCCACGGTCCTGACATCTTCCAGCGAGGTGCTGATCAGCTTTTCCAGGGCGGTCAGGCTGCGCTCCAGAATGGTGCCGGTGGCGCCGCCGAGACTCAGGTTTCCCTGCTTGGCAGCGGAAAAGGCCAGGGAAGCCGTCCCCAGCAGGTTGCGCAGTTCATGCGCGAAATAGCCCATTTTTTCGCGTGTGTCCGAGGCGTGCGCATCGGCGACGATCGCATCTTTCAGGAAACTGAATTCGGTGACCGCTTCGGCAATGGCGTTGTCGAGACAACGATTCAAGGTGCGAAATTCGTCCACTTCGAACGGCGCCTTGCGTTCCACGGCAAGGTCGGTGATCGCCTGGCACAGGTCGCCGTAATCGTGGACAACCTGGTCGACACTCAGCCCCATGGCCAACAAGTCCTTGCCGTGGCGTGCGGCCGACACGCTCACTTCCGACAAGGCCGCGCCACCACCGGCCGGTCCGGACACGCGCCGGCTGTCGCTTGGCGTGGTGGTCTGCTCGATGCGCAGGGTGCTGATCAATTGGTCGAGGAAGAGGGGAATGCCATCTTCGAGCTGCTCATCGGTGGCGGAGCGGCCGGGCCGCGCGCCGACCTTGACCCGGCACCGGCGCGCCAGTTCGTCGTGGTTGTCCGCCAAAAAATCATGCATCATAAGGAGCCTTGCGCCTCAAGGCTGGCTTGAGGCAAACATCGCAGATGTGCCAAGCAATCTTGACGATTATTTATCTTAGCATTGCCGGATTGGCGCACCGCAATACTATCGGTATCTTTCGTCGAGTTACCAAGAGGGCGAGCATGGACAATTATGTCATGCCAGCAAACGTCAAGCCAGCATGCGCTCATGCAATTCCGCAGGGGCGTCGTCATACAATTTGACCACGGTCGAGGTGCGCGTGCCGTAGCCCGGAATTTCGATGCACACCGCCGACAGGCCCCGTTCCAGATCAAGCGCGATGCCGGTGTCGGGCAAGCGCATGTCGGCCGCCCGGGTGGTATCGGCCAGCATCTCGAAATACGCATCTTCCGGCGCGCCCTGGCACAAGAGGCTGGCAAACTGCGCCTTGGTACGCACGACTTTCGGCCACGGCGCATCCAGCAAGCTGTTGGAAATGCCGTAAATGCCCGGTTCCAGCGCCTGCCCGTTGCGCGCATCGCTCGCGCCGCGATTGGAGAACCAGTACATGCCAGTACGGTCGCCCAGCACCAGGTTGAAGCCGTTGTATGCGGCGCTGCCGCCGGCGATCTGCGCGAGATAGTCGGCGGCCGTCATCGTGCCCGCCAGATAATCGGCCACCAGCGCCCCGCGCGAGGGGGCATCGGTGCGGCGTTCTTCCGGCGCCCGGATATTGGTCAGCGCCGCGAAGCGCGGGCCGTTGGCGCCATCTTGCGTGATGCCCATCCAGCTGCCGCCGAATTTGAGGTCGCGCCCGGCATAGATGTTGGGATGCTCTGGCCACACCCCGGCCGGAGCCGTCGGGCGGTCATAGAATTCGTCGCGGTTGGCGGCGGCGATCAGGGGCACGCCGGGAACGACCTGCCATGCAAAAACAATCAGGCACATGTGCTTATATCCGTAAAAACTTCGGTGTGGCGCGGGCCGTCGGTGAACTCGTCTAGTCCGGCGTGCTGAAGCGCCGCCGCCAGTGCATCGTCGAACCCGTCCGGGGTGGCGAGGTAGATTTCCATCCAGGTCTGGCGCCCATCCTGCGCACCGGGACGGCGCTTGAGCGTGCCCGTCACGCCGCACTGCGCGGCCAGCGCGCCCTGCATGGCGCGCACGCGCGGGCCAAGCTGCTGCGTGTGCTCGTCGCGCACCTTGTAGTAAATATAGAGATCGACCATGGCAGGCTTACAGGTCGAGGGCGTCGAGCGCGTAGGGCATGGGTAGCAGGCGCAAGGGCACGCCGCTGGCCGAGCCGAGGCGTACCTCGCCTTGCTCGATGGCCGCCAGTTTCATTTCCACCAGCGCATCGACACCGCCGGAGCCGTTCGGTGCGCTGTTGACGATCATGCCGCAGGGCTGGTCGGGGTCGTCAACGGCAAAGACGTCATCGCCGCTGATGGCCGGTGCGTCGATGGCGGCCAGCGCCGTACGGCGCTTGAGTTTGCCCAAATACTGGCTGCGCGCAACGATTTCCTGGCCCGGGTAGCAGCCTTTCTTGAAATTGACGCCGCCCAGCAGCTCAAAATTGACCATTTGCGGAACAAATTGCTCCTGCGTCTTGAGCGTGACCTGCGGCACGCCGGCGTGGATGTCGGCCAGGCGCCAGGCATCGGTGCCGGCGGCACGCAATCCGGCAGCCAAGGCCGGCCATGCCGCCTGGGCCGCCTCTGGTGTCGCCAGCCATTGGTAGCGGGCGCTGCCGAAGGCGTCGGCCACGCGGATCAATGTGCCGAGCGGGTGATCGATGCGGGAATAGGGCGTTGGCGGCAGCGCGCCGAACAGGGGCGCCAGCGCCGCCTGGGCCGCCGCGCCGCCGATGCCGAGCAGTACCTGTCCGGCGCCGGCGTCGCTCAGTTTGGCTTTGGCGCGCAAAACGAACATGGACAGGCGCTTTTGCAGCGCCGGCTGGATGTCGCGCGCGAGCTGCAGAAAGACCGACTCGCTGGTGCGCCACATCAGGAACGTCGCCTGCAAGCGGCCTTTGGGCGAGCAGTAGCCCGCCAGGCGCGCTTCGGCCAGGCCGAGGTGTTCGACGTCGTTGGTCAGCTGGTTGTGCAGGAAGCTGGCGGCGTCGTCGCCCGTGACCGCGATCAGGCCCTGGTCGGTGATGGGCGCCACGAAGCCCGGCGCGAGCTCGGCCACGCCCAGCGAATGGCCGAAGTCGGACAGGTTTGCGCTGCCGTCTTGCGCGAGGCGGGCGCCCTGCGCCGAGAGATATTCATTCCAGTTGTTCATAAATTCCAAATATTTCCCGATTTAAGCTTTATCATTACGGCCTCATTATAGAGTTGTCGCGCAAATCGCGTCGGCAACGGCGAAAACCACAGAATCGAGTACGGTCTTGTTCAAAAAATTACTCATATTGGCGCTCCTGCTGTGCACCGCAGCGATGACGTACTTCTTCAATTGGGCCAAGGAGCCGATCACCACGTCCGGCGATCCGATTGCGTTTACGGTCGAGCCCGGTAGCAGCGTCGGTGCCGCGGCCCAGCAGATCGCCGAGGCCGGCGCCCCCGTCAATCCCTTCCTGTTGTCGATGCTGGCGCGCGCCACCCAGACCGCCTCGAAGATCAAGGCCGGTACCTACGAGCTCAAACCGGGCACCTCGCCGCGCCGCCTGCTCGACCAGCTGGTGCGCGGCGAATTCGCCCAGGAATCGCTGACCATCATCGAAGGCTGGACCTTCAAGCAGATGCGCCAGGCGGTGGCGGCCAACAAGGGCCTCAAGCACGATACGGCGGACTTGTCCGACACCGAGCTGCTGGCCAGGATCACCACCGCCTACAAGGCGCCGGAAGGCTTGTTCTTCCCTGATACGTATCTGTTCGCCAAGGGATCGAGCGACTTGCACATCTACAAGCAGGCGCATGCCTTACTGATGAGCCGCCTGGGTGCCGCGTGGGAAAAGCGCGATCCGAGCTTGCCGTACGAAAATCCCTACCAGGCGCTGGTGATGGCCTCGATTGTCGAAAAAGAAACCGGCCAGAAGTCGGAGCGCGCCATGATCGCCGGCGTCTTCGTCAACCGCTTGCGGCTCGGCATGATGCTGCAGACCGATCCGACCGTGATCTACGGGATGGGCGACAAATACACGGGCAATATCCGCAAGCGCGACCTCGAGACCGACACCCCTTACAATACCTATACCCGCACCGGCTTGCCGCCGACCCCGATCGCCCTGCCTGGCGTGCAATCCCTGGCGGCGGCGCTGGGGCCGGCCAAGACCGACGCCCTGTACTTTGTGGCGCGCAAGGACGGCAGCAGCCAGTTTTCCAGCAATTTGTCCGACCATAACCGGGCAGTGAATCAATACCAACGATAGGCGTTTCCCGTTCCATGACCGACAGTACCGCCTCAAGAGGCAAGTTCATCAGCTTTGAAGGCATCGACGGCGCCGGCAAGTCCACCCATATCGCCTTCGTCGGCGCGACCCTGGCAGCGAAGGGCAAGCGGGTCGTGTCGTCGCGCGAGCCGGGCGGCACCGCGGTCGGCGAAAAGCTGCGCGACATGCTGCTGCACGACAAAATGCACCTGGAAACCGAGGCGCTGCTGATGTTCGCCAGCCGCCGCGAGCACATCGCCCAGGTCATCGCACCGGCGCTGGAACGGGGCGACTGGGTCATTTCGGACCGCTTTACCGATGCCAGCTTCGCCTACCAGGGCGGTGGGCGCGGCCTGGACCGCGCCAAGATGGAGGCGCTGGAGCAATGGGTGCATCCGCATCTGCAGCCCGACCTGACCCTGCTGTTCGACGTGCCGCTCGATGTGGCCCGGGCGCGCCTGGACGCCACCCGCACACTGGACAAATTCGAGCAGGAAAAGGCGGATTTTTTTGCTGCATGCCGGACTGAATATCTGCGCCGCGCCGCTCAGTTTCCCGATCGAATTGTTGTCATCGATTCCACGCAATCGATCGCGGACATCCAGGCCATGCTCAGCGGCATCTTCGAAAAACTGCTGTAAGTGATTGATTAACATACGAATGTCGCGATGAGCAATACAATTTATCCCTGGCAGGCGAGCGCGTGGCAGCAGTTGCAGCTGATGCGCGCGCGGCTGCCGCACGCGATCCTGTTCCACGGCGCCGCCGGCACCGGCAAGGCCGGTTTTATCGAAGCCTTTGCCCAGTCCTTGCTGTGCGAAGACGTGCGTGCGGACGGCCACGCCTGCGGTAGGTGCGCTTCCTGCGGCTGGTTTTCGCAGCAAAACCATCCCGACTACCGGCGCGTGCGTCCCGAAGCGCTGGAAGACGAGCCGCCGGCCGAGGGCGAGGAGGGGGCCGAGTCCGACGGCGGCAAGAAAACCAAGTCGGCCAAGGCGCCGTCGAAAGAGATCAAGATCGAGCAGATCCGCGCGCTGGCCGATTTCATGAACATCTCGACCCATCGCCAGGGGCTGCGGGTGGTGGTCGTGTATCCGGCCGAAGCGCTGAACATGCCGGCCTCGAACGCCTTGCTCAAGACCCTGGAAGAGCCGCCGCCGGGCACCGTGTTCCTGCTCTCGTCGAACAGCCTGGACCGGCTGCTGCCGACGATCCTGTCGCGCTGCCGCAAGTTCGCCCTGCCCATGCCCGACGAGGCTGCGGCGCTGGCCTGGCTCAAGGAGCAGGGACTGGCCGACGCCGACAGCTGGCTGCGCGAGCAGGGCGGCGCGCCGCTGGCCGCGCTGGCGCAATCGGAAACGGGCAACCGCGAGGATCTGGAAGCATTATTGCACTGCCTGGCGCATCCCAGCGTCGATGGCGCGCTGCGGACTGCCGAGAAATTGAGCAAAGCGCCACTGGCGACGTTGGTTTCTTGGACGCAGCGCTGGCTTTACGATCTGTTTTCCTACAAACTAGCGGGTAGTATCCGGTATTATCCACGTTACCAGAAGGAAATCGCCGTGCTCGCTGGCAAAGTGCACACCGCGAACCTGCTGCGCGCGATGAAGAATGCAAACGACCGGCGCGCGATCGCGGACCATCCGCTGTCGCCGAAATTGTTTGTCGAAGACCTGTTGCTTGATTACACTTCATGCTGTACCTGAAAGGATTTTAATGTCTGGCAACCCAACTGACCCGAGCGCTCCGCAAATCACGCGTCCTTCGGTCCTGTCGCTTGCCATCAAGGAAAAGGCGGCGCTGTATGCCGCGTATATGCCTTTCCTGCGCAACGGCGGCATGTTCGTGCCCACCGTAAAGCCGTACAAGATCGGCGACGAGATCTACCTGATTCTGGCGTTGATGGACGACACCAACAAGTATCCGATCGCAGGCAAGGTTGCCTGGATCACGCCTGCGGGCGCCAACAATAACAAGGCGCAGGGCATCGGCGTGCATTTCCCCGATGATGAAACCGGCCAGCGCGCCAAGTTGCGCATCGAAGAGATCCTGGGCGCCGCCCTGCGCTCGTCGCGCGCCACGCACACCTTGTAGAGCCCGGCCCATTAACCTGACTGTCACCGTTCGCCGTATGCCGTCTTTCGTCCACCGTCTTGCCCGTCCCGACGACTTGCCTGTCATCGTCGACATTTACAATTCGACCGTCGCCTCGCGCGAAGTGACCGCCGATACCGAGCCGGTGTCCGTTGTGTCGCGCCAGCAATGGTTCGATGACCACGACCCGGAGCGCCGTCCGCTGTGGGTACTGCACGCGGCCGACGATGCGCTCGCCAGCCCGGCCGTGATTGGCTGGATGTCGTATTCCAATTTTTACGGCCGTCCAGCTTATGCGGGCACCGCCGAACTGTCGATTTACATCGCCGAAAGCTGGCGCGGCAAGGGCATCGGCCGTTATTGCCTGGAACAAGCCATCGCCTACGCGCCGAATATTGCCGTGCATACCTTGCTCGGTTTCATTTTCGGCCACAACGTCCCGAGCCTGGCGCTATTCAAGAAATTTGGCTTCGAGACCTGGGCCAATCTGCCCCGGGTGGCCGAGCTGGACGGCATCGAGCGCGACCTGATCATTCTGGGCAAGCGTATCGCCTAAGGTTTACAATGGCGGGATGTATATCGACTCCCACTGCCATATCAATTTTCCCGAGCTTGCCGTGCGCATGCCCGAGATTCTCTCCAAAATGGCCGAAAACAAGGTCACCCACGCCCTGTGCGTCTCGGTCGACTTGCCGGACTTTCCCCAGGTGCTGGCCCTGGCCGAGGAATATCCCCACATCTATGCCTCGGTCGGCGTCCACCCCGATTATGAAGATACGCCGGAACCTTCGGTCGACCAGCTGGTCGAACTGTCAGCGCATCCGAAAATCGTCGCCATCGGCGAAACCGGTCTCGACTATTTCCGGCTCCAGGGTGACCTGGAATGGCAGCGCGAGCGTTTTCGCGTGCACATCCGCGCTTCAAGAATCACGCGCAAACCCTTGATTATTCACACGCGCGCCGCCAGCGAGGACACCATCCGCATCATGCAGGAAGAGGGCGCGGGGACCGACAAGGGCGGCGTGGCGGGTGTCATGCATTGCTTTACGGAGTCACTGGAGGTAGCCGAGGCCGCCATTGCGATGGGGTTTTATATTTCGTTTTCGGGCATCGTCACGTTCAAGAGCGCCAAGCAATTGCAAGCCGTGGCGCGCGCCGTGCCGCTCGACCGCATCCTGATCGAGACCGATTCGCCTTACCTGGCGCCGGTACCGCACCGGGGCAAGATGAACGAACCGGGCTTTGTCTGCCATGTGGCGGAATACCTGGCGGTGCTCAAGGACGTACCGCTGGCAACGGTGGCGCAGCAGACGACGGATAATTTCTTCAATCTTTTCAAGGTAGTACGCAGCTAAGTTCGCGTTCAAGCTGAGATTGCTTCGGCAACTGGACGAATTCTGGTGTGCGAACAATTTTTTCAATGTTTTCAAGGCTGTAGGGAGTGAACTTCATGTTCAATCTGATCATCCGTTTGCTGCTTGCCGCCTCGCTTGCCATCCTTGGTGAGAACGCGGCAGCCGATCCGGTGCGCGACTTCGTGCTGGCCGCGCAGATGGACAACCCGTCCATGGTGAAGAAACTGCTGAAGAACGGCGTCAGTCCCAACACGGTCGACCCGCTCACGGGCGAAACCGTGCTGCTCCTCGCGCTGCGCGAGGGCGCCAACGATGTCGCCAACTTGCTGATCGGCCAGCCCGGCATCGACCTGGAACAGGCGGCACCGAACGGCAACCGCGCCCTGATGATGGCGGCATTCAAGCACAACAAGCCGGCGGTGCTGGCCTTGCTGGCCAAGGGCGCGATCGTCACCTATCCCGGCTGGACGGCGCTGCACTACGCGGCCGCCAGCGGCGACGACGACATCGTTCGCATCCTGCTCGACCATTACGCCTATATCGACGCCGAAACACCAAGCAAGCTGACCCCGCTGATGATCGCCGCGCGCGAAGGCCATGAATCGGCCGCCCGGCTGCTGATGCAGGAGGGCGCCGACGCCACCCTGAAGAATAACGAAAGCCTCACCGCCGCCCAGATCGCCGAGCGGGCCGACAAGCCGCGCATCGCCGACGCCATCAACGCCCATCTTTCCCTGACCCGGAAGGGCTTGTAGCGCATCGGGCGGCGTGCAAGCGCCGAACTGGCACGGAAAAGCGAGTTATCTCGCGGCATCGGATTGCTCCCATGTTGTTGATAATGATTCTGTCGTACTGATCAAGCCAGGCAAGGGCGCAGGACATCTGGGCCAGCACAGTTTGGCCGCCAATCCAAAGGAAAAACTTATGCTGAACGAACGCGAAATCGAAAGCTGCTATCTGGGGCAATTCATTCCTGTCCATTATCACCACAATATGTTGATGGACCAAAACCGGATGCACGGTTTCAAGTCAGCAATCCATTATGCGGTGTTCCCTGGCGCCAAGGTGCTGGAACTCGGGGGCGGCACCGGCGTGCTGTCGTGGTTCGCGGCCGCCAAGGCGGAAAAAGTCTACTGCGTCGAATTCAATCCCGACATGGTCAAGGAAGCGCGCAAGATGATGTCCATGAATCCCAACGGCCACAAGGTCGAGGTGGTGCATGCCGACGCCTTCGAATACCTGCCGCCGGAACCGGTCGATATCGTGATTTGCGAAATGATTCACGTCGGCATGCTGCGCGAAAAACAGGTGGAAGTGATCGAATCGTTCAAGCGGCGCTATCTGGCGCGCTTCGGCGGCCCGCTGCCGCGCTTTTTGCCGGAAGCGGTGATCATGGCGGTGCAGCCCTTGCAGCAGGAATACGATTTCGAAGGTTTTTACGCGCCCATCGTGCAGTTCCAGGAAACTACGGTGATCCATCCCGGCACGGTGGAACTGGCCCCGCCCTCGGTCTACAGCATCCTCGACTTCAGCCAGCCGCTCGATACCCGTATCGCTTGGGAAGGCAAGTTTTTGGTGGAGAAAAACGGGGTCGTCAACGCGATGCGTTTCATCACCAAGAATGTGCTGGCGGTCGTGAGTGAAGAAAACGCCACCATCGACTGGCTGAACCACTACATGACCTTGCCGCTGCAACAGGGCGTGCAATGCAAGGCCGGGGACGTGCTGCAAGTGAGTTTTCATTACCGCGCGGGCGGTTCGATTCCCTCGCTCGAAGCGGCAATCCGGGTTGACGTGCTGCACGCGGCGGTGCCGGACGCGGTCGAACGGGTCAAGGTCTACGCCTGATGGCGCAGGCCGAGGGCGGGGGCGGGCCAGGGCCGCCCCGCCATCCGGCCCAATGCATTTGCCGCGCGGCAGGCGAGCCCGTAAAATGGCGGCTTCAACCGTTTATTTAAGTGCTCCATGGAAAATATTGACCAGCGTTACCTCGTCCAGCAAAACAAACTCAGCGATGATGCGCTGAAACCGCCCGTGTTCGCCAAGGTCATGCGCAGCAAGGAAGGCAAGTTCGAGGGTGTTTCCTTTATCAAGAACAAGGAAAAAGCGACCATCATGACCGTCGAGCAAGCCCAGGAAGTCATCGACTGGGCCTCGAACAAGAAGTCCAACGCCCACGAGTACGCCACCAAGATCATTTGCGTCGGCCAGTAAATCCCGTTTATCCGTCTTTTTTGCGCTTTGCGCGCGCCAGCCTGCGCTTGGTCGCATCCGCATTGCCGGGTCGCTCCCATGTCCTTACAGTGAACTCACCTGAACTTTTCCGATAGGGAGAAAATGATGTTGAGTTTCCTGCTGTGGCTCGTGGTTCTCTTCCTTTGCTGGCCGCTGGCCTTGCTTGCGCTGCTGCTGTATCCGCTGGTGTGGCTGCTGCTTCTGCCATTCCGTCTGGTGGGCATCGGCGTGGAAGCCGTGTTCGAGCTCCTGCGCGCCATCGTCATGCTGCCGGCGCGGGTACTGCGCAGCAGCCCGGGGCGCTAGCCGGCCGGCGCCAAGCGCCCGCCGGATACCCCATTGCCCGCGTCAGGCGTGTTTCAAAGCCCGTGGCTTGGCGCCGGCGGCCCGGCGCGATGCGGCCGACGCTGGGGGACGCGCAGGCGCGGCCTGCCGTCCCTCGGCCTGGACTGCCTCATTTCCAAGTGTAAAGATACTCATCGCTTGCACCAGCGTGGCCGCCTGTTCCTGCAGGCTGCTCGACGCCGCCGCCGTCTGTTCGACCAGGGCCGCGTTTTGCTGGGTCATGTCATCCATCTGGGTGACCGCATCATTGATCTGTTCGATGCCGGCGCCTTGCTCGGCCGAGGCCACCGCGATCTCCGCCATGATGCTGGTGATGCGGGTGACGCTGCTCAGGATCTCACCCATCGCCGTGCCTGCCTCGTTGGCCAGCAGGTTGCCCGCCTCGACCCGGTCCACGCTGTGGCTGATCAAGACCTTGATTTCCTTGGCCGCCGAGGCGGAGCGCTGCGCCAGGTTGCGCACCTCGCTGGCCACCACGGCAAAGCCGCGGCCTTGCTCGCCCGCCCGCGCCGCTTCCACGGCCGCATTCAACGCCAGGATATTGGTCTGGAATGCAATGCCATCGATCACGGAGATGATGTCGACAATCTTGCGCGAGCCATCGTTAATCTCGCCCATGGTGTGCACCACCTGGGAGACGACCGAGGCACCCTTGGTGGCGGCTTGCGAGGCGCCAAGCACGAGTTCGTTGGCCTGATGGGCGTTGTCGGCGTTCTGCTTGACCGTGGAGGTCAGTTCTTCCATGGACGACGCCGTTTCTTCGAGGTTGGACGCCTGCGATTCGAGGCGGGCCGAGACATCGTTGTTGCCGGAGGCGATGTCGCGCGTGGCTGCGCTGATGTTGTCGATGCTGACCCGCACATCGCCGACGATGCCGCGCAGGCTATCGTTCATTTCTTTCAGCGCGCGCAGCATTTTACCCACTTCATTGTCGGCGCCGACATCGAACTCATTGACGAGGTTACCGCTGGCGACGCTTTGCGCCACCGCCACGGCATTATTGAGCGGCACCGTGACGGCATGGGTCACCAGCACGGTAAAGTAGCCGGAGACCGCCAGCAGGCCCAGCATGGCCACGAGCATGGTCCAGCGCTCCGTATAAAAATCGCCAATCTTGGCGATGAACATGGCGTCCAGATCGGCCTTGGCGGCGCTGTTGAGTGTGAACTGGGCGTCGATCGCGCGGGTGGCGGCGGCCACGTACTCGCTTGCGCTGTAGCTGAGCGTCTCCGGCTTGAGGATCTGGGCGGTGGCCAGTTCGGTGATCGCGGCCGACATCGACACCGCTTCATTCATCAGGGTGGACAAGCTCTTGCCGATCTCGGTGTTGTATGCCGCCGCCTTGCCGAAAGCGTTCGTGGTTTGCAGCACGCGGTCGTTGATGCGGCCGATCATCGATGAAATGATCTGCCGCTCTTCCTGGCTGGCTTCCTTCTTGCCGAGCAAGCCAGCGCCCTTGGCACGCAGTTGGCCGAGCTCTTCCGTCAAATAGGGAAGCTGGTAGTACATGGCCTGGATTAACTGGTAGGAATCCTTGTCGGGATCGAGGCTGAGCCCATAATAATCGCCGATCAGCTCGTTTATTTTCAGCAATTTGGCCAGCAAGGCAGTGTGCGCGGCGAAACTTTGCGGCACGGTAATCGTTTTTCCCGAGACGCCGGCACGCAAGGTTTCCCAATCGCGCTTGGGCACCGCCCACAGCTGCGAAATGGTCGTATCGTTGAGCTTGCCGATGAGGGCATCGACCGCCGTGTAGGCGGCATCCGCCTCGCGCTGTTTGGCGTCGCGCTTGGCGGCGGCCTCGCTGGTGCCGCCCAGCACCAGCGCCGACAAGCCGCGGTGTTGCTGGGTAAACTGGACCACGCGCAGCACGTTCGCCACGCCCGGCATGCCTTCCTGCTCGGAGGAGTAGGCCGACAGGGCCTTGCTGGCTTCCTTCATGTACAAATAGGTCGGGATGCTGGCCACGACAACCCCAATCACGCTCAGGATCAGATAGGTGTGCCACACTTTGAGCCTGCCGAGTATCGATTGCGCGGACATGATAACTCCTTCAATAAGGTCGATCAGGGAATGCGTCTTGAATGTTGCTCTGCGCAATCAATGAATCCATCATAGCTTTATCGATCTCAATATGCATCAAAACTCAGGGCACACTCAACAAACGTTTGCACAAAAAAGACATCTCATGTTGAATGCCTAACAGACGGGCAGGCGCGACTACCCTACATTGAGGCACGGACCCTGCCTCCATGCGGAAAGCAGGCGTTCGTCTTCTCATTTTTATAGGACACCATCATGCGCTTGGACATTTACCGCAGGGCCGAACACGACGGCAAGTACTCCTACCTGGCAGTTCCGCAAGATCGCAATATTCCCAATGAAGCCACGAATACGGACTGGGAAGTCGAGGCCAGGGCCTTCGAGATCGCGGACGAGGCCGACGGTCTTCCCGGCTATGCGATCGAACGCCTCAACGAGCAGATCGCCGAAAAAGGCTATGCGGTCACTGCGCTGCATTAATTGCCTACGTAACAGTGCCTGCTGGCGGCGCGCGCGGCATGCGCGCTGCCAGCGCCGGCAACGCTTTTCCTTCTTGCAATCACATCCGGAGCGCCGAACTGCGCAGCGCTATGCGCCCGCGAAGCCGCCGTCCGCCTGCGACACCATCATCCCGACCAGTTGTACGGGCGTTGCTACAATCCCGGCCGCGCCTTCGGCCTGGCTGAAACCGATGCTGGTCGCGTCGACAAAACTCGCCTGCGTCAGCGCGCTGTGCCAGTTCACGGTGGCCAGGTCGATCCTGCCCTGCATGGTCGCCTTGGCGTTGTCCGCACCCGCCAGGTCCTCGACCGAGTAGATCGTCGCGGCATTGCCGGTGTCGTCGACCAGCGCGACCACGTGCGTCATCGGATCGGCGTTGTAAGCGTTGAAGAGGGCGCTGATTTTTTCGGGCGTATCGTTGCCGCTGCCCGCCGGGAGGATGGTAATCGACTTGTTGATCGTCAGGTCGGATGTGAGCGTCTTGCCGCCCAAGGCCGTGAAGTCGAGGTGATCGATGCCGGCGCCATCTGGCTTGAAGCGGACGATGGTATCGTTGCCGAAGTGTTGGTCGAACACCACGGTATCGTTGCTCGACACCGCCTTGCTCGCCCCCACCCCCGTGCCCAGCACCACAACATCATTGCCCATGCCCGGCAGGATCAGGTTGTCGCTGGCCGCGCTGCTGGCCGCGCCGGTGATGCTGTGCACGGCGCGATGGTCGACCGCCATGGCGCTCGTGTAGTCGCCTTTCGCATTGAAGCTGGCCAGGGAGGTGTAAATTGCGTTGATCAAGTTGTCGGTCGACATGGCCTCGCCGGTCAGCCCGTAGGCCGCCGTCCAGGCGCTCAGCTGCGCGCTGCTCAGGCTGGCCGGCTCCAGCGCCCGCAGCGAGATGTTCAGGTCGGCCGTGTTCATCGCGCCGTCGATCAGCGCATGCACGATCAGCGCGTTGTCCGGGCCGTCCTCGGCCTGGAGCAGCTGGCTCAGTACCGGATCGTCATTGATGGCATGCTTGATGGCCTCGTTGATATCCTTGTCGGTCGGCATGGTCATGCTGAGCTGGGTTCCCACCGTTACCGTGCTGCTGATGCCCTGGAAGCTCACGCCGACCTTGGTGCCGGCCAGCTTGTAGGTATCCATCGCGTCGCTTTTCAGCGCGCCGAACTCGCGTGCCGGTGCCAGCAAGCCGGCCTGGTCGGCGGTGTTGAACACCCACTGCGCTCCAACATAGGTGGATCCGGTGGCGACGAACGCCGGTCCGGTGACGGCGGCGAGGACTTCCTGCAAACCCGCGTTGTCGGCGTAGATGGCATCGTTGCCATTACCACCGTCGAGCACGGCATCGCCGGCGCCGGGCTTGCGGATCGTATCGTTGCCGTCGCCACCGCTCAGGACGATGTTATTGTTCAAGTCCTGGCCGACCATCCAGGCGTTATTGCCTTGTACGGAAGGCAGGATGCGCAAGGTCAGCAGGTCGTTCCCGCCACCGCCCGCCATTTTGAACTGGAAATCGGCCATCCCGGCCGCGCGCGTGCCGTGCTTGGAAGCCATGTTGGACGTGATGTCCAGCATGAGATTGTCGTCGTTGTTGCCGCCAAGGTAGACGAAGTCGACGCTCTCGGTGAGCGCTCCGGTCTTGCTGCCGGGCTGGCCGATGTACTTGGCCACTGCCAGGTCGCTGACGATGGCCTCGATATCGACCTTGCCTTTCATGGCGCCGGCGTTGACCTGGCGCACGTCGTGGAAACCGTAGGTGTCGCCGTGCTGGGAACCGGTGCGCTCGCCGACCAGGCCGGGCAAGGGCTGGTCGGTACTGTCGGTGGCGCCGCGCACCGCCACGTCGCCCTTGGCCGCGCCGTTGACCAGGTTCACCGATTCAAGCTTGTTGTAGGTCGAATTGATGGTTTGCAGGCGGCTCGTGTTGTCGACGGTGATGTTGAACGCTTCCACGCCGGGCTGGGTGACGGCGCCGCTTGCCCGGGCGCCGATGACCAGGTCGCCGCCGGTGCCGCCACGGCCAACCCCATCGAGAACGACGGTGCTGGTAATGAGCGCGTGCCCCGCAGCGGCCGGTCCGACCGGGAACGACTTGTACATATAGTCATCGGAAGGGATCACTGGTGACAGCCAGCCCGAGGTGTTGTCGGTGGCCATGCTGCCGGTGCCCGGATTGGTGATCAGGATTTCCGTTCCGCTCAGCATGTGGCCGTAGCGCGTGTCGTACGCCTCGAACCTGTCGCCCAAGCTCACCACCAGCTTTTCCAGGCGCGGCGTGACGGCGATCTGCGCCCGGATGGCGGCGAGCAGCTCGGGATAGGTCTGGGCCTGGTCGATCGCGGGCGAGCGCACCTGCACCGGCGCACCGTCGAAGGTGAACGCAAAGCCGTCGTAAGGATTGTTTTGCAGGGGCGCGCCGCCAAGGTCGGCCGAGCGCGTATCCATCAGTTGCAGGCGCAAGGTTTGCCCGCCAGTGCCTGGGTTGAGCGCGCGCAGGGCCGCCGTATCGAAGTACACGCCGAAGTCGACATTGCCGGCATCGGTGCCGACCATGGCGACGGTGACATTTTCGGGCAACTGCGCGTTGGCGATGCCGGCGTGCTCGATGAGCAGGTCGCCGCGGCTGTGATTGCTTTCCCAGCGGGTCACGCCCTTCATCGACGCGGCGTCGATCTCGACCGGCACGCCGGCCGGTACGCCGGGGCTGACGCTTGGGTCGGCGCGCACGATCACGTTGTCGATGCCCACTGTTTCCGGCGCCAGCGCACCTGCCTGGAATACGCCAACATGGGCGCGCAGGGTGTCGATGCCATCGCCTGAGCTGATGCGGTCGCCCGACTGCAAGGTGTTGCCCTGGCTGGCGAGGTTGGCGACAAACAGCCTGGGGCCGCCGGCGCCGACCAGATTGTCGGCGCCCGTGGTCAGGGCGGTCGACATGGCCAGTTGCGCCAGGACGGCGGCGACAGCCGATTGGGATGCTCCCGGATCGGCCGTCGCGCTGACCCCGGCGAGCAGCTCGCGCCCTATCTGGGCGGCAATGGCACCGCGGTAAGCCTCGAATCCGGTCGCCGTGTCGAGGGCGGCCGTGAAATTGTCGGCGAAGATGACTTTCTGCTCGATCAGCGCGGCGTCGGCCCCCTTCGCGACGATGGCCCCGGTCAGGATCGAGTGCGCGGCGGCGGCCAGGGTCAGCGAGCCGCTATCGATCGCATTGGTCCAGAATGCGAGGCCGCCGGCATCCGGTGCGCGACCGAACAGGTAGTGGAAGATGTCGGTCACAAAGTGCGTGGTGCTGAAGTTCGTGGCGCGGGTGCCGTACAGGACGGTCGACTCGTCGCTCGTGCCGAAACTGTCCATCAGCGCGCGCACGGCCGGGTTCGACGAATAGGCGGCGTCGAGGTCGGACGTGGTGGTCGGCGCGCCAGCCGCGGCCAGCGCGGCGCTCATGTTGACTAGTCCGGCACCGTCGGCCGGGCGGCCAAAATAGGAAATATAGAGTTCTTGCGCTACTTTCGTATATGCACTTGCCGTGGCCATGGTCGGTCCTTGAAAGAGAGATGGAATGCAGGGTCAGCGCGACGATGGGACGTGCGGGCGCAGCCGGCCTTGCGATTCACTCTATATTGCCAGAACGAAATCGCAAAGCGGGAAGATTTAATTGTAAATATTCTGCGGCGGGCGGCGGGCTGCGGACGCCGCCCATCCCTGCCAGCCGCCGCCGACAGGGCCGTCAGGCCTTATTTGACCGAGGCGAGGATATATTTGTCCAACAGTTCGAAAGGAAATTCCGCCTTCGTCGAATTGTAATTTTCGCCAGTGAACACGGCGACGATATCGAGCGCGGGGACGATCATGATGTACTGGCCGCCATTGCCGTCGGCGAAAATAACATCGTACGACGCGCTTTTCACCGTTTCCACGCTGCGCCACCAGAAATAGCCATAGCCGTTGCGGTCCGGCAAGGTGGTGAATTGCGTATGCTGGCGCGTCGATTCCGCCATCCATGCTGCCGAGACCAGCTGTTTTCCATTCCACAGGCCGTTTTGCAAGGCCAGTTGGCCGAGCTTGGCCATGTCGCGCGGGCGCATCTGGATGTGGCCGCCGGTATCGGTCTGCTTCCCGTTGTCGAACTCGGCCCATTTGGCGCTCTGGATATTCAGCGGCCCGAACAGGAATTCGTTGGCGAACGCCGGAATCGGCTTCTTGCTGGCCACGGCGATCACGCGGCCGAGCGCGACCGGATTGCCGGTACAGTAACGGGTCGTGCTGCCCGGCGCGGCGACGGCCTGCAGCTTGGTATAGAAGCCGACCCAGTCGGTCTGCTGGTACATGTTTTCTTCATTGCCTGGGGAACTGCGGACCCAGTCGTCGCAGTCGAGGCCGTTGCGCATGGTCAGCATGTCTTGCAGCTTGAGGCCGAGCCGGTAGGCCGGCGCGTTCGGATACAGCGGCGCCAGGTAGCTGCTCAGGGGATCGTTGACGGAACCGACCAGGCGCTGGTCGAGCGCCACGCCCATCATCAGGGAGGTGATGCTTTTGGTCGCCGAGCGCAGGTCGTGCAGGGTGTCCTTGTCGTAACCGTTCCAGTATTGTTCCAGCACGGGTTTGCCGTGACGCAGCACCAGCATGCTCGACATGCCGTGGGTGCTGGCGGCGGGCAGCTTGGCCACGGCATCGGCCAGCACGGCGCCATCCATGCCGACTTCGGCAGCCGGGACGAGGGTCCAGTTATCCGTGGCATTGGGGGACACGCGGACCTTGGTGTCGGGATTGTTGCCGATCGTGCCTTTGCCGTCGCCGCCGTTGCCGCCACCGCCGCAGGCACTCAGGGCGACAGTGAAAGCGAGCATGCAGGCGAGGGCGCCGGGGCCGCGCTTGGCCAGGCGGGATGGCAAGATGGTGTGCTGGGTCGTGTTCAAAGTGTCTCCATGTAATTATTGGTGTACTTACATTTTCAAATACCACTTAATTACAACACAAGCTTGCACTCGGCGGTGAAACAATTTCTTCTTGTTAAACATTGATTGTTGAACAATTGCGCTGTGCCGCAGCTGCTTCCGCAGGCGGGCTGGGCGTGTCCGATCGATGGGTCGCCCGGCCGCAAATCGCAGCCGCTGGCCTCGCCGTTGACGACCAGCGGACCGAAGGCGATTTCGACCGGGACCAGGCGCTTGCTCGCCCGCGTCGGGTAGACCCAATGATGGGCGGGCAGAGCCTGCCCAGTATGACACGGCAAGTCGGAGGGATTGTCAACGGTGTACGGGCGTCCGCCATCGATGGCGGCAAGGTGGCCTACCTGTTCGTCGGGCTGTTAGCGCCGCTTTGATCGACCGCTTACCGCGTCGCTCGCAGCGATGCGCCCAGCAAGAGTCTTCGGCCGCAGGCCCCGGTATTCCGGCGGCTGCCTTGCTTGCTCCCGCCTGTAGCTATGCCGTGAGGGCAAAAACGACGATAATATCGACTCCGTCATTTCGCACACTCATTAGAATCCCCCATGGAAATTAAGGTCAACTTTCTCGATAAGCTTCGTCTTGAGGCCAAGTTCGATGATTTCACAGTGGTCGCCGACCAGCCTGTGCGCTACAAGGGCGATGGCTCCGCGCCTGGTCCCTTCGATTACTTCCTGGCCTCATCGGCTTTGTGCGCAGCTTACTTCGTGAAGTTGTATTGCGTAACTCGCAATATTCCTACCGAGAATATCCGCCTATCGCAAAACAATATTGTAGATCCGGAAAATCGTTACCAGCAGATTTTCAAGATTGATGTCGAGTTGCCGGCGGATATCTCTGATAAAGACCGCCAGGGGATTCTTCGCTCCATCGAGCGTTGTACGGTGAAAAAAGTGGTGCAAGCCGGGCCCGAGTTCGTGATCAACGAGGTGGAGAATCTGGACGCCGATGCTCAGGCGTTGCTGACGTTGAAACCAGCGTCCGGGGCCAGCACCTTCATTGCGGGCAAGGATCTGCCGTTGGAAGAAACCATCGCCAATATGTCCGGCGTGCTGGCGGGTTTGGGCATGAAGATTGAAATCGCTTCATGGCGCAATATCGTTCCCAATGTGTGGTCGCTGCATATCCGCGACGCCCACTCGCCGATGTGTTTTACCAACGGCAAGGGATCGACCAAGGAAAGCGCCTTGGCGTCGGCCTTGGGGGAGTTTATCGAGCGACTCAATTTCAATCATTTTTACGGTGGTACGTTTTGGGGCGAAGACATCGCCAACGCGGCCTTCGTGCATTACCCCGACGAGCGCTGGTTCAAGCCCGGCCGCAAAGATGCGCTACCGGCTGGCATTCTGGACGAGTACTGTCTGGAGATTTACAATCCCGATGGCGAGTTACGTGGCTCTCATCTGATCGACACCAACTCCGGCAACGTGCAGCGCGGTATCTGTTCGCTGCCGTATGTGCGCAAGTCCGACGGCGCGGTGGTGTATTTTCCGTCCAACCTGATCGAAAACCTCTACGTCAGCAATGGCATGAGCGCCGGGAATACGCTGGCCGAAGCGCAGGTGCAATGCCTGTCGGAGATTTTCGAAAGGGCGGTCAAACGCGACATCCTGGAAGGGGAAATCGCATTGCCGGACGTGCCGCACGAGGTGCTGGCGAAGTACCCTGGCATTCTGGCCGGCATTGAGGCATTGGAAGAGCAGGGCTTCCCGGTGCTGGTCAAGGATGCGTCACTGGGCGGGGCTTACCCAGTGATGTGCGTTACCTTGATGAATCCACGGACGGGCGGCGTGTTTGCCTCGTTCGGAGCGCATCCAAGCTTCGAGGTGGCACTGGAACGTAGTCTTACGGAGTTGCTGCAGGGTCGCAGTTTTGAAGGCTTGAACGATTTGCCTCGGCCCACCTTCGTCAGTAACGCCGTCACCGAGCCGAATAATTTTGTTGAACACTTCATCGATTCCAGCGGTATCGTGTCGTGGCGCTTTTTCAGTGCCAAAGCCGATCATGATTTTGTTGAGTGGGATTTTTGCAGCCAGGGCGAGAACGCCAATGCCGAGGAGGCCGCGACCTTGTTCGGCATCCTCGAAGGCATGGGAAAAGAAGTGTATATGGCGGCCTACGATAATTTAGGCGCCGCCGCCTGCCGCATTTTGGTGCCGGGATATTCGGAAGTTTATCCGGTGGAAGATTTGATCTGGGATAACACAAACAAGGCGCTGTTGTTCCGCGCCGATATTTTGAACTTGCATCGACTGGACGATGCCAGCCTCGAAGCACTCCTCGATCGTTTGGAGAACAGCGAGCTGGACGAATACGCCGACATCGCCACCTTGATCGGCATCGAATTTGACGAGAATACGGTCTGGGGGCAGCTGACAACGCTGGAGCTGAAGCTGCTGATCCATCTCGCCTTACAGCAATTTGAGGAGACGCAGGAGTTGGTGCAAGCCTTCCTGCAGTACAACGACAACACGGTCGAGCGAGGATTGTTTTACCAAGCCTTGAACGCCGTGCTTGAGGTGCAGCTCGATGACGACCTGGAACTGGCCGATTACGAGGTCAACTTCCGCCGGATGTTTGGCAACCCTCGCATGGATGCGGTCATGGGGTCGGTGGACGGCAGCGTGCGTTTCTTCGGTTTGACGCCGACGAGCATGAAACTGGAAGGGCTCGACAAGCACGAACGTCTGATCGACAGCTACAGAAAAGTGCATACGGCACGGGCGAATGTTGCGGCTAAATCGTGAAGATGCTTGCTTCCATATCCGTAGCGGCTTAGATATTTGCGTGCACAGGCGCCGATGTGAAGCTGGTTTTCACGGATCGGCCCTGTGCGCGATCTCGTCCAGGATGTCGGGGATCTTTAAGGCGCAAACGGTGCTCAAACCGTCAATACCCGTGGGCCTGACAACCGGGTAAAGAGAGTAACTGGACATGACAAAATTTCTCATTTCCTTCCCTGCGGGTGCGATGGATGTTCCTGCCGAGGACATGGCAGCCGTCAGCGAGGCGTCGCATGCAGTGATCCGCGAGGCCAAGGCTGCCGGGGTCTATGTATTTGGTGGCGGCATCAACGCCGGGATCGGGGCGCTGTTGGTTGCGCCGGACGGCAGCAGCACAAGCGAAACCTACCGCCAGACTCGCGAGTTCGATGGGGGTTTTTGTGTGCTTGAGCTCCCGTCAAGGGACGTTGCCGTTCAATGGGCGGCCAGGCTCGCCACGGCCTGCCGCTGTGCACAAGAGCTGCGCGAGTTCCACTATGACCCTGAAAGCTGACCATTTCGCGTGCTGGGCACTTGCGACATGACCCAACCATACGTGGGTCAGGGCGGTGGAACGTATTTGCCATTGCGGGGATGTCGTCGCCGTGACGCCATGCCAGAAGGGCCCTGGCAACGCGGTACTGGGAGGTTCTGTAGCGCCAAGCAATTCGGCGCGGTACAGGGCACAGGAGGCGTGGTTTTCAAGAATGCGAAGTCGGCCGAGATTTTTCGGCAGGATATTCCCGTTAACTATACTTTCGTGCCTCATCCTGCACTGGATGCCCAGAAGAAGGACGGCGCTGGTTCCAAAATTTCCAAAGTGACTTTTCCAAACGGCAAACGTATAACGGTGAAAAAAGGGACGTTTATCCCGGTCAATCTGGAGTACTCAATCAATACACCGCACGGCCTGATTGCCAACACGATTCCGGATACGACGTGCAGCATGACGTATGCCGGCTTGACTGAGACGCTTCGGGGCCAAGGGCATATTCAGATGGGCTTCACGGTCGGAGAAAAGTGCTCGGTCAAGCACGTACGAGTCTTGCTGCGCAATGAAGCCGAAGGATACGTCTACGAAGAACTTGTCAACGTCGATTTGAATATATCGGACTGAGAACGGAGGACATTCGCCGGGGCGCGAAGGATATTTTCAGCTTTAAAAACGACCAGGTATAGCGGTCGAGTGCCGGTTTATCTTCAACCATGTCAGGAACGCTGTGTACGAAGGGCGCTTGGCATCCCGTACACGGCTGATCGCATGAGAATTGTCGGGTTGGTAGATTTGACGATGGAAGTACGGCGTCGATGCGGCGAACGCGAAGATGTTTTTGAGCGTTTCGAAGCCTTGCAGATGGGAGATTTACGCTCCGCTCGGCGACTTGGGCCTCACGGCACCGATGATTGGATCGGTCCGGCTGGGTTTGCCGGTCTCGATGTGGCCAGCGAGCCGGCGCAGCCATTGCGCATCGGCGTCGCTGGCCACGCTCAGGTCATACCATCCATAACTAGCGCCGAGCACGCAATTGACCGTCGTCGCCTGGCCGGCCGCCACGGTGAAGCTGCGCGCCGCGGTGCCGTAGGCATTGTCGGTCAGCGTGAACATGCAGGCGCTCGCGCCGTCCAGGTTCGACAAGGTCAGTTTGACGTTGCCGTTGACCGTATCGCAGGCCGCTTGCACTTCGGGCCTGGCTGCGTTGACGGTGACTGCCGCCAGGCTGCCCCTGAAGCCGCGCAGGAAGCCGTTCGGGCCGTTCACGCTCAGTTCATAGCGGCCCATTGGCCAGCTCCAGGCGTCCTGATCGATCCGCTTGCCCGCTTCGACCGTGTAATACCAGGGGCCGCCGGCGCGTTCGCGCGAATACACGATGAACGCCACACCCGCGCTACCGGTGTTGGCAAACGCGAGCACAAGCTGCTTGTTGCTGCTCACACACGCCTGTACCTCCACCGCATAGGGCAAGGCGCAGGCATGGCGGGCGCCGCTCGCCGCCGGATACGGCTCCTGCCTGGGTAGCACTTGCACGTCGGGCGGCATTGGCGTTGGCTTGCCAGTCACCAATTTATAGGTGGTGGACTTGGGAAGCGAGGAGGGCCAATGGCTGTCCGGGGAGGCGAACTCGAAGGCCGAGCTCAGGTCGCCGCATACCGCGCGGCGCCACGGCGAGATCAGCTCGCAGCTGACGGCGGCGCGCTCCTTACCCAGCCCAGCCACCAGCCACTCTTCCAGGAACCGGATCTGCGAGGTGTGGTCGAATAGTTGGGAGCACACCCGTCCGCCCTTGCTCCACGGAGAAATCACGAGCATCGGCACCCGCGGGCCGAGCCCGACCGGCACCCCATTGTAGGCCTCGAAAGCGCCGACGTCGGCCAGTGTGGTCCTGCCCATGCTCGGCCGGAGCGGCGCCAGGTCGGATGGCACGTGGTCAAAAAAGCCGTCGTTCTCATCGTACATCAGCAGCAACACCGTCTTCGACCAGACGGCGGGATTGGCCACCAGCGCCGCCAGCAAGCGCGCGGTGAAGTTCTCGCCAGCATTGGGCGAGTTTGGCGAATGTTCGGTAAACGCGCTCGGCGCGACAATCCACGCCACCTGCGGCAGGCGATTGTTGAGCACGTCGTCGGCGAAGCACTTGAGCAGCCAGTCGCCCTTGGTGCCGACGCAGTTGGCCTGGGTCGAGCCGGGCGCGATCATGCGCCCCTTTTGGTACAAGGCCGCCGTCGGGGACAAGCGGCTGCCGTCGGCATTGACACGGAAATTGCGGAAATAGGCAAGGTAGTTGTCGCCGTAGTTATCCCATTCCTGGTACACCTTCCAGCTGACATTGTTCGACTCCAGCACCTCGGCATAGGTGCGCCAGTTGGGTGCGCCACTGCTTGCGCTGGCCGAGACATTGTCCAGCGCGGGATCGTTGTGGTAAACACCGGCCTTATCGATGTTGTAGAGACTGCCCATGGAGTCCATCCAGCCCTGGTTACTGCCGGTCAGCGAGTACAGGCGGTTCGGATCGGTTGCGCCAAAAACCGAGCAATGGTAGGCGTCGCAGACGGTGAAGGCGTCGGCCAGCGCGTAATAGAAGGGCAGGTCGCCGCGGTCGAAATAGCCCATCGACTGGGCGGTTTTTTGTTTGACCCAGGCATCCCAGCCTTGCCAGGTCAGTTGCGAGCCCTTCCAGTGGTGGTCGGTGCCGAGCGATAGCGCACTGGTGTTCCGGGTGTCCAAGTGGAATGGCAACACGTAGCCGCCGCTCGCATCGGGCTGGTACCACACTGGTTTGCCGCTCGGTAGCGTAATGGCACGCGGATCGTCGAATCCGCGCACGCCCGGCAGGCTGCCGAAATAGTGGTCAAAGGCGCGATTTTCCTGCATGAAGATCAGCACATGCTCCACGTCGGCAATCGTTCCCTTGATCCTGTTGGCCGGTATGGCCAAGGCGTCGCGTATCAGCCCGGGAAAAGCCGCGCTCGCCAAGGTGGCGCCGGCCGAGGCCCCTGCAAACCGCAAGAATTTCCGTCTTCCTTCGGGGGGCATCATTCTTTATCCTCGGCTAACGGTGAGGTTCGGAAATACCCGACTTTTTTACTACCCGTTCTTTTAGCGGGCCCTACGTCGGTTTGATCGCCTGCACAAGTTTAGCATCACACGATCGGTTTCAAGGGCGACAAGCCAGCTCCCTGATGACGGAGGAGGGCGCGGGGAAGCGTCGCCCAAGGTCAACGACCATGCTAATTTATGCAAATTGCATATAGAAATACGCATAAAGTGGCTTTAAAACAGATGATAAAATGACAATTATTAGAATTGCCCCCTCACACCGAAAGCGACATGCCGATGATCACGAGCACCGAGGACCTGCGGCGCTGGTTCCTGCAGAGCGGGGTCGCCTCGCCATTGGACCTCTGCATTGGTCCATTGCCACGTTCGAAAGCCGCTTTGGGACGCTGGTCCAGCGGCCATGCCGAACACGTGGTCCGTTCGATGAGTCCGCATCCTGGGAGTTATCGGCTTTCCCTCATGCTTTCTCCTCTGGAGGCACGTATCTGGGCCGGCAACAAACCGGTCTGGGGTGGTATGATCGCTGCGAACCGTTTTCGGATTTCCCCCCCTGGTGAATCTGGTCAGTGGACCCAGATGAGCGCTTGCGACATCGTCAATATCTTCATTCCGGTCGACTTGGTCGATCATCTCGGCGGCCTGCGCAATGATGGCGCCAGCAATAAGCTGGTGGCCAACGTGTTTGTGCAGGACCGGATCGTGCTCGACCTCGTGCATAAAATGCTCAATGCCGCAGCAATGGCGGGACAGCTTGCGCAAGAGGCGTGCGACGGCTTGATCACTGTCCTTGTGTGTTATTTGCTTGAGCACTATACCCAGCCAACCAGCGTGCCCGAGAGGAGCGGCCTCTGCGGCAGCAGGCTGCGCAGCGTGCTGCGGCACATTGCGCAAAGCTCGGCTGAGTCGGTGTCGAATGCCGAACTTGCCGCACTGTGCGGCATGAGCGAGGCGCACTTTTCCCGCGAGTTCCGGCGCGCGGTTGGACTGCCGCCGCACCAATACATGATGAAGCTGCGCCTGGAACGGGCCTGCGCGGCCCTACTGTCGGAGCAAGCGCGGGTTCTCGATATCGCGCAGGAATGCGGCTTTACCAACGCCAGTCATTTCTCTCGTGCATTTTCCTCGCAGTACGGAATGTCGCCCACGATCTTCCGCCAACAACACCGGGCCGCAACATCA
The DNA here is from genome assembly GCF_015689335.1 of Massilia antarctica. Classification (GTDB taxonomy): domain Bacteria; phylum Pseudomonadota; class Gammaproteobacteria; order Burkholderiales; family Burkholderiaceae_D; genus Telluria_A; species Telluria_A antarctica. Next base: position 5,491,114 of record NZ_CP065053.1, on the reverse strand, counting down.
ACGTCGACATGATTTTGCGTGGCCACGCTGGGCGTTACAGCAGCAGTTTTATGCAAAATGAGCAGGATTGAAGGCGCGACGTTTCCAAAATGGTAACAAACTCCTTGTTCGAAAACAATAAACTCGAATGAGGACGACAATGAAACTACTCACATCTTTATCGCTTACCTTGGTGGCCCTGGCAAGCCTGACAGCTACGGCACAGGCGCAAAACATCTCCCTGCGCGTGAGCGTCAGCGAAGGGCGAACCGGCGTCAATTTTGCGCCGATTCACGCCGAAGTGGGGGATTTTGCGCTGACCCCGAGCCTGCCCGGCCACGCCCCGGGCCAACAGTGGCGCGTCGTCGCACGCAATGCCGCGGGGACGGTACTGCATGAAGTGGCGATCAAGAACACCCAACAAAGGCACATCGAAGTATTCAATCAGAAAACCGGCGCCATCGATCTGTCGCGCCAGGTGAAGCAGGCGGACGGCGTTTTTGAGGTGTCCTTGCCGTTTAACGCAGACATCGCCAGCGTCGACGTACTGGCGCCAGCGTCGACCACTATGGGCATCCAGGCCGTTACCGCACCGCTGGCAAAATTCGACCGCGCCTCACTGGAAAAAGCGGTGGGCGCCAGCAAGATGATGCGCACCCAGAGTATGTCCGCTGCGGCGCCAGCGGCGACCGTCACCACGATCGTCAACACGGGCCCGTCCAACGCGCGCATGGACTATGTGTTCATCGGCGATGGCTATACCGCGGCCGAAATGGGCAAATGGCAAGCCGATGCGAAGAAAGTGATCGACGGCTTCATGGCCGATCCCTTGTTCGCCGGCAATCGCGCCAACATGAATGTTCGCCGCGTCGATGTCGCGAGCAATCAATCCGGGGTCGATGAGATCGATAAAGGCATTTATCGCGACACCGCCATGGACGGCGAATTCTACTGCTATAACATCGAGCGCCTTCTGTGCGTCAACGAAACCAAGGTGTATAACATTGTCGGCTCGGTTCTTACTCCGGACCAGCGCGACGTCATCGTCGTCATTTCCAACTCGACCCGCTACGGTGGTTCGGGCGGGGCGATCGCAACCGCGTCGATGAACCCCTCGTCGATCGAAGTGGCTTTGCACGAAATCGGCCATACCGCGTTTGCGCTGGCGGACGAGTACGAATACGGCACATGCGACCTGAGTGCCGAGCCAACGGAAGGCAATGTCTCGCTCAACCGCACGCGTAACGTCAAATGGGGCAGCAAGATCGCCGCCGCCACGCCGGTACCAACCACGGCCGGTAGCGTTGCCAACGGCACGGTAGGGGTTTTCCAAGGGGGGCATTACTGCTCGAGCGGCACCTACCGCCCGACCGAAAATTCACGTATGCGTACCCTCGGTTATCCTTGGCACGCAGTCAATGAAGGACTGGCGAAGACGGTGTTCGGCAAGTATACCGGCCTTACCCAAACCGGAACGCTGAGCAGTGGCGGCAAAGCCTACGTGCCAAACACCAGCCCGGGTTACATTCAAGCGGGCAATGGCACCTTCAACGTGCAGTTGACCGGACCGGCCGGCGCCGACTTCGATTTGTCCCTCTACAAATCGCTGAGCACAGGCTGGAGCAAGGTCGCGGTCAGCCAGGGCAACACATCCAGCGAATCGATCAACTATGTGGGAACCGCAGGCTATTACTACATCGAAGTGAAATCGTATTCGGGCTCCGGAAGCTACACCGTGAAATACTCCGTCCCGCCGAAGTGAAACTTGCGCTCGCATGCTTGGCCCATGCCGGGATCCGGCATGGGCTATATAGCGTGCCGGCGCTCGATCAGAGCTTGGCGCCGAGCGTCACGAACAGTTGGCGCGGCGCGCCCACCAGCAAGGTCTGGAAACTGCGGTCCGGGTCGGCGGCAAGGAAACCGTTGGTGCCGACCGTGCTGTAGTAGCGCTTGTTGAGTACATTGGTCGCGCTGATCTGCAGTGTCACGTCCTTGACCGTGCCTAATGATGGCATCCGATAGCCCGCCGACAGGTTCAGCACCCAGTACGCGGGCACAAGCGAGTCGTTCAGGAAGGTGTAGTAGCGTTTGCTGGTGTATTTGGCCAACGCGTGCGCAGACCAGGGGCCAGCGCCATACGACAGCTCGGTATTGAACATGGTCTTCGGCGTATCGACCACCTGTTTGCCGTTCGCAGCGACCAGGGTGGTGCCGTCCAGATAGTCGGACTTGTAGGTCGAGTCGCTGTAGGTGAAGGCGTTGAACCACGTCCAGTACCGCGCCAAGGTCCACACCACGGCCGTTTCGACGCCGTTGGTGTCGACCTTGCCGACATTGAGGAAGCTGCTCGGGCAGCCGAGGATGCCGCTGCAGTTGGCCACTGTGGCAAGACGGTCCTTGAAGCGGATCGCGTAGGCCGCGAGCGAGCCGGCGATGGCGCCCCGTTTGAAGCGGTAGCCAAGGTCGAGCGTGCGCGAGGTTTCCGGCTTGAGAACCGGCGCGCTCAGGTCGAACGCCGTCTGGTTCTGTGAAAACGGTCCGCCCGCGCCGGGATTGAAGGCGCGCATATTGTTGGACACCGAGGCGAAGACTTCCTGGTCCTTGTCGATATCGTATTGCAGGCCGAACTGTGGCAGCACGGACTTCGACGAGCTCAGCGAGCCGGCCGCACGGGTGCCGAGCGGCGAGACGGTATCGATGGCCGTCTTGGGTGATTTGAAGCCAGCATTGACTGTGAGCGCGCCGTCGCACAGCGTGATCGTGTCCTGCAGGTGGAACTGCCTTGTTTTGGTCGAAAAATCCTGGATGAAGCCGGTACTAACGGGATTATGCAGGAACCGGGCCGAGTTCTCGCTGCCGTCGGCCGCGTAGAAATTGCGCGTCACCACATGATTGTTGCGCTCGATCCAGACGCCCCCGTCGACCGCATGCGCCCCGACATCCCACAGCAGATTGACAGCAACGCCGTTGCGGCTGATGCCATATTCCGAGGTGCGGATCGAGATCGGATCGCGCGCCGAGGTGGGAGAGTAGGGGGTGTACCAATGTCCCTGGCCCTGATTGGAGTGATGGTAAACGGTGCTCTTGAGCGCGACTGCGCCGCTTATCCTGGCATCGAGGGTGGCCCCGCTCAGTGTGTCGCGGCGCAATCCGCGCCCCAGGTAATAGGCATCGTCCAGGCTGGTGACGCCGCCGCTATAGACGCCGTTGGCCGCCTTGACGGCGCGTTGCCAGTCCGGCGCATAGTTGTCCCAATCCCAGCCAAGGCGCGGCGTCATTGCGAGCGACATGTCCTGGTAGTCGGTTTCGAGGCGATCCGAGTAGTTGTAGAAGACGCTGAGCCGGTGCGCTCCGATACGGTGGACCAGCTTGGTGTTGAACTGGTCCAGGTTTTGCGGGCCATGGTCGCCTTTCCATTTTTGCGCGCGCTGGCGCATCAGGCTGACATAGGCCTTGGTGCCGCCCGCCATCACGCCCGTGTCGAGGCGCGCAAAGCTGCGATAGGTATGGCTGCTGCCGATCGTCTGGGCGCCGCTCATGCCGAAAGCCTCGTCCGGATCGGCGGAAAAGAACTGCACGGTGCCGCCGAGATTGTTGATCGATGCGGTGCCGACGGCGCCGGCGCCTTGCGACACCGTCACGCGCGCGATGTTCTCCGCCGTGATGGCGCGGCTGATATGGAGTCCGCTGCTATTGGCGTAAGCCATGTCCCCCAGCGGCACGCCATCGAGCGTATAGCCGATCTGGTTTTGGGCGAAGCCACGCATGCTGAACGTGCTTGACCATTCGTATGCGCCAAAGGGATCGGCGGACTCGAAGTGCACGCCCGGGAGTTTCTCCAGCGTCTTCAGGGCGTTGGTTCCTGGCAGGGTATGGGCCAGGTCGTCGCGCGTGATGTTTTGTACCTGGCGGGTCTGGCCGGCTCCGAAGATCGTGACGATCGGCCCGCTATCCTGCACTTGCTGTGCGCCGGCACAAGTGGCCAGGCTCTGCAGTACCGCCAACTGGGCTGCCTTGAAAGGGAGTCGGTGTGACATGTGCATTTCCTTCCGTGAGGTGAAGGAGCGGGCCAGAGAAGGCCGGGCTTGCTCTTCACTATAGTCGTATGCTTGACGCATGCCAACGTTAGCGTGTTGGGGTTGTATGGGCACAACGGCACCCATACAGCGACATTAAATTCGCATAATCTATATTATGTTAAATAAAAGAGGTGGAAACGTCTTCGTCGGCTCTCCTGTCCGAGTAGCTTGGCAAGCAGCCGGTGCAATAATCAGTCGTCTAGCGACACAAAACTTCGACTTCCTCGATTCGTTGCGCACACGGCCATCCTGTACGACAAAGGCGCTAAATCTCTGGCAGGATGCAATTCTTCCGAACCTATCAGGATTCAACCGCCCGCGGTGGCCGAATGACGCCGTTTCAAGGACCCATGATGCTTTCAAGTTCAATCGCGCTGGCGCGCCGTGCACTGCACATTTTTCACGGTCGAGCACCTGCCTGTGCCGATGATCCAATGAATGCGCCCCAACATATTGCGTTCCGGCGGCGCGTGTAGCTGAACCGCGTCGTCAGAAGACCGGCAACGTCATGCTCCCGGAAATCGACCTGGACGTGTCCTTGAACCACATGAAATGCTTCACGTCTCCCCATCCTGATCAACAGGCCACCATATATGCGAAAGACGGTGCGCGCGTCGGCTGTGTCACCTATGCGGTGTCGCCACTTTTCGACATGGTTTATATCTTTGACATCGGGATCGGCAAAGCGTTCCGGCGCCAGGGATACGGGCTTGCCGTCATTCGCCATCTTTTCTTGGCCTATCGGCTGCCGCTCACCACCATCAAGGAAGTGTTCGCGGCGCACATGTTCTGGGCTGCAACAAGAGTGCTGACCATGCTGAACGGAAGTTCCATATCGACGATATCGGTCAGCGAAATGGACCAGGAGCAAGCGCGATGGGAGCATCTTCGGCCGGAGATGAAACGGCTCGATGGCGCGGTCGGCCGGGGTCTCGATTAGCCGGCGTGGTCAAAAGGGAGCTGGCGAACGGCACACTTCACCCGGCAGAGTAAACTCGACAATATTTACGGTAATGTCGAGTCAAAGAAAGAGGATGCTGGGCGCGCTGATTGCGGCTGCTTGGACGTGTCCGTCATCATTACCGGTACTGAGCCGCCCCAAACGCGGGCCGCGAAAAAAATAGACAATTCGACTATTCCTGTCTCATTCCGTATTTTTTTTGACTCCGCCACGGCCGCAATTTATGTTCGCCAACGTGCCCTGTCACCTGGAGAAAAAAATGAAAATTCGGAAATCCATGATCGCAGCATCCATTCTCGCCGCAAGCCTCGCCGGTGCTTACGCCGCCGCCGCCAATGGCGGCCCCCAAACCATGATGGCGCCGCCCTTCGCCAGAGCATCACCGCAAGAAAGCGCCGCGCTAGTAGCATCCCTGCGCGCGCTTCACGGCAACCAGGGCTTGGACAGCGATCACGGCTACGTGCTGGCCAAAGAGCACCCGGGGCAAGCCGGCACCAGGATCGCCCGCCTCCACCACACATACAAGGGCGTGCGTGTGCTCGGTTCCGACTCGGTCGTTGTGACCGATGCGCGCGGCAGCATCCTGAACGTGTCTGCGTCGGAACGTCGCGCCAGCCTGGGCCAAGGGTCGGCCACCGCGCTGGCCGGCACGCCTTTCATCGATGTGACTCCGGTCATCCAGGCGCAGGCGGCCATCGACGCGATAGTCCGCGCCACGGCGCCGCGCGGGCTGCATCGCCACGCGCCGAGCGCGGAGTTGGTCATCCACCCGATTGTGACGCGCATCCGCGCACCTGGTGCGGAAACCAAACCGGAGGCGCAATTGAACGCGCTGGACCTGGTAGAAAAGATCGCCGGCTACGAGCTGGCCTGGCTGGTCAAAACCCGCATGGCAGATGGCGGCAAGCCAGTGTTCCGCGATGCCATCGTGAGCGCAATGGACGGCCGCACGCTGGCGCAATGGAACGCGTTGCAGAACGTGGCAGGCGTTGGCCATAGCCTGTATTCGGGCGACGTTCCGATCCAGACCACGTACGCCGACGGCGTGTACAGAATGTTCGATCCCTCGCGCGGCACTGGCGGGTACTTCGGCGGCATGGCGGTGACGGACGCTGCGCACAGCCCGTTCACAGCGCCACGGCCCGGCACGATCTACACCAACGCCATCAACGTTTGGGGCGATGGCCTGCCTTACAACGGCGGCAGCACCAACGGCGCGAATGGCCAGACCGCCGCCGTGGATGCGCTTTGGGGACTGATGAACACCTATGATGCGCTCAAGAATACGCAAGGCTGGTCCTCCCTCGACGGCCTGAACACGGCCACCTATATCGCCGTTCACCTGGGCACCAACTACGACAACGCCTTCTACGATCCAGTCTGCAAATGCATGTACCTTGGCGATGGATCTGCCTTCAAAGGCCTCGGTTCGCTCGATATCATCGGTCATGAACTGGGCCATGGCATCACGGACGCCTCGTCCGGCCTTAACTTCACGGGCGAAACGGGCGGCCTGAACGAATCGTTCTCGGATATCAACGGCGAGATGGTCGAAGCCTATGCCAAGAACGGCGGCACGGGCAATGCTATCCCGGCTGGCAACGACTGGATGCTGGGCAAGGACATCTCCCCTACCGGCACGCCGCTGCGCTGGATGTGGAAGCCGTCCAAGGACGGCGTGTCGCGCGACGTCTGGAGCAGCACCCTGGGAAATATCGATCCGCACTATTCGTCCGGGCCGAATAACCGCATGTTCTATTTCCTGTCGCAGGGATCGAGCGCCACCGTCGGCAATGAAATGCACAGTTCCTACTTGACGCAGTCTCCGCGTAACATGTCCGGTATCGGCAACGACAAAGCGTATCGCATCTGGTTCCGCGCCAACACCCTTAAGTTTACGGCGTCGACTAATTATGCCGACGCGCGAAACAAGATGATCCAGTCCGCGAACGAGCTGTATGGGATCAACTCGAAGGAGGCCGTTGCTGTAACGCGCGCCTATGCTGCAGTCAATGTGGGAGCCGACATCGCGGAAGGCACACCGTCGGAGGTGATCAGAAACGGATCGTTCGAAAGCGGCGCCACCGGCTGGAACAGCTCCGCGAACGTGATCGGCACCTGGTCGCGGCAAGCCGCGTACGAAGGAAGCAAGTGCGCCTTCCTGGGCGGAAAAGGCAGCACGAACACAGGAACCTTGACCCAAACCTTCACGATCCCGGCCGACGCCACGGTGGCCAACTTGTCGTTCGCGCTGCATATCGACAGCGCGGAAACCAGCACCAGGACCGCGTACGACACGTTGGCGGTAACGGTGAAGAGCGCCGCCGGCACGCCACTGGGAACCCTGGCCACCTACTCCAATCTGAACAAAGCCGCGGGCTACACGATCAAGTCCTTGAGCATGCTGAAGTACAAGGGCCAGACCGTGACCTTGTCGTTTGCCTCGACCGAGGACTCGTCCCTGCAAACTTCGTTCGTGGTCGACAAGGTGGCCCTGGTACCTTGACATATCGACGGCCCCTCCTTTCGGCACGCCAGAAACTGGGCTATACTTGTCACGTCGAAAAAGGCAGGGTCGGTATTTCGGTAAGCCCGACCCCTCTCCCCTCGAGAGCCCTGCTCCATGCATCGCATGAGAACCCACGACGAACCTGGCGCACCTTTGTGCGTTCTTGGCTCGTCCGTGTGGCATGGCAGACTCAAACTTTGCACTGCATCCGGTCGGGCAACCTGACCCTTCACGGAGCTTGCCATGCATTTGAATCACCTTGATCTTTCTGTTCCCGATGTCGCTGCGGCCGCGTCTTTTTTTGAATCCGCCTTCGACTTCACCTTGCTGCAAACAAAAGGCCGGGATGGCATGGCCATCCTGCGCGGTAGCGCCGGCTTCACACTTGTCCTGACGCGCGCGGCCGAGCCCTGCTATCCGAAAACGTTTCACATCGGTTTTCTGCAAGACAGCGAGCAGGCCGTGCACAACGCCTATGCTCGCGTCACCGCCGCTGGCGTCGCCGTCGCCAATCCACCGGCCTTGATGCGTGACAGCTTTGGCTTCTACTGCCGCGTACCGGGGGGATCAATCCTGGTCGAGGTGAGCTACCGGCCGCCAACCCAGGACTGAGCCAGTTAAGTCCCGACTACGGGCGGCCGGCTTGGCGAAGCGACACGCCCTCTCGCCTATCGTCTACGCCAACAGCGGCGTGCGATAGTGGTAAGAAGCCCGCCCGACGATGGGTTTCCCGGCCGCGAAGCGTTCCGGACTGAACAGAGCAAGATCGAAGCGGCTCGCCTGCCCGGTAATGTGGGCGGTGATCATGTGCGCAATCGCGGGGCACAGCTTGAAGCCGTGTCCGGACAGGCCGGCCGCCACATACAGTCCCGGCAGCTGTTCGACCGGTCCGATCAGGGGATAGGCGTCTGGCGTCACGTCAAACAGGGACGACCAGCCGCCGCCATCGCCCAGTTCTGTCCAATCGGGCACGCGATGCACCATGCGCTGCGCCAGCTCCACGAACACGTCCTCGCTGATGCCTTCGTCGAAACGATCCGGGTCCGCCACATCGGCCGTATCGGCGCCGCGCAGGGAGCCGGCCAGGCACTGGTCGGCTCCCTCCGGGCGGAAATAGATGCCGTTGATGTAGTCCGCCAGCATCACCTCCATGGCCGGCGTCGCGGCCGGGCGCAACAGCTGCGCCACGCTGTGCCGCACGGTGCGGATCGGCAGCGTCACGCCGGCGCGCGCTGCCAGCATCGGTGTCCAGGGGCCGGCAGCGAGGATGACGATCGGCGCCAGGATATCGCCGGTGGCGGTGCGCACTCCGCACACCCGGCCGTCGCTGCGCAATAGATCCAGCACTTCCACGCCCTGCATCAGCTGGGCGCCGTGCGTGCGCGCCTGCGCCGCGAACGACAGCGCTGTGGCATGCGGGTCGCAGTAGCCGGCGTCGGGCTCGATGGCCGCGCGCAGGACGTCGTCATGGCGCGCGCCAGGAATCCAGCGCCCAAGGTCGGCCGGCGCGATCGGCTCGACCCGCGCGCCGCATTCGCGCATGATCTCGAGCGTGGTATCGAATGCGGCCAGGTTTTCCTCGCCGGCCACGGCCAGCAGCGGTATGCGCCGGTAGTCACAGTTGCCGCTGCTGTGCTCTTGCCAGCTGTGGAAGTAGTCGATGCCAAACTGCGCCATGCGCACCAGTTCGGCATGCCCGTATTGCTGGCGCAGGATGGCGGGCGAGCGGCCGGTGGGGCCGCCGGCCAGCACGCCGCGCTCGAGCAGCACGGTGCGTCCGATGCCGGCGCGCGCCAGGGCGCACTGGATGGCGGTGCCGCTCGAGCCGCCGCCGACGATGATGGCGTCAGTGGTCGTTGTCACGGCTGTCCTTCGCTGGAGGCGGCCACTGGCGGGCGCATCGCCATCGTCGGCAGGAAATAGGAGCCTTCCTGCAGGCGCACCCTCCCGGGTGCCTCGCCGCGCACCACCTGGCCATAGCCGTGGTGGCCCTGGAAGCCGCCCAGCTGCATATTGTCGGCCGCGCGGTAGTGCGTGACCATCGCGGTGCGCGCCGTATCGGTGCGGTTGGCGCGCGAGCTGTGCAGTAAATTGCAGTGATGCAGTTCGATGTCGCCCGCCCCCATCGGCAGGTCGACCCAGTCGATTTCGCTGCCCAGCGCGGATGGGTCAGCCAGGCGCGAGGAATAGGCGCCGTCAACGGCGAAGATGTGCTGCATGGGACCGCGCTTGTGGCTGCCAGGAATGACGGTGAGGCAGCCGTTTTCCGGGGTCGCCGCGTCCAGTGCCAGCATCACGGCGATGAAGTCGAAATTCGTATGGGGGAAGAAGGCGAAGTCCTGGTGCCAGTCGAACTGGGCTTCCCTGCTGCGCGGCTTGAGGTTGATCTTGCCGTGGTGGAGTTCGATATTCGGGCCGATGATGTCGGCCAGCAGATCGAGAACGCGCGGGTCGGACGTCGCCGCCTGCAGCAGCGGATGGGCCGAGGGCGTGTTGTAGATGCGCCGTACTGCGTGCGCAGGGCTGTCTTCCAGCGCAGCGACCAGATAGCGTTCGTTCGAGACGGCCAGTCCGGCGGCGGCCTGCACCAGCTGCTGAGTGGTACTGCGCAGCAGTGCGATGTCGGCGGGCGTAAAGACGTTCCTGAAGATGAGGTAGCCGAGCTCGTCGTAGACGCTCCGGCGTTGTTCGGCGGTCAGTGTCATCGCATCGATGTCGTGGTGCGCGCCATGCTGTGTGTGTTTCATATCATCGCTTCCAAATGAAAAATAGTGATGGATCGTGGTGCCGGCCAGGTCAGTGCTTCAGTGCGCGACGACGCTTGCCGGCGCGGCGCGGAAGATGCCGATGAAACCGGCCACCGATACCGCCGCGCAGATGAAGAAAATGGTTTCAAGACGGACGTGGTCGGCAATCAGGCCCAGAATCATCGGGCTGAAGCAGAAGCCGGCGTCGAGAAAAGCGGAAAACGTGGCCAGCACGGCGGCGCGGTCGCTCGGCCCCGCCTTGGCCACGGCAATGGCGGTGAGTACAGGAAAGGCAAACGCCTGCCCGACCGAAAACACCAGGGTGGCGGCCAGGACCATCGGCAGGCTGTTCGACAGGCCGATCAGCACCAAGCCGCCTGCCGAGCAGGCCAGCGCGATCTTGGTCATCGTTTCGTTGCCCAGCCGTTCGGGCAGGCCGGCGCCCAGGATGCGGGTGGCGATCAGGGCGCAGGCAAACACCGCGAACAAGAGCGCGGAGCCGGACAGGTGCAGCATCTTGGCGTACAGGGGAACGAAGGCGTTGAAGCCGGCAAGCCCGAACACGCTGGCAATCAGGATCAGCCCAGGCCGCAACGCCGCCGGATGGATCAGGCGGATGCGTGGACGCCCGCCGCAGTTGGCGTTGGTCTCCCCCAGCAGCAGGAAGATGGCGCCGGCGCTCGCTGCCGTGGCCGCACCGAACAGCCACACATAGCGGGTAAAGTATTCCTGGTACAGGAATTCGCCCGCCAGCGGCCCCACCGACATCCCTGCGTACAGGGCGATGGTGAAGAAGTTGAAGGCCCGCCCGCGGCCCTGCGGCGCAATGATGTCGCTGATCATGCTCAGCACCGCGACAAACACGAAAGCCTCGCCGATGCCGGTAATAAAACGCGCCACCGACAAGCTCGCGACCGTTGTGCACTGGCTGTACATGAATACGGACACGGCCACGATGAAGGCGCCGCCAACGGCAATCGGACGGCGCCCGAAGCGGTCGCCCAGGTAGCCGGCCAAGGGCCGGAACAGCAGCGCGGAAAAGCCGAAGGCGCCGATCACCAGTCCCATCTCGCGCCCACCGCCGTGCAGCGCCACCTTCACGTGCACCGGCAGAATCGGCAGCATGATGCCCATCGTCAAAAAATAGGCAAAGGTGGCGAGCAGCAGCGCCACATAGCGCCCGCTCCAGATGCTGGAAGATGCTTGCATTATGATTCCTTCCCAGTGTGTGTCGATTGCAGGTACGGCGGCAGCAGGGCATCGAGTTGCGCGGGCAGAATCTGCGGCGCATGCAATGCGTCAAATTGCGCCAGGTCGCCGCACGCCGGCGTGTCGTGGAAGTGCTTCAGCCAAGGATCGCCCTTGTGTCCAAGCGTCTGCCAGACCGCGCATGCCAGTTGCGGCATGACCGGATAGGCCAGGCAGGCAAACGCCTTGGCCCACCAGTACGCTTGCGCGCCGGTCGGGGCGCTGGCGCTGGTGTCGGCGACCCAGGCCGCGATCTCCTGGACCACCGGGGCCAGCGTGACCCGCGAGGGTTGCAGATTGGCGTCCTGTGCTGCCAGGGCGGTGCCGAAGCGCGCGATGAGCGCGGCATCCGGCGCGCTGACGGGCTTGTCGATGGCCGCGGCATGACCCTGATGCACGGCAGCCCTGACCGCCTCCATCGTCTCCTGCGCCACGGTGTGGTTGACGACAGTGGCGAACTGGGTGACCGAAAAATTGGTGACGCCATGGTCGGGACTGATCGTGCACAGGTAGTAGCGCAGCGCATCGACATTGCCGTCCAGGGCGCGCGCGGTATCGGCCGCCCAGATGGCGTGTTTGCGGCTGGTGGAGAACTTTTCGCCTTCCAGGTTGATGAAGAAATTGGTGAGCGCGTGGGCCGGCGGTTTGCACGATGGCAATGCGGCAAGCACGCCGACCCCGCCCACCAGCAGCGGGATGGTGTTGTCGATGCCAAAGCCGACCACGATCTTGGTGGCGCTGTCGCGCTGCCACGCATGCGCTTCCAGTCCAGCCTGGCGCGCATGCAGATGCCCGTAGGTAAACATTTCCCACAGGATTTCAAAGATCGCGCGCGGGCAGCCACTTGGATCGGCAGGCCAGGCCAGGCCCCAGGAAATGGGCACCGTGAGCCGGAATTCATTGCCTGGAACGGCAAGGAAGCGCGCCACGACATCGCACACCTCGGGCGCCACACCCATTGCGTGCAGGCGCTCGAGATGGGCGGCGCTGTCGGGAATGCGCAGAAATACGTTCTCGACGGTACGCAGGCCGACCTTGGCGTGGGCCTTGCGCGGCGTAGCGTCGACCATTTGCTCGGGACGGAAATGGGTGCCGCAGCCTTCGCAAAAATAGCCGGCGCAGTCGCTGCCGCACGACGGGCAATGACCCGTGAGCCAGCAGCCGACGATGGCTTCCTGGGTGCTCAAGTCGAACGGGATCTGTTCGGCGCGGATCACGGCATCGCCCGATGCCAGCAGGCGCTCGAGGGCGTCGCGGGCATAGTCCTCCTGCAACGCGCGCCCTTCCCCTTCGAGCGTATCGACAAAGCCGTCGACCTCGATGCGCATCAGTGCCAGGTCTTCCGCGATACCCGCGTGAAAGCCGCGGCAGACCGCCGTTGGCGACTTGTCGTCCTGCTCGGCCCGCCACAATACATAGGAATCGTGGCAATCCGTGCCGGTGTAGAGCGCAACCTGGGCGCCATGCTGGCGCAGGCGCCGCGCCAGCACGTCCATGCGCAGATAGGGTCCCGCGATGTGCCCCAGATGCAAGCGGCCATTGGGGGTCGGCGGCACCGGGATGAGCAGGTAAGATTCGCCTTGCCGTGGTGATGGGAACATCAAGGTACTCCTTGTTCTAATAGTGTGATCGCCTGCTCGGCGATGGCCGGTGCCAGACGGAAACCCGCGCCACCGCCGGCCCCGGCGATGGCGACCGATGGCCATTCTGGATGGATGCGGGCAATCGGCTGGCGGTCCTGCGCATAGGTGTCGCAGAACACGCGGCCGCCGCAAATTTGCGGACGCCAGTCGCTGAAATGGCGCGCAATGATGGCCTCGGCCACCCGGTAGTCGTCGGCGCTGAGGGCGATGCGGCCGGAATCGGGATCGCAGTCCCATTCACGGCTGGCAAAGCTGAGCAGATGCTGGGCGCGTCCCTTCAACGGCACGATATAGGCGTCGCTGCCCGGCCAGAACAGCGCGGCGCGCGCGCCGTCGGCTGCCCCGTCGGCGCCAGCGCCGCCCTCTCCCTCCGGCTGCCGCCCTGTGGCCAGATGCATGGCGGCGACCTTCTTGACCCGCAAGCCCAGCGCATCCGCCACGGTCGGCCCGAGCAAGCCACTCAGCCAGGGCCCGTTGCACAGCAAGGTGCGGCGCGCGCGCAGTTCCAGGCCAAGCTCGCTGGTGAGCACGGTGTCGCCATCGTTCCCGACCCGCATCTGCGCCACCCGCACACCCTCGAACAAGGCCAGACCCTCCCCTCCTACATGCTGCAGCAACTGGCGTGCAATCTGGGGCGGATCGAAGCGCCGTGCCGTGCCGCCGAAGGCCAGCACTTCGTCGTCGACAAGCACGGCGTCCGGATAGCTGGCGCGAAACTGACTCTCCTGCGCGTCAGTGGCCGGCCCGATGGTCCAGCCGTTCGCCTCCGCCGCGAGGGCCTTCAACCCGGCGCCGGGCACGACCCAGAACGCATCGAGGCCAGGTTCGGCCGGCGTCATGCCCAGCGCGTCGATCTCGGCATAGACCTGGGCGCTGCGTGTTGCCAGGGTCCGGATGTGGGCGCTGGAACCTGTGGGCAGGTGCACGCCGGCGGAAAAGCGGGTGGCGCCAGTGCCGATGGCGCGCGACTCGATCACGGCAATCTGCCAGTCGGGATGGGCACTCCGCGCAAAATAGGCGGCGAAACTGCCGACGATACCGCCGCCGACGATGACCAGGTCATGGCGCTGCATGTTCGCTCCTCCACCAGAGTGCAAAAATGCGCATCGGCTGGGCGCCGCTGTTACGCATGCGGTGCGGTTTGAGCGCTGGAAAATGCACGCAGTCGCCGGCCTTGAGCGGGTGCCATGCATCGGCAAAGTACAATTCGCCCGCGCCGGCCTGGATGGTCCACACTTCCTGTGAGGCGTGGCGGTCGAGCGGGGTCTCGGCGCCCGGCTGCACCTCGAAGTATTGAAAGCCGCCGGGAAAGCCCGCCACCTCGGGGTAGGCGAACAGCTCGACACCAGGGTCGGGGACGGCGATCGGTTGCGCGCGCAGATGTGGCGCGCTCGGTTCAAGCGACGTTGACATTGGCGAAGCCCTCCATCGGCTGGTTCGAAGCAGCGAACAATGCCGTTGCCGAAGCGGCTACACCCTGGTCCGGGTAGCGCCACGACACCATGGTCGAGCGGTCCTCGACCTGGAAGGCTTCGCGCCCGAGCACGGCGTTCAATATCACCGCGCTGCGCCAGGCGGCCAGGCTCAGGTTGGGGTCGGCCACGCCGCGGCAACGGCGCGCAGCATTTTGCAGATACAGTTTTTGGGCGCGGCGCGGGTCTTTCCAGCGTACCGAATAGTCGCGATTAACCAGCGGCACATTGTCCTGCACTTCCATCTGCTCGACCAGAGAGTCCAGGAAGCGCGGCATGCGATACTCGTAGCCTGTGCACAGGATGACGGCGTCGGCCTGCATCACATGGGTCTGGTTGGTATATCCATGGCACAGTTCGATTGTCAGGCCCTGGGTGCACGCCACGATGCCCGACAGCTCGGTCGAGGGCAGGATGAGCGGTTGCGCCACATCGCCCGCCATGGCCTTGTGCTCGTACAGGCGCTGGTAAATCGACTGCAACAAGTCGGCGGAAATGCCGTCGCTGGTGAGGCGCTGGTCGTCGAGCAACTCGCTTTTCAGGTCGGCGTTCAGGCCGAAGAAATACTCCGAATACTGGGGATAGAAATATTCGTTGACGAAGGCCGAGTCGTCCATGGGCAGCAGATTGCGGCGCCGCGTCACCCAGGAAACGTTGAGCTGCTTCGCTGGGCTCTCGTTCATGAGGTGCAGGAATAGCTCGGCCGCAGTCTGGCCCCCGCCCACCAGCACGATATTGCGCCAGGAAGGATCCAAGGTCCGGTAGGCAAACTCGCTGGCGTGAAAGACCCTGGGCGAGGTGTTACCCTCGCAGCAAGGCGGGATGCGCGGCGATTGCCCGGTGCCGACCACCAGGTGCCTGGCGCTTTGTTGCCGCCCGCGCGCCTGGACATGGAAGCACTCGGCCGCCTCGTCGTAGTCCACCTGGTCGACCTGGGCATTGAACTGCAGCGACGCCAGCGCGCGGGCCACCCATTGGTAGTAATTTTCGAACTCCTGGCGCGACACGCTCGCCAGGTTGGCCGTGATGTAGGAGTACAGGCGACGCTGCTTCGACAGGTAATTGACGAAGGAGTAAGGATTGGTTGGGTCGACCAGCGACACCAGGTCCTTCAGTGGCGAGACCTGGATTCTGGCGCCGGGCAGCGACAAGCCCTGGTGCCATTGAAAATGGGGCTTACTGTCGAGAAAAAGGCTGCGGAAATCGGGAATGTTGTGCGACAGCGCCGCCAGCGAAAGGTTCGATGGTCCGATGCCAATACCGATGAGGTCATAAAGAGAGTTTTGCATAGTGTCTTAAAGTTGGTGATCAAGGCCAGCGTTGCCAAACTGGGGGTAGCACAAAGACCGGCTCCCGCCGTGCCAAGGTTCGACACAACGATATTGCCCATGCCGTCGCCCTCGACATCAACGATGAGAAAGCTCTTTTATGCGGCCTGTTGTTGTCGGGTATGGCAGCGGTGAGTTCAATAAAAAAAGTCGAGAACAATCTGAATTCAGCATCTAAACGCTCCCCCCGGCACGCCATTGACCCGAGTGAAGCAGCGTGTGGATCTCATAAACCAGCAACGAAATAGCAATAAAAACCTGGCACTAAAATTACTCTGGATGCATTGCGGATGTTGACTGCTTACTGGCCTGCTCCTCCTCGCGGAATAGTGGAGCGGGACTGGCGCGTGACTTGTCAACACCTCAATCACTACAGTCGGGGAAAAGTTTTCCTGCGGTTGTTAATCTGTCATGAAGTATAGGGACATGTTTCCTCCCGAAAACTCCGTTTCTTGCTGTCAAATTAATTATGTTCATTTAATGTTAATTATGCATATAAGACAATATTTCCGTGGCGACCCGGTTTGGAAACACGCCAAAAAAATGCCATGGCCAGGCCTATGCGTGCAGCATCGAATGTCGGGATGAAGGGGGCAGGCCAGCGGGCGCATGCATGTAAGCGGTAAGCCAGCAGCGTTATATCCAGGCAGCGTCGGCGTCGGACCTGTACCGGCCTGACAGGACAAACACGGGCATCTTCCAGGACGATTTTGCCCTGGCTCCCCCAACGCCCTCTGCTGCGCAGGTTTTGCCAACCGCGTGCGATTCCCATTTCCCAGCCCGGGCAATTTTGTCCTGGCGAACCCCGGCCCTCCTGGAAAAATTCTTTTAAATCAGCCGGATAGATTCCGCGCCTGGTTGGCATCGCATTTGCTCTATCAGATGGTAATTGGCCTGTGGGCTGCGACATGGAACCGACCTCATCCGAATGGAGACTTGTCACCAAGCTGTCGACATATTGGTATGAACATCCGCTTGCCTGCGACACCGCCGAAGGGATACGGCGCTGGTGGCTGGCCGACGGGCCGGATGTTCCAAACGATGTTGTGGCGGCAGCCTTGGCGTGGATGGTGACGTGGAACCTGGTCGCGGCGTCGACCGCGGCGGACGGACGCATCCGTTTTCGGCGCCGGGTGGACCTTGACATTGCCAAGCTGCGGCGTCTGGCCGGGATCCATCCCGACGCCTCCGAACCTGACGAATCGTGATCGAGACAGCATGTACACCAGCCTGGCCGCGACAAGTGGAACCCTCCGCCAATTGCTGGCGGAAGCCATGGCCAGCGATATCGGGCCGTCCGGGCTCGCCGCGTTTTTCACCGGGACGACCGTGGTGTCGCTCGAGACGCCCCAGGAAATGATGTCGGCCAGCCGCCAGGGATTGTCGGTCTGGTTGTATCGTGTCACCCGCGACGACAATCGCTTGAACGATCCGCCCGTGGTGCGCACCTTGCCGTCCGGCCGCACCGAAATCGTGCCGCCCCCGCTGCCGCTGCGCCTGCACTACCTGATCACGCCGATCGCAAGCGGCAGCGCGGACAGCCCGGAGACCGAACAACGGATCCTGGGGCGGGCGCTGCAGCTGTTCCACACCTACCCCGTCCTGGCCGGCGCGCTGCTGCGTTCCGACCTGGCCGGCAGCGACGCCGAGGTGCATGTGCATCTGGAAGCGCTCGGACTGGACGAGATCACGCGCGTGTGGGAAGCGCTCGAGGGTTCCTACCAGCTGTCGGTGTCGTACGAAGTCACCTTGGCGAACATCCAGAGCGAGGCGACCCCATTGCGCGTCGAACTGGTCGAGTCGGTGCGCGCGGGCATGGCCGCCATCGTGGCGCGGGTAGCCTGAGATGGCGCGCCGCCTGGTCCTCGCCGAGCCGCTTCGCTACACCATCGCCGATGACGACCCGCTGCCGGCCGCCATGGCCTGGTGCGCGGTGCTGCGCACCCGCGTGATCGATGAACTGACCTTGGCGCCGCCGCGCACCCCGTTCCGGCTGACCAGCAACCTGGCCGCGGCAAGCCCGCGCGTCGGCGACGGCGGCTATTGCGGCCTGGTGGCACGCCCGCGCGATGTCGCCCATGCCCTGCTGACCCCGGGCGCGCTGGAGGCGGCCGTCGAGACGCCGGGCTTCCTGCCGCGCGACCTGACCCCGGCCATCGATGCCGCGCGGCGCGCGCTCAACAGCGCCGCCGCGATCGGCGACCCCGCCCTGGACGTCTTGCCGCCGGATGGCGTGCCGCCCCAGTTCCGGCCCGGGCGCGGCGTGCTGGTGGCGCGGCCGGCGCCGGCCGGTGCCGACGAATTCACCGCGGTCGCCGCCAGTGCCAGCCCGCCCCCGCTCACCCAGGTCGCGCTGGTCGATCCGGTCAGGGCGCCGCATGCCCTGAACACGCGCGTGGCCGGCGTGCCGCTGGTATTGCCTGACCAGCCCCTGCACCGCGCCGAGCCGGTCAGGCTGCGCGGCCGCGCCCGGCGGCGCACGGGGCCGAACAGCATCGTGCCGGCGCCCGGCGCGCAGATCGGCATTGCCGGCATCTGGCTCGCCTATCCGCATACGCAAACCCTGGCGCCGGTCGCGCCGGATTTCTGCGCCATCGCCCCCGGCCTGCGCTTCGCGCACCCGGTCGGCGCGGCGATCCAGCGCGGCACCTTCAACCCCGCCGGCGCGCCGCGCAGCCTGCGTGAATTCGCCCCGGCCGGCGCGCGCGCCATCGCGCTGGCGCCCAATCTCGGCCTGAACCCGGCCGGAGGCGACCTGCTGCGCATCGGCGACCCGCTCACCAACGAGGCCGAGATCGTGGTCAGCGCCGGCTTCGATCCGGTGGGCGACCCGAATGCGGCGGTGATGCTGCGCCTGAGCGCGCCCACCGCCTACCTGCACCGCGTACCTGGCGCGGTCCGCGACATCGCGCCCGGGGCTCTGGTGGCCGCTGGCGCCGTGGCGCGCGAGACGCTGGCGGGCGACCGCGTGCTGTTCGCCGCCGCCATCGGCGCCCTGCCCACCGCCAGCATGCTCGCCGTCGAACACGGCAGCGCGCGCGCGGCCTACTACCACGCCACCCAATATCCCTCGCACAGCGGCGGCGCCTTTTTCCACCAGCTGGCGCTCGACGCCGACGGCCGCTTCGAATCGCCGCCGCTGGCGCGGGTCGCGCAGTTGCGCATCATCGCCAGCCACCCGCTGCACCCGGCGCAGCAGATCGACGTCGCCCTCGATTACGGCGGCGACAACCTGCTCGCCATCGTATTTAGCTAACCCCAAGGAGAATGTCGATGCCTGAATATCTCGCCCCCGCGGTCTATGTCGAAGAAGTCGATACGGGCAGCAAACCGATCGAAGGCGTGTCGACCAGCACGGCCGGCATGATCGGCGTGACCGAGCGCGGGCCGGTCAACGTCCCGGTCCTCGTCACCAGCTTCGGCGAATACCAGCGCTGGTTCGGGCAAGCCCTCAATCCTGTCTTCTACGGCGAGCACCGCTTCCTGCCGCATGGCGTGGAAGGCTTCTTTTCGAATGGCGGCAGGCGGCTCTACGTGACACGGGTGCTGGACATCACCCAGGCGTTGGCGGCCAGCCGCCAACTGGTCGCGCCCGATCTCGCCGCGCCCTTGCAGACCAGCCTGATCCTGCCGGGCGCGCCCGGTACGAGCGCGATCACCCTGGTGGCCGACCCTGGCTTCGTGGCCGGAAACACCGTGCAGATCGGGGCCGGGGCCAGCGCGGAATTCATGCAGATCGCCGGCCCGGCCGCCGCCGCCAACACCGTGACCCTGCGCCTGCCACTGTCTTTCGATCATGCCGCGCCGCAGGCGGTGGACCACGCGACCATCGTCGACGCCGCCCCGCCCGCCAGCCACGGCACGACCCTGGCCCAGGATGCCGCGGCCGGCGCCAGCGCGATCGTGCTCGGCGCCTTCGCCTTTGCCCCGGCCCTGGCGGCCGGCCATGTGCTGCGCGTCGGCAGCGGCGACCAGGAGGAACTGGTGGTCGCCGCCGGCCCGCCGGTCGCCAACCGGGTCACCTTGCGCGCGCCCTTGCAGCTGCCGCATGCGGCCCCCGGCCAGGTGGTGCGCCAGCTGGTCACCCCGATCGCTCCCGCCACCCAGGTCGGCGCCAGCAGCGCGCCCGGCAGCGCCGTGGTCGCGGTCGTGGCCAATGCCGGGCTGACCACCGCCGGCGACGGCATCCAGTTCAGCCATGCCGACCCGGCCCGCACCGAGTACCGCCGGATCGGCGCGCTGACCCGGCTGACCTTGACCCAGGCGGCCTACGGCAACTACCCGGCCGGCACCCGGGTCGAGAGCGTCACCCTGGGCGCGGCCGGCGCGGCGGTCAACCTGAGCGTGAAGGCCGACCCCGGCGCGACCGTCATCACCGTGTCCGACCGCACCGGCATGACCGAGGGCGGCATGCTGGCGGTCGGCCTGGGCGCCGATCTTGAGCTGGTCGACATCGTCAGCCTGCCGGCCCACGCACCGCCGCCGGATAGCGGCAATGTGGTGCTGCGCGCGCCCCTGCGCATCGCCCACCTCGCCACGCCCGGCATCGTGGCGCCGCGCGCGGCGCCGACGGCGGCCACCCTGCAGACGGTGGTGGCCCTCGATGCCGCCGATGGCGCGGACCACATCCTGGTCGGGCGCGATGGTTTCGTGGCAGGCGGGGCGATCCGCATCGTGCCCGCCTCCGGCGGTCCCTACTACCATCTGGTGGGCGGGGCGCCGGCCGCGCTCACGCCCCAGACCATCGCCTTGAGCAATCCCCTGCGCAATCCGCACGCCGCCGGCGCGCTGGTGGCCAGGCGCAGCCCGATGATGACGGTGCGCGCCATCGACGCCGGCATCTGGGGCAACCGCCTGCGCGTGGCGATGGAGCCGCAGGGCAGCGCCCTGCTCAACACCCGGGTGCGCCAGGTTTTGCCGGGTGGGCGGCTCAGGCTCAATTCGGCCGCCGGCATCGAAACCGGCAGCGAGCTGCTGGTGACCGATTCGAGCACCATCGTGACCGCCCTCAAGGTGCTGTCGATCGACCGCGGCGACGACTACCTGATCACCCTGGAAGCGGGCACGCCGCTACCCGGCCTGGTGGTCCCGGGCGACCAGGTGCGCAGCCGCGAGTACCGCTTCATGGTGGAGTTGCTGCGCCAGCCCGATCCATCCAACCCGGCGCGCGACAATATCGCCATCGACCGCGAGGTGTTCGGGGCGCTCTCGCTCGACCCGCGCCACACCCGCTACTTCCAGCGGGTGATCGGCTGCACCTGGAACCTGAGCAACGCCGCCACCACCCTGGACGATATGGGCCGCCCGCTGCGCCGCGCCGACCGCCGCTCGGAAGGCGAATCGGGCTACGTGCGGGTGATCGATGCGGCGCCCACCAACGGCCTGCGCGCCGGGCCGGTCGCCACGTACGATATCCGCCCCGGCACCCCGCCCCGGCTGGTGCTGCTGCCGCTGGCCCAGGGCGACGACATGATCGGCGGGATCGGCGACGCCACCTATATCGGCGACGACAACGTCAACCCCGAGCTGCGCACCGGGCTGTTCACCTTGCGCAACGTGGAGCAGATCAGCATCATCGCCGCGCCGGGGCGCACCAGCGTGCAGATGCAGGGCGCGCTGATCAACCATTGCGAGCTGATGCGTTACCGCTTCGTCGCGCTCGACGGCCTGGCGCCGCCGGGCGATTCGATGTCCGACATCCAGGCGCAGCGCCAGCAGTTCGACACCAAGTACGCGGCGCTCTACCACCCCTGGCTGCTGATCCCCGACCCCTACCCCGGCAACCCGGCGGCGCCGGCCGACTACCCGATCCCGCCGGTGGGCCACGTGCTCGGCATCTACGCCCGCACCGACATCGAGCGCGGCGTGCACAAGGCCCCGGCCAACGAGGTGGTGCGCGGCGTGACCGGCCTGCAGCGGCTGCTGAACAAGGAGCAGCACGACATCCTCAACCCCTATCCGGTCAACATCAATGTGATCCGCGATTTCAGGCCCAACAACCGCGGCATCCGCGTCTATGGCGGGCGCTGCATCACCAGCGACTCGGACTGGAAATACGTCAACGTGCGGCGCCTGCTGATCTTCATCGAGGCCTCGGTCGACCGCGGCCTGCAATGGGTGGTGTTCGAACCGAATGCCGAGCCGCTATGGGCGCGCGTGCGCCGCGCGATCAGCAATTTCCTGACCCTGGTCTGGCGCAATGGCGCGCTGGAAGGGACCAAGGTCGAGGAAGCCTTCTTCGTCAAATGCGACCGCAGCACCATGACGCAGACCGACATCGACCAGGGCCGCCTGATCTGCCTGGTCGGGGTTGCCCCGGTCAAGCCGGCCGAATTCGTGATCGTGCGGATCGGCCTGTGGACCGCCCACGCCGAGGATTGAGGAGAACACCATGGCAAGCGACCAACGCAACGACCCCTACCGCGGGTACAACTTCGTGCTCGAGATCGACAACCTGCCCAAGGGCGCGTTTTCCGAGGTGGGGGGGCTGACCGCCGACGGCGACAGCGTCGACTACCGCGAGGGCACCGACATGCAATCGAATGTGCGCAAGCTGATGGGCATGCGCAAATATACAAACCTCACGTTCAAGCGCGGCTACACCCAGGACAAGGCGCTGTGGCAGTGGTACACCAACGTGATGAACGGCGTGCCGGACCGGCGCAACGTCACCATCGTGCTGCTCAACGAGCGGCGCGAGGCGGTGCTGCGCTGGCATGCGGAGAACGCCTGGATCAACAAGATCGAAGGGCCGTCGCTGAAGGCGTCGTCGAACGACGTGGCGATGGAATCGATGGAATTGATCCACGAAGGCCTGACCCTGGAAATGTAAGGCCGGCGCCACCGGCATTGAGGCAATGGGAGCGGCGATGCGAGTCTACGAAACGCCAGGTGTGTATTACGAGCGGGCCGACGCGTCAGGCGGCGGCATTGCCGCGCTGCGCACCGACGTCGCCGGCTTCGTCGGCATTGCCCAGCGCGGGCCGCTGGGCATCGCGGTACCGGTGGAATCGGCGCGCCAGTTCGAGGCCTGGTTCGGCGCGCCGATCGACAACGGCTACCTGGCCTGGTGCGCGCGGGCTTTTTTTGAAAACGGCGGGCGCCGCATGTGGGCGGTGCGGGTCGCTTCCGCCGCCGCCTCCAGCGCCGCGCTGGCACTGGACGATGGCGCCGGGCCGGCGTGGCGGATCGAGGCATCCAGCCCCGGTGCCTGGGGCAACAAGCTGGGGGTGCGCATCACCGAGTTGCGGCGCGCCCAGACCCGCGCCACGGTCGATCCGGTCGACCTGGCGCGCCTGCGGGTGACGGACAGCGCCGGCTTCGCCCGTGCCAGCCTGGTCGAGTGCCAGGCCGGACCCTTGCGCGAACGGGCGGTGCTGGCCGCGCTGGATGCGGCCAGCGGCGCGCTGTCGCTGAGCCGGCCACTGGCGCTGTTCGCGCCGAACAGCCGGCTGCGCGTCGAGACCATCGCCTATGCCATCGAGGTGTTCGACGGCGGCCGCCTGATCGCGCTGTACGACGACGTGTCGCTGATACCGGAGCATCCGCGCTATGGCCCGCTGCTGCTCAAGCAGCCATGGCAGACACCCGACATCCGCCAGCCCGACCTTGAACAGCTGCGAGTGCCGGAGCCGGACCTCGCGCTCGACTACTTCCGCGCCGCGCGCAACCGCGGCGCGAGCGCGCCGCCGGCCATCGTCATCCGCGAACTGCGCCCGCAGGCGGCGCGCGCCGCGCTGAACCTGCTCGCCGGCGCCGGCGGGGCCGCGCCGGCCGAACCGGTCCGGCTGGCAGGGGGCGCCGACGGCCTGGCGGCGCTGGCGGTGCGCGATTTTCTCGGCGCCGACCAGCCGCCCGGCGCCTCTGGCGTGGCGTTCGCCGCCACCCGCAGTGGCATCGCGGCGCTCGCCCCGGTGGAAGAAATCGCCCTGCTGGCGGTGCCCGACATCCATATCCAGCCGCGCCAGCCCAATCCGCTGCAGGCCCCGGCCGGCTGCGCGCCCGATCCCTGCCTGCCCGTGCGGGTGCTGGCGCCCGCACCGCCGCCGCCGGCCGCCGTCGATCTTCCGCCGCGCTTCACCCTGGCCGAGATTTACCAGGTGCAGGCGGCGATGGTGGCGCAGTGCGAAGGCCGGCGCGACCGCATCGCCCTGCTCGATGCGCCCTTCGATACCTGCAACCGGCTGAGCTTCTCGGTCAACGAGTTGCGCGCCTGGCGCAGCCGTTTCGATACCCGCTTCGGCGCGCTCTACGCGCCCTGGCTGCTGGTGGTCGATCCGCTGCGCGCCGGCGCCAGCCCGGCCAGGGCGCCGACCCGGCCGATCCCGCCCAGCGGCCATGTCGCCGGCCTGTGCGCGGCCATCGACCTGCGCGCTGGTGTCCACGTGGCGCCGGCCAATGTGCCACTCCTGTGGGCCCAGGACGCCTCGCTCGCCTTCGACGATGCGCGTCATGGCGAGCTCAACATGCTGGGCATCAACCTGCTGCGTGCCCAGCCCGGGCGCGGGGTGCGGGTGCTGGGCGCGCGCACCCTGTCGTCCGATACCGACTGGCGCTTCGTCAACGTGCGGCGCCTGATGTCGATGATCGCCAAGGCGATCGACCTGTCGATCCAGTGGGCGGTGTTCGAGCCGAACGACTGGCACACGCGGGCCAAGCTGTCGATGGTGATCGGCTCCTTCCTGCGCGGCCTGTGGGCGCGCGGCGCGCTGGTCGGCAGCGCCACCGACGAAGCCTTCTACGTGTGCTGCGACGACAGCAACAACCCGCCCGAGACGCGCGCGCGCGGCCAGCTGCAGATCAAGGTGGGCGTGGCGCCCAGCGTGCCCTTTGAATTCATCGTGCTGCGCATCGGACGCGACGCCAACGGCTTTGCGATGAGCACCGACGCGGCCGCGGCCGACGCCTAGGATAACGAGGAAAAGACCATGGCCCTGCTCTCGCGCGCCGACCCGGTGCTCAACCATAACTTCGTGGTCAGCCTGCTCGACACCAGCAGCGTGCTCGCCACGCTCGGCTCGGCGGCGCTGTCGGCGGTGCTGGACGTGGCGGTGGGCGGCTTTTCCGAGTGCTCGGGCATCGAGATGACGATGAAGACCGAGGACTACAAGGAAGGCGGCAACAACGGCGCCGTGCTGCGCTTCCCCAGCCGGGTCGAGTGGGGCGCGATCACGCTCAAGAAAGGCCTGGGCTCGGGCAGCGCCTTGTGGGACTGGCACTACGGCTTTGCGGTCGGCAAGGGCAAGCGGCGCGATGGTCTGATCGTCCTGCTCAACGATCAGCATGTGCCGAACAATATCTGGTTCTTCCGGCGCGCTCTGCCGACCAAGTACAGCGGGCCGCAGCTCAACGCGACCCAGAACAGCGTGGCGATCGAGGCGATCGAGATCGCCCACGAAGGCATCTTCCAGCTGCCGCTGGTCGGCGCCGCCAGCGGGATCGGGGCGGCGCTGGCGGGCGGCGGGATCGGTGGCGCGATCGCGGCGGCGGGCAGTCTATCAGGTTCGATCGGGAATTTCTGAGACCCGGTTTTGACAGGAGAAACAAGGATGACACAAGTGCGGATACGCGAGGTGGTCGGCACCTTGCAGGCGGTGGACAGCGAATCGCTGCTGTCGCCGCAGATCATGGAACGCATCGTGGCGGCGGTGCTGCAGGCGACCCAGGGCGCGCAGCGCGACGAGGCGGCGCGCCAGCGCGACACCCGCATCGGCGCGGCCTGCTGCCAGGGCGGCGGCGAGCACGGAGGCAAGCCGTGAGCGAGCCCGCGAAAGCCATCTTCCGGGTCTACTGGCACGGCCGCGGCCAGCCGGAGGACATCCCGGTGCAGTACAACCCGAGCGAGTACACCCTGGACAAACAGGCGCAGATCGCCGAGGTGCAGATTCCCGGGCTCGATGCGCCGCTGCAGCAGTTCGTGCGCGGCCAGGCCGAGAAGCTGACGCTCGAGCTGTTCTTCGACACCACCGAGCACGGCATGGGCGCGGGCGCCACCAGCGTGACCACCGAGACCGACAAGATCTACCAGTTGATCAAGATCGAACCGACCCGCCATGCGCCGCCCATCCTCGAATTCATCTGGAGCGACCAGATGGCCGGCGCCCATATCGGCGGCGCCCCGGGCAGCGTGGCGGCCGCGGCGGCGAAGGCGGTCAGCGGCGCGGCGCAGGCTGCCGGGTCGGCCGTGGGCGCGGCCCTGGGCGCGGCCGGCAGCATCGGCGCGGCGGCCCAGGCGCTGCTCGGGCCGGCGCTGGGCAGCCAGCGACGCAACGGCTTCCGCTGCCTGCTCGAAAGCGTCAAGCAAAAATTCACCCTGTTCTCGCCCGAAGGCGTCCCGCTGCGCGCCACCTTGACGGTCAGCCTGCGCGAATACAAGCGGCTGCGCGACCAGTTGCTCGAGCTGCATCTGAGCTCGCCCGACCGCACCCATGTGCATGCACTGCAGCAGGGCGAGCAACTGGCCAGCGTGGCGCAGCGCTATTACGACAGCCCGGTGGACTGGCGCGCCATCGCCGAACACAACGCGATCGACGACCCGCGCCGCATCGTGCCGGGCCGCTTGCTCACCGTAGCGCCGCTCGACTGAGGCCGACCATGACCGCCATCACGCTACAGGAAGCCGCCGCCACCTACGAAGACTTCTACGTCCCCCGCTTCGAGATCAAGGCCGGCGGCAAGGCGATCGCGCCGGCGGTGCTGCGCGACGTGGTGCAGGTGACGTACAACGATTCGACCACCGAGATCGACAGCGTCGACATCACCGTCAACAACTGGGACGATAGCACGCGCAGCTTCAAATACGTCGGCTCGGAGCGCTCCGCCAGGCTGAGCGGCGCCACCCCGGAAGAACAGTTGCAGCGCCTGTTCGAGCCCTGCGCCGGCGAATTCGAGCTGAAGCTGGGCTATGGCTCGAACCTCAGCAGCGTGGTGAAGGGCGCCACCACCAGCCTGGAACCCACCTTCCCGGCCGGGGCCGCGCCGACCTTGACGGTGCGCGCGCTCAATGTGCTGTTCAAGCTGCGCACCAAGCAATACCGCGACCATTGGAGCAACAAGAAGATCAGCGAGGTGGCCGAGGATATCGGCCGCCGCAACGATAGCGACGGCAAGAAGCGCTTCCCGCTGCCGATCCGCATCGACCGCACGGCCAAGGGCAAGGAACCCAAGCTCGATTACATCGCGCAGGACAACCAGTACGACATCGACTTCCTGCTGCTGGAGGCGCGCAAGATCGGCTATGTGGTGTATGTCGACCTCGAACCCCAGGGACGCGGCAAGGCGCCGCGCGAGGTGCTGCACTTCGGACCCTCGAACGCGCTGCACGAGGGCGTGCCGGCGGTCAGCTACGAGCTTAAATGGGGTATTTCGCTGATCGATTTCAGCCCCAAGCTGTCCACCGCCAACCAGGTCAAGTCGGTCGAGGTGAAGGGCTGGAACCGCCAGACCAACAAGGCGATCAAGAAGAAGGTCGACCTCAGGCACCCGGACATCAAGATCAACCGCGACCTGCTGCACCTGCTCGACCAGGACGGCTGCAAGCCGCGCGAGGAAGTCATCGTCGACGAGCCGCAGTACACGCCGGAACAGGCCGAGCGGCGCGCGCTGGCGGTGTTGTCCGAAAAGCTCAAGCAGATGGTCGAGGCCACCGGCACCACGGTCGGCCTGCCCGACCTGCGGGCCGGCCGGCGCGTGCGCATCAAGGGGCTGGGCGCGCGCTTCTCGGGCATCTACTTCGTGATCAAGACCACCCACACGATCAACGACAGCGGCTACCTGACCAAATTTACCGCCCGCCGCGAGCAGGGCGAAGAGGGGGAACTATGAAACAGCATGGTGCCGTGACGGCCTTTGTCGACGAGGTCGATGCCAGCCAGGGCCGGGTCAAGGTCGAATACAAGGCGATCGAGGACAAGCTGCTGTCGCCCTGGGCGTATATCGCGGCGCCGATGTCGGGCAAGGGCCGGGGCGCCCTGTTCATGCCGGAGAAAGGCGACGAGGTGCTGATCTGCTTCGCCGACGGCCAGTTCGGCCATCCCTATGTGGTCGGCTTCCTGTGGAACGGCGAACAGGTCTCGCCCGAGAAGGAAGCGCACAACCGGGTCATCGTCACCCCCGGCGGCCACCAGCTGCGCTTCGAGGACAAGGAAAACGACACCCGGATCATCCTCACCTCGCATGGCAAGCATGCCTTGACGATGGAAGACAAGGCCGCCGGCCCCCAGGTCCGGCTGCAGAGCAAGGATGGGCGCGAGCTGCTGCTCGACGACCTGGCGGCGAACGGCAAGGTGCTGCTCAAGTCCGGCGAGAACCGGATCCTGATGGACGACCTTCCCGCCGGCACCAAAATCGAGCTGAAAGCCGGCAATGGCGTTGGTGTCACGATCACGATGAACGCCACGCCGCAACCGTCGCTGTCGATCGCTGTCGGCGCCGGCAACACGATCGACGTCAGCAGCAGCGGGGTCAGCCTGACCGCGGCCGGCGCGCTCAGCATCAACGCCGGCGGTACCTCCAGCATCACGGTCGGCGGCGCCTCCAGCGTCACGGTCGCTGGCGCGGCCAATGTCACCGTGGGCGGCGCGGCCAGCATCACGGCCGGGGGCGCCGCCAGCATCACGGCCGGCGGGGCGGTGGCGATCACCGCCGCCGGCGCCGCCAGCATCACCGCCAGCGCCCTCAGCGTCACCGCCGGCATCGCCACCTTCTCCGGCGTGCTGCAAGCGGCGACGGTGATCACCAACGCGGTCGTCAGCCCGGTCTACACGCCGGGTGTCGGCAATCTGATTTAAAGGCCGCCATGACAGCGCAACTCACCCTCCCCGCCGTGCAAGTGCTGACCGACCCGCCGGCCGGCCCGCCGTCGCTGGAGCGGCCGCTGACCTTGCAACTCGGCCCGCTCAGCTTCCCCGACGGCCAGCCGCTCCGGCAGGACGATACGCGCAAAATTGGCGCCTTTGTCTACCGGGCCCAGGGCAGCGCCGAGCAGATCTGGAACGAGGGCGAGCGCAACTGGACCAAGGTCCCGCCCGACCTCGCCACCCTGGCCACCCTCACGCCGCTGCCGCTGCAGTTCAAGGCGGGCGACCCGGCGCCCTGGCAGGGCCTGCTGGTCGCCGCAGGACAAAAGGACCAGGGCGGCGCCGCGCGCTTCGCCACGGCGCAGAACGGCGCACCGGCCTATCGCCTGCGCGCCTTCGTCAACGCCAGGCGCGACGGCATCGACTATACCGGCCTGGGCCCGCCATCGGCCGACCTGCACTTCGTCAGCTTGGCCGAGTCGCAGCGCTTCGCCGTCAGGCTCGATACCGGCGACGCCCAGAACTGCCAGCAGGTCAGGCTGATGCTGAAGAACGGCGCCCTGAGCGAGGCCGGCTATGTCGAGATCCGCACCACCGGCGGGCAGGAAGTGGAGATCGCCAATTGCACCCCGGGCGGCGCGGTAAAGGCAAGGATCGTGCTGCTGGACAACGGCGACATCCGCCTGGAGCCGGCCAGCGGCCGCAACATCGTACTCGGCGGCACCCTGGAAGCCGAGCGCATCACCTACCAGCCGCACAACGGCGCCGGCCGCCTGACCCTGTAGCCGCCAACGCAAGCCAACCTGGAGAACAAACCATGCATGCCCCATCCCAGAACCGCGAATTCCTCGGCGTAGGCTGGCGTTTCCCCTTGCAGGTGACGCCCAACGGCCGCATCGCCCAGGCGCGCCACGAGCAGCGCATCGAAGAAGCGATCGTGATCATCCTCTCCACCGCGCCGGGCGAGCGGCCGATGCTGCCGGAGTTCGGCTGCGGCATCCACAACACCCTGTTCGCGCCGAACGACTCACGCACCATCGCGCTGGTGGTGCACCAGGTGCGCCAGGCGCTGACCCGCTACGAGGCGCGCATCGACGTGCTCGACGTGCATGCCGAAAACAACCTCGATGCGCCCAACCTGCTGCTGATCCGCATCAACTACCGGGT
The DNA here is from genome assembly GCF_015689335.1 of Massilia antarctica. Classification (GTDB taxonomy): domain Bacteria; phylum Pseudomonadota; class Gammaproteobacteria; order Burkholderiales; family Burkholderiaceae_D; genus Telluria_A; species Telluria_A antarctica. Next base: position 5,461,184 of record NZ_CP065053.1, on the reverse strand, counting down.
GCGCGAGACCAACGCCATCGGCAACCTGGTCTACCCCTTCTATATCCGCGAGGGCCGCTGACATGCCGCTCAAAGACGCCCTGCCCGTCATCGACGACCGCCGCTACAGCGACATCGTGGCCGAGATCCGCACCCGCATCGCGCGCTACACGCCGGAGTGGAAGCCGGAGTGGAACGATCTCAACGACAGCGACCCCGGCGTGATCCTGGCGCAGACCTTCGCCTGGCTGTCCGAGATGATGTTGTTCCGCATGGCGCGGGTGCCCCAGCTCAACTACGTGAAATTCCTCGAGCTGATCGGGGTCGAGCTGATGCCGGCGCAGCCGGCGCGGGCCGACGTCAGCTTCGTGCTCGATGCGGCTTGGCCGGGCGCGATGGTCATCGTGCCGCCCCGCACCCAGGTCAGCGCCGCCTCCGACGACGGCCCGCCGCTGGTGTTCGAGACCGAGCGCGCACTCACCGCGGTGGCTTGCCAGCTGCGCTGCGTGCAGAGCTACGATGCGGCGGTTTACCGCGACGTGAGCGGCGCCAATGCCGCCGCGCCCGGCGGCCCCGGCTTCTTCCCCTTCGGCGAGGCGCCGCGCGACGACGGCGCGCTGGTGCTGGGCTTCGCCTTCCCCGCCACGTATCCGACCCCGGCGCAAATGCCCGCCCTGAACCTCGACCTGGCCTTCTGGGCCCAGGACGAGCCGAAGCAGGGCCGCATCGTGCAATGCGCGCCCGCCACCCGCGCCTACGCCAGCGCCAGGCTGCAATGGGAAGGCTGGGACGGCAGCGACTGGCAGCGCATCGATGCGCTCAACGACGAGACCCTGGCCTTCACCCGCAGCGGCCACATCGTGCTGCGGGTCGGCGCCGGCCTGGGCCTGCAACGCGCCTACCTCGGCGAATACGATGCCATCGACCCGCTCACCAGGCAGCCGCGCGACGGCCTGTTCTGGCTGCGCGCGCGGCTGGTGCGCACCCAGTATGAGCGCGCGCCCTTGCTGGCCGCGGTGCGCACCAACACCGTGCCGGCGCTCCAGGCGCAGAGCGTGCAGCGCGAGATCCTCGGCGGCACCTCGGGTGCGCGCAACCAGGTGTTCCAGGTGGAGAATACGCCGATCCTGCAAGGTAGCCTGGTGATCGCGATCGACGAGGGCACCGCCGCCAGCGCGCGCAACTGGAGCATCGTCGAAGACTTGTTCGGCGCCGGGCCCGCCGACGAGCAACTGGCGGTCAACTGGACCAGCGGCGAGGTGCGCGCCGGCGATGGCGAGCATGGCCAGGTCCCGGTGGCCAACGCCAACAACCCGGACACCAATGTGATCGCGCTCGAATACCGCTACGGCGGCGGCAAGCGCGGCAATGTGGGCCCGGGCGCGATCCGCAACCTCCTGAGCGCGGTCGACGGCATCGATGGCGGCAAGACCAGCAATCTGTTCGAGGCCAGCGGCGGGCGCGACGAAGAGCGCCTGGAAGAAGCCCAGGTGCGCGCGCGCAAGATGCTGCGCGCCCGCGAGCGCGCCGTCAGCGCCGACGATTTCGAGCTGCTGGCTCAGCAGGCCGGCAACGTCAAGCGCGCCAAGGCGCTGCCGCTGGCCAATCCGCACTTTCCCGGCGTGAGCGTACCGGGCGCCGTCACCGTCATCGTCGTGCCCGATTCCGACAGCCCCAATCCGCTGCCCAGCGATGGCTTGCTGCGCACCGTGTGCGCCTACCTGGACGCGCGGCGCCTGCTGACCACCGAGCTGTTCGTGGTGGCGCCGCGCTACGTGCTGGTCGAGATCGACGCCCAGGTGGTGGTCAAGGATAACGCCGACCCGGCACAGGTGAAACAGGATGTCGAACGGGCGCTGGCGGCCTATCTGCACCCGCTCAAGGGCGGCGACGACGGCCTCGGCTGGCCCTTCGGCGGCCCCTTGCGCTATTCAAAGATCGTGCAGCGCGTCTTCGGCGTCTTCGGCGTCGACAGCGTGCCCAGACTGGTGCTGGCGGTCGACGGCGAGCGCCAGCCGGAATGCCGCGACGTGCCGATCGACGCGCTGGCCGCCCATGCGCTGGTGTACTCGACCGGCCACCAGGTCGAGGTGCTCACCGCGCGCGAATTCGAGGAAATGCCATGAGCCTGTCCGCCTCGCGCCCGGCGCCGCCGCCCGCCCCGCCGCACGACCCCTACTCGCTGCTGCTGTCGGGCCGCATCGGAGCGCGCCCGGACATCGGCTGGCGCGTGCGCCGCCTGGAGCGGGTCGAGATCGACCTGCCGACCCGCGCCCTGGTGCTGGGCCCGGCGCCCGCCGCCGCGCGCTGGCTAAGCGAGCCGAATGGCAGCTTCGGCGGCCTGCGCAGCCCGTCCAACGTGGCGCGCACGGCGGGCGGCGAGGTGCTGCTGCTCGACCCGGCCAGCGGCGCGCTGCTGCGCTTCGACCCGTGCGCCTGCCGCTTCCAGCGCCTGCCCTGCTTCACCAGTGTGGTGGACGCCGGGGCGGCGCCCTGCCTCGAGCGCAGCGGCCTGGCCGGCGCCGCCCAGCCGCCCCTGAACCGGCTGCGCGATCCGCAGGCGATTGCGCTCTGCCGCGGCGATCTGTATATCGCCGACCGCGGCCACGGCCGCGTGCTGCGCTACGCGCTCGACGGGCTGGTGCCGCGCGCCGCCCTGCGCCTGCCCGCGGCCGCGCTGGCGGCGCTGGCCGTTTCCGGCTGGCGTCCCACCGGCCTGGCCATCGACGGCCACGGCACCTTGTGGGTGTCCGACCCCGACAACGGCCGCATCGATTCCTTCAATCCGCGCGGCAAGTGGCTGGGCTGGGTCGCGGCCGGCCGCGGCGTCACCCACCTCGCGTTCGATTGCCGCGACCGGCTGCATGCGGTGATCGAGGCCGACGTCCAGGTCCAGGCCACGGTCGGCGCCCAGCCGCTGGCGCTGCAACTGGACGGCCAGAGCGCCGGCTTCCACTGGCAGAGCCTGCAACTGCCGGCCCTGCCGGCCGGGGCCCGTTTCACGATGGCCATCGACATTGGCGATGCCGCCTGGAGCCCGGCCGAGCTGGACGATCCGGCGAACCCGCGCTGGTCGGCCTGGCTGGCGGCCGCCGACCTGGCGCGCCTGGCCGACCCGCTGCCCCTGGCCGGGGTCGGCGGGCGTTATCTGCGGCTGCGGCTGGCGCCCGAGCCAGGCCATGTGCCGACCGCCCCATTCGACGTGCTGGCCCGCGGCGCGCGCGTGCTGCGCATCGAGGGCCAGGCCATCGACCTGTTGCCGCGTGCGCGCGCCGACCTGGTCGAGGGCTTCCCGCCCAACCCGCTGCAGGTGGACCTGCGCGGCCATCTGCACCTGCATTGCGTGGACGGCCCGTCCGTGTTCGATCTGCACGGCCAGCCGGTGCCGCCCGAACAGCGGCTGGGCGGCGAGCGCTACGAGCGCAGCGGCCAGTATTTCTCGGCCGCGCTCGATGCCGCGATCGACGGCTGCCAATGGCACCGGATCGAGCTGCGCGGCGCGATCCCATCGGGCTGCAGCATCGAGGTGCGCACGGCCAGCGCCGCCATCGAACTGACGCCGGACGAGGTCGATTCGCTGCCCGACCACGCCTGGTGCACCCGGCTGGTGGCCGGCAGCATGGCGCCGCGCGACAGCGCCACCCCCGCCGACTGCGGCTGGGACTGCCTGATCATGAGCCCGCCCGGCCGCTTCCTGTGGCTGCAGCTGAGCTTGCGCGGCGATGGCCGCGCCACGCCCTGCGTGTCGGCCGCGCTGGTCGAATATCCGCGCATCAGCCTGCGCCGCTACCTGCCGGGTGTGTTCGGCTTCGACCCGGTTGGCGCCGATTTCACCGACCGCTTGTGCGCCATCTTCGACACCACATTGCGCTCGATCGAAGGCCGGCTCGACCGCCAGGCAATGCTGCTCGACCCGCTCAGCGCGCCGGCCGGGGCGATGCCGGGCCAGACCGATTTCCTCGACTGGCTGGCCGGCTGGATCGGCGTCACCCTGTCGCGCGACTGGCCGCTGGCGCGCCGCCGCCACTACCTGAAGCAGGCGGCCCGCCTGTATTGCCAGCGCGGCACCGCGGATGGCCTGCGGCGCCAGCTGCTGCTCCTGCTTGGCTTCGACCGCGCCTACGCCGGACACTGCCTGGCCGAGCGGCCACAGCTGCGTTGCCTGGCCGCGCCGCGCAACTGCGCACCATGTCCGCCCTGCCTGCCGGCCTGCCCGCCGCCGTTGATCCTCGAGCATGTCAAGCTGCGCCGCTGGCTGTATGCCGGCCAGGGCCGCCTGGGCAGCGATTCGGTGTTGTGGGGGAAGAATATCGTCGGCCGTTCCGAGCTGTCCGGCGCCGGCCAGCCGCCCAGCGGCAACGCCCAGATCGCGGTCACCACGCTCAACCGCGTGCCCGACCCGCTGCGCGACCCGTTTCACGTGCAGGCGCATCGATTCAGCGTGTTCGTCCCCGCCCGCATCCGCGCCATGCCGACCGAACGGCGCGCGCTGGAACAGCTGCTGGCGCAGGAAACGCCGGCCCATACCCAGGCCGACATCCGGTATGTCGAGCCGCGCTTTCGGGTCGGCGTGCAAGCGATGATCGGGCTCGACAGCGTGATCGCCAGGACGCCCTGCGGCGTGCGGCTGAACCAGGCGGTGTTGAGGCAAGCAACGGTACTGAGTGGCCGCCACGCGCCAGAGACCAGTTTTCTGTGAAAGGATCTACCATGGGTTGCCAGCAGGATCATCCGGACCATCAAACCTGCACCGAGTGCGAGTTCGATCCCTTCGTCCGCAACCACTTCTTCACCGGCAAGATGATGGGCGCCGGCGAATTCATCACGGAATCGCGCTATCAGGCCGAGAAGATGCGCCACCACAACCTGCGCCTGCATGGCTGGGGCGTGGTCTGCGGACTGCGCGTGCGCCAGCACCCCTCGCCGGATTGCCGCAGCCGCTATGTGCTGGTCGACCCGGGCAGCGCGCTCGATTGCTGTGGCCGCGAAATCCTGCTCACCCGCCAGGAAATCCTCGACCTCGGCCAGCACCCGGAGGTCAGGCAAAAGACCGCCGACGGCCTGCTGCATGCCCTGCAGGTCGCGCTCTGCTACCGCGAATGCCCGACCGAGGAAGTGCCGGTGCTGTATGACGAGTGCGGCTGCGACGACACCCAGTGCGCGCCCAACCGTATCCTCGAATCGTTCAGCTACGACGTGCTGGTCGACCCGCCGCTCTCCTTCGACGGCGCGGCCGGCGCGGCGCTCGGCGCCTTCGTCCTGAGCGACCTGCACGGAGTCACGGGCCTGATGCGCGCTAGCGCCGCCGGCAAGGTGGCGCTGATCGATCCCGGCAATGCCCGCCACGCCTGGGTGCTCGACCCGGCCCACCGCAGCCTGCTCAGCCTGGACCTGCCGGCGCCGGCCCGCGCGCTGGCGATGGCGCCGGACGGCGTGCGCTTGTTTGTCGTCACCGATCCGGTCGCGCCCGGCACCTTGTGCGAAATCCATGTCTACCTGAGCGCCGACGGCGCCGAGGTGGCGCCGCTGGTGGCCGGCACGGTGCGCACCGTGCCAGGCACCAGCGCCAACAGCACCTTCGCCGCCGCCAGCGGCAGCGCCGCCGCGCGCCGCCTGCTGGTGCTCGACCGCAGCGCTGGCCAGCTTTACCTGTGGGCCGAGGACGCTAGCGCCGGCATCCAGGATGCCGCGAGCGGCACGCCCATCGCCGTCCCCGCCGGCAGCGCGTCGTTTTGCGCGAGCGAGGACGGCGCCTTCGGCTTCACCATCGGCGCGGGCGGCGTGGTGCAGGTCATCGATTGCGCCGCCGGCAGCGTCGCCGCGCTGGCCGGCCTGCCCGCCGGCGCCAGGCCGAACGCGCTGGCGCCCTTCGTGCGCGGCGCCGATGCCATGCTGGCGGTGGCGAGCGGCGACGAACGCCGGGTCTACCTGGTCAACCGCAGCGCGGCCACCCTGGCGGCAACGCTCGACCTGGCGCACCCCCCGCTGTTCCTGCATGCCAGCAGCGGCAGCGCGCCCTGGCTCACCGTCTACGAGGAGGAAGCGGGACACGGCCATGTGCAAGCGGCCGCGCTGGCGACCCTGCCGCCGCTGCTCAGCGCGGCGCGGCGCGCCGGCAGCGGTGCGCGCCGCATCGTGCTGGTCGAGGCCGACGGCCAGGCCAGCCTGCTCGACCCCACCCAACTCGCGCAGGGCGACTGCGCCAGCCTCCTGTGCCGTCAAATGGACGGCTGCGGCGGCTGCGACACGCCGGACTGCGTGGTGCTGGCCACCCTGGCCAACTATCTGGCGCCGCTGCAGATGCTGGACTTGCCGGCGCAAGACGACGACCGCGCCAGGCAGATCGTCCGCATCGACAACCGCCGCGGCCGCCGCGTGCTGGCGAGCAGCGCCACCTTGCAAGCCTGGCTGGAATGCCTGCAGCTCAAGAACACCGCGGGGCGCGACGGTAGCGACGGCCGCCCCGGGCGCGATGGCGTGGACGGCCTGGGACTGGACGCCAACCTGCCCAAGATCATCGACATCGGGTGGGCGCACGGCGGCATGGTCGGTCTGCAAGCCCTCGATACCCTGTACAGCGGCATCACGGACCTGGACGACGCGCGCAAGCGGATTGCCCAGGGCGTCGAGGCGGGCGCCGGCGTGCCGCTGTTCACCCTGTATTTCAACCGGGGGGTGACGACCAATCCGCGCTGGTGGCGCCAGCTATTCAAGCTGCGGATCGAAGCGCCGCTGGCCTTGCCGATCGGCACGCCGCCGCTCAACAGCACGCAGCGCCCCTGGCTCTCGCCCGGCTTCTACATGCCGCTCGATTTCAAGCTCTACGGCGACATCGTCGAGGTGCCCGGCCCGCTCATCACGCCGCACACCAACGAGACGGCCAACTGTGCGGTCAGCTTCATCCTGCGCAGGGAGTTCTTCCGCATTGGCAACACGCGCGGCTACGGCTATACCTACCTGGCACTGGCCGGCTTGATGGCGCGCCTTGCCAACCAGAGCAACCCCTTGCCGGTCGAACAGCAGGTCGAGGAGCCGCAGATCTGTATCGAGTTCAAGAGCGCGTTCGCCGGTGTCACCGATGCCGCCGGCCGCATCCTGCAAACCGGCGTGATCGACGGCGACAACATCGGCGGCCGGGTTGGCCTGAACGAAGTGCGCGGCGGGCCCATCCTTGGCGGCCGCAACCCGTCCGGCAACCTGACCCAGGGCGGCACCTTCGAGAGCTGGATCACGGTCAGCGCGCTGGACCGCCTGGGCGAGACCGACCTCGCCCACGGCTTGCGGGCGCTGGGCGGGGCGTCGATGGCCCAGGGTTTCATGGCCGCGGGCAACGCCATGCCGCCCAGCGCCAACCTGGTCAGCGCCGAACAGCTCGGCGCCGTGCCCGGCATCCAGGCTGCGCTGGCCAAGCGCTTCATGGCCGAACGCGCGCGCGCGCCGTTCGCCGGCGTCGAGGACTTGCAGAAGCGGCTCAAGCTCGACGAGCGCGACCTGACCTTGCTGACCGACCGCCTGCTCATCATCTGACCGCACCGAGGGAGAACCCACATGTCGCATGACATCAGTTACGACGCCTACACCCGGCTCGAAGCGGACAATCCGTGGACCCAGGCCAAGGCCAAGCCGCGCCAGCGCACCGATCCCTGCGCCGACGACTGCACCCCGCGCTGCCCGGCGTGCGGCGGCCTCACATGCCTGTGCCGGCCGCGCTTCTTTCCCGGCCAGCTATTGACCGACGTCGACCTGAACCGGCTCGAACAATACGTGGTCGACAAGAACCGCTTGCACAACCGCTACCTGCACGGCTGGGGCGTGGCCTGCGGGCTGGAGGTGGTCTGCGACCCGTGCAACGCCGGCCATGTGCTGGTGCGCAGCGGCTATGCCCTCGCGCCCTGCGGCGACGACATCGTCGTCTGCGCCGAGCAGTCGGTCGACATCTGCAAGCTTGTCAGCCAGTGCGCCCCGGCACGCAGCCCGGTCTGCGACACACCGTACGACCTGGCGCCCGAGGACTGCTCGGGTCGGGCGCGGCGCTGGGTGCTGGCGATCTGCTATGACGAGCGGCCGGTGCGCGGCATCACCGCCCAGCTAGGCATGGGCGACACGGCTTGCGGCCCGCGCTGCGGCTGCGGCGGGTCGGGCGCCTGCGGCTGCGGCGCGAACGGCGGCGGATCCTGCGCTTGCGGCGGCTCGGCCAAGGCCGGCACCTGCAGCTGCGGCGCCCCCGCCAGGGCCGGTGCCGGCCGCAACAAGGCCGCCAACCCGCAGTGCGAACCGACCCAGATCTGCGAGGGCTACCGCTTCGTCGCCTACCCGGCGCCGAAAGCGCTGACCATCCCCGAGCTCGGCCAGCAGCGGGACCCGGCCGGAAACAGCAGCAGCGCCAACCTGCTGTGGGCCTGGATGTACGCCAACCGGGCGCGCTTCGGCCCGCTGCTGGAGCGCGTGTTGTGCTGCATCACGCGCGCGATGCAACTGAGGAGCGAGATCCGCGAAGGCAAGCCGCTCGACAATGTCGCCGCGCTCGGCGTCTACACCGACTACGCCGGCGCCTTGCAGGAATTCGCGGCCGATTTCGCGCTGCACCGCTGCGCCTTCGTCGGCCGGATCGCCACCCAGCACGAGGATGCGAAAGCCTGGGTGCGCGGACTCGGCGAAATGCGCCAGCTCACGCAGGCGCAGCAAGCCGAGCTCGGCCAGCGCGTCCATGCGCTCGAACTGAGCTGGCTCGAGATCGTCTCCGAGTGCTTCTGCTCGGCGCTGCTGCCGGCCTGCCCCCAGAGCGCGCCCGACAACTGCGTGCCGCTGGCGGTGATCACGGTCGGCGGCAGCAGTTGCCGCGTCGGCGAGATCTGCAACTGGGAGGCGCGCAAGCTGCTGATCACCTGGCGCACGGTGATGTACTGGTTTTCCTGGCTGCCGTGGGGCTTGTTGCGCCAGTGGATCGCCAAGCTCTGCTGCGGCGACGAGCGCGACCGGGGCAGCTACAACATGCTGATGCTGATGTTCGGCACGGCCTTCCTCGGCTTGAAAGGCAGCGCGCAGACGGCGGCGCCGGGCTTCGATTTCGCGATGCGGGCCGCTGGCGCCGCGCCGGGCATGGCGGCAACGCCGGCCGCGGCCGAGCCGCAGGGCGATCCGCTGCTGGCCGCGCTGGCCGCGCCGGACATGCTGGCCTTCATGCTGCGCGATTTCGACACCTTGCGCGCGCAGGGGGCGACCTCCAGCACCCACCCGGCCTGGGCGGCACTGCTGGCGCGCCTGGCCGATGCCTCGGCGCTGGCGCCGCTGGCGGGCGGCAGCGGCCTGTCCGGCGTCACCGCGCTGGGCCAGAAGGTGGACGCGCTGAACCGCACCGCCGCGGCCCAGCAGGAGCAGATCGCCGCGCAGCAGAAGCAGATCGAGGAGCTGCTCCGCCATGCGCAAGGCGACAAAGCGCCGGCGGCGCCGGCCAAGAAGCGCAAATAGGAGAGCCTCATGGACATGCAAGACCAACGGCCGCGTTTTTTCGAGGGCCAGTTCCTGTCGGCCGACGACCTCACGGCGATCATCGACTACCTGCGCACGGGCGACGCGCGCCATGCCCTGGGCCCGCACACCTGGGGCATCGCGCTCGGGCTCGGGCTCACCGAGCGCGACGCGCCGGGGGCGCCGGACCGGGTCGAGGTGGTGCTGCAGCCCGGCTTCGGCTGGGACGGTTTCGGCCGGCCGCTGGCGGTGATTCGGCCCACCCGGCTGGCCGAATCGCTGTTCGCCGAGATAGCGTTCCACACGACCCTGGACGCCCCCGGCGGCGGCGGCCGCCTGGTGCCGGTCTGGCTCGCCTACGATGAAGTGGCCGGCAAGAATGCGCCGCCCGGCTTCGAAACCTGCGCCGGCGACGACCAGAACGCCCGCATCGGCGCCGCTTTCCGCTTCGTCATCGGCAAGCAGGCTCCGGGCGAGCAGCGCGCACCGGTCACCATCGGCACCCAAAGCATGCCGGCGCAGGACGCGCTGACCGGCTTCGACCCGGCCGCCGGCACCTTATGGGACGGCGCGGTGCCGCACCAGAGCTTTCCCGGAGCCGGCAAGCCGCCGCGCTGGCTGCTGCCGGTCGGCTATGTGCGCTGGATCGCCCGCCAGGACGCGCTCGGCTATTTCGCCAGGCGCGCACTGAAGGAGGACCAGCATGCCGATGGCCGCATCCGCGCCTTGCGCCGGCATATCGGCGCGGTGGCCGAGCGCATCGAGGCCGCCGATGGCGCCATTGTCCTGCACGACCGTTTCGAAGACCCCGCCGCGCTGCACCGCTACGCGCGGCTGCTCGGCAATCCGGAGAAGGCGCTCACCTACCGCTCGGACCTGGTCTGGGTCGAAGGCAATCTGCGGGTGGGCGGCGACGCCAAGATCAATGGCGGCAAGCTGCACCTGCGCGACGCCGACGGCGAAGCGCGCGGCACGCCGCTGTATCTGGCCCGCGCCGGCGACGACAGCCCCAGCGACGACGGCAAGCGCCAGTTGCGTGTCGCCATCGGCGCCAGCACGCAGAAGAACAACAAGCTGTATGTCGGCCCGGAGCAGACCGTCGCCGGGGTCAGCGGCATCGCGCCGCGGCTTGTGGTGCAGAGCGGCGTGGACGGCAACGACGACGAGGGGCGCGCAGGCGTCAACACCGACACCCCGCACGCCGCCCTCGAAGTGAAGGGCGACTGGGACGGCAAGGACGATGGCGCGCTGCGCCTGGCGGGCACCCAGCCCACCATCCGCTTCGAGGGTGGCGCCGACGTCGGCGCCCACAAATGGATCATGCAACTGGGCAGCCAGCCAGCGGGCGCGCTCAAGCTCGCCCACCGCTTCGGCAACCAGCCGTGGGAAGGCGTGCTGTATGCGACAGCGGAGCGGCGGGTCGGGATCGGCGCCACCGCCCCGCTCAGTCCCCTTGCCGTGCGTGCCCAGCAAGGCGCCCCCGGTGTGGAGGATCTGATCAGCCTGGAGGACACCGGCGGCGCCACCAAATGGCATCTGAACCTGCGCGCGGGCGGCGGCGGCAAACACCTCAACTTCGGCGAGACCGGCGCCCAGGAAGGTCGGCTGTTCCTGCAGGCGGGAGGCAACATCGGCGTCGGCACCGTCGATCCGCAAACCCGGGTGCACATCCATGGCGCCAGGCTCAGGCTGCAAAATGTGACCGGGATCCCCGGCGCGCGCGTGCTGGACATGCGCACCGACGGCAGCGCGGTGGACCTGCAGACCGAAACGTCCGACCTGCACCTGCGCAGCACCCACCCCGGCGGCCCGCCCGACCGCCATATCGTGATGAATGCGCTGGCGGGCGACGGCAATGTCGGCGTGGGCAGGGTGCCGGCCAGCCAGAAGCTCGAAGTACAGGGCAATATCCTGTTCGGCGCGATGCCGAACCTGTTCGCGGTCGGCGCCAACCTGCCGCTGCGCGCGGTGATCGGCCAGGTCGGCGCGAATGGGGCCGGCATCGGCAGCGGCTTTGTCGCCAGCCGTACCGCGACCGGCGACTACATCGTCATCTTCGCTCCGCCCTTCAACGGTCCGCCGATCGTGGTCGCCACGCCGATCGACTCGATCAACGACGATAACGTGCTGACCCTGCGCGCCGTCAATGCAGTCAGCTTCCAGGTCCACACGCGCGACATCACCGGGAACGACGATCCCGACGTGCAGGATACCGCCTTCAGCTTCATCGCCTTCGGTGCGACCTGAGGCGGCCATGGGCGCCACCGACAGTGTCAGCATCGACCGCCTGCGTTTCGCGCTGCTCGCCAGCGCGGTGCCGGATCGCGCCGGCGCGCTGCTGGCGCGGCTGCGCGAGGTGTTCCGCGCTCACGTGCCGCAGGCCATCGCCCGCCGCCGGCCGGATTGCGGCGACCCAGCCTACCTGTTTATCGAGCGGCTGGTGTTCGACTGCCCGCTGAACGCCGCCTGGAGCGACACCCGGCTGGCCGATTCGCTGGCCAAGGCCCTGGCCGCCGCCCTGGCCGCGAGCGAGGCGCAGCCGGCGCGCGCGCTCGCCTTCCGCGACCGGGCCGAATACCTGGCGGCCTTCCTGCTCGCCCTCGCCGACGGCAGCGCCTGGCGCCAGTGGTGCTTCGACGAGTTCGACGGCCTCAAGCTGCTGCCCGTCTCCGGCGCGCTGCGGACGCTGCTGATCGCCGAGGGCGACGCTGGCCGCACGGCGCTGGCCAGGCTGACCGGGGACGCGCTGCGGCGCGTGCTGGAAAGCCTCGGCAGCGCCGACGCCGGGCGCCTGCTGGCCCATCTGCTGGCCGGCCCCTCCGGCGCTCCGGCGCCGCCGCCGGCCACCTTGTTGCGGCTGATCGATGCCATGCCAGCCGGCGCCCCCCGGCGCCGGCTGGCATGGCTGGTGGCGCTGGGCCGGATCGGGCCGGATCACGCCAGCACGGCCGGGCTCGATGCGCTGGACTGGCTCGACCAGCTGCGCCAGGCTGCGCGTGCGGGCGATCTGAACGCCTTGCTCGATGCGGACCTGGCGGCGGCCGGCCTGCTTGCCGCCTGCTGCCGGACGGCCGGGCTGGCCGACGCGCCGCTGGCCGCCTGGCTCGATGCCGACTGCGCCGGGCTGGTGGCGCGCCTGCGCGCTTTGGCGCCGGCCGCCAGCGGGACAGCCGAGCGCTGGTATTGCCCGCATGGCGGCGCCTGGCTGCTGCTGGTGCAACTGGCGCACCTCGGCTGGTGGGCGCGCTGGCAGGCGCGCTTGCGGCTGGCCAGTCCTGGCGCCGCGAACGCCCTCGCCGCCCGCCTGGCGCTGGCCGTGGTCGCCCGCGCGCTGGGCGGGCAGGCATGCGCGTCCATCGAAGCCGACAGCGTACTGCGCCGCGCGCTTGGCATCGGCGACGACCCGCGCGCGGGGCCCTGGACCCAAGGCCGCCAGCGCTTGCTGGCAAACGCGCTCGCCCTCCCGGCGCCGCAGGCGGCGGCCGGCGCCAGCGTGATCCTCGGCCATGGTGGGCAGCGCCGCCTGGCGCATATCGAAGCGGCGCGCGGCACGATCATCGCGCTGCGCCCGTGCGCGCCGGACGCCGCCCAGGATCGGCCCGACGCCGGGCTGCCCGCCACAGCCGCCTGGTGGCGGGCGCACGACCCGCTGCGCAGCGGCCGCACACAACTCGAACGCGCGCTCGGGCTCAACGCACTGAACTTGCTGCGCGAATTCGCCGCGCGCCTGCCCGGCTGCGACGAAGCGAGCCCCGGCCATCTGCGCAGCCAGTGCCTGAGCCAGGGCGCCGATGTCGCCATCGGCGACGGTCATATCACCGTCCATGCCGGCCGCGCGCCACTCGACGTGCTGCTGACCTTGGCCGGGCTGAAGCGCACCAAGGTGGTCCTGCCCGACGGCCGCATCCTGGCCTTGCAGCCGGAGAGCGCGCCGTGATCGCCGACGCCCTCGCCGCCTTCGCACCGGAACTGGCCCGGCTCGATGCGCTGATCCTGCACGAGATCGGGCGCCTGCGTGCGCGCTACGAACTGTCGCTCGATGAATTGCGCGGCCTGTATATCAGCGACCGCCAGGTGGACGAACTGGTGCGCGCCGGCCAGGCCGCCGATGCCGCGCCAATGGCGGCGATCGACATCGGCGCGCTGCGCCAGGCCGCCGCGCCCTCGCCATGGACGCACCTGGCGCGCGCACTGGCGCTCGATGACGACGAGCGCGACCTGGTGCTGGTCTGCCTGGCACCGGAACTGGACCCGAAATACGAGACCCTGTATGCCTATCTGAACAATGATGTCAGCCGCAAATGGCCGAACGCCGAGCTGGCCGCCCGCCTGCTGGGGCAGGACGGCGCGCACCGGGTAGCGCTGCGCGGCCTGCTCGCGCCCGAATCCCGGCTGGCCGCCAGCGGCGCGATCGAGGTGGTACCCGGCCAGCGCGAACTGCCGCGCGCCCAGCGCGAACTGCGCCTCGCCGCCGCCGTGGCGGGCTGGCTGCAAGGCCTGCCCTACGTCGACGAGCGGCTGGTCGGCGTCGCCCGCGCCAGCCACGCCGAGGCCGTGCTGCCGGCCGACGCCTTGCACCCGGAGGCGCAGGCGCTGCTTGGCAATGCCGCCCGCGCGCTCGACCAGGGGGTGGCCTTGCCGCCGCTGGTGCTGGTCGCCGCCACGGCCGGCGACGCCGCCCTCGCGGCGCAGGATATGTTCGTCCGCGCCCACTGCCCGGCCCTGGTGCTGGACCTTGCCGCCTTGGCCGGCGCTGCCGCGCCGGCCAAGGCCTTCAACGCCGCCGAGCTGATGCAGCGGGTGCTCGGCATCGGCATCGCCGCCGCGCCGCTCGATGCGCTGTTCGATCCCGAGCTGCGCCCGCTGGAAACCATCGCCGCGCCGCTGCGCCGCCTGGCCTCGCGCTCGCCGGCGCTGCTGCTGGCGGCGACGGCCGGCGTGCATTGGCGCGAACTGCTGCCCGATACCCTGGCGCTGGAGATCCGTCTCGCCGATCTCGACACGCGCGGCCGCGCCCGCCTCTGGCGCGCCGCGCTCGATACCCAGGCCGACAGCGCGCCGGTCGAGGCGCTGGCCGACCGTTTCGCGCTCGGCCCGGGCCGCATCCGCCAGGCTGCGGCCGCGGCCCGCCATGCCGCCACCCTGGCCGGAGACAGCCTGCCTTCGGCCGCGCAGCTGTTCAGCGCCGCGCGCGCCGCCTCGCTCGACGGCGCCGGCGGCACCACCCGCGCCATCGGCACGCCGTTCGACTGGGACGACCTGGTGGTGCCGCCCGATGTACGCCGGCGCCTGGCCGACCTGCTCAGCGCCATCGAGCTGCGCTACCGGGTGCTCGACGAATGGGGCTTCGGCGCGCGCATCGGCGGCGCGCGCGGCATCAAGGTCATGTTCGCCGGCGCCTCGGGTACCGGCAAGACGATGGCCGCCGCCATCATCGCCAAGACCTTGCAGCTGGAGCTGCAGCGCATCGAACTGGCGGCGGTGATTTCGAAATACATCGGCGAGACCGAGAAAAACCTCGACCGCGCCTTCGCCGCCGCGCACCGGGCGAATGCCGTGCTGTTCCTCGACGAGGCCGACGCCCTGCTCGGCAAGCGCGCCGAGGTCAAGGATGCCCACGACCGCTACGCCAACATCGAGACCGCCTACCTGCTGCAGAAGATGGAAGAACATGAGGGCATCGTGATCCTCGCCACCAACCTCGCGCGCAACATCGACGAAGCGTTTTCGCGCCGCATGCAGTTCGTGGTCGAGTTCCCGCACCCCGACGGCGCCAGCCGCGAGCGACTGTGGCGCGGCATGTTCCCCGCCACGGCGCCCACCGCGCCCGACCTCGACTTCGCTTTCCTCGCGCGCCAGTTCCCGCTTACCGGCGGCGACATCCGCAACATCGTGCTCGACGCGGCCTACCACGCGGCCCAGGAGCAGGCCGCCATCGGCCTCGGCCACGCGCTGCGCGCCATCGCGCGCCAATACGCCAAGCGCGGCAAGGTGCCGACGGTGGCCGAGTTCCGCGAGCATTACGGCATGTTGATGCAGGAGCCGGACCTGGCGCGCCCGGCCGCCGGCGACCCAGCGGCACTGGACGGCCATGCCTGAGCAGCCCAAGGCGCGCTATACGACGCGCGAACGCACTGCGCGCCGCATCGCACGCCGCGCGGCCGCGCCGCTGCGGCCGGCGGCGCCCGAGCCGCAAGCCGCTCCGGAAGCGCGCCAGGCCGGCGCCAACCAGGACACCTTGCGCGCCCTCGGCATCCAGGCCAGGCTCACCGTCAGCCAGCCGGGCGATCCGGACGAGCAGGAAGCCGATCGCGCCGCCGACGCCTTTGTCAGCGGCCAGGCGGCACCCAGCCTCGGCGCGCGCGGCGGCGCGACGATCCAGCGCCAGTGCGCCGGCTGCGCGGACGAGGCGCCAATCGCGCGCAAGGCCGGCGCCGCCGCGCCACGCCTTGGCGGCGAGCGCGCCGCGATCGGCGCCGGTCATGGCCAAGCGCTGTCGCCGCATCTGCAGCGCGACTTCGGGCGTTTCTTCAACCGCGACCTGAGCGACGTCCGGGTGCATACCGGCGCAGCGGCCCACACGGCGGCCGATGCGCTGGCGGCGCAAGCCTTCACGCGCGGCGGCGACATCTATTTCGGGCGCGGCCGTTTCGACCCGCAGACCGGCGGCGGCCAACATCTTCTTGCGCATGAGCTGGCACACACCGTCCAGCAGTCGGGAAGACCCGATGCCGGGCAGCGGCTGCAGCGTGCCGCCACCTGCACCGTGTCCGGGCCGCCGCGTGCCAACCCGGACACGGACACGGTCACCAAGGCGGTGCGCGACGGCGATGTCGACATCGTCGTCACCAGCATGAGGGGCAAGGGCGTGCCCGAGCTGTGCGCCCTGCGCAGCGCGGTGGAAGGCGCCGCCGGCCAGAAGCTCGAACGCTGGCTGATGAGCCACCGCAGCCTTGCCGATGCCCTCGGCACCGCGGCGCGCGTGCTTCCGTTCGCCGCGGCACTGGCCCCGCCCGCTATCGGCCCGGCGCTGGCCACCTTGTCGACACTGCTGCCCGGTGGCACGGCGGCCAAGAAGACCGGCGCCACCGCCGAGGAAGGATTACGCCTGATCCTCCCCGTGTTACCGCTGATCGACAAGCTCGAGCTGTACGACGAGGGTTATCGCGAGATCGAACAGGCCCAGCTCGATATCATCCGCAATGCCAGCGCGGATGAGCGCTCCGCCGCCAGTGCCGAGTCCGCCAGACTGGAGGCAATCTACGCCAAGATGGGCGTCAAGGAGGAATACGACGCCCGGCTGTTGATCGATCCGGAGAAAAAATACGCCGCCGCCGAGCACCTGCTGACCCGTGCGCCAGGCGTCGTGTCTGACGACGAGGATCTGGTGTTCGACGCGATCTGGGCGTTGACCCCGTCCGAGCGCAAGGATTTCTACAACAAGCGGAACATGGATCTGCATCATCTGTTGTCGGCCGACCGCTTCAAGCTGCTGGGAACGCTGTCCACGGGGACCGAGGCTGAAGCGCTGATCGCACGGCTGCGGCTGGCCACCGAGAGCAGGATCGACGACAAGGAGGCGATCCAGGCCGTGGTGGACCGCGCCATCGCCTTGCTGGCCGAGCAGAAGGGCTTGCGCGCTACCCTTGCCGTGACCACCTTGCCGCCGGAAGAGCTGGACAAAGCCAGGGCCAGGCTGGCCGAATTGGGCGAGCTGGAAGCGCTGGTGAAATTTGGCAAAGGCAAGCTCGATCCGACCAGTTTCCTTGGCCGCCTGGCCGACGCCGCCGATTCGCCCGACGCCTTCGGCGCCATGGCCCACAAACTCGGCAGCGCCATCGCCGATCCGGGCGAGCGCACCGAGTTCGCCTTTGCCGCTGCCAAGCAGCGCATCATGATGGCCGCCAGCATCGGCGGCGCCGACGAAGATGCGGTGCGCAACGCCATCCTCGAGTTGCGAGCCCCGCCGATCGCGGACGCCGTCAAGCTGACGCCGCCCGAACGCGACCAGAAGCAGGCCGAGGCCAATGCCAGTCTGCGCCAGCGCCTGGTCGACGATGAGGACGTCAAGCGCGTGATCAACGGCATGGTCGGCTCGCAGCGGCGCCGGGTGCTCTCGTTCATCAGCGCCGATCCCTTCGTCGAGAAACTGACCGAGCTCACGCTCGCGCTCAACAACGCGCGCTGTGGCGAGTTCTTTCAGCTGGTGCTGCAGATCGCCCTGCGTGAGGACTGGAAGAAGCGCTTCGAGGATACCGCCAGCAGCCCCTTCGACACCTTCGCCCGGGTCCACGGCCAGCAGCGCGACATCATGCTCGAGATCCTCAAGAGCAAGCGGATTCCAACGGAACAGATTCTTGGTTTCAGCGGCGACGTCGAGACCTTGCGCGCGGCCTTGTCGAGCATGGACGAGGCCGAGCGCACCCAGTTACGGCTGGGCTACGTGCTGTCCAGGAGCGGACGCCAGCCGGCCGACGACAAGGCAAAGGACGCCCTCTCAGCCTACCGCAAATTCGACGCCAATCTGCGCAAATCGCAGACCACGCTCGGCGCCGTCGATAGCGCCGGCATCGAGGCCGTGCTCGATGCGGCCCTGGGGACCGAACCGACGGCGCAGGAGATGGCGACCGACGAGGGCAAATACGATGCCGCCGCCCTGATGTACGAGCGGATCGGGGCGCGGCTGGCGTTGGGCCGCGGCGCCAGCGCCTTGTTCACCGAAACCGACGAGACCATGCTGGCCGCCGGCCGCGAATTCGGCGCGCGCTGGCTGCAGCTGCGCGAGCGCAAACCGCCCAAGCTGACGACGATCGAGCTGGGCACACTGGCCGCCTTCTATGACCAATTCAACCACCGCACGGAAGAGTTCACCGAGGCCAGCA
The DNA here is from genome assembly GCF_015689335.1 of Massilia antarctica. Classification (GTDB taxonomy): domain Bacteria; phylum Pseudomonadota; class Gammaproteobacteria; order Burkholderiales; family Burkholderiaceae_D; genus Telluria_A; species Telluria_A antarctica. The sequence goes on along the minus strand of NZ_CP065053.1, from coordinate 5,442,855 downwards.
ATACCGCCGGCGAAGTGGCCGGCATGGTCGCCGCGACCATCGCCGGCACCCTGATCGTCATCGGCACCGGCGGCGTCACGGCGCCTGCGGTGATCGCGGCCGCCGCGGCCGGCGGCGGTGCCCGTGTGGTCACCCGCGAAATGTTCGGCGCCGACTATTACAACCCGGTCGGCGGCGAGGGTGCGCGCGATGCGCTGCTCGGCGGAATCGATGCCGCGCTGGCCGTCGTCGGCGCCGCGCTCGGCGCCAAGGGCGCGGAGCTGGTCGGCCTGGGCGGCAAGGCCTTCCTCACCAATGCCGCCAAGGTCGGCGGCCAAGTGGCCGAGCAAGCCAGCGGCAAGCTGCTGCACCGGGTCGCGGCCGGCTCGGTCGAGGCGGCGATCGATGGCGCCTTCTCCGGCTTTGTCAGCGAAGCGGCGAATGCGATGACCGATAGCCGCACCTGGCGCGCCGGCGTGTGGCGGGGCTTGGTTGCGGTGGGCCGCGCGGCGCTGATCGGCGGCATGTTGGGGCTGGCCGCTGGCGGCGTGCTCGGCGCGGCCCTGCCGGTGGTCGGCGCCGGCCTGCGCAGCGCGGCCGACAAATTGCTCGGCGCCAGCGTCGAACGCACCCTGGCCAAGGCCGGCGCGACCGAGACCCTGGAAGCGGCGCGCAGTGCTATGCGCGCGGGCAATACTGGCGAGGCCGAACGGCTGTTCGCCCAGCTCGAAAAACACCTGTCCGCCGAGCAGGCCAACGTGCTGTGGCGCGACATGGCCCGGCTGGCCGAAGCGGCCAGCATCCTCGAGGAACCGCTCACCCTGCTCGGCGAACGCCATACGCTCAAGCTGGTCGAGGGAGAGCACGGCGCCTTCTTCGTCCTGTGCAGCTGGTGCACCCGGGTGCGCGATGTGCTCAAGGCGGCGCTGGACAAGGCGGCCGATCCGGCACAGATCAGCCGCCTCAAGGACCTGATCACGCAGGTGGAAACGATGGAGGCCAATCTCGCCGGCGGCGCGGTGTCGAAGAGCGAGGCGACCAGCCGCAATACGCTCAAATCGCTGCTCGGCAAACTGACCGAGAGCGAACATCTGGTCGGCAAAGGTCTCGCCTTCCAGCCCAGGCTGTCAACGCCCAACTTCGCGAAGCTGGCCAACGATCCGGCCGTCGCGCGCCGGGCGGAAGAACTGTATCAAGGCTATCTGGATCAACTGCTGGCCTCGCGCAAAGAGATCTTCGGCAAGGAGGGCAAGGAGCAGCTCGGGAAATTTTTGGTGCCCGAGCTCGAAGCCGAGGCGCAGGCCCGGGCCCTCAGCCAGGCCCAGAAGGAGCTGGGGCGGCCGCCGCTCGAGCTCAAACCGGGGGAGCCGGCCCGCACCGTGGTCGACCCGCAGGTCGACTATCCCTTCGGCTTCTTCGACCGGGCCGCCTTTCAACAATTTTCGACACGGGTCGGCGCGGCCGTCGAAGCGCGCTCGCCCGGAGCCCAGCTCGCCATCGAGGGCAGCGGGGTCACCGGCCGCCGCTTCGAGCGCATCGCCGCGCCACACGGGCCGAGCGGCGCGCCGTTCGGCCTCGGGCGGCTGAGCGACTATGATATCGCCATCATCTCGGATGCGCTGTTTGCCGAAGCGCAGCGGCTGCATGTACCGATGAGCGGTGGCAAGGTGGCGTCGACCAACCCGATCAGCCCGACCGATCTTGCCCGTCTCAAGCTGACCGGGGTCGATAGCGCGGCCCGCCAGGGAGTACTGGACGCCACCGGCATCGCTTTCCCGGTAAACTTCAAAATCCGCCCCAGCAGCGCGGCCGAGGCGGGACCACGGTTACCGTTGCCGCAAGGCGCCCCCTGAGGAGCAAGCGATGCCTGCATTTCCCCCACCCCTGTCGCTGCGCCTGAACGGCGGCCTGCGCACCGAACCGTTCGTGCTGCCGCTGACGCCTGTCGAGACCTTGCTTGGCGTACAGCTGGCGCCCGAGGATGACCTCGAGCTCGGTGGCGCGCACTACGCCTACGCGACGGTTCCCACGCCCGCGCGCGGCCTGGTGGACGTGCTCATCTGCGCCAACGATCCGGCCAGCCCGAGCTCCACCTATGCCGCCCGGCCCGACTTGCTCACGGCGCTGGTGATCGGCTGGTTCGGTCACAACTTGCTCGATCTGGGGCGGCTGGAATGGCAATTGCGCGCGGCGTACGGGGATCTCTTCGATGTGGCGGAATACTCGATTGTCACTTTGCCTCCGGCGGACGGGGCGCCGTCGGCGAGCGAGGTGCACTGGGTACAGCATGAGCGGACCGAGCGCCATCGCGGCACGCCGCTGGCCGGTACGCCGACGCTGGCCTGCACGCTCGATGTCGCGTTCCCGGCTGGCTGTGAAGGACTCGCAAGGTCCACCCTGGACAGCCTGCACGACGATACCGCCGCCCAAATCCGGCAGATTCAGGCCAGCGCGCTCGGGGATGCGAGGACACGGCTCGCGCTGAGCTTCGATAGCCCGTCCCTGCTCGATCTCGGCCGCTATGCGCAGGCGCTCGAGCTGGCCTGCGGCGATAGCGCCCGGGTTCTGGCTTATGCGGTCAGTGGCGATCTCCAGCGCGACGGCCATTGCTTGCGCGTCGAGCGTCGTTTCGCGAGCCGGCTGGAAACCCTGCCTGACTGGCTGGCCGCTGCCCCGTCCACAGGGTGAGGGGCACAATCGCATGGCACACCGGCCAACCGCCGCGACACGGCATCCGTCACTTCCCGGCGGCGCGGCGACGCCCGCTCCGGTGCCTGCGGCCGAGTCGGCCCCGTGGTCGGCCCATGCCGGCAATTTCCAGGTCCAGCGGGCGGTGGCCGGGGCGGCGGCCAGCCAGGCCGGCGCCGCCGGACACACGCACCACGACGGCGGCGCCAGACTCGCGCCGGCAGCGAGCGACGGCCAGCCCCTGCCTCCGGCGATCAGTCACGAGTACGGGCAATTCTTTGGCACTGACCTGTCGTCGGTGCGCGTGTTCACCGATCCGGCGGCGGCCGGCATGGCGCGCGACCTGAACGCGCAAGCCTTCACCCAGCGCGGGAACATTTATTTTGCCCAGGACCGTTACCAGCCGCACACCGTGGCCGGCCGCAAGCTGCTCGCGCACGAGTTGGCGCACACCCGGCAAGGATCCGGCGCGCAGCTGCGGCGCGCGCCAGGGCCGGCTGGCGCCGCCCCGCCGCCGCTCACGCTCGACTCGCTGATCCGCACCGGCGCGCCCGGCTTCACCGACGCCGCGCTCGACGCCGCCTACCAGAGCTATCGCCGAAGTGAAAAAGACCCGGTCAAGCCGCGCCTGTGGGCGCTGCGCCAGACCAGCGGCGCACCGCGCGAACGGCTTGAGCAGTTGCTGGGTCCGGATTACGCGAAGGGCCAGCTGACGGGCGCCGCCGCAGCGCCGGTCGACGTCGGCCAGGCGCTCGCCCCGGCCGGTTATGACCAGACCCGGGCGGCCGAGGACATGGGCGCGCTGTCGGCCCGGCCGCAGGCGCTGACCGACCGTCTGTCGAACATGCTTGACACCCCGATCCAGAACAACCAGGTCAACGCCGGGCATCTGAATATCCTGCAGGGGAATGTGGCGGAAGTGCTGGCGCGGCCGCTGTTGGAGCAGGCGCTGCAGGATGTGCGGCGCGATGCGCCCGACGCACAGCTCTTCCTTGGCGTGCGCGCCCGGGTGCTGCGCAGCGACGGCACGCCGAGCGACCCGGTGCTGTTCTCCGATGGGCTGGTGGCAGCCGTGCGCCCCGCTGGCCTGCAGATATTCAAGCTGGCCGAGATCAAGTCCGGCGAGCAAGGCGGCGTGCAGGGGCAGGAGCAGATCCACCGCTGGATCGAACTTCATTCGAGCGACCAGATCGAGATCCTGCTGCCCGGCGTGGCGCGCACCTTCCGCCTGTCGGACACGGTGCGCGAGGTGGTCGGCCTGGCGCGCGCCCCCCGGCTGCTGATCGCGCCGCGCGGCGCGAGCTTCACCACCGAGCGCTCGGGCCATGGCGTGGCGGCGCCGGTCGAGCGGCGCGAACTGGCGCAGAGCGGCGAGGAAATCGCGTACCTGACCCGGCTGGTGGCGCAGCAAATCATCCAGATGCAGCAGGCACGCCAGCTGCTCGCCCAGGCGCAGGCGCAGCAACTGACGCCGAAGCCCCTCGCCAGCCTCGGACAGCTGCAGGATCCCGACGTGGTGAACCAGCTGCTGAGCGAGAACCAGGGCACGGCGCTGATCCAGGGGCAGCTGTACCGGGTGTCGATCGAGGGCAAATCGACCCGGGTGCGCCTGCTGCCGGCGGCGCCGATCAGCGTGCCGCGCCTGGCCGCCCCCGGCATGGCGCCGCAGGCGCTGCCGGCCACGCCGCCGCAGCCGGCCCAGACGGCCTTGCCCGCGCCCGGCGGCGCCGGCGGCCCGCTCGCCCAGCCTGTTCCCTCCCTGCCGCAGCTGGGCACGGGCGGTCCGGTGCCGGCCCTGCGCTCGCCTGGCGCGGGCGCAACCGGCGGCCCGCTGGCCATCCCCTTCACGCCCCCCGGCAGCGGCATCGTGCCGCCCAACGTCATCAACTTCAGCGGCAAGGACATCGTCATCGGCGGCCGCACGATCGCGCCGACACCAGGCGAGCTGCCGCGCGCTGGCGAACTGGTCGTCATTGGCTACGATAACTTCTGGGTGGTCGGCGACATGCGCACCCGCGAGCCGATTGCCGGCGTGTTCGAGGGCGGCCAGTGGTATCGGGTGGTGGCGGGCGGACGCGTGCTGCCCGTCGATGCCGATGGCCGCGTGCGCACCGAGGTCGAGCCCATCCCCTTCGAGCACCTGCCCCAGGTCGCGCAGACGCGCCCGCCTGCCGGCCCCGGCGGCGCAGGCGGATCGCGCTTTGGCGGCGGCACGCGCCTCGCCGCCGGCGGGCTTGGCCTGCTCATCGTCGCCAATGAGATCCTCGGACCGATCGGCCAGGTGCTGCAGAGTCAGCGGCGCAATATTGCCCTCGGCGAGGCCGAGGGAGACTTCTGGATCCGCTTCGGCGGCAACCCCGAGTTGGGCGTGTGGAGCCAGACCGATCGGACCCAGCTGCCACAGGGCAGCCGCCCCGACACCGCCGTATTCGGTTCGCCCAGTTACGGCTATGTGATCGATATCGATGTCGCCGCCTTCAAGGCAACCTTGCCCACGATGATAGGCAACTACCGCGACTACCTGCTGTTCCTCGACCTGGCGAAGACCCTCGGCAGCATCATTGAAGAGCCCCAGATGCCGCGCTTCCCCAGCCCGGAAGAACGCCGCGCGCCGCGCCGTTACCGGGCCTTCGTGAACCGTGAGGACCGCGCGGGGAGACGCTACCATGACATTACCGACACCCTGCTGGCGATCCGCGAGCGCACCCTCGGCCAGTTGGACGACGAGATGCGCGCGAAGGTGCGTGGCTTGCCCGCCGGCGAACAGGGCAATATCTTCCGCCTCAAGTCGGGCAGCGCGACGCCGCTGTTCCGCTCGGCAAGCGGCGCCCAGCCCATCCTGTCCGACCAGCAACTGCTCGGCGACGATCCCTGGGTCAGGCCGCTGGGCCGCCGGGTCGGCGGGGGCGCATGGAACTGCTTCATGCGCGGCAACTACGCCGACCGTGTGCTGGTCGAGCCGGCCAATGCCGATGCGCAGCGCGGCACCGTGCTCAGCGCCTACGCGGTGAAGCGCCCGATCGACCAGGTACTGGACGAAGTGAGCGAAGCAGGCCGCCCGATCACCCAGCGGCAGCCGCCGGAGGGCCGCCTCGACAGCTTCGTGGCGGGCCCCGAGCCAGGTAATTCGCGCTTCGGCGAAACCCGCTACTATCGCCATCCTGACATGCCCGAGCAACAGACGGCCGCCATCGGTGAGTTGCGGCAGTTCTGGGTCAATGCGGACGATATCGAGCCCGTAGTCGCGGCCAAGGTCAGCGACTACGCCACGCCGCCGCCTTCGACACCGTAGCGGCGCCGCCGAGCCCGGGTGGTTCGCCGGCTATCCCCGGTAGCGCGCCGCGTCGATGCCGTGCTTGCGCACCAACTGCCAGAACGCCCGCCTGTCCTTGCCGCTGGCCTGGGCCGCATGGGTAATATTGCCCTGGCAGAGCAACAGCATGCGTTCGATATACATCCGCTCGAAGGCCTGCACGGCCTGCGCCTTGGCGTGGCGGAACTCCAGGCAAGCGCAGCCATCCGGCGACTCCGGCAGGTCGAGGTCGCCCGCCTCCACCGTCTCGCCCCGGCACAGCAGCACGGCACGCTCCAGCGTGTGCTCCAGCTCGCGGACATTGCCGGGCCAGGAGTAGGCCGCCAACCTTGCCAGCGCAGCCGTGCTTAGTCGGTTCACCTCGCGCCGGAATTCGCCGGCAAAGCGCTTGAGGAAGTGATGGCTGAGCAACGGCAGGTCGTCCATGCGCTCACGCAAGGGCGGCAGGCTGACGGAGAGAATGTTCAGGCGGTAATAAAGGTCGCGCCGGAAGCGCCCTTGCTGCACCAGCGATCCGATATCGCCGTTGCTGGCCGCCAGCACGCGCACATCGGCGTGCCTGGTTTTTGTGCTGCCGACCGGGCGATATTCCTTCTCCTGCAAGAAACGCAACAGCTTGGCCTGGGTGCTCAGCGGCATACTGTCGACCTCATCGAGGAAGAAGGTGCCGCCCTCGGCTTCGGCCGCCAGGCCGCTGCGCTCCTGATGCGCGCTGGTGTAGGCCCCGCGCGCATGGCCAAACAACTCCGCCTCCACCAGCTCGGAGGGCAGCGCGCCACAATTGACCGCCACCCACGGGTGGGATGCGCGCTTGCTGAGATAGTGGATTGCCTGTGCGCACAGTTCCTTGCCCGTGCCAGTCTCCCCCAAGATCAGCACGCCAGCGTCGCTCGCCGCCAGGGTCGGGATGCGCTCGAGTTGCCGGACGAAGTTCAGGCTGTTGCCGACCAGCTTGGAAAGCAAGGGATGCAAAGGGGAAGCTGGCGGCGCACGCGATGCCGCGCACCGGTGACGCTGCTGTTCGCGCAGCCGCCACAGGCGTGTTGTCAGCTCCTCGGCGCCATGTTCGCTTGCCACGAAATCGCTGGCCCCGAGCGCCAGCAGGCCTTGAACCATCGATCCCGTCAGTCCGCGCGTCACGGCGACGACCGGGCTGTCGCCCTGCCCGCCGGCCAGCAATTGTTGCCTGGCCCAGGCCAGGGTATCCCGCCCCACCAGCATCAGGGTCACATCGCAGGCGTCGGCCGCAAGCGGCGCGGCAGGGTTAGGGTTCGCGCTCCATGGGCGCAGCAACACCCCGGGATAGCCTCGGGAAGACCAATCCTGCAGCCACTGCAGATGCGCCGGTGCGGCGATGACCCTGCATTCGACCGGTTCCATTCGACCTCCCAGCTCGCCAGGATGTGTACTTACGCATCTTAGCCCCTTAATCACATTAGAAATACGGCAATTTTCACCGCCATAAAAAATACAACGGCGCCCGCATCCCGGCCGCTTGCCCATATGCAAGGCCACGCGGTCCGGTATGGCTGAACGCTGGCGGATATCTGGTCGGCGTTGGGGGATGGAACGAGCTGTACAGCAAATACAAGAACCGCGGCCTCAATACCAACCTCGGGAGCGTGAGGAATCAATTCATTTGCCACCAGCAGGTCGTTGCCGTCGTCCAGCCGAACAAGGCAAGCTGGAATATTGACGAATGGCGCCGCGACGTCGGCTATCTGGCGACGGTCAATGCACGCTGCAATCCCGGCCAGCCGGGTGGCGGCAAAGTCATCGATTGAACAAGGACGTCGCCCTGATGGCTTTATCTGGCAAGCAATACAACGGCATTGTAAAATGAGGCACATTCACGCGCGGAAAACACGACAATGCCTTTAGCCGATCAATTGCAAGCGCAGACCGAGCGCTTCGCGTCCTTCCTCTCTTCCGATCCCGACAACGTCAGCCTGCTCATGCAACTGGGCGACCTGTATCTGCAAGGCGGCAAGCTCGACCAGGCGCTGGCATCGTTCGAGCGGGTCATCGCCCTTGCCCCCGGCACGGCGGTGGCGCACGGACGCCTGGCCACGGTCTACCTGGCCCTGCACCGTTTCGGCGAGGCGGCGGCCACCTTGCAAGGCTTGATCGACGGCGGCGAAACCGACGCCGCGCTCTACCATAACCTGGGCCTGGCGCTGTACTACCAGGAGCGCTATGCCGACGCCGCCAGCGCCTTCACGATCGCCCGGCAGAACGGCATCGACAATGCCAACAATGCCAAATACCTGGCGCACTGCCTGCACCACGAAGGCGAGCTGGACGCGGCGAACGCGGCTTGCGAGCACTGGGCCAGCATCGCCAACGATGCCGACAGCAACGCCTATCTCTCGCTCGTCAATTTCGACATGGGTGATCGCGCCCGCGCCGGCGACCTGGCCCGGCAAGTGCTGGCCGAGGATCCCGACAGCGTCGATGCGAACGCCGTGGCCGGCGCGCTGGCCCTGGAAAAGCAGGATATCGATGGCGCCAGCGCTTCGTTCGAGCGGATCCTGGCGCAGCGCAGCGATAACGGCCGCGCCTGGCTCGGCCTGGGCTTGACCCTGATGCACAAGCAAAACAATGTCGACGCCATCGCCGCCATGACCAAGGCCAGCGAATGCATGCCCGGCCACGCCGGCACCCTGATCGCGCTGGGCTGGGCCAAGCTCAATGCGGGTGACGCCGTGGGCGCCGAGCAAGCCTTCCGCGCAGCCATCGAGGCCGACCGCAACTTTGCCGAATCGCATGGTGGCCTGGCCGCGGCCTTGGTCACGCAACAGCGCATCGACGAGGCCAGGCACGCCATGACCGTGGCCAACAAGCTCGATCCCGCCAACTTCGGCTCCGTCTATACCCAGGCCGCCCTGCTCAAGCTCGACGGCCGTTCCGAACTGGCCGACCGCCTGATCGAACGGGCGCTGCGCCAGTCGCCGCTCGAGGGCACGCCGACCTTGTTCGAGCATCTGTCGACCTTCCTCTCCATGCGCCCGAAAAAATAGCGGCGCCGGCGCCGCCCATCCCCCTGGTGGCGCCCCTCTTCAGCAGCTCAGGTCGATCTGCCCGCTGATGTCGATGCTCTCGCGCAGGCGGCCAATGGCCGAGCGGTGCAGTTGCGACACCCTCCCCTTCGACAGATTCATGATGGCAGCGACTTCATCGAAGGGCAGCTGCTGCATATAGTGGTAATTCACCACTTTCCTTTCCTTGTCCGGCAAGCCGTCGACCAGCGCCTTCACTCGCGAACCGAGCTGCGCCATTTCGATGCGGCGATAGGTATTGTCGGGATAGCTCGACACGTCTTCCGGCATCTCGTCGGCGCTGTCGAGGATGAAGCCGAGCGCCAGGTCGACCGCCAGCTCGGCCAGGTAGACGAACAGGTCGTCGGCACCGGCGCTGGCCGGATCGCGCTCCTTGACCGAGGCCACGCGCTCGCTGGTGATCCGTTGGCGCGCCCTGACCTGCTCTTGCTTTTCGGTGAACGTGGCGATGCCGTTGAGAATGGCGCCATTGATGCGCGGGGTGGCGAAGGTTTCGAACTTGATCGCGCGGGCCGGATCGAAGCGGTCCACCGCTTCGATCAGCCCGATGGCCGCGTACTGCAGGAAATCGACGAACTCGAGCTCGAGGAAGGTACGCCGGGCGAACGCCTTGGCCGTGAGCATGCGCGCGAACGGCAGATAGAACGCTACGATGCGCTCGCGCACGGCGTCGCCACCGGCCTCGCGCATGCCGCGCCACAGGTCCGCGATGTCCGCGCCCGGGCTGGGGGTGGCGGAACGCGGCAAGGAGATCGTCATCACGGTCGGATGGCCGGACGTCAGGAGAACGTGCCCAGCAGGGAACGCACCACCAGGTTCCAGCCATCGATCAGCACGAACATGAGGATTTTCAAGGGCAGCGAAATCGATGCCGGCGGCACCATCATCATGCCCAGCGACATCAGCGCGCTCGAGACGATCAGGTCGATCAGCAGGAACGGCAGGAAGATCACGAAGCCGATCTGGAAGGCCGAGCGCAGTTCCGACAGCATGAAGGCGGGAATCAGCTGCACCAGGTTGATGTCGTCGATGGTCGAGGGTTGCTCGGCCTTGGACAACTCGACCATCAGCGCCAGGTCTTGCTCGCGGGTCTGGCGCACCATGAATTCGCGGATCGGCTTGATGCCTTCGCGCACCGCCTTGTCGGCCGCCATCTTGCCGGCGACAAAAGGCTCGAAGGCTTGCTTGTTGACCTCCTGCAGCGGCGCCGACATGCTGAACATCGTCAGGAACAAGGCCAGGCTGATGATCACCGTGTTGGGCGGCGTTTCCGGCATGCCCATCGCATGGCGCAGCATCGACAGCACGATCACGATGCGGATGAAGGAGGTCATCGAGATCAGGATGGCCGGAGCCAGGCTGAGCACCGTCAGGCCGAGCAGGATCTTGAGCGCCGACGACAGTTCGCCGGCACCGGCCGTACCAGCGCCCGACAGGCGGAACTGGAAGCCGGGACCGGACAGGGTCGGTTCGGCCGCGTACACGCAGGCCGAGCCGAACATGGCGCCCAGCAGCAGCAGGCCGATCAGCGTATTCTTGCGGGTCGGCAGGGAAAAGAAACGGCTCACGTCGGCTCCGATGGTGTTGGGCCGGCAACGGCGGCGATACAAACGACTCCCTGTTCGCTATGCGCGAGCAGGTACTGGGATCCGGCGAATTCGACCACGTGCAGGGAGGCGCGCGGGGTCAGGCGGCGCGTGTCGAGCACGCGCAGCAGCTTGAGCGGGGCCGGGGTGCTCGACAGGCGCAGCTTGTAGCGCAAGGCGTACAGGCCCGCGCCCAGTCCCAGCAGCACGATCAGCACGGCGGCGCCCAGGCGCGACGGATCGGTCTCCCCGCGCTGTTTATCCTGCTTGAACGGAATCGGGGCGCCACTGTGCGCGGCTGGCGCCAGCGGCGCCGGGATGCTGGCGGCAACGCTGGCGCCAGCAGCCGATGCCGGCGCCGATGCCAATGCCAATGCCGATGCCGACGCCGGGCCGGCATCGCGGGCCAAGGCCGGCGCCAGCGCGGCGGCCAGCATCAGGCCGGCCAGCACGCCTTTGAGCAGCCTCATGCCGCCGTGGCGGTGCAGATCTCGGTGACCCGCACGCCAAAATTGTCGTCGACCGCCACCAGCTGGCCGCGCGCGACCAGATTGCCGTTGAGGAAAACATCGACCGGCTGGTCGACCGGACGCTCGACCTTGAGCACGGAAAATTCTTTCAGCGACAGCACTTCGTCGACCGTCGTCTCGATCGCGCCGACCACCACGCTCAGGGTGACCTTGACGCCTTGCAGCAGGCGCAGGTTTTGGCTCAGCAGCGCGGGACCGGCCGGCGTCTGCGGCGCGATGTCGGACAATTCGACGACGTGGGTGGCATTCACGCGTTCTGGATTGGCATTGATGGTGCTCATGATTTTTCTTTCAAGGACGGCAAATGACGATGGCAAATTAATTGGAAGGATGGCGCACGGCTTCGACCACGATGGCGCCCTCGGCGCTGCCCAGATGGGCGCCGAACAGCGCCTCGCCGCCGGGACCGTTCACCGTCACCGGCTGGTCCACATGCGACTCGAGACGGATGACGTCGCCCACGGCCAGGGTCAGCAGATGGCTGACGTCGACCTCGGCCTGGCCCAGGGAAACAGTCAGGGTCACCGGCATGTAGCCCAGCACCTTGCGCAAGTCGGTGCGCACCGGCAGCGCGAGTTTTTCCGGCGCCGGCAAGTCCAGGCAGGCATGGTTCAGCACGCACAGCATCGGCTGTTCGGCGATGCGCAGCGCGACCACGACGGCACCGCTGCCGCGCCGGAACAGGCGCGCGGCCGGGGCGGCGGCGCCGCTGTCGGCCGGAGCGCTCACGCCAGGCGCGGCAGCGGCGGCCAGGGCATCGGCCAGGGCCGCGCACGCTTCCGCAGCCGTTTCGGCGGCCAGCGAGGCGCCGCGCGCGGGCTGCGGCGCATGGCGCTGATCGGGCGGAAACAAGCGCGCTTGCAGGGCGCGCGCCAGCTCGTCCGGCCAGCCGATCCAGACGGCTTGCTCGGCTTGCGCGTGGTGGCGCTGCCATTGGCCGGGACACAGCGCGTTGCTGTCCCAGGCGCGCGCGCACTCGAGCGTGCAGGCGCCGCGCTCGACACCCCAGGCTGCGGCCCAGGCATCGAGCATGGTGTTGCAGCGCTGCGCCAGCGCCGCCAGGGTACTTGCGCCCAGCAGGCAATACGGACTGACCTGCATGCTTACTTCCTCATGTCGAGCAGGGTCTGGATCATCTCGTTGCTGACGCTAACGATTTGCGAGGACGCCTGATAGCCGCGCTGCATGATGATCAGATTGCTGAACTGCTGCGACAGGTCGACGTTGGCGCCTTCCACCACGCCGGCGCCGATGGTGCCGAACAGGCTGGTGCCGGCCTTGCCGATATGGGCCGTGCTCCTGGTGGTAAACATGTTGCCGCTGACCTCGTCGAGCGACTCGATGCGGTCGAAATTGGCCAGCGCCAGGTTGGCGCCCTTGATTGCCTGGCCGTTCGAATAATTGAGCGTCAGGGCGCCGTCGGCGTCGAAGGTCTGGTTGCGCAAGGTACCGATCGCATAACCGTCGACCTCGCCCGGCAGCAAGGACGAGGTGCCGCCGTTCGACACCGAGGTGACATTCGTGGAAAAGTCGAGCTTGACCGACATTGGCGCCATGCTCTTGGGCGTGAAATTGAGCTGGACCGCGTTGGCCGTGGCCAGCGGGTTGCCGTTGGCGAACTGCAGGGTGCCGGTGCCGACCACGGTGCCGGTCTCGTCTTTCGCGCTCACGGTATAGTTGACGTTATTCGCCGGCAAGGGCGGGGTCGGATTGGCCTTGGTGAAGGTCATCGACAAGGTGTGCTGGCCGCCGGCCGCGTCGAACACATTGACCGGACCGACCGTGATGTCGCCGGTCGGGAGGGTCGGCAGATTGCCGCTGAACTTGACGCTGGTGGTGGCCTTGCCGGGGGTATTCTGCAAGCCGGCCAGGGTAATATCCTGCAGCATGCCGTTCGCGCCCAGGCCGGCCACGCGCGACTTGCCGTCCGAGCCGACCAGGATGCCGTTGGCATCGAACTGGAACTGGCCGGCCCGGGTGTAGGAGGTGGCATCGCCATCGCGCAGGATGAAAAAGCCCAGGCCATTGATCGCCAGGTCGAGCGGGCGCCCGGTCTGGTTGATCTGGCCCTGGCTGAAGTTCACGCGCGTGTCGAGCGTGTTCAGGCCGGAGCCGGTGCCGGTGCCGTTTTGCGCGCCTTCCTGGCTGAACAGGCTGGCGAACTGCTGGTCCACGCCCTTGTAGCCGGGGGTGTTGATATTGGTCAGGTTATTGCCGATCACCTGCAGACCCTTGGAGTAGCCGATCAGGCCCGACATCCCGGTGTTGATAGTATTGATCATGAACGTGCTCTCTTATTGTGCGGATGTGATTTGGTCCAGGGTGACGCCGGTAAACACCGCGCCATTGCTCTGGGTGACGGTCAGTTGCGCCTGGCCGGACACGAACTGGATCGCCGAGACCCTGCCGGTGACGCTCGGGCCGCCGTTGGCGCCGCCGCTGCCGACTCCGACGTTCCTGCCAAGCAAGCCCACCGACCCGGTGACGGCTTGCTGTTCCAGCATCTGGTCGATCTTGGCGTTGAGCTGGGTGCTCTGCTCAAGCGTGGAAAACTGGGCCAGCTGAGCGACAAATTCCTGGTTGTCGAGCGGCTTGAGCGGGTCCTGGTTGGACAGCTGGCTGGTCAGGATCTTCAAGAATTCCTGCAGGTTCAGATTGTTGACTTGCCCTGGGCCGCTGGTGCTGGAAATCGCCATTGTGTTGCTCCTCTGGTGTACTGCTGTGTTTGATGTTGACTGGTTTGGCCGGCCCGCAAGGGCCTGCATCTTGTTCCGGTATTGCCGCCATCGCGGCGGCTATTTGCGCTTGACCTCCGGCGGCGCCGGCGCCATCGCGGTTTTCTTGCCGTTCAAGGTCAGCGCCTGCAAGGTCAAGCCTTCGGCCTGCATTTCCTTCTTCAGCGAGTAAGCCAGCGCATTGGCCTGGAACTGCGACAGCGCGGCGTCGCGGATCCAGGCTTGCACCCCTTCGCCGTCGTGAAACAGGTGCATGCTGCGCAAGGCATACGGCAGTTCGTCGGCGGCGCTCTCGCCGCCGCTGGCGGGGGTGTGCTCGGGCGCTGCCTCGCTCGCTTCGGCCTGCTCCTTGAGCATCGGCGCGCGCGCGGCCAAGCGCGCCGGCGGCGCGGCCGCAGGGCCGACCCGCGCCAGGGCGGACTCGCCGGGCAGCGCCGCGGCCGCCGCGCGCATGGCCGGGTTGGCCATCGGCGCCATGCCGGGCATGGTGCCGGCGGACAAGGATGGCGCCGCTTCCGCCACACGGGCGGCCGCGGCTGGCGCCGCAACGGGCGCCGCCAGCCCCATGGTCAACAGGCCGACGTGCGCCAGCTCGGCCGTGGCGGGCGCGCCTTGCACCTGCCCCTGGCCTGGCGCGGCCGGTGCCGGCGCCGCGGCCGCGACGCCCTGCGCCGCTTGCACCGCAGGCTGGCCGCCCGCCGCCGCGGCCAGCGACTGCGTGGCCGCCTCCTCGCCCTGCCCTGCGCGCTCGCGCCGCGGGTCCTGCTCCGCAGCCTGGCGCGCCAGGTGGTGCGGGGACGGATCCAGGCCCGGGTCCTGGTGCGCCTGCGGCGCCGCGCCGCGCGCGCCTGGCGCCTCGCTCGCGGCCGCCTGCGGACGGTTGCCCAGGGCGGCCCGTTCCAGCTCCTGCAGCCAGGCGCCGGACTTGGCAACGCCGCTGTTGCCCATGAAACCGGCGCCCGGCACGCTGCCGAACCGGCTTACCGAATCAAAACTGTTGCTCATGCTTGTCTGCTCCGTGCTCGTGATCGCGTACATGCAAGGTCGACCAGTGATCGTCGGCCGCCTTGAACTGCGCGCTGTTTTCCTCTTTGCGAAATTCGGCGAACATCTTGTCGCGATGCTCCTCGACCGCCTCGACCCCGCGCTGCTCGGCCACGATGCGGTCGATCAGCGCGTCGCGTTCCTGCGCCGCCAGCGCGATTTCCTCGTCCTTGCGCCTGGCCAGTTCGGCCAGCTGGCCCAGGTAGGCGATCACGGTGGCGAAACCGTCGACGTTAAAATTGCCCGGCACCTCGGCCTGGCGCTGCCAGGCCTGGTTGACCGCCGCGCTTTCCTGCCCGATAGCGGCGCGTTGCCCCTGCAGCTCGCCCAGGCTGGCATTGCGTTCACCCAGTTCCAGCTTGAGCGCATCGAGCGCCCAGGTGCGCGAAAGCAGCACCGGTTGCAGCGCGTAACGGAATCGCTTGCTCATGCCGGGCCTCCGGCCATGATGGTGCGCAGCAGCTGCAGCGCTTCGCGCCGCGTGCTCGACTCGTGCACCGACTGGCGCAGCACGTCGCGCACGCTGGGGAACAAGGCCATGGCGCGGTCCAGCGCCGGATTGCTGCCGGCCCGGTAGGCGCCCATCTCGACCATCTGGCGGTTGCGTTCGTACACGGCCAGCAGTTCGACCACCGCCGACATGAGCTTCTGGTCGTCGCGCGTGGTCAGGTCGCCGGCCAGGCGGCTGATGCTCTGCAAGACGTCGATGGCCGGGAAGTGGCCTTCGTGCGCCAGCTGGCGCGACAGCATGATGTGGCCGTCCAGGGTGGCGCGCAGGATGTCGGACACCGGTTCATTGAAATCGTCGCCTTCGACCAGCACCGTGTACAGGGCGCTGATCGAGCCGCCCGAGTCGCTCGTGCCGCAGCGCTCGCACAGGGCGGGAACGTCCGAGAATACCGAGGGCGTATAGCCGCGCGCGGTCGGCGGCTCGCCCGCGGCCAGGCCGATTTCGCGGCGCGCCATGGCAAAGCGGGTCACCGAATCCATCATCAGCAGCACCTGGCGGCCCTGGTCACGGAAATACTCGGCAATCGAGGTGGCCGCATAGGCCGCGCGGGTGCGCACCAGCGCCGGCTGGTCGGAGGTGGCCACCACCACCACGCTGCGCTTGATGCCTTCGGGACCGAGGTGTTTTTCGATGAACTCGCGCACTTCGCGTCCGCGCTCGCCGATCAGGGCGATCACGTTGACGTCGACCTTGACGTCGCGCGCCAGCATGCCCAGCAGGGTACTCTTGCCAACCCCGCTGCCGGCGAAAATGCCCATGCGCTGCCCGCGTCCGAGCGGCAGCAGGCCGTCGATGGCGCGGATGCCGGTTTCGATCAGGGTGTCGATGCGCGGCCGGGTCAGGGGATTCATCGGCACGGCGTGCAGCTCGCGGTGGTAGGCCGCCTTGGGCGGCGGGCCGCCGTCGAGCGGCATGCCGAAGGCGTCCACGGTGCGGCCCAGCAGCGCGTCGCCCACCGGGGTGCGCGCTACCCGGCCGGTCGCCAGCACTTCGTTGCCGGCGCCGATGCCGCGCGGTTCGCCGTACGGCATCAGGATCACGCGGCCGGATTTCAGGCCCACCACTTCGGCCAGCAGCGGTTCCTGGTCCATGCCCTGGCTGATCTCGCAGATTTCGCCGATGGTCGCGCCGGGGCCGGCCGATTCGATGCTCTGGCCCGAAATGCCGACCACCCGGCCGGTGCGGCGCGCCAGCGGCACCGTGCTGACGGCGTCGAGGTAGGCGCGCATCATGACTGGTCCTGGTGGTGGGCGTGCGCGCGGCGCACCTTGAGCAAGGCGTCGCGTACGCTGCCGAGCTGGGTGTCCAGGCGCGCGTCGAGGGTGCCGCCGTTGCCGTCGACCAGACAGCCGCCGACCCGCACCGACGCATCGGCGCGCAGATCGAGCCCGGCGTCGAGCCCGGCCACATCGAGCGCGCTGGCGGCCTGGGTCAGCAGCGCATGGTCGTGCGGATGCAGGCGCACCACCAGGTGCTCGGTCTTGTGCTTGAAGCTGGCCAGGGTCTGGGCCACCATGCCGGCCACCGCCTCGCGCTCGGTGGCGACCGCGCCGATCATGCGGCACAAGGCCGTAAACACGATTTCGACGCTGTCATCCTGGGCTTGTTCGAGCACCTTGGCGCGGTTCTGGCTGAGCGCCAGGCCGAGTGCGCCGATGCGTTCGAGCTGTTCGTGGACCGCCTTGCGCGCCTGCGCTTCGCCGCGCTCGACGCCGGCGGCGTAACCGCGCTGCTCGGCCAGGGTGATGGCCTCGTTCAATTCCTGGTCCATGCGCAGGCGGTTGGCCTGCTCGCGCTCCGCCACCCGCGCCAAGGCTTCGTCGGTGGCCTTGGCCACTGCGGCGCGCACGGCTTCCTGGTCGAGCGCGAATGCCGCTCCTTGCACCGGCGCCGTTGGGGCCACCGGCTGCACCGCCTGTACCGGCAGCGGCGCTTGCACCCTGGGCAGCGCGGCCGCTTTCGGCGCCACGGCGGCGGCCGGCGCGACCGCGGCCGCATTGGCCGCATTGGCCGTATGAGGCGTCTCGGCCTTGCCCGCCTTGGCGCGGCGCAGCTGGCGCGTGCCGGCCGAAATCGTGGGAGTGCGGATGATCGGCATTAGGTGTTCCTCGTGGATTCAGGGCGGGCCCCGAAGCGCTCGCGCAGCGCGCGCAGGCCGCTGGCGGCGCGCGTGCCCGATCCGGCCATGCCGGACCCTTGTGCGGCCTGGTCCAGGCGGGCGGCCAGGGCCGTGACCAGAAACGCGGCGCGCGCGGGCGCGGCCACCGGGGCGGCCAGCGCGGCGCGGATTTTTTCCTGCCGGGCCGCTGGAAACAGCGCCAGGCAAGGCTCGCCCCACACCCAGCGCTGCACGCCGAGTACCTGGGCGACCAGCACACCCGGCTCGTCTTCGAGCAGGGCGAACATCTGGGCCGAGGTGGCGCGCGCCAGGCGCTCGGTCGGGCCCAGGCCGGCGACGGCGGGCGCCGGCGGCGCGCCGGCGAGCGCTTCTTCCAGGCTGGCCGGATCCTTGGCAAAACCGAGTTCGTCCAGCTCGGCCAGGCAAGCGAGCAGCGCGGTCTGGTCGGAACCGGGCAGCGCCTCGAGGATGTAGGCGCGGTCCTTCGGGCTCACGCCATGCAGGGCGACGGCGGCACGCCGGTAGCCGCTCATGGCCGCTCCCACAGGCCGCCGTTCGGGCCCGGCTCGTGCTTGGTGTCGATCCACTGGCGCACCTGCAGCAGCAGGCGTTCGCGTTCCTCGACCGTCAGCGCGGTGCCGGCGGCGCGCGGCTGGCCGCGCCGCAGGAAGGCCCACACCAGCAGGACCAGCATGACCAGCGCCGCCGCGGCCCAGATCGCCGCGGGCGGGACCGCGGCACGCGCGGGCGCCGGCGTTGCCGCCACCGGACGCGCGCCCGCCGCTTCGACACTGGCGCGCTCGAGGGCGCCGCGGTCGCCGGCCGCGCTGCCCAGGGTATTCATCGAATGGATGATGATGGCGTCGCCGCGCTCGCTGTTCAGGCCAACCGTCAGGCCCACCACTTCCTTGAGCTTGTCCATCTGGTAGTCGCTCAGCGGATTCTTGACCACCACCGCCACCGTCAGGCGGCGCGTGGCGCCTGGTGTGGTGACCGACTGCGCCACGCGGCGCCCGACCTGGTAGTCCGCTTCGGTCGAACCGCTCGACAGGCTCTCGCCGCTGCGCGCGCTGCTGGCCGCGGCGCTGGCGCCGGCGGCCACGTTGTCGCGCACGGTCTGGCGCGAACGCACCACCACCCCGGTGGGGCTGCCTTCCTGGGTGCCGCTGCGGGCCGGCAGCACTTCTTCGGTGGTCACCCGGCTCTGGTCCAGGTTGAGCAGCACGTCGACCGTGGCGATGGTTTCGCCGGGGCCGAAGGTGGCGTCGAGGACCTTGGACAGTTTGCGGGTCAGGTAATCATCGGCGCTGCGCTTGGCGTCGAGCATGCCCGAGGCGCTTTCCATGGCCGCTTCGCCGCCGCCGTTGCGCGTGAGCGCCACCCCGTGCTGGTCGAGCACGGTGACATCGGCGGCCTGGATATCCGGCACCGAGGCCGCCACCAGGCGCTGGATGCCGCTGACCTGCTCGGCCGCCAGCACGTGGTTCGGCTTGGTGACGATGGTGATCGAGGCCTTCGGCTTGGCCGTGGTCTTCTTGAACAGGCCCTGCTCCGGCAAGGCCAGGTGCACCCGCGCCGAGGCGATCCCTTCGATCGACAGGATGGTGCGGGTCAGTTCGCCCTGGATGGCGCGCTGGTAATTGACCTTCTGGACGAATTCGGTCATGCCGAAATCGGCATTGTTGAAGACCTCGAAGCCGACCGCGCCATGCAGCGGCAAGTCCTTGCCCATCACCTTCAGGCGCGTCTTGTAGACCATCTCGCGCGGCACCAGGATGGTATTGCCGCCGTCGGCCAGCTGGTACGGCACTTTCAGCCGGTCCAGCTCGGCCGTCATGGCCGACGCATCGGGCGCGGCGACGTCGGCGAACAAGACCTGGTAGTCGGGCCGGTAAGCCCATACGGCGATGCCCACGGCCAGGCCGGCGATCAGGGTCACGCCTACCACCAGGCCGGTTTTTGCCTGTGTGCTCAAGGCTTGCCAATTTTCAGTTACAGATGCCACTTTTCACTCTCTCCCTAAACCTGCATGCGCATGACATCCTGGTACGCTTCGAGCAAACGGTTGCGTACCTGGGCCAGCAGCTGGAACGACAGACGCGCCTCTTCCAGATGGATCATCACGTCATGCAGGCTTTGTTCCCCGCCCAGCGCGACTTGTTTGACTTCGTTTTCGGCGCCGATCATCTTGTCGTTGACCGCCCCCACTTCCTTGGCGAACCAGGTCTCGAAGGGCGCGGCGGCGGTGTCCGGACGGGTCGCTCCGAACATGGCATCGACCCCGCCCGGCCCGGTGGCGGCCACGCTCGGCAGCGCGCTCAGCGCCGCGATGGCGTCGACCGTCATGACTGGCCGCCGATTTCAAGCGCGCGCGAGGCCATGGTCTTGGCCGCGTTCATGGCCACCACGTTCGCCTCGTAGGCGCGCAAGGCGCTCAGCATGGTCATCATTTCCGAGGTCTGGTTCACCCCCGGGTAAGCCACGAAGCCCTTGGCGTCGGCGTCCGGGTGGGCCGGCTCGAAGACCATGCGCGGCGCCACGTCCTGGGGCGCGATGCTGGCCACCTCGGCGCCGCCGCTGGCGATTTGCCCCATCTGCTCCGAAAACGTCAGCGGCACGGCGCGCGAAATGACTTGCAGCGGCCGGTACAGGGCCTTGCCGGCGCCGGCCGTGCTGTGCATATTGGCCAGGTTGGCGGTGGTGACATCGAGGCGCAGTTTCTCGACCGCCATGCCGCTGGCGCTGATCTGAAACAGGCTATGTTGATCCATTATGATTTCCCGTCGGTGATGGCGGTACGCAGGTTGGCGTAATGCCGGCTCAGCATCTTGAGCAGGGTCTGATGCTGCAAAGTGTTTTCGGACAGGTGCGCGATCTCCATTTCGAGCGAGACGGCGCCGCTGTCGGCCGTTTCCATGCGCGGCTGCAGGTCGGCCAGCATCGAGGGCGTGAGCGGACGGCCGGCCTGCACTTCGGCGCGCGCCTGCGCCAGGCTGCCCTCGAAGCTCACTCCCATCGCCTGGTAGCCGGGGGTGTTGACGTTGGCGATATTGTGCGCGATGGCCTGGTGGCGCATGGTGGTCGCGTCGAGCGCGACGCCGACGATGGCGCTCAGGCTCTGGTCGAAATTGATAGGCATCTGGGGCTGCTTTCTGGGTCGGTTCGGTAGTGGGCAAGCGTTATTGGACAATCAGCTCGGCATGCAGCGCGCCGGCGGCCTTGACGGCGCGCAGGATCGAGATGATGTCGCGCGTGTTGGTCTTGATGCGGGTCAGCGCCTGCACCAGGTCGGCCACGGTGGCGTTGTTCGGCGCCACATAGCCGGTTTCGCGTTTCTGTTCGACATTGACCCGGCTGTTGGCCACGGTCGCGGTACGGATCGCCTCGCCCGGCTGCACCAAGAGGTCCGGCTGCGAGACAGCGTTGTCGGTCACGATCGACACCTTCAGGTCGCCCTGCGAGATGGCCACCCTCGAAATGCGCACGTCGCCGCCCGAGACCACGGTCCCGGTGCGCTCGTTGATGACGACCTTGGCGCGGCGGTCCGGCTCGACGCGCACGTTTTCGACGGTCGTGAGGAAATCGGTCAGGTGCTTGCGGCGCCCTTCCGGCACCCGGATCTCGACCCCGGCCGGATCGCTGGCGTCGGCCACTTCGCTGCCCACTTGCGCATTGATGGCGGCGGCGATACGGCTGGCGGTGGTGAAGTCCGGCTCGGCCAGCACGAAGGTGATGGTGTTGCGATCGCTGAGCAGCTTGTTGGTCACGCCCACTTCGATGGTGGCGCCGTTCGGCACCGCGCCCACTGTCGGGTGGTTCAGCTGCACCACGTTGCCGTTCATGTCGTAGCGGTAGCCGCCCACCGTCACCGCGCCCTGGCCGAGCGCATACACGCGCCCGTCCGGGCCCTTGAGCGGCGCCGACATCAGGGTGCCGCCCACCAGGCTGCGGGCGTCGCCCACCGAGCTGACGCTGATGTCGAGCTGGTCGCCTTCGCGCGCGAACGGCGGCAGGCTGGCCGTGATCATCACGGTGGCCACGTTGCGGCTCTGGATATCGTCGGCCGAGACCGCGATGTCGAAGCGCGACAGCATGTTCGCCAGCGACTGGCGCGCGCTCTTGCTGCGTCCCGAGTCGCCGGTGCCGGCCAGGCCGGTCACCAGGCCGTAGCCGGTCAGCGCATTCTCGCGCCAGCCGGCGATCTTGCCCATGTCCTTGATGCGGATCGCCTGCGCATGGCAGCTCGCGCTCGCGAAACAGGCCAGCGACAGCAGGGCCAGGAAAATCGTTTTCTTCATTCTCATCACATTCCAAACCACGTCAATACCTGCTGCCACCAGCCAGGTCTTTGTTTATCCGACAAGTCGCCGGCGCCGACATAACTGATCTTCGCGTCCGCGATGCGGGTCGATAAGACCACGTTCGTGTCGCTCAAGTCCTGGGTGCGGATGCGCCCTTCGACCCGGATCTGCTGGCGTTCATTGTTCACTTCGAGCAACTGCTCGCCGGCCACCAGCAAGTCGCCGTTGTCGGTGACGTCCTTGACCACGACCGTGATCTGCGCCAGCACCTTGCCCTCGCGCACGGTCTGGCCGCGGCCATCCATATTGTTATTGGTCTGGATGCCGACCCCGCGCGCCTTGTGCGGCAGCTCGACTTCGGCATTGATGCTGGCGCCGCGCCGCGCCGTCGTGTTGGCGGTGCTGGTCGCGCTCGAATTTTCGACCACCATGATGGTCACCAGGTCGCCGCGGCGCCGCGCTTTCTGATCCGAGGCGAGCGCCTTGTAGCTGCCCTCCTGGTACAGGCTGGTCGCCTGGGCGGTGCCGCCGAGCATGGCGGCCGCGCACAGCAAGCCCACTGCCTGTCCGAACCGTCCCATGAATCGTGCCCTTAATCGTGCCATTCCTTGCTTGTTCATTATTTTCCTTCTGCCTGTACCAGGCCGGCGCCTACCACGCGCGCGCTGATTGCTTCCATGCTCGATTCGGGCTTGACCCGCACCAGCTGTCCCATCCCGCCGTCTTGTTGCGCCACGGCGCGCGTCTCGATCGACACGCCGCCCTCGGCCAGTACCAGCTTGACCGTGTCGCCGCGGTACACCAGGCCTTGCTGCGCCAGATGGCTGCGCAACAGGATCTGGCCGCGCGCGACCGCTTTCACCGTGCGCGCGGACGGGGTCAGTTGCGGTACCGGCAGCATGCTGTCGACCACTTCCGAGACATCCTCGCGCTGTTGTTCCACGTCATTGGCGCTGAGCACCGTGCCGGCCGCCAGATCGCGCCGCGCCACATACGCCACGCGGCTGAGCTTGAGCGCGAACGGCACCAGCACCGAGCGCACCAGCTTGCCGGCCACCGTGACGTCCACATACACCGCCTGGCGCGCGCGCGCATGCGCCGGGTCGACGATGCGGGTCGAGAGCACCGGCTCGCCCAGCGGCAGGGTGACATCCGCCACGGGTCCGGCCAGGCGCAGCTCGGCGCCGGCCCAGGCCGCGCCCAGATGCTGCTGCAAGGCCTCGCTGGCGGCGCGCTGCAGCGCCTCGGACGTGAGCAGACGCTCGGCCGCGCGCACCTTGACCGCCCTGGCGCCGCTCCAGGCCAGCTCGGCGCCTGGCGGCAGCGCGCGCGCATGCATCAGCCGTTCGAGCTCGGGCCGTCCGTACTGCTCGACCGCCCCCACCCGCGGCGCCGGACCGACCCGCAGCGCATCGAGCGCGGCCTTGACGGCGGCATCGTCGGCGCTCACCGTGAGCAGGTCGGCCAGCACGATCTGCTCGCCCCTGACGGTGGCGTCGGCGCGCAGGACCAGCTGCACGGGCGCGGCGGCCCGGCACAGCAGCGGCAGCACGCAGGCTGCCAGCAGGGTCATGGCGCGCAGGCGCGGGAAAGGAAGGGACATGGCTGGCGAGTCGCTTATTTGCGCAGGTTATTGCTCATCGCGAGCATTTCGTCCGAGGCCTGGATCACCTTGACGCTCATCTCGTAGGCGCGCTGGGCCGTCATCAGGCTGACCATCTCGTTGATCATGTTCACGTTCGACATTTCGGTGAAGCCTTGCGCCAGGGTGCCCACGCCGTTTTCGCCCGGCCGCCCGAGTATCGGTTCGCCCGACTTGGCCGAAGGCTTGTACAGGTTCTGTCCGAGCGGGGTCAGGCCGGCCGGATCGGAAAAGCTCGCCATGTCGATCATGCCCACTTCCGATGCGCTGTTCTGGCCGTTGGCCTGGACCATCACCTTGCCGTCGGCCATGATCGATACCGATTTGACATCGCTGCCGATATGGATGCCCGGCTTGAGCATATTGCCTTCGGGCGAGCTGAGGAAGCCGTCCGCGTTGACCTGCAGCGCGCCGCCGCGCGAATAGGCGCGGGTGCCGTCGGGCAGGCTCACTTCGAAGAAACCGGCGCCGCTGATGGCGACGTCGAGCATGCCATCGGTCTTTTTCATTTCACCCATGGTGAATTGCTGCGACATCGACAGCACCGACACGCCGGTGCCGTGGGCATCGTTCGATGGCGCCAGGCTGAGCCCCTCGGCGCCGGCCGGCTGGCCCATGCGGTAGACCATGTCCTGGAAATTGACGCGCCCGGTCTTGAAGCCGGGAGTGGTCAGATTGGCCAGGTTGTTGGCGATGGTGTCCAGGTTTTTTTGCTGGGCTTGCATGCCTGTGGCAGCGATATACAGTGAATCATTCATGACGCCTTAGAACTCCCCGAGTTTGCTGACTGTTTTTTGGAATACATCTTCATAGCCTTGCGCGACCTTGATCATGGTCTCGAAATGACGCAGGGTTTCGGTCAGGCGGATCATTTCCTGGGGCGAGCTGACGTTGGAATTTTCGAGAAAGCCGGTGCGCACGCGCGCCGCCACGTTATGGTCGGACACCGTGGCATCGCCCTGGGCCAGCAAGCCATTACCCATCGGCAGGAGCCCCTGCGGATTGCTGAACTGGACCACTTTCAATTGGCCGACCGTCTGGCCATTCTGTTTGACCTTGCCGTCGGCCTCGACCGAAAACGGTCCCGGCGCGATCACGATCTCGCCGCCCAGGCCGATCAGGGCGCGGCCGTCGCCGTTGCACAGGCGCCCGCGCGGGTCGACCTGCAAGGTGCCCTGGCGCGAATAGGCGGTGCCCTGTTCGGTGGCGACCTCGAAGTAGCCGTTGCCCTCGATCGCGATATCCATCGGATTGGAGGTGGCGCGCAAGGTGCCGGCGCTGGTGTCGAGCACCTGGGCGGCGGTGGTGTCGTGCAAGGCGGCGGCGCCGGAAGCCGCACCGCCCATCAGGTCGGCGAAGGCGCGGCTGACCGGAATCGAGCGCTTGTAGCCTGGTGTCATCACGTTGGCCAGGTTCTGGCTGATGCTGTCCATCCGCTGCATGTCGTTCTGCATCGCGATTCCAGCAATTGTTAGCGCATCCATCTCAAGCTCCATCCCTGTGTATAGTTGGTACTGCTCATATTGCGTACTGCGATCGCTGCGGCCATCGGCTTCATCGCGTCACCGCCTCGGCCAGATTGATCGAGCCGAAGGACTTCAGGTTGACGCTGTTCGGAATTTCCGCCAGCGACAGGATGCGCATGTGCGGAATGACCCGCTCGGACAGGGCGCGCACATGGCGCCTCAGGTCTGGCGAGCACAACAGCACAGGCATCATATTGTTCTTCATCATCCGTTCCGACTGGGCCATCAGGCGCGCCAGCAATTGCTCGGCGAACTTGGGTTCGACCACCAGGCGGCTGTTGGCATCGGCCGCGCGCACGCTTTGCATCAGGCTGTGCTCGATGGTCGGGTCCAGGGTCAGCACGTTGAGGGCACTGCCCTCGCCCATCAGCGACTGGCAGATCGCCGGCCCCAGCTTCTGGCGCACGATTTCGGTCAACAGCACCAGATCCTTGTTGTTCCGTCCATTGTCGGCCAGGGTTTCGGCGATCGCTTCCAGGTTGCGGATCGAAACTTTTTCGCGCAACAGGTTTTGCAAGACTTTCTGCACATCGCCCAGGGACATCACGGTCGGAATCAAGTCTTCGACCAGGCCCGGCTGCACGGTGCGCACCCGCTGCAGCAGGCGCTCGGTTTCGGTGCGGGTCAGCAGCATGGCCGACTGCTGCTTGAGCACTTCGCTCAGGTGGGTGATGAACACGGTGGCCGGGTCGACCAGGGTGTAGCGCGCCTTGCGCGCCGTTTCTTTTTCGCTATCCTCGATCCACACGGCCGGCAAGCCGTAGGTCGGTTCGCGCGTCTCGATGCCCTGCACGCCCTTCGAATCGGCGCCGCCCTGGATCGCCAGGGTACGGTCCATCATGATCTCGCCCTTGCCTGACTGCACCCCGAACACATTCAGTTCGTAGGAGTTCGGTCCCAGCTGGGGCGAATCGCGGAAACGCACGCGCGGCAACACCATGCCCGATTCGAGCGCATATTGCTTGCGGATGGCGCTGATGCGGTCGGTGAAGATGGTCTGTTCCTTGAACAGGTGGGCCAGGCCGGTGCCAACCATCACTTCGATCGGATCGACTTGCAGCATGTCGTAGGCGCTTTCCTCTTCCTCATCCTTTTTCTCGTCGGCCTCGGCCTCGGCGCTGGCGCCGTTGCGGGCGGCGCGGCGGATGATGAGCAGCAAGCCAACCAGCATCGCCATGATGACCAGCACCGGCAGCATGGGAATGCCCGGCATGAACAGGATGCCGCCGAGTACCACGACCACCATCAGGATGGTTTTTGGGAAGGAAGTCAGCTGGCGCAGCACTTCATTGCTGAGGTTACCGTCGGAAGCCGAGCGGGTGACGATCAGGCCGGTACTGACGGCAATCACCAGGGCCGGCACCTGGGTCACGATGCCATCGCCCACGGTGAGCAGGGAAAAGGTTTGCAGGGCCTGGCCCCAGGCCATGCCTTGTTGCATAACGCCAATAATCAAGCCGCCCACCAGGTTGATCAGCATGATGATGATGCCGGCGATGGCGTCGCCCTTGACGAATTTGCTGGCGCCGTCCATGGCGCCATAGAAGCCCGATTCCTTTTCCAGGGCCTTGCGGCGGCGCTTGGCTTCTTCCTGGTCGATGAAACCCATGTTCAGGTCGGCATCGATACTCATCTGTTGTCCGGGCATGCTGTCCAGGGTGAAACGGGCGGCCACTTCCGAGACGCGCTGGGCGCCGTTGGTCACCACCACATACTGCACCACCACCAGGATCAGGAACACCACCAGGCCGATCACGTAATTGCCGGCCACGACGAAGGCGCCGATGGCGCCGATCACGTGGCCGGCATCGGCGTCCGACAGGATCAGGCGGGTGGCGGCGACGTTGAGCGAGAGACGGAACAGGGTGGCGATCAGCAGCAGCGAGGGAAAGGTCGAAAACTCGGCCGGCTTGGCGATATAAAAGGTCAGCAGCAGGATCAGCAGGGCGAAGCTGAAGTTGGTGATGATCAGGAAGTCGAGCAAGCCCGAGGGAATCGGTGCGAACAGGACCGCCAGCACACCCACCACCAGGGCAACCATGACCAGGTCGGTGTTTCTGCCGAAGAATTTACTCAGGCTATTCATGCGCGCACTCCCGCCGTGCGCAGGCGGGCCGCGCGCATGGCTTGCACCCAGACCATGATCTTGGCCAGCTGCGGATACAATTTTTCCGGAACGTAATTATCGAAAGCAACTTCGCGGTACAAGGTTCTTGCCAACAATTTGTTCTCAACAATCGGAATATGGTGAAGACGGGCCACCTGGCGCATCTTCAGGGCGACTTCGCCGGCACCCTTGGCAATCACGTGCGGGGCGCTGTGGGCGCCGTGCTGGTAGCTCAGGGCCACCGCCAGGTGGGTCGGATTGGTAATGAGCACATCGGCCTCGGCGACATTGCCCAGGGCCTTGCTGCGCTTGAGCATTTCCTGGCGCAATTCGCGGATCCGGCTGCGGATGCGCGGGTCGCCTTCGCGGTTCTTGTGCTCGTCGGTGACGTCGCGCTTGCTCATGCGCATGCGCTTGGCGAATTCCCAGCGCGAAAACACCAGGTCGATCAGCGCGATCGCGAGCAAGGCCAGCAACAGCTTGACCATCAGGGCCGCCGCCAGGTCGAGCATGATGCGCGCATAGGCTTTCGGGTTCAGGCCGGTCAAGCCGACCAGGCCGGGAATCAGGTCGACGATCACCAGCCAGGTGATAAAGCCGAGCACGATCAGCTTGATAATGCTCTTGAACGATTCGTACACCGTCCGCATCGAGAAAATCTTCTTGAAACCGCTGACCGGGCTGATCCGGTTCAGGTCCGGCACCAGCGGATGCATCGTAAACACCGGGCCGGTCTGCGCGACGTTGGCGGCCACCGCGGCGATCGCGAGCGCCATGAACAGGGGCGCCAGTACGTACAGCATGCCCATGGCCAGGTTCGACAGCAGCACCGACACCGAGTCGACCTGCCAGTCCATGCGCCCCAGTTGGGCCAGCATCTCGAGCTGCAGGCGCATGGTTTGCTTGAACCCATCCCAGGCGGTCGCGTAGACGCAGGCCGTCATCGCCGCGAGCACGGCCATGGCGGTGAAATCGGCGCTCTTGGCCACCGATCCCTTCTTGCGCGCCTCCTCCAGCTTATGCGGGGTCGCGTCTTCGCTGCGATTCGAATCCTGCTCAGACATTTACCAACACCTGCTCCCAATAACTGAAAATAGCGGCATATATCCGCCCCATCGACGCACCCACGGTGGTAATCGTCATCGCCAGCATGGCCAGCGCGGCGACGATTTTCACCGGAATACTCACTACGAATACATTCATCTGCGGTAATACCCGCGAAGTCATCGCAAAACCCACTTCAATCAGCACCAGGCAAAACATCACCGGTGCAATCACCGTCACCCCGAGAGAAAACATCAGGCCGAACTGGCGGATTACCGCATCGATCGGCCAGCTGCCCAAACCGGCGCCCGGCGCCACCTGGCTTACCGAAAAGGCGATCCCGCGCATTAATGCGTGATGCCCATCCACGCTGAAAAACACGGTCACTCCCAGCATATTGAGCATCATCGCAAACAAGGGCGATCCGGTCCGCGTGACCGGATCGAATACGCTGCCGATACCAAAGCCGCTTTGAATATCGAGTATTTTCCCGGCCACCGAAAATGCGCCAAAGGCGGCCAGCGCGCCAAAGCCCAGGGTCGCGCCCACCGCCACTTCCGACAGGGCCGCTCCGACCAGGGCCGCCATGCTCATCGGCGCCGCCACACCGGCCGTGCCCAGCTGGGGCGCCATCACCACGCTCAGGGCCAGGGTGAACAGCACGCGCAGCACGACAAACTTGTCCAGGCCGGTGAACATCGGCATCATGATGAACAGCGTCCCGATGCGCAGCCATAGCAGAAACACCATCGCTACCCAGCCCGGGTCGATATCCAGCGTCATGACGTGCGCCGGTTCTTAAAAATAATTGGGAATATTACGGATCAGGCTCGCCGAAAAACCAAGCAGCCGATTAAGCATCCATGGACCAAACGCCACCAGCACCAACACCGCCGCGATAATCTTCGGTATATAGGTGAGCGACATCTCCTGGACTTGAGTAACCACCTGCAGCACGCTGACCGCCAGGCCCACCACCAGGGTGATGCCCAGCAGCGGGGCGGAAATCAACAGGGCATTCCACAGCAGATCGGCGAGCAGTTGTACAGCAACGTCAGACTTCACACCCATACTCCCCGAAACTCGATGACGAACGATTTGATTGGCAGCGCGGCCGCATGTTTACGCGTTCAAAAACATGAGGGAGTTTATAGACCTATTTTTTGACTGTCAAAGCAATAAATATAAAACGTTGGAAACTAGGACACAGCCGCGCAGTGTATCACGTTGAATTTTGACAATTTTACCTGAGCAACGCAAATTGCACGAGAAACGTGCTAGAGTTGCAGCACTAAAGCAGCATCGAGGGTATGGTATGGATGTCATTGTTTATATGGCATCCGCCAGGCCTGCCTCCGCAACCCACTACAGCGCCACAACATGACAGCCGCATCATTCTCCACGCTCGACCAGTCGGAACTGATTCACCTCGCCCTCGAGGCCGACCGTCTCGGCAATTCCGGCGCCTCCCTGACCTACCTGAAGGAAGCGGTCGCGCGTCCCGACGCCACCGCCCCGGCCCATCTGCTGCTCGGCGCCGGCTATGCGCAGCTGCAAATGTACGACCGCGCCGCCGCCGAGATGGAATCGGCGCTGGCGGTCGACCCGAGCTTCGCCATCGCGCGCTTCCAGCTGGGCTTGTTGCAACTGACCAGCGGCGACGCCGAGCGCGCCATGAGCACCCTGCTGCCCTTGCAGGAACTGGGCGAACAGCATGCCCTGAACCAGTTCGGCAGCGGCCTGATCCACCTGATGCGCAATGAATTTGCCGACACGCTCGCGTGCATGAGCAAGGGGATGGCACTCAATACCGACAACCCGGCGCTCAATACCGACATGCAGCTGATCGTCGACAAGGTCAACGCGCTGCCGCCGGAAACGCTGGCCGCCGCGGCGCAGGCTGCGGCCGCGCCGGCCGAGGCCGCGGAAACGCCGCCCGTGCCCGACGACCAAGTTGCCAATCCCATCTTCCTGTCCGCCTATACCAGCGGCGGCAAGCAGTAAGCCGGCAAGGTTCTCGTAGCCGGCTTTTTCAGTTCAGCGCCCCGTGCCTTCATCCATCGGATCGGTCAGCCAGCTCGTCGCGGCGATTCGCTCGCAGCTGGCGCCGCGGGTCGAGCTGAGCGGCCAGAAAGCGGCCCGCCCCAGCGCGCGCGGCACGCCGCGCCGCGCCGGTGCCTCGACCCGCGAGCGGCTCGAATCATCGATCGGCATGCGCATCAACAGCATCGAGCGCGACGACCCCCAACGCGGGCGCAAGGCGTTCCGCATCTTTCTCGAATCGATTTTATTGTCCCATCTGGGCGAACACCTGATCAACGATCCGCGCTTCTATCAGCTGGTCGACGATGTTCAGGGAACGATGGAGTCCGACGCCGAACTGGGCGCCATGGTGGACAAGGCGATCGCCCATCTGACCACGGCGCCGCGCTAAGAAGTCAGCGACGGCGCCGCCGGTTCAGGCCTTGTGTGCCTTGCGGCGGCGGGCGGCGGCCAACAGCACCAGGGAGCCGCCCAGCAGCATCCAGACCGTGGCCGGTTCCGGGACCGGCGAGATCTCGCTCACGGAGAGATTGTCCAGCACCAGATGCGCACCCTCGCCCGCATTGGCGTCCAGGATCGTTACGCCGCCTTCGCCGCGAAAGCTGACCTTGTCGACATTGGTGAAGTTGAACGCGAACTTGCCCTGCGAAGTGGACACCAGGAAGCTCGACGAATACGTCATGGCGCCGTTGCGCCAGCCTTCGACGGTCACGCTTTCGCCATCGCGCCAGGCCGAGGCGACGTAGGAATCGAGAAAATTGAAGGCGGTCGCGCGCGAAAACGTGACGCTGCCGTCGTAGGCCACCAGGCCGACCTGGCCGATCGTGCCGTTGCGGAATCCGCCGGTAGTCGCCGACAGGCTGGTGACGAAACCGGGACTGCCGCTCCAGTTGAAGCCGGCATAGTCGGGCTCAAGCTCACCCTCGGATTCAAACCCGGGATACTGGTCTTCAAAGGTGAGGATGGTGCCCTGGGCACTGGCATTGCCGGCGGCAAGCGCCGCGAACATCAGGGCGCATGCGCCGTGCATGAGAGTGAGCTTGCGAATTGCCATGCGATAGAACCTCGACAGAAATACAACGATGAGAAACGGGTAGCGATCCGACTGCCTGCCGCTACGGCACCTGAACTTAAACTCAGGGCAAGAAAATCAGTGGAAAATGCCCACCCTGAGGTCCTTGGAAACTATACAAACTAATCTGCACAGAATATCATATAATCAACGTCAATTGCAAGTTAGACACTAAATGAAATTGTAAAATCAATACTTCCGTTGCCGCTGTACCACGGCCTGACTAATCCGTCAGGCAACCATTTAAGGGAACACATGACTGTCTCAAGAAACATCTCCGACATCTTCGCCGCCGACGAACTGCTGGCCCTGGCCCGCCTCGACGTCGAAAAAAACCAGCTCGACAGCGCGCTGGAAAAACTCAAGAGCATCCTCGGCGGTCCCGAGCCGGATCCGGAAGCGGTGTCGATGGCGGCCCGCGTGTACGCCCAGCTCGGGTTGTTCACCCGCTCGCAAGAACTGTTCCGCCGCTTTCTGGTCGCTCATCCGGGTGCCGTCAACGAGCAGTTCCAGCTGGCCATGACGCACATGAACAATAGCGAGCCGGCGGAAGCGGAAGGCTTTTTCAATGCCATCCTGGCCAGCACCCCGACCCACCCCCCTGCCCTGTTTTACTGCGCCCTGCTGTTGTCGCAGCAAGGTAAAACCATGGACGCCAAGCGCAGCCTCGATATCCTGCTGCAGTCGGCACCGGCCGATAACCTGTATGCGGGCCGCGGCAAGGAACTGCGCGATGCGATCGACGCCGGCTTGCAGGCCAGCTTCGAGGAAGAGCAGCGCGAGGGCGGCGCCCTGGGCCAGCCGAAGACGCCTGGCGACACGTATCAATAATCGCCAAGGGCGGCGCCCTCGCGCGCCACCCTTGGCGCGCAGCATTAGCGGCTTTCGTACGCGCCGACGATCTCGCCGCTCGCGATATCGAGATCGAACTGGTATTGCTCCTGCGTGCCGTCGGCATCGGGTACGGTCTGGAAGATCACGCCAAAACAGCGCTCCGGCTCGACCCGCGCTGGCTCGAACCAGGCAAACACGCCCATCAGCGCGCGTCCGTTGATGACGTGCGTATCGGCGATCACGTAGCGGGTCGTTCCATCCGCATCGATCACCGACAGTTTCTTGCGCATGCCCGTGTCCACCGGCGTGTGCTCCATCAGCGCGATCGACATGCGGTCGGGCAGCACCTTGGCCAGCACGCCGTGCGGGCAATCGCGGTGGATTGTTCGCCCGTCCGCCTCCCACTCCAGCCGCACGATTTTGTCCGGCGACCAACCGAGGGCAAGAATCGCTTGCATGTCCACGCCCGCTTCAATCACTTTTCCGTCGCGCCGGATCTCGCGGAAGTTTTGAATCAATGTCACTTGGTATCCCTTTTTTAAAACAATAAAGACGCGCCGGCCATAAAGTCGGCCGCGTCACGCCCACGTGTTCACGCAGGTTGCTGCACGATGGGCTTATATTGCAAGTCGATTAATTTCTCGAACGAACGGGCCGCAAAATAGCCAGCATACTTCTATCGTCGGCGCTACGGTCATGGAACACCCCCAGCACGCCGGGCTCGGCGTTGCAAACTTGGACGGCTGATGAACTCGCTCGACAAACAATCGACGAAATTAAACACTCGCGCGTCGGGCCACAACGCATCGGCCGCCGACAGCAGTGCGCGATACGATCGGAGTAGACGATAGCCGACGATCTGCTCCAATGCGTCAAAGGCAGGCGGGTTGACGGAATCGCTGTCCTTGTACATCTCGATTTCTGTCATGCCCATTTCATTTTCTAAGCTGTTATCGCCGACATATTTGACAGCATCATGCATCTTGATAGGAGCAACTGCAAATTATTCGGTCCGCTCAGCGTCGCCTCACACTATCTGCAGCCCTGATTTTCTCGCTGCCTGACGAAATATCGTTTAGCTATGCTGGAGTGAATTATCGGACCAGACCCCTGCTCTTCTTGACACGCACATCGCAAAGCGCGCGTTGCATACCGTCGATGTCCGCCGACAAGCTACATGCGCGCACTGCAAGGCCCTGCAAAATTCCATCGACCAAAACGCGCAATTTGTGCAGCGGGTGTTCCGCCAGAATGCGTTCTTCCAGCGATCGGTAGGTGAACATTGCATGCTGGGTGACGCCGATCTTGCGCATGGCCTCGATTCGAAAAATTACCTTCATTACACAACGTATACGCCACCTCGTTATACACAACTTTTTCAGCCCTTAAAATCAATGGGTTAGGAAAACACCTTCGTTCCATACCGATCGTTAGAGTACGTAGGTACCGGAATTTCCCACGGTTTTTTTGCCTGAAAATGCTCAATATTTAGGCAGCTTTCGGCCGGAGTGCTGATTTCGGCCTGTGGCCGGATACTTGTATATAACGGGGTGCGTATACGCCCCCCACCCAGTTGACAGGGGCGAGGGGATTTTTCAACAACCTGTTAACGCGCGTATATGACCAAGGGGATCATGATACCTATATGATTCCCTCTACCCCCCAAAAAAATCAATATACAACTACGGTTTTATCTGGAAGCATGCCACACGGCCAATATCCTTTTACAAAAATTTTTAATAGTGAGCACCAAAAACCAATCTGACCAGCCATTACTTCAAGCGCCGCCATTCGAACGCAATACAATGCGGCCCCAATCGCAGCTTGGGAAAAATCGTTAGGCCCGGAGCAAATTTTCATTCCATCGACGGATCTCAAAGATTTCAAGGATTGTTTGTATAGATCGAGAGTCACAGCTTTAAAATTAATGCCAGCCTCTTCCAAATATTTCATCAATCTTTGTCCGTGAATTGGATCCTCCTCCTCCCTTGAACTTGGCAACCAATCCATTTCACTGGCAATATTGGCACTTCGCTCATCAATACTTGAGTCGAATGTCGCATTGTTCCATGCGCGCAAATCCGCAAGAGCCAAATACCCAGTTGGTGCACTATAACTCCCGAGCCGCGAGAACCATTTCGCATGCTCTATCTCAACTTTAATATCGTCTATAGTCATATTAATCTTTCCATAAATTAGTTACCGTACCTGGTGGTAGAGCTTTCGGACCTCGCTGAATTGAACCGCGAAGCACGCCTTCCGCAGCATGCGGACCGGGAACTCCAGGAAGGGAGTGATTAGGTAATTTTCCGAAGGTCGGCATTAAATTCCACCATTTGTTGGCGCCACCGCTTTCCAGTGGCAATATATGATGAGGTGTTGCACTTGAATATCCGCCTGCGGCATTCTGCTGAGTCGGCCAGCTATTTCCAGTTTTTTCTTCCCATTGAGCTTTTAGATACTCTTGGTCCCGCTCAAATTCCCGCCGTACCACTTTGTTCTGGGCCGGATTCCTGCGCTGCACTTCAGGCAAATTTCGCTTCAAAATTTCGCGCTGCGCCGCACTGATCTCACCACCCGGCACGGCGACAAGATTGGCCTCATCAATAATTTTATCAGCGAGCGTATTTGGCGGTCCAACTCTATTTGCCCCATTCATCCCTCGCCCAATTTGTTCAGTCGATCCGGTGAATTCAGCAGCCGCCGGCGCATAGTTTAACCGCCCTCCAGTGTTTGCGCCGGTTGGAGACAGCACCGTCTCCGCACCATGGCTTGCCTCAGCAGTGGCACGCGACATCGGCCGTGGGTCGACGTGATTGATGGTACACATATTGTGCACCAACACACCAATCTGGCCAACGAAGTAGGTGTGGATGTCGGCAACTTCGAAGTTGTAGGCGGTCGCGACCTCCTTCTCGATGACGACATTGGTGATGGTGGCATAGCCGCCATCGATCAATTCGATCTTCTCGCCGACGCTCAGCTCGCGGGCCGCCTTCCACCAGTCGTTGTGCACGAAGTACGGGTGCTCGTCGGTCGAGGAGACGGTTTGCAGCTGGCCTTTACCATCGACCAGGGTGACGGTGACGATCTTCTTCTCTTCAATCGTGAAGAGCTGCATGACCTCCTTGAAATGCGTTTCCTTGGTCAACTGGTGGCGCGCGGCCACCAGGTCGCCCACCGCCACCTGTTCGATCGGTTTCAGGCCGGTCGAGGTGGTGATCAGGGTACCGGCCACGAAGCACTCGGTAAATGGCCGGGTCGGGTCGAGACCTTGGCCCATGTCCATCTTGGCCGCTGGGCTCGATTCGGTCGGCACTCGCGAGGAGGTCGGGGTCGGCTCGACCGCGGCACGCGGACCTTCGACGCGCGAGCCCGGCAGCGGCTCCGGCGCACCGGCGTGCGGACCTTTCGGCGGCACCGGATCGGTCAGTGGCAGCTTGCGCGGCTCACCCACCAGCTTCAGGTTGCGTCCGCCGAGCAGCTCGACCTGCCCCGCTCCGCCCGGCATGCCGCGCATGGCGCCCACCACGCCTTCGTTGAGCAGGTGCGGTACCGTCGTTTCGACCGTGACCACATGCGATACGTCGGATTTGAACTCCTCGAGAATGGCCAGCTTCTTGCGCGCAAAATCCTGCGACGTGATGGTGTCGCGGGTAGCCCAGCCACCGAAGCTCTGTTCGCCACGCATCAAGGCTTCGGCTTGGCCCTGGCCGACCACCATTTCAAAGGGGGTGCCGGCAGGCTCGAGCTTGGTAACGACATTGCCCGGCGCATGCCATGCCGGTTCTTTGCCGGCCGCCAGCATCGCATCGTTGACCACCTCGGCCGGGGTGGTCTTGATGATCTGGGTGCCGCCTTTCGAGGCCGCACCGGCTTCGCCGGCGCCGGCCACGGTATGCTCAGCCGAGCGTGCCGCCTGCGCCGCGTGCGACCCTTCCGAGGCCGCGTGGCCGGCATTGGCCGCCACCTGCGACGCCTCCGAGGCCGTGCGGCCGGCGTTGGCTGCCACTTGGGCCGCGTCGCCGGCCACGTTGGCTGCATTGGCCCCCGCTTGCGCGGCTTCGGCGCCGGCATTGGCGGTCCTGGCCGCGATCTGGGCCGCTTCCGCCCCTGCGTTGGCGACCGCCACCGCTTGGTCGGCGCGCTTGAAGGCATTGACGACCTTCGATGCCGCGCTCACCGTGCCGCGCACCATGCCGGGGACGCCGGCCAGGGTGGTGACGATATTGAAGGTCTTTTCGCCCGCGTCGACACCGGCGTCGAAACCGCGCACGCCGCCGGCCGTCGCTGCCGTTTTGACTTCGTCGATGTAGGTCGAGGCGGCCTTGACACCGGCGCGCCAGCCCTTGTCGAGCGTGCCGCCAAAATCGTTGCTCAAGCCGCTGAAGGTCTTCTTGACTGCCTTGCCGATACCGTCGCCGATCTGCACCAGTTGCTTATGCGCATCTCCGGCGAATTCCGGCGCGTACTGGCCCATTCCGAGCATGTCGAACCGGTTGTAGACGTCATTGGCCGCCGCCAGGTACACCAGCTTGCCGGCACCGACCACCAGGTCGCCCACCGCCGTGACCGCGCCGGTGATGGCGCCACCGGTGCCGACAATGGCGTTCTTGGCAAAGCTGCCTTTCGATTCCAGCAAGGAGTTGGCCTTCTCGGTCATCACCTTGTTGGCTGCGCTCATGTCGATCTCGCCGCCCATGGCATTGATGCCCTTGACGACGTTATTCATCACTTTCTGGGCCAGCTTGATCTCGACCGCGCTTCCCACGTCGTGCAAATCCTTGGCCACCTGCGCGACCGTCTTGACCGTCTCGATACCGGCGTTGATGCCCTTGTCGGCGTTGCGGATCAAGGCATTGGCGCGCTGGGCGCCAAAGGTGTCGGTCAGCGCATCCTTGGCCTTGCCGAGCACACTGGCCTTGATATTGTGGGCATAGGTCTTCAAGGTGCCCATCACCGAGTAATCCGGCTTGGGGGCGGCGTTGCTGCCCGCCGTGCCCGGCTGGTCGATCACGGCCTGGTAAGGCGCGACCGCATAGCTGGCGCTCATCGCGTTCAGGGCGTCCCGTTCGCCGATCTCCAGTTTGGTCAAGGTGGTCGCCGCATTGTCGAGCTTGCCGGAGAAAAAGCTGGTGAACCTGTCAATCACGCTGGTCGGGTCGGCCTTGTCGTTCAAGACCGACAGACGCAGGTCGACCCTACGCCGGCCCATCGCATCCACATTCACCAGGGAAGGCGCGCCGGCAACCAAGGCCGAGCGCTCGCCGGTCTTGGGATCGACCGGGTAATAGCCGTCGGCGTAGATCTCGGCTGTACCGGTATCGACGATCGATTCGTTCTTTTCACCGCTCATCAGCGGGATCTTGCCGTCGTAAGCGTGGCCCACGACGGTCACGATCTGCAGGGCCACCTCCTTCGTCCCGGCCGCCACGGCCGCCACGGCCGGCACAGCGCCGGCTTGCTCCGGGATGCCATTGCTGCGCGGGCGCGGTTTGAAGCCGCCGCTCCCGCTGGCCGGGGTGCTGAAATCCAGAGTCGGCCCCATGTCCAGACCGAAGCCGAACAGGGAACCGTCCGACGCCGTGGAGCCCGTTTGCCACTGGCGCAGCCAGTTCGGACGCAGATCGGTGATTTTGAAGCCGCCGGTCTCGCTGGCTGGGGTGCTCAAGTCAGGGGTTGGCCCCAGGTCCACGGCGGAGCCGAACAGGGAACCGTCCGAGGCCGTGGCGCCCGTTTGCCACTGGCGCAGCCAGTTCGGACGCAGATCGGTGATGAACGGCGTCACTGGCGAAGCTGGTGCGGCCGGCGTCGCCGCGCCGGCGTCGCCAGGCTTGGGCAGCTTGGCCCGTGCGTCTGCCTTGGCTTGCTGGGCAGCCTTGGCGCGCACGCCCTGCTCTTCCTTGACGGTGCTGGCGAACGCCTGCGTCGCGGCGCCCGATGCCGCCTGCGCCGCCACATCCTGGTCGCGCTCGGCCAGTTGGGCGAACGCCTTGCCGGTGCGCGATGCGACCGCGCCGGTCATCGCGCTCATCATGTCTTGCGGGCCGAACAGGGTGCTGCCAGGCGCCGTCAGCGACTTGGTGAAGTCGTTCCAGGTGACCGGCTTTTTCGGGTCCAGCAACTCGGTCGGGCCGGTCGCTTCCGCGTACGGGTTCATCCCCATGGCGTCGAAGGCACGCGGCATCAGCTGCCCGACGGCGCTGCCAACCACGCCGCCGATGGCACCGGCCCAGGCATCCTTCTTGTTCAACTTGGCCGTGACCGCGCCCAGCGCCCCTTGGGCCAGGGCGTCAGCCACGCCGGTGTAACCCTGCTTGGCCACCGCATCGTTGACCGGCATCATGAGGGCGCTGACCCCCACCGAGCGCCAGTCGATCTTGCCGGTCGAAACCAGCTGGCTGGTAATGCTGGTGCTCGCGCTGGTCAACTGGCGATACGCCATCTCGCCCGGCTTGGTCAGGCCGCTATCCTTGAGCAAGCCGCCGACCGCATCGCCCGCCGCCGCGCCGAGGCCGGCCGCGGCGACCGAGCGCCAGTTGAACGATTTCTGCT
This sequence comes from Massilia antarctica, assembly GCF_015689335.1. Taxonomy (GTDB): domain Bacteria; phylum Pseudomonadota; class Gammaproteobacteria; order Burkholderiales; family Burkholderiaceae_D; genus Telluria_A; species Telluria_A antarctica. The sequence continues at coordinate 5,404,167 of NZ_CP065053.1, read as the reverse complement.
CGCCCATCATCATGCTCACGCCCTGCTGCGCCACGTTCGACAGGGCGCCCTTGATGCCGGCGTTGACGATCGAGGAGCCGGTGTTAATGCCGCCGCTCAGATTGCCGACCCCAGCCGTCAGGGCCCCGCCCAGCGCGCCCATCGCCACCGCTTTCCAGCTGAAGCCATCCTGCAGGCCGACCGCGATGCTGGCCACCTGGGTCACCACGCTGACGGCGGCGCCGGTCAGGGCGCCGGCCACAACGGTGGCGGCCAGGCCGCCCGCGGCAAAGCCCATGCCCTGTGCCAGCAGCATCATCTGCGGGCCCAGGAAGCAGGAAGCGACCACCGCCACGATGATGATCAGCACCTGCAGGAAACCGCCGCAGCCGCCCTTGCCTTTCGGCGGAGGCGATTTCAGGTTCGGCAACTTGCTGCCGACGATATCGTTCTCGTTGTACACCTTGTGGGTGTTCGAATCGATATTGCCCGGGCCGTTGGCGGACGGCACGCGCAGCACCTGGCCGCCCTTCAGGGTTTCGTTGCCGGACAAGCCGTTGGCGTCGGCGATCAGGTACCACAGGCTGGCATTGCCGTACATCGAATCGGCGATGCTCTGCAGCGATTCACCGCCCTTGACGGTGTACGACTGCATGCCGCCGCCCGGGAAATCCTTGCCGTAGTTTTCGAACAGCGCATAGTTCTTGCCGTCCAGTACGGTGTAGGCGCCATTCTTGATACTGCTGCCCGTTTCCGCCACCGGATTGGCGGCGGCGTACAGGTAGTCGACCCGGTCGCGCGCGGCGGCCTTGCCGTCATCATGCACCTTGCCGATGATGTGGTCGGCATTGTCGTAGACATAGGTCGAGATTTCGTCCCGGTCCTGGCCGTCGCCGCGGCCCTGGTTCATGGTCACCAGCTTGTTGTTGCTGTTATAGGCGAAGCTGGCGTTGCCGCTGGCGTCGCCGTAGGCACGGATGCCCTTCTCGCGCCCGTCGTTGTAGTAATCGTAAATGTAGTTATAGGTCTTGGTCGACTTGCCGAAGGTGCGCATGGTCGACTTGCTGATCTTCCCCGAGCCATTGAACTGCTGGGTAATTTCCTGGCCTTCGCTCTCGTTCTTGACGTAGGGGGCGGTATTGCCACCCTTGCTGATGACCTCGACCACCGACATGGCATGCAAGCCGTTGTTGAAGGTGAGCGGCGCATAGCTGCTGTCGAAACTCATCGTCACGCGCGTGTCGGTGCGGCTGGTGAGCATGTTCGACGCATTGTCGAAGGTCTTGGTCACCGTGCTCCAGTCGACTCCATCCTTTTTCTCGCGATACAGGGTGTTGTTGCCGACCACGTCGTACTGCCATTCGATGTCATTTTCATGGGTCAGTACCAGGTTGCGGCCCAGCAAAGTGCTGTGGGCATCGGCGCCGAAATTGGTCAGGCCGTTGTCGGCCGCGATCGTGGTCCAGCGATTCATGTCGGCGTACTTGCGCAGCGCGATCGCCTTGAGCGCGTCCTGCACCGTCACGTTGACGTAGGTCGTCTGACCGCCTTCATTGCCCACCGGATAGCGGGTGTCGCCATCGGCCACCGCGTAATTCTCGGACGGGTTTTGCAGGTGGGCCTGGATCGGACGGTTTTGCGTGTCGTAGGTATAGATCGTGGTCGCGCCGTTGGCACCGCGGTAGCTGCTGCGGTTGCCCGCCGCATCATACGTGTAGCTGCCCACGATGGCGCCGTTGGGGCCGCCCTCGCGCAGGTTGATCACCCGTCCCGCGCCATCGAAGTTGGTGCCGTGGTCGACTGCGGTGCCGCCGCCGCTGCCCTGCACCCGCACCTGGTTGCCCACCGCATCGTAGGTCACGGTTTCTTCCAGGCCGGTGACGGCATCCTTCCAGTGCGTCATGCGGCCGAGCGCATCGAAGGCATAGTCGATCATGCGGTTGTGGCTGCGTCCTTCCGTGTCCACCGCGCCATTGGTGGTCTCGCTCACCCGATGGCCCTGCAGGTCGTAGGTATAGCGGGTCGATACGCCCGTGCCGAGGTCGTTGATTTCGACCAGGTGGCCGGCCTCGTCGTAGCTACGGCGGATATTGCGCGCACCGGCGACCAGGTTGCTGGCGATGTTGCCGACCAGCGCGCCCTGCTGCTGGTGCGAACCGCCACCGCCGCCGCCGCCGCCGATGCCCGGCCAGGTGTTGCGCGGCGCCGCGTTGACGCTCGTTTCGCCGCTCTGGCGCCCGAATTCATCGTAGCTGAAGAGGACCGCGTTGCCGTCGGCATCGATCGAACGCAGCAGGCGCGCAAAGCCGCCATACACGCTTTGCGTGGTCTTGCCGCCGCCATCGGTGGCGGCGATCAGGTTGCCGAAGACATCGTAGCGGCGATAGCTGGTCGAGCTGGTCGAACTGCCGTTGACGGTCGGGTTGGTCGTGACGCTGACCACCCGTCCCAGGTTGTCGTAGGCCATGCTGCGCCGGTGACCCCAGTAGTTGCCGGCATCGTGCTCGGCGATGCGGTTGCCGCGCGTATCGTAGTCGAACTCGACCGTGCCTTGCTGCAGCACATGCCCTTGCAGGTCGTAACGCATCACCGTGGCGTTATTGTTGCCGTCGATGATGGCCGTGATGCGGCCGAAGCCGTCGCGCGTGTAGAAGGTGGCGCGGCCGGTGGCGTCGGTCTCTTCGATCATGTTGCCGGCCTGGTCGAAGCGCGTGTAACTGGTGTAGCCCGCTTCGTTCGTGACCTGCACCGCATGGCCGAGCGCATCGTAGCCGTAGCTCTTGACCTTGTTCAGGGCATTCGTTTCGCTGACCTTCTGGCCCGCCGCGTTGTAGCTGAAGTAAGTCGTGTTGCCCGCCGCATCGGTCTGGGCCAGCATATGGCCCAGGTAATCGTAGGCGTAGCGGGTCAGCGGCCGACGCAGTTCGGCGCCGCCGGCCGGAACGAAGGCGGTATCGTACTGGGCCACCTTGTTGCCGTTCAAATCGTACTGGGCGAAGGAACTGCTGCCGTGGCTGCCGCCCTTCACACCCAGGGTCACCGTTTCCAGCGCGCGGCCGTTGGCGTCGACCCGGTATTCGCGCCAGACGCCATCGGTCTCGGTGCTGCCGGTCTTGGCGTTGAGCGCGTTGTAGGTCGACTCGATCGAGTAGCCGGCGCCGCTCGGGCTCGCGTCCAGGCTGCCGCCGGCCAGGCCGGTGGCGACCGATTGCAATACCATGCCGTTCATGAAATCGGCGCTGGTCATGCGGCCCAGGTAGGTACCGGCGCTGACCGACGGGCCGTTCATGCGCGCACCCTGCTCGCGCGCCTGGACCACGTCGGAATAGCCGCCCTGGCTGGTGTTGACGTCGCTGCGCGCCTGGTTCCACTGGACGATGACTTCGCGGCCCTGCGCATCCGTGTACCACATCTTGTAATCGATGCTGGAGGCCGGCAATGGCACGTGATCCATCGCATAGCGGTAATTGCCGCCGCCCGTATTGCTCATCAGCACATCGTTGCCGAAGGTGGTGCCGTCGCCGCTGCCCGTGGCACGCCACGAGAAATGCAGGCCGGATCCGGCGCGCGCCGCTTCGGCGCCCGACAGGGTGGCGCTGAAGGCCAGGTTGTAGCCCTTCTGCACCCACTGGCCTTCGTCGACATAATGGCCGCCGCCGAAGAAGTCGCTGTGCCAGACCAGCTTCGGTTCCCATTCCTGCCACACGCTCGAGTTGCTGGCGACGCTGTGCGCCTCGGCCACCTTGTCGGTGTAGTACAGGCCCAGCGCGCTGGAAGCGTAGTAGCCGGTGCGCACCAGCACCCGGCCTTCGAAGCGCTCGGTCCGGGCCAGCTGGCCGCCCACCACCACGGCCTGGGTGCTGCCAGTCGATGGCGGGGTCCAGCAGAGCGAGCCGAACGAGGTCGACTTGCCGTCGGTCCCGGTCGGCGCGAACAGCATGTGGTCGATCAGGGTTTCGTCGCCGTCGGCGGTGACGCCGCGGATGACGATTTCGTAGGTGGTGCCGGCCGTCAAAGGCCGGTCGGCGCCCAGGGTCAACTGGCCGTTCGGCGAACCGGTGGCCGTGAACGGCAAGCCGCTGCCGGCCACCCGCCACTGGGCGGTGATCAGCGAGAAGGCGGTGCCCGGGTTGGACACCGACACATTGTAGGCTAGCTGAATGCCGCCAGGCACCACCGTCTCGGTGGTGCTGGTGGCCGCGCCGACCCGGTCGGTCGGCGCCTGGAACGATTTCTCGCCGGTGGCGAAGGCGGCGCCATCGGTGCCCTGCCACTGCAGCTTGAAGCCGAAGCTGTTGGGGTCGCCGTTGATCGGCAGGAGTGCTTCATAGTAGCCATCCTGCGCCAGGGTCATGTGCATGACCGCATTGGCGTTGCCGCGCGGACCGTACAGCAAGTCCGGCGCCACCACATTGCTGCCGAACTTGACCCGCACCGACATGCTGGCCGGATCCGGACGGTAGACCTGCACGTCCTCGACCTGCTGCGGCATCACCACTTTCTGTTCGCTGGTGTAGACCCGGTTGCCGGCATTGTCCTGGGTGACGATGCGGTAGTAGACCGTGCTGCCGTAGGCCGGGCGCGGCAAGGTCGTCACGGCCGCGCTGGTGGCCAGGTTGGCGCTCGCCTCGGACTGGTTGGCGTAAGCGGCCAGGTCGGCGTGCGGCGCCGTGTCCCACAGGATGTACGAGGTCATGCCGGCGCTGCCGACGCTGTAGTTCAGGGTCAGCACGTCGGTGACGGTGGCCTGCATGCCGGTGGCGGCGAGCGCCTGGTTCTTCATTTCGCCGGTGTAGGTCGAGACCGTATTGCCGGCGGCGTCGAAGAATTGGCGGGTGCCGCTGTTGTCCGGCTGGATCACCTGGACCGTGCGGCCCATGCCGTCGTAGGAACTGCGGATGGTCGCGTCCGCTTCGTCCTGGGTCCAGGTGCGGTTGCCCACGGCATCGTAGGTATAGCGCTTGGAACTGCTGCCGGCGCTGATGTCGAAGTTGAGCGCGGTGCTGCCGGAGGTGTTGAAGGCCGAGGTGCCGGTCGACTCGATGATCAGCTGGCCGCGCGCGTTGTAGGCGTACGACTTCGACTCGTCACCGGCGCTGGTGCTGGCCAGCGCGCGCAGGGAGGTGTAGTCGCTGGCCACCGTGGCCAGGTCGACCCCGGCGCCGAGCGGCGTGAGGAAGTGGCCGACCCGGGTCAGGCGGCCCTGGTCGTCGTACTGGTACAGGGTCAGGGTACGGCTGGCGTCGACCGAACCGATGCGGCGGTTGCGGCTGTCGTAATAGCCATACTCGATCTGCTGGGCGCCGCTGCCGGCGCCGACGATCTGCTGGATGACATTGCCGGCCTTGTCGTAGACGCGGCGAGTGACGACCACCTGCTCGGTCTGGACGTGGGTATTCTGGTCGGTCACCATCACGGCCGGAGCGCGCTGTTCGATCATGCGGTTGGCGCGGTCGTAGACGAAGGTGGTGGTGGCGACAGTGCCGCCCGGCGCGGCCGGCGCCGTGCTGCGGCTCAGGGTGGCAGTGTCGAGCGCGGTGGCGTAGGAACGCTTGGCGACCACATTGCCGCTGTTGTCGAACTGATACTGGGTCAGGTAACCCATGGCGTCGACCTGGGCCACCAGGCGGTTGTTGCTGTCGTAGTAACCGTGGCTGCGGCCGCCGTCGAGCGCGCCCGATTCGATCACGTTGCCGAAGGCGTCGTAGACGCTGCGCTCTTCTGGTGTGGCCATGCCCAGGGACGTGCTCGGGCCCGCGCCGGCCGTGTTCAGGGTAGCCAGCTGCACTTGCGGATAGACCTTGCGGGTCAGGCGCCCCATCACATCGTACTCAAAGCGATAGGCGCGCACCTCGCCCGCCGGCGTACCAGGCCGGACGGCCGGGTTGCGCGCGACATCGACCCGGGTCATGTACAGGCGCTCGCCGCTGCGTTCGCCGAAGCCATTGAAATCGTACTCGTGCAGCACATTGTCGGCATCGAGCTGGGCCACCATGTGCTGGCCGGCATCGTAGTAATTGGTGGTCAGGAAGCCATTCGCATCGACCGTCTGCACCAGGTTGCCCAAGCCATCGTACTGGTAGGTCACGGTGCTGGTGCGGTACTGGCTGCCGCCGCTGATGGTGTACTCGTAGGCGGCGGCGAACGACTGGCTCAGCTTGCGGTTATTGGCGTCGTAGGTGTACTGCTTGGCGCCATCCTTGCCGACTTCGCTGATCACATTGCCGTGGTTATCGTAGGAGAACGACTGCACCGTCTGGTCGACACCATTCTTGACGGTGACCAGGCGGCCGGCCGTGTTGTAGGTGTTGCGCATGATGCGGCCGTCGCCGTCGATGGTGACGATCACGTTGCCGAGGTCGTCGTACTGGACGCTCTGGCTGATGTTCAAGCCGGCCGGGTCCTGGGTCGAGGACAGGCGCCGGTTGTCGAGGTCGTAGGTGTAGGCGGTCAGGCGCGACACTTCGCCGGCCGGGGCGGCCAGGCTGGAGACCAGATTGCCCACCTTGTCGTACTGATTGGTGGTGACGGTGCCGTCGGCGGCGGCCTGCTTGATGGCGCGGTTGGCGGCATCGAAATCGGTCTTGACCACGCGCGCGAAGCTGTTGCCGGCGGCCTGGATCAGGACCACCCGGTTGCCGGCCGCGTCCAGGGTGTACACGCTGCGGTAACCGTCGGCGCCGATGGCCGCGACCTGGCGTCCATCCTTGTCGAACTCGGCGCGCACAATGCGGTCGTTGGGGCCGGCGGCGACCGCCGGCACACTGGCCAGGTCCACCGTGCCGCTGTAGACGGTGGCGAACTGGTGCGCTTCGATCTGCTTGCCCGCCACGTCGTAGCGGTAGCTGGTCAGGTAGCCGAGCGGGTCGAGCGTGGCGCTGATGCGGTTGGCGCTGTCGTACCAGTGGGTGGTGACGTTGCCGTTGGCATCCTTGACGGTACGCCGGTTGCCGACCTTGTCGTAGGTGTACTCGGTGCGCGCGCCCAGGGCGTCGATCTCGGCCGTCTGGCGGCCCTCGGCGTCGAATTCGCGCAGCACGCCGTGCGGCGCGCTCGACGAACCGGTGAAGGTCGCGCTGGCGTTGCCATCGACATCGTAGACGTGGCTGAGCACCTCGCCGCCGGTGCTGGCGCTGAGCACATGGCCATTGCGGTCGTAGGTGTAGCTGGTGATCAGGGCCGGGCCGAACCGGTTCTGGTGGGTTTCCACGGTCGGCTTGGTCAGGTGCGCCGATCCGTACGCATACGTCACCACCGCGCCGGCCGGCGTGGTTTGCGTGACCAAGCGGTCGGCCAGGTCGTAGGCGTAGGTGGTGATGCGCGCATCGGTGCTGCCGGCCGCCACGGTCAGGCTGGTGCGGTTCCCGCGCGCATCGTAGCTGGACGTGGTCAGCATGCCCAGGCCGTCGGTGGTGCTGGCGACGTGGTTCATCTTGTCGTAGCTGGCCGAGGTCGTGACCGGCTTGGCCAGGGCGGCCGCCGCCGCGCTGTAGCGCGGGTCGGCCGGAGCGATCAGGTAGGCGCCGTTGACGGTGCGGATGCGGTTGCCGAACTGGTCGTAGGTGACCGTGCTGGTGTAGCCCAGCGGATCGGTGGTGCCGACCAGGCGATCGAGCAGGTCGTAGGTATTGCTGGTGATGCGCGCATCGCTGCCGTCGGCGTTCGACAAGGTGCTCGATGCGAGCGCGCCGGCCAGGGTGTAGACGTTGGTGGTGAGCGCGCCATCGGCGCCCAGGCTGGTCAACAGGCGGCCGGAGGCATCGAAGCTCTGCCGGGTGACCCGGCCTTCGGCGTCGGTCACCTTGGTCCGGTTACCCTGGTAGTCGAGTTCGAACGTGGTGGTGGCGTTCATCGGATCGGTGATGCCGACCAGGCGATTGTCCAGGTCAAAACTGTAGCGGGTATGCTTGCCCGCGCGCGCCGTGCCGTTGACGCTGTCACCAGCGATCGATTCGATCAGGTTGCCCGCGCCATCGTACAGATTGCGGGTGGTGACGCCCATGCCGTCGGTGACCAGGTCGGCATTGCCGTTGGCATCGAAATGGAACCTCTGCTCGGTCTGGTCGTTGTTAACGCTGAGCACGCTGGTACGGTTGCCCCTGGCGTCGTAGGCGAAACTGGTGTACTGGTTCGGGAAGGCGGCATTGACGATGCGGGTGAGCTGGTTGGCATTGTCGTAGGTGTACTGCATGGTGCGCTCTTGCGCGGCCAGGCCGGCGCCCGTCGTTTCGGTGGCCAGGTTGCCGTTGGCATCGTAGCTGCGCACGGTCACGTAGCCGAGCGCATCGGTGATGCGGGTGACGTGGCCGTTGCCGTCGTAGGCATAGGCGGTAACGCGGGCGTCGGCCGTGCCGGCGCCGTCGGTGGTGCTCAGCAGGTTGCCGACGGCATCGTAGGCGTAGCTGGTGAGCTTGCCCATGGCATCGGTTTCCGACGTCTTGCGGCCCAGCAGGTCGTAGCCGGCCGTGCTGCTGCGTTCGATCGCCGTGCCACGCATGGCGGTCGTGCCGCTGCGGTTGCCGTGCACATCGTAGGCGTAGGCGGTGACGGCGCCATTGCTGTCGCTCGCCGTGCTCAGGCGGTGCATGCTGTCGTAGGTGAACTGCTTGACCGACTTGAGGTCGCCCGGCAGCGCTTGCGGCAAGCCGCCCGCCGGCACTGCTACCCGGGTGGCCCAGGTGGTGCTCGACTTGAGATTGCCGGCGGCATCGTACTCGAGGGTGCTCAGGTAGCCTTCGGCGCTGCGCTGCGCCACCTTGCGGTTGAGTGCATCGTAGTACTGGCGGCTGACCTGGACCTGGGTGCCTTGCAAGTCCAGCTGGCGCCGCGTTTCGATCAGGTTGCCCACCGCATCGTAGGCAAAATCGGTGCGCATGCCATTGCCGTCGATCTCCGCCACGGCCTGGTTGGCCGCGTCGTAGATGGTGGTGCTGGTAAAGCCGCCGCGCAACTCGGTCTTGCGGTTGCCCACCGCATCGTAGGTGTAGGTGGTGGTCACGCCGACCCGGTCGGTGTGGGTCAGCAGGCGGTTGTCGGCATCGTAGCCAAACTGCTCCTGGCGCAGGCGCGGATCGGTCTTGGTGAGCACGTTGCCGACGCTGTCGTAGGTGTAGCCGGTGACGTTGCCCAGCGCATCGGTCTGGGATGACAGGCGATTGACGGCGTCGTAGACGTTGTGCGTCTCGAAGCCGAGCGCGTCACGGCTGAGCACGATATTGTGGTTGGCATCGTATTCGTAGCTGCTCACGCCGCCGAGCGCGTCGGTTTCGGACAGCACGAAGTTGGCGGCGTCGTAAGTCCAGCCGGTGGTGGCCGCGCGGGCCGTGCCGGCGCCCGTGGTGCGGCTCATCAGGTTGCCGACCTTGTCGTAGGCCGAGGTCGTGATGGCGCCATCGGCGTCGACCTGGGTCAGCAGGCGCCGGTTGGCATCGTGGCTGAAGGTGGTCACGGCGCCGCCCGGGGAGGTGCTGCTGACCACACTGCCGACCTTGTCGTAGACGTAGGACGTGACTTGGCCCAGGGCATTGGTCTGGCTCAGCAGGTGGCCCGCGCCGTCATAGGCGTAGCGGGTCTGGTTGCCGTTGGCGTCGGTGCTCGAGATGCGCTGGCCGACGGCATCGTAGCCGTAGCGGGTGGTGCGGCCGAGCGCATCGGTGGCGCTGACCAGCGCGTTGAGCGCATTGAACTCGTAAGTGCTGGTGTTGCCGTTGGCGTCGGTCACGGCGCTGCGGTTGCCCACCGCGTCGTAGGCGAACAGGGTCTCCTTGCCCAGCGCATCCTTCTGGCTCTGCACCCGGTTCATGCTGTCGTAGGTGTAGGTGGTGCTGTGGCCCATGCCGTCGGTCGTGGTGACCAGGTTGCCGACACTGTCGTACTGGCGCGTGAAATTGGACGGACCACCGCGTTCGCTGACCAGGCGGTTCATGGCATCGTAGCCATTCGTGACGACGTGGCCGCGCGGGTCGGTGGTGCTGACCCGGTTGCCCATCAGGTCGTAGGTGTAGCTGGTGATATTGCCGACCGCATCGGTCTGGCTGATCAGGCGCTGCAGGCTGTCGTAGGCATTCGTGCTGGTATGGCCGTTGGCGTCGGTGCTGGTCAGCAGGTTGCCGACCAGGTCATAGGCATAGGTGGTGCTATTGCCCAGCGGATCGGTGGTGCTGATCAACTGGTCGGCGGCGTCGAAGGCGTAGTAGGTGACGAAGCCGGCCGCATCGGTGCTGCTGATGCGGTTGCCGACCTTGTCGTAGCTGACCTTGTCGACATGGCCGAGCGCATCGGTCTGGCTGAGCTGCCGGCTGTTGGCGTCGAAGCTGAAGCTGCTTGTGTTGCCGTTGGCGTCGGTCAGGCCGGTGCGGTTGCCCAGCCCATCGTAGCTGTAGCGGGTGATGCCGCCCAGCGCATCGTCGCTGCGCACCAGGCGGTTGTCGGCATCGTAGACATAGCTGGTCTTGGCGCCGCGCGCATCGGTCCTGCTCAGCAGGTTGCCGGCGCCATCGTAGGCGAACAGGGTGACGTTGCCGGCCGCATCTTTCTGGCTCACCAGGCGGTTCAGGGCGTCGTAGGCATTGACGGTGACGTTGCCGCGCGCATCGGTCGCGCTGATCCGGTTGCCGTTCTTGTCGTAGGCATAGGTGGTCACGCTGCCGTTGCGATCGCTCTCGCGCGTCAGGTTGTGGCCGGCATCGTAGGTCTTGCCCTCGCTGCGGCCGTCGGCGTCGTTGCGCTCGACCACGACGTCGAAGCGGTCGTAGGCGAACCGGGTGACCGCGCCCTTGGCATCGATCTGCTTGATCATGCGGTGGGCGCCATCGAACTCGTAGTGCGTCACATTGCCCAGCGCATCGGTCACGCTGGTGCGGTTGCCGACCTCGTCGTAGCCATAGCTGGTGCCGCGTCCGAGCGGATCGGTGTGCGACAGCATCTGGTTGACGGCGTCGTAGGCAAAGGTGCTGGCGTGCCCGTTGGCGTCGGTCACCCGGACCTGGTTATCCACCGCATCGTAGCCATAGGTGGTGACGTTGCCGAGAGGATCGGTCTGCTTGACCAGGCGGCGGTCGGCATCGTATTCCATGACCGTCACGCCGCCGTTCGCATCGGTGCGGCTGACCAGGTTGCCGACCTTGTCGTAGACGTTGGACGTGACATGGCCCAGGGCCGTGGTCTGGCTCAGGGCGCGGCCGTTGGCATCGTAGGTGAAGGTGGTGGCGTGGCCGTTGCCGTCGGTGCTGGCGAGGCGGTTGCCGACGGCGTCGTAGGTGGTGAGCATGACATTGCCCAGCGCATCCGTGGTCTTGACCAGGCGGTTCAGGCTGTCGTAGTCATATTTGCTGACATTGCCGTTCGGATCGGTCATGCCGATGCGGTTGCCGGCGTCGTCATAGGTATAGCTGGTGACGTTGCCCAGCGCATCGGTGCTCTTGACAAGGCGGTTGGCCTGGTCGTAGGCATTGGTCAGCAGCGGCGTGTAGTAGTCGCCCAGGGTGGCGGTAAGATTGCCGGCGGCATCGTAGTCGTAGCCACTGCGGACGCCGTTGGCGGCGACCGTGAAGCGCAGGCGGTTGAGCACATCGTAGCTGTACGTGGTTTGCGCGCCGTTGGCCTCGGTGCGCAGGATCAGGTTGCCCTTGCCATCGTAGGCATAGGTCGTCACATGGCCGAGGGCGTCGGTTTGCGTGCTGCGCCGGTTGCTCTTGTCGTAAGCGTAGACCGTGGTGTGGCCGTTGGCGTCGGTCGCACTGGTCTGGTTGCCCACGGCGTCGTAGCCATAGGCCGTCACATGGCCGAGCGCATCCTTGCGGCTCGCCACGCGGTTGAGCGCATCGTAGACCGTGGCGATGACGGCGCCGGCGGCGTCGGTTTGCGCCAGCTGGTTGCCCACCGCATCGTAGGCGAAGCGGCTGACGTTGCCCAGGGCATCGGTCTGGCTCAAGAGGTGCTGGTTGGCGTCGTAGCTGAAGCTGGTCTTGTTGCCGTTCGCGTCCGTCGAGCTGAGCATATTGCCGAGCACGTCGTAGCTGAACGCGCTGGTGCCGCCGGCGGCGTCGCGCTGCCCGACCAGCTTGTTCTCGGCATCGTAGGTGTAGGTGGTCGTGTTGCCGTTCGGATCGGTCTGGCTGATCCGGTTGCCCACCGCATCGTAGGTGTAGCTGGTGACATGGCCCAGCGCGTCGGTCTGGCTGAGCAGACGGTCGGCGCTGTCGTAGGCATAGGTCGTGATATTGCCGTTGCCGTCGGTCATGCTGACCCGGTTGCCGGCCTTGTCGTAGCCCAGGGTGGAGAGGGTCTGGTCACTCCACGAGTTGTACTGGCGCGCCTCGGTCTTGACCACCCGGTCGAGCGCGTCGTAGGTCGCATGGACCCTGCCCTGGTACTGGTTGCCGACCATGTCCTGGTACAGCAGATTGCCGTTGTGGTCATAGCCGTAGAGGGTCGCTACCCCGCCCGCGTCGACCCGCTTCTCCAGGGAACGCGCGGCATCGTAGGTGAACACCACCACGTTGCCGTTCGCATCCGTGGTCTGGATCCGGTTGCCCACCGCATCATAGGCGTGGCTGGTCACCCCGCCGAGCGCATCGGTCACCTTGGTCATCTGGTTGACGGCGTCGTACAGATAGCTGGTCAGGTGGCCGTTGGCATCCTTGACCCCGAGGCGGTTGCCGGCCGGGTCGTAGGTGTAGCTGGTGACGTTGCCGAGCGCATCGGTCTGGCTGAGCAGGCGGCGGTTGGCGTCGTAGATCGAGCGCGACACATTCCCGGCGGCGTCGGTGACGGCGCTGACATTGCCCGCGATGTCATAGGCGTAGGCGGTCTTGCCGCCCAGGGCGCCGGTCTGGCTGACCATGCGACCCAGCGCGTCATAGGCATACGTGGTCGTATGGCCGTTGGCATCGGTGCTGGCGATGCGGTTGCCCACCACGTCGTAGGCGTAGGTGGTGGCATGGCCCAGCGCATCGGTGACACTGGTCTGGCGGTTCAGGCTATCGTAGGCGTAGGTGACGGCATGGCCGTTCGGATCGGTGACCACCGTCTGCTGCCCTGCCCCATCGTAGGCATAGTGCGTGACGTTGCCTAGCGCATCGGTATGGCTGGCGACCCGGTCGTTGCCATCGTAGGTGTAGCTGTCGACACCGGCCGCCTGCGCGTACCCGGACTCGCTGACCTTGAGTACATTGCCGGCCTTGTCATAGAAATAATACAGGGTCAGCCTGCGCTGGTTGGCGCCGAACTGGTCCTTGGCAAAGCTGGTTTGCGACGCCAGGCGGTTCATGCTGTCGTAGGTCGATTCCGCGTAGACGCCGAGGGCATCGGTGACCCGCACCCGGTTGCCGTTCTTGTCGTAGGTGGTGGTCGTGACGTTGCCCAGCGCATCGGTCAGGGTGACCAGCTGGTTCGCCGCATCGTAGGCGAACCGGGTGACATGGCCGTTCTCGTCGCTGCTGCTCAGGCGATTGCCGACCGCATCGTAGGTGGTGCCGGTCACGCCGCCCAGCGCATCGGTCTGGCTGACCACGCGGTTCAGATCGTCGTAGGCGAAGCGGATGACAAAGCCGCTGGCATCGGTCAAGGTGGTGCGGTTGCCGACCGGATCGTAGGCCAGCAGCGTGACCTGGCCGAGGGCATTGGTCTGGCTCGCGACCCGGTCCAGGGCGTCGTAGCTGGTGCTGCTGACGTTGCCTGCGGCATCGGTCAGGGTGAGGCGGTTGCCCACCGCATCGTAGGTGAACTTGGTGACCCCGCCCAGCGCGTCGGTCTGGCTGACGGCGCGGCCGTTGGCATCGTAAGCGACCTGGGTGGCGTGGCCGTTGCCGTCGGTGACCTTGGTACGGTTGCCCACGGCGTCGTAAGCGACGGTGGTGACGTTGCCTTCCGGATCGGTCGTGGTCGCCAGGCGGTTCAGCGCATCGTAGGTGTAGGTGGTGACGTGGCCGTTCTTGTCGGTATGGCTGGTGCGGTTGCCGACCGCATCGACCGTGTAGGCGTCGGCATTGTAGAACGGGTCGCGGTTGCCGACCAGGGCGCCGTTTTCGTTGTAATAGAACCAGCTGGTATTGCCGCGCGCATCTTGCAGGTAATGCAGATTGCCGAAATCGTCGTACTCATAACGGGTGGTGTTGCCCAGGGCATCGGTCTTGGTCTCGACCTGGTTGTCGTAGGCGTAGGTGAAGGTGGTCGCGTGGCCGTTGGCATCGACCACCTTGGTGCGGTTGCCCACCTTGTCGTAGCTGAATGTGGTCACGCCGCCGAGCGCGTCGGTCACCGTGGCCTGGCGGTTGACGTCGTCGTAGGTGGTGAAGGTGACCCGGCCGAGCGCGTCTTCCATGCGCACCCGGTTGCCCACGGCATCGTAGGCATACTTGCTGACATGGCCGAGCGGGTCGGTCTGGCTCAGCAGGCGGTGATCGGCATCGTAGACGAAGCTGGTCACATGGCCCAGTTCGTCGCTGACCTTGACCCGGTTGCCGGTGGCATCGTACTCGGTGCTGCTGATGCCGCCGAGGGCGTCGGTCTGGCCGATCGGGCGGCCCAGCAAGTCGTAGCGGGTGGACACGGTGTTGCCGAGCGCATCGGTGCGGCTGATCTGGTTGCCCACTTCGTCGTAGGCATAGCGGGTCACCCCGCCCAGGGCGTCGGTCTGGCTGGTCAGGCGGTTGTCGGCATCGTAGGTGTAGCTGGTCTTGTTGCCGTTGGCATCGGTCGCCTCGATGCGGTTGCCCGCGGCATCGTACTTGAAGGTCGTGAAGTTACCCATGAAGTCGGTCTGGCCGCTCAAGCGGTTGCCGATGTCGACCGTGTTGCGATGGTCGCTGTAGATCTGTTCTGTCCGGTTGCCGAATGCATCGTAGACGTATTTGCGGCGCGCGACGATCCCTTCCTGGCTCACTACCCGCCCGGCGGTATCGTAGTAATAGATGTCCTGGGCGCCTTTGGCGTCGGTGACCGACATGCGGCTGCCGACCGTGCCGCGCGGGGAGTAATCGTAAGTGGTCTTGTTGCCCAGCGCATCGGTGCGGGTGCTGATCCGGTCGATCGTGTCGTAGGTGAAGGTGGTCGCATGGCCGAGCGCATCGGTGCTCGTGATCTTGTTGCCCACCGCATCGTAGGCGTAGGTGGTGAGCGCGCCGAGCGCGCTCGTTTCGCTCACGACCCGGCCATTGCCGTCGTAGCCGAAGTGCCACACAGCGCCGGCGGCGTCGGTGATGCCGACCCGATTGCCGACCGCATCGTAGGCGAAGCTTTGCACCTGGCCCAGCGCATCGGTGACCTTGATCAGCTGGTTGTTGGCGTCGTACACATTCTGGGTGCTGGCGCCGCGCGCATCGACGATGCCGGTGCGGTTGCCGCTCTGGTCGTAGGTGTACGCGGTGACCTTGCCCAGCGCATCGGTCTGCGACAGCAGCAGATTGCCCGCGTCGTAGCTGAAGCTGGTGACATTGCCATTGCCGTCGATCTGGCTGGTCTGGTTGCCGTTGGCGTCGTAGGTGATGGCGCTGACATTGCCCAGGCCATCGGTGCGGCTCAGCTGACGGTTCAGCTTATCGTAGGTGAAGGTGACGGTCTGGTCGTGCTCGGAGACGACAGCGACCGGTTTTACCCATTCTTCCCGGCTGCCCTCGGGCGGCTTGACGGCGGTGGCATACCTGGTCTGCGCAGTGATATTGCCGTTTTGATCATATTCATTGTGCGTCAGGTAGCCGAAGCTGTCGATGCTGTCGGTCAGGCGGTTATCGGCGTCGAAGAAATTGTAGGTGATCGCGCCGTTGAGCCCGACCAGCTGGTAGACATTGCCGTTCGGGTCGCGGTGGTGCGAAATGCCCCGGTACAGGGCGTCGTATTCGTAATCGACCAGGCCGTGCTCGTCCAGGTCGACCATGCTGGAGTTGCCTCTGGCATCGAGCGTGCGCTGCGCATGGCCGTGCGAGAACTCGCTGTACTCGGTGCGATTGCCGAGGGCATCGATGCGGGCCGTCAGCTGGTTGAGCGCATTGTATTCGCTGCTGGTGACGAAGCCGAGCGCATCGGTACGGCTGATGCGGTTGCCCACCTTGTCGTAGCCGAAGCGGGTGATCTGGGCCAGCGGATCGGTGCTCTCGACCAAGCGGTCGGCGGCGTCGTAGACGAAGCTGGTGGCATTGCCCTTCACATCCACCGACTTGAGCAGGTTGCCCACGGCATCGTAGAAGCTGCGCGTGACCCCGCCGCGCGCATCGGTGCTCTCGACCATGCGGTCGTTGCCGTCATACACGAAGCTGGTGGTGGCACCGCGCGCATCGACCTTGCCCAGCACATTGCCGGCGGCATCGTAGCTGGTGCTTGTGATGCCGCCTTCGGCATCGACCATGCCAACCTGGCGGCCCAGCAGATCGTAGCTGTAGCTGGTGGTGTTTCCACGCGGATCGATGACAGCGGTCGTGTTGCCGTTCTCATCGTACTGGTAGCGGGTGACTAAGCCGAGCGCATCCTTGGTGCTGATGCGGCGGTTGTCGGCGTCGTAGGCGTACACCGTGACGCCGCCCATGCTGTCGGTAACCTTGGTGAGGTTGCCGGCGTCGTCGTAGGCGTATTGCAGCTGCTTGAGGCCGAGGCGGTAGCTGATCAGCTGGCCGGCCGGATTGTATTCGTAGAAGCCGTCGCGGAACTGGGCATCGAGCTGGTTGTCGCGCTGCAGCACGCCATCGATCGCGGTGTAGGTATACCGTTCCGCGCCGCTCGTGGTGTCGCCGTCAAGCGTGTAGGCCTCGACCAGGCGGTGCAGCGCATCGTAATTGAAGACGCGCCGGTGCTGGTTGGCGTCGACCACCGCGATCCGGTTGCCGACAACGTCGTAGTCGTAGCTGGTGGTATGGCCGAGCGGATCGGTGACCGAGGTATTCCGGTTGCGCGCATCGTAGGCATAGGTGGTGACGTGGCCGTTGGCGTCGACGGTCTTGACCGTGTTGCCGACCGCATCGAACACGGTGCGGCTGATGCCGCCCATCGGATCGGTGTTACTGATGCGCTGGTCGACCTCGTCGTAACCATACTTGTGGGTATGGCCGTTGACGTCGGTGTGCACGAGCACGTTGCCGACCGCATCGTAGGTCTGGCTGCTGACCCCGCCCAAGGCGTCGGTGCTGGTGACGACCCGGTTGAGCGCATCGAATTGCTGGCTGCTGACGCCGGCGCGCGGGTCGACACTGCGCACCAGGTTGCCGTTCTTGTCGTAGGCGAAGGTGGTCACGAAGCCGAGCGCGCTGGTCTGGGTCACTTTCTGGTTGACCGCATCGTAGCTGAAGCGGGTCGCGTTGCCGTTCGGATCGATGCGCGCGGTCAGGTTGCCGGCATCATCGTATTCGAATGTGGTGGCGACTTGCTGCCCGTCGTACTGGGCGACCTTGCGGTTGGCCGCATCGAATTCGCGCCGGATCCAGAAGTGGGTCGGATCGGAGTCGCCGCCCTCGCCCCAGCGCGTATCTTCGTAGTAGCGGTCTTCGTAGACCACGTTGCCCACTGCATCGTAGCTCAGGTCGGTGATGCGGTAGCGGCCGTTGCCGACCTCCTCGCCCGGGGTGCTCGTGGAATTGGTCTCCATCCGCCCGTCGCCGGCGCGCATGGCCATGAACGATTCGCCGCCGTTCTGACCATGGTCGAGTTCCTCGCGAATCTTGACCAGGCGGTTGGCGCCGTCGTAGCTGTAGTCCACGTAATGGCCGAGAGCGTCGGTCATGCGCGTGCGGTTGCCCACGCCGTCGTAGGCGTAGATGGTCGAGACCACCTCGACATAGCTGGCCGTGCTGTCCCAGTAATGGTTCTCGCCCGGCAGGTGGGTGACCGGGTCGTACCACGAATAGTTCGAGACGGTGTAGTCGACCGTGGTGCGCGAGACGATGCTCTTGACCATGCGGTTCATTTCATCGTATTCGTAGTCGGTGGCGTGTCCGTTGGCATCGATCAGGCGGGTGCGGTTGCCGGCCGCATCGTATTCGGACTTGGTCACGTTGCCGAGCGCGTCGGTGGTGCTGCTCAGGCGGTTCACCGCATCGTAGACGTAGGTCGTGCTGTGGCCGTTCTTGTCGGTCAGCACGGTGCGGTTGCCCACCTTGTCGTAGCTGTAGCGCTCGACATTGCCAAGCGCATCGGTCAGCTGGACCAGGCGGTTTTCGGCATCGTACTGGTAAGCCGTCAGGTTGCCGTTGCGGTCGGTGGACTGGACCCGGTTGCCGACCTTGTCGTAGGCGTAAGTTTCGCTATTGCCCAGCGCATCGGTCAGCTTGACCAGGCGGTTGTCGGCGTCGTACACCGACACGGTCACTTTCCCGTTTTCGTCGGTGAGCGCGATCCGGTTGCCATTGTTGTCGTAGGCGAAGCCCTTGCTGTGTCCCAGGGCATCGGTGGAGCCGGTCATGCGGTTGGCGCCATCGTAGCTGTAGACGGTCTGGTGGCCGTTGGCGTCGATCAGCGCGGTCCGGTTGAGCGCGTCGTAGGTGTAGCGCGTGGTATTGCCGGCGCCATCGGTGCTGGCGACCATGCGGTTGACCGCGTCGAAGGCGTAGAAGGACCCATTGCCGTTGCGGTCGCGCGAGGCGACCAGATTGCCCACCGCGTCATACTCGAACACGGTCGACACCGTCATCACCGTGACCGGCTCCGACACCTGCACGTAGCGGTTGACCTGGTGACCGTATTCATTGCCGTCGGCATCGACCCCATCGACGATATAGTGATAGCCATCGACCAGCTTGTCCTCGGTGAATGCCGGGGTGAAGCGGTTTTCGGTGCGGCTCAGGCGGTTGTTGGCATCGTAGATGTAGGACGTGGTGTGGCCATTGCGGTCGACCAGCGAGAGGCGGTTGCCGACAGCGTCGTAGGTGTAGCTTTCTTCGTGGCCGAAGGCATCGGTGACGCCGAGCAGCTTGTCCTGGGCGCTGTAGCGGAAGGTGCTCGCATGACCGTTGCGGTCGACCTGGCTGGTGCGGTTGCCGACCGCATCGTAGCCGTAGGTTTCGGTGTTGCCCAGCGCATCGGTCGAGGCCACGGCGCGGTTCAGGGCGTCGTAGGCGAAACTGCGGCTATGGCCGTTCTGGTCGGTCGTGACCAGAACGTTGCCGACCGCATCGTAGGCCAGTTTGCTGGTCGCGCCCAGCGGGTCGGTGCTTTGCACCAGGCGCCCCAGGGCGTCGTACTGGTAGGCGCTGACGTTGCCGTTGCGGTCGGTGTAAGCGAGGCGATTACCCATCGCATCGTAGCTGCTGCTGTCGAGGTGGCCGAGTGCATCGGTGCTGCCGACCAGGCGGCCCAGCGCATCGTAGCGGTATTCAGTGATGTTGCCGTTGCCGTCGGTCAGCGCGGTACGGTTGCCGGCCGCATCGAGCGCGTACTCGGTGCGGAAACCGAGCGCGTCGACCGTGGCGATCTGGCGATTGGCCGCATCGAACAGGTAGGTGCTCTTGTGGCCATTGGCATCGGTCAGCGCCGTGCGGTTGCCGGCGGCATCGTACTCGAGGACGGTCACGCCGCCCAGCGCATCGGTCGACTTGACCAGGCGGTCGGCGCCATCGTACTCGAAACGGGTCTCGTTGCCGTTGGCATCGATGCTGGCGCTGCGGTTGCCGTTGCCGTCGTAGACATAGCGGGTCGCCACCGCCTGGTCGAAACTGCGCGGCGTCTGCAGCCACTCGACATTGCTGCGCGTCGATTCAATGTAGTCGATGTGCACGATGCCGTTGACGGTCTTGACCAGGCGGTTCAGTTCATCGTAGCTGAAGTCGGTCGCGTGGCCGTTGGCGTCGACCATGCGGGTGCGGTTGCCCAGATTGTCGTAGGCGTACTGCGTCTTGTTGCCCAGCGCATCGGTCAGGCTCGTCATTCGGTTGCGCTCGTCGTAGGCGAAGACGCTCGCGTGGCCATTCTTGTCGACCAGTCCGACCCGGTTGCCGACCTTGTCGTAGGCATAGCTTTCGGTGTGGCCCAGGACATCGGTCAGCGCGACGAGGCGGTTATCGGCATCGTAGGCATAGGCGGTGCGCTGGCCATTCCTGTCGGTGGCGGCGGTGCGGTTGCCAACCTGGTCGTAGGCATAGGCCTCGGTGTGGCCGAGCGCATCGGTCAGCTTGACCAGGCGGTCGGCGGCGTCGTAGGCATAGCTGGTGACCTGCCCGTTCTGATCGGTGCTGGCAATGCGGTTGCCGCCGGCATCGTAGGCGTAGGCGATGCTGTGGCCGAGCGCATCGGTGGTCGAGCTCAGGCGGTTGACGGCGTCGTAGGCATAGCTGGTCTTGTTGCCGTTGGCATCGGTCGCGCCGATCCGGTTCAGGCCATCGTACTCATAGCTGACCTTGTGGCCGAGGGCGTCGGTGGTCGCGCTCAGGCGGTTCAAGCCATCGTACTCGTAGGTGCTGCGGTTGCCGTTGCGGTCGACCATGGAGGTGCGGTTGCCGGCCGCATCGTATTCGAACTGGGTCAGGTAGTCGTGGTGCTGGCCGGCCACCGCGGTGCTCAGGCTATTGTTGATCCAGTGGCCCGGCACCGTCTCGTTGCCGTCGACGTCGAGCACCGGAGCGACCCAGACATCGCCCGGGATCAGGGTGCGGTCGCTGGCGGCGTCGGTGGCCGCTTCCTTGATGGCGATCAGGCGGTTGGCGGCATCGTAGACATACTGGGTGCTGTTGCCGTTGGCATCGATCGTGGCGATGCGGTTGCCGACGGCGTCGTATACGTGGCGGGTCGCAACCACCTGCTCGAATTGCCGGTTGACGCTCCACTCGCGCCATGGCGTTGCCTGCTGGGTGTCGGCGTCCCATTCGGAGCCGTATTGCTGCACGTAGTCGATGACGGTGCGGGCATCAATGGTCTTGACCAGGCGGTTGAGCTCATCGTACTGGTACAGGGTCGCGTGGCCGCGTGCATCGATGACACTGCTGCGGTTGCCGACCTTGTCGTATTCGTAATGCGTGGTGTTTCCCAGCGGATCGGTTTGCGCGATGACCCGGCCTTCGGCATCGTAGGCGTACACCGTCTTGTTGCCGTTGCGGTCGCTGACCACGGTCTGGTTGCCGACGCTGTCGTAGGTATAGGCTTCGCTGTTGCCCAGGGCATCAGTGAAGCCGGCCAGGCGCATGTTGGCATCGTAGGCATAGCGGGTCACGTGGCCGTTGCGGTCGGTGCTGGCGATGCGGTTGCCCACCTCGTCGTAGGCATAGCGCTCGCTGTGGCCGAGCGCATCCGTCATCCCGACCAGCCGGTTGGCCGCATCGAAGGTGAAGGCGGTCAGATGGCCGTTGCGGTCGGTCACCGAGCTGCGGTTGCCGACATGGTCGTAGCTGACCAGTTCGGTATTGCCCAGGGCATCGGTGGTCTTGACCAGGCGGTTGAGGGCATCGTAGACATAGGCCGTCTTGTTGCCGTTGGCATCTATCAAGGCGGTGCGGTTCAGCCCATCGTACTCATAGCTGGTGCTATGGCCGAGCGGATCCGTGCTGCTGAGCAAGCGGTCCAGCGCATCGTAGGCGAAGCTGGTCTTGTTGCCGTTGGCGTCGATCAGGGCCGTGCGGTTGCCGACGTCATCGTATTCGTAAGTGGTGAGCAGGTCGGCGGTGGCCGCGGCGGCGCCGGCCTGGACTGCAAAATCGGTCCAGTAACCGACATCGTTGCCATTGCCGTCGGTTCCCTGCGAGACCCAGAAACCGCTTTGCAATACCCTGCCCTGCTGGACCAGGGTGGCATCGGCGGCGGCGCCGGTTGCTTGCGCGTGGACCGCAATCAGGCGCTTGTCGGCGTTATAGTCGTAGCGGGTCAGGTGGCCGTTGCGGTCCACCACGGCGGTGCGGTTGCCGACCAGGTCGTATTCATAATGCTCGGTGTTGCCCAAGGCATCGGTCGTGTTGCGCGGACGGTTGGCCGCGTCGTAGACCGTGCGGCTGGTGTTGCCCTGCGCGTCGATCTCGGCGGTACGATTGCCGACGGCATCGTAGGCGTAGCTGGTCTTGAAACCGAGCGGATCGGTGGTGCCGATCAGGCGGTTGTTGGCATCGAAGCTGCTCAAGGTGACGTTGCCGGCGGCATCAAGCAGGCTGGTCTGGTTGCCGACGGCGTCGTAACCGAACGAAGTCACCTGGCCCAGCGCATCGGTGCGGCTTTGCAGGCGCGACGCCGCATCGTACACCTGGCTGCTGGTGTGGCCGTTGGCATCGGTCATGCTCAGCAAGTTGCCCTTGGCATCGTAGCTGAAGGTGGTCACCAGGCCCAGCGCGTCGGTCTGGCGCACCAGGCGGTTGGCGGCGTCGTAGCCATAGGCCGTCAGGTGGCCGTTGGCGTCGGTGCTGGCGATGCGGTTGCCGGCGCCGTCATACTGATGGACGGTCTCGCCGCCGAGCGCGTCGACCGTCTTGAGCAAGCGGTTGGCGCCGTCGTACACATGGCTGGTGCGGTGGTTGTTGGCATCGATGGTGGCGATGCGGTTGCCGGCGCCGTCGTAGACATAGCGCGTGGCGATGGTGTGCTCGTAACTGCGGTCGTTCGCGCTATTGCCGTTCGGGTCGACGATGACCTCGGTGCGGTGCGCCGTGATGGTCTTGACCAGGCGGTTGGCTTCATCGTACTCGTAGCCGGTGACGTTGCCGTTGGCATCGGTCATGCTGATGCGGTTGCCGACCTTATCGTAGGCATACGCGGTGACCGCATTGACCGCATCGGTCTGGCTGACCAGGCGGTTGTTCTGGTCGAACGTGAACTGGGTCGCATGGCCGTTGCGGTCGACCAGTGCGGTACGGTTACCGACGGCGTCGTAGGCATAGGTTTCCACCTTGCCGAGCGGATCGGTCAGGGAAACGACCCGGTTCGCGCCATCGTAGGCATAGGTGCTGACATTGCCGTTCAAATCGCGCGACATCACCATGTTGCCGACCTGGTCGTAGCCGAACTGCTCGGTCTTGCCGAGCGCGTTCGTATGCACGGCCAGGCGGTTGGCGGCGTCGTATTGATAGGTGGTGACGGCACCGTTCTGGTCGGTCGAAGCGATCTTGTTGCCGACGTGGTCGTAGCTGTAAGAAACGGTATTTCCGAGCGGATCGGTGCTGCTGATCACGCGATTGGCTGCATCGTAGCTCAGGCGGGTCGTGTTGCCATTGCCATCGGTGACGGCGATGCGGTTGACACTATCGTACTGGTAGCGCGTGGTGTTGCCGGCGCCATCGGTGCTGGCGACGAGGCGGTTGGCGGCATCGTAGACCTTGCTGGTCTGCTTGCCGTTGGCATCGACCTGCACCCGCTCGTTGCCGGCCGCATCGTAGGCGAAATGGGTGACCAGTTCGTGCGTTTCGGACGCTTCCACGCCGACGAAGGCGCCGTGGTCTTCATAGTAACCGCCGGCGGCGTTGCTGGCATCGGCCACCCATTCGACCTTGGCGACCCATTTCCGGTCGCCGGCGGCGCTGCTGACCTGCTGGCGCACATTGATCAGGCGGCCGGCCTTGTCGTAATCGTAGCCGGTGGCGTGGCCGTTGGCATCGATTTGTGCGATGCGGTTGCCCACGCCGTCGTAGGTGTAGCGGGTCTGGCCGCCCAGGCTGTCGGTAATGACGACCTGGCGTCCGGCCGCGTCGAAAGCGTAGCTGCTGACGTTCCCGTTTGCGTCGACATACCCGGTACGGTTGCCGACCTTGTCGTAGCTGTAGCTTTCCGTCTGCCCCATGCCATTGGTCTGGCCGACCAGGCGATTGAGCGCGTTATACGTGGCCGTGGTGACATGGCCGTTGGCGTCGGTGGTGCTGATGCGGTTGCCGGCGGCGTCGTAAGCGTGGACCGTGGTCGCGCCGAGGGCATCGGTTTGCGCCGTGAGGCGGTTCTGGCTGTCGTAGGCGAAGCTGGCCGCATGGCCGTTGGCGTCGACCTGGCCGACCTTGTTGCCGTTGGCATCGTAGCGGTAGGTGGTCAGGTTGCCCAGCGCATCGCTCATGGCGACGATCCGGTTGTCGGCATCGTAGGCGAAGGTGCTGGCGTGGCCGTTCGGATCGATGACCCTGGTGGCGTTGCCGGCCAGGTCGTATTCGTAAGCCGTGCGCAGCGCCAGGCCGCTCGGGTCGACCACTTCGGCCACACGGCGGCCGAGCTGGTCGTAGCTGTAGCTGGTCGTGTACAGCAGGCCATTGGCGTCGCCGCGCGCCACGCTCAGGGTGTGGCCTTGCGCATCGTAGCTGTACTCGGTGCGCAGGTTCAGGCCCGCCGGGTCGACCACGACCCGGACCTGCTGGCCATTGCGGTCGTATTCGGTGGTGCTCAGGGTGCCGTTGGCGTCGACCATGGCCACCGTTTCGCCCTTGGCGTCGTAGCTCCAGCTGGTGGTCAGGTTCAGGCCCGCCGTGTCGACCCGCTGGCTCAGGCGGCGATTGGCCGCGTCGTAGCTGTATTCGGTGGTGATGCCGTTACGGTCGGTGTTCGAGAGCAGGCGGTCGGCCTTGTCGAAGGCCTGGGTGGTGACATTGCCGGCGGCGTCGATGACCGTGGCCAGGTTGCCGTTCAAATCGTAGCCGAAGCGGTTCGTATTGCCATTGCCGTCGACGACACTGACCACCTGTCCGAACGCATTGCGGGTGCTGCTGGTCGTCACGCCGTCCGCCGTCGTGACGGTGATGCTGCGCGCGGCGTCATCGTAGGCATAGCGCGTCACGTTGCCCATTGCGTCGGTCTGGGTCAGCACGCGGTCGAAGGCATCGTAGCTGGTGGCGGTAGCGGCGCCGGTGGCGTCGCGCGTGGTGACGATGCGGCCGTTGCGGTCGAAGGCGGTGCTGCGCAGGTGGCCGTTGGCGTCGATGCTGGCCACGGCGCGCCCGAAGGCGTCGTACTGGGTGCTGGTGGCGCGGTTCAGGCCAGCGACATCGTCGACCTGGCCCGTGCGCAGGCCGCGCTTGTCGTAGCTGAAGCTGACCGCCTCGCTCACGGCGGCGCTGATCGGGCGGCGCTGGGCCACCAGGTCGCCGTAGGCGTTGTAGCTGAAACCGGTGGTATTGCCCAGGCCATCGATCAGGGCCTTGATCTGGCCGCGCATGTCGTAGTCGCGGTGGATCAGGGTGTCGTGCAGGGGATCGCTGGCCGCCGCCAGCAAGGTGAGCAGGCTGCCGTTGGCGCCGCCGCTCAAGCCCGCGGTGGCGATCCGGTTGGCGTAGGTGATCGTGTCGCTCGCTTCGCCGAAGGCGTTGTAGCGCGTGCCCGTCACTTCGCCGAGGGCGTTGACGCTGTGGGTCTGGCGCCCTGCCCCGTCGTAGAAATACAGGGTGTTCTGGCCCAGCGCATCGGTGGCGCGGGTCAGGTGGCCGGTGCGGTCGTACTGGTAGGTGGTGCCGTAGTCGGTCCACACCTGGGCGTCGAGCGCGGCGTTGCCGGTCAGGTGGCTGGCGCCCTGGGCCGACAGGCTGGCGATGCGGCGGCCCTGCAGGTCGTACTGGTTCAGGTCGGCGCGCTGGCCTGGCGTGGCGGCGGCGCGGACGGTCGAGACCAGGTTGCCCACGCTGTCGTAGCTCATGCGGCTCTGGGTGCCGTCGAAGTCCGTCAATTGCGCCAGCTGGTTGAGCGCATTGTAGGCGTAGGAGCGGCTTTGGTCGGCGGGACTGGCCTGCGGACGGATCGCGGCCAGGTTCGCGCCCGGCGTCGTGTTGGCGACCTTGTTGGCGAAACGGGTGGCGCGGCTCTGGTTGCCGGCCAGGTCGTAGTCGGTGGTGGTGAGGTAGCCTTCGGCGTCGACACTGCCGATCAACTGGCCGCGCGCGTCGTAGTACTGCTTGACGTGGATGTCGGCATCCGAGGCCGCCGGCATCAGTTCGGCCAGGGTGGCGCTGGCGCGCAGGGCGCCGGCGGTCGCGGTGGCGTAGCGCACCATCTCGGTGAGCTGGCCGGCGCCGTCGTATTTGTTCTCGGTCAGGAAGCCTTCGGCGTCGAGCTGGCCCACCAGGCGGCTGTCGGCGTCATAAAAATTGCGCACGTGGCGGTCATCGCTGCTTGAGGTGACGACGACGTCGGCCAGCTTGACGGTGGCCGGCAGGGCCGCCAGGCTGATGGCGCTGTTGTAGCGCACCACATCGGTCAGGCGCGAGGCGGCGTCGTAGAACTGCTGGGTGACGTAACCGGCTTCGTCGATCGTGTAGATCAGGCGGTCGTCCTTGTCGAACACCTGCTGCGTCACCCTGTCCAGCGGGGCGCTGTGCGGACGGATTGCGGCCAGGGTTGGCGTCGTCGGCGCGCCATTGGCGTCGGCCAGCAGCTGCGCGTCGACCAGGGTGGCGTAGCGGATCGTCTTGACCAGGTTGCCATTGGTGTCGTACAGGCTTTCGGTGAGCGCGCCCATGCCGTCGATCATGGCCACCCTGCGGCCCGTTTCGTCGTAGATGAAGTGGGTGCGCACGCCGGCCGCGTCCTGGGTGCTGGTCAGGCGGCCGTTGGCGTCGTACACATTGCGCGCGGCGCCGAGCACGGAGCCGCCGTTCTGGTTGCTCTGGATGACGCTGGTCAGCTCGCCGCTGGCGTCGTAGGTGGCGGTCGACGCCAGGCCGTTGGCCTGGGTGGTGACGGTTTTATTGTGGGCGTCGTCGTATTGGGTCAGGGTTTGCTGGCCCAGCGCGTCGGTGCTCGAGAGCAGGCGGTCCAGGCCATCGTAGCTGTAGCTGGTGACCATGGAGGCGCCGCGCGGGTCGATCGACTTGAGCAGGCGCCCTTCCTGGTCGTACACGAAACGGGTGCTGGCGCTGCCGTCAAGCACGCCCTTGCCGCTCGTGTCGAGCGCCGCGTAGGTCGTCGACGAGGCCAGCTGGCCGCGGAAGTCGTAGGTGAAATCGGTGCGTTCGGCCTGCGACCGGTCGTGGGCCGTGACCCATGCCGCCAGCGCCGCTTCGGTCACGGTGGCGTTTTCGGCGAAGGCGGCAAGGTCGAATTGCGCGCCCGTGTAGCTGATCTGGGCGGTTTTCTGGCCCTTGGCATCGTACTGGAATTCGGTGACCCGGCCGCTGGCGCTGACCGCAAAGCGCAGGTGGCCGCGGCTGTCGTAGGCGTAGCGGCTCACCAGCGGCGCGCCGGCGCCCATGCGGATCGATTCGGTCAGCTTGAGATTGGTGGTGCTGTAGGTGCGCGCCACCGTGTTGCCCAGCGCATCTTGCTGGAGCGTCTGGTTGCCGCGGCCATCGTACTGCATGGTGACGGCATTGCCGCTGCCGTCGGTGACCTGGGTCACGTTGCCGCTGGCATCGTAGGCATAGCTGGTGCGCACGCGCACGCCGTTGACGGCGGGGCTGAGCACCTCGGTGAGCTGGCTGTTGGCATCGTAGCCGAAGGTGGTGACATAGCCGAGCGGATCGGTCATGTCGGTGCGGCGGTTGACCGTGTCGTAAGCGAAGCGGGTGACCCGGCCCTGGGCGTCGCTCATGCTGGCGATTTTAAAGTCGGAGCCGACCTGCAGGTAGGTGAACGCCAGCACGCTGCCATCGGTCTGGGTGATGGTGGCGATGCGCCGGCTGGTGCCGTCGTAGGTGTAGGACGTGGTGTAGACGTTGCCGTCGGCGACAGTGTTGTCATCCGGGCTCAGGTCGACCGTGACACTGGCCAGGCGATTGCTAGAGTCGTAGGTGTAGCGGGTGCTGGTCTGGGTGACGCCCTGGCTGATGGTGCGGATCTGCGACAGGTTGTTGCCGGCATAGTCGAAGCGCAGCACGTCACCAGAGGACGAGGTCACGCTCAGGAGCAGGCGCCCGTTGTAGGTGTAGGTGCTGGTATTGCCGTCGGTATCGGTCGCCGAGGTGATCAGGCCCGTGGCGTTGTAGATTTCGGTGGCCTGGGTGCTGCCATCGGTCCAGATCCAGGTTTGCGGATTGCTGCCGTTGGCGGCGCTGAAGCTGATGGTGTCGAAGGCACCGTCGCCGCTGGTGCTCACGTACAGGCCGCGCGCGACATCGTAGTTGTAGACGCTGGTAGTGCCGTCGCCATCGGTGCGGGTGACGGTGCCGCCGGGGGCGTTCAGCTTGCCGGCGCCGGCGACCTTCTTATAGCTGCCGAAGCGGAAATTGTCGCCGTTGTCGCCGTCGATGTAGAAGCCGAGCTTGTCGGTAAAGGCGCCCTGGCTGTTATACGTGCGCGTGAGCGCCGTGTCGAAGCCGCGCGAGGCCAGGAATTCGTCGCGGTTCTGCACCACGAGGTTGCCGCTGGCGGCGTTGACATACACCTGGTTGCCATTACGGCCGAACGCGGCGTTGCCGACGGCGCCCTGCTGCCCGCCCAACGCGTACATCGAACCACCGATCAAACCCAAACCGCCGCCGCTGACAATCGCTACCATAGTGTGTTTGTCCTGTAACTATTTATGTGATTTATGTTGTATAAAAACTATTTTCGACACGCAAAACTTTACCGATAACCATATATCCACGGAAATTTTTTTTTGTTTAGTAATTTTGCCTTGGAAATGAAAATATTTCCTAAGTCATACTTTTCCACTAGGAATTTTACAATTCCAACAAGGTAATTTCACCTAATGATGGCAAGTCAGGCAAGAAGTGTAAAAATGCAATGATATTTCCCAAATGAAATCATGCAATCGACGGGTCATGCGAAATGATCATTGATGCGCCGGGCAGCTTGTGGTGAGTCAACCAATCAGGATCGTGCTGATGAAGGAGAGGCGCCGGCCGGTCAGCCGGGAAAGGCGTGATGGCCGCCATGCAATTTCACAGCCGACGAACGCGACACGGCGAGACGCACGTTCTGAGTCCGGTGGCGTTCGTCATGCGACCGCCCTCCTCCCGCGGCATCATGGCGAAGACAATAGGCGCACGTCATTGTTTGGCGCGCCTACAGGCGGCGTGCAATGGTGTTGATTGGTTCGGCGCCCCGTTGAGCGACCGATCGGATTTGTGCGGGTGAAACGTCTGCCGCACCTGTCAGGTAGCGGCCGGCATTGAGCAGCGCGGCACCGCCACGTCAAAAAGGACGTACCTGCGCCATGCCGTCGGCACTGGCACGGGCGTGAATCTCTTCCAGCGCCGAACGCATGGCAGCGACCTGGCTCGCGCCAAGCTTCGCGGCAAGGTCGTGCTCGAATTGCATATGGAAGCGATGGGCCTCCGCCATCGCCGCCAGGGCCCGGGGCGTTAACGCCAGGCGCTTGATCCGGCCGTCGCCGGGTTCGTCATGGCGCTCGACATACCCCTTGGCCACCATGTCATTGATCACCTTCAGCGCGCCTTGCGCCGTGATGCCAAGCCCGGAGGCCACCTGTTTCAGGGTCCCCGGCTGGCCTTCCAGCATGCGAAAGACGTAGCCGAAGGACGATCCCAGATCGTCGAATCCCTCCTGCGCCAGGCGCTTGTGCAACTGGATCTTGAACGTACCGAAGGCAACGTTGAGCAAGATCCCAAAATCGGTCGCATTGTTTGTCGACATTTAATTCACCTTGGTTTATAATCTTTGGTGAATTATATCACAGGAGACTGACATGCCTTTCATCCCCGCTTGCGCCGCACCCACTTTCAAGCTGCACGGCGCCTCGTTCACCGGCCTGGCCTCGCCCCAACGAGGCGCGACCGACACTGCGGTCTGGATCGTCACGCTCAACGCCGGCACGCCCGGCATCCCGCATCAGCTCACGCGCGAAGAGATCTTTGTCGGCCTCGAAGGACGCGCCGTCGCAACGATCGGCGATCAAACGCACGAGCTCACGGCGGGCAGCGCCCTGATCGTCCCCCCTCACACCATGTTTACGCTGACCAATCCGGATGCCGCACCGTTCAGGGCCGTGGCGGTGCTTCCGGTCGGTGGACAAGCGCTGATCGCCGACCAGCCCCCGTTCACGCCGCCCTGGGCCGCGTAACGAGGGCGCCTTACCCACCACCCTGGTCCGTCCCCTCCAGCACGCCGGCCAGCGCGGCCGAGGTGCGGGCGAGGACGTCGGTCGCCACGGCAAGCTCCAGATGCGGCCTGCCCAGCACCCAGCTTTCGACGAGCGAGAGCTGGGCCTGCGCGATCTGGCGCGCGATCACCTCGACGGGCACGGACGGCTGGCCCGCGCCGCGCCCCTTCAGGCGTTCTTCAATCAGATCGGCCAGGGTTTGGCCGAGCAGCGGCCTGGTCGGCCAGCTCAGCAGGACGCGCGCCACCTGCTGGTGATCCCGGAAGTGCCGCAGTATGGTGACGGCATGCCCGGTCGATCCGCCCGGGTTGACCAGGTCGGCAAGGATGGCAAACGGTCCGACGATACTGGCGCGTAACAGATCATGTTTGGTCCGGTAATGCTCATAGAACGTCGAGCGACCGACATTGGCGCGCTCGGCGACGGCGCCGATCTTGAGCGCGTCATAGCCTTGCTCGAGCAGCAGTTGCACAAAAGCGTCGTGCAGCGCCGCCCGCGTGCGCTGGCTGCGGCGGTCCAGCAATTCGTCGGTCATCGGATCCTTTCGTCATCGGACAATGCGGCGCGATTGTCCGCTAGCGGATGCTTCGCGAAAGTGGTCCGCCGCGGTACTTGAGGACAGTGATATTACTGGGGCTCCATCCATAAAGTAAAGGAATCCCATGCACGTGCAGTCCGATTTTCCCCTTGTAGCCCATCGCCGCCGCGCCGCCATGGCCATCGGCGGCACCACCGCCCTGGCGCTGATCGCCCTGTCCCACCACCCGGTGGCGGGCAAGGCCTCGTCCGTGCAGGAAAGCCTGACCCAGCTGGTCAGTCTGCAACTGATGGACGGCGTGGTGCACGGCGCCCTGATCGTCATGCTGGCCTTGCTGGCCGGCGGTTTTGCGGTATTTGGCGCGCTGCTCGGGCGGCGTCGCCCGTCCGTGATCATGGGGCTGAGCGCCTACGGCCTCGGCTGCTGCATCGTGGTCGGCGCCATGCTGATCGACGGCTTTGCGGTGCCGCAGCTGGCACGCCAGTTCGTCGCGGCGCCGCCAGACCAGATCGCGATGGTGTATGTCGTGCTGCGCGTGCTCGGGACCCTCATCCAGGTACTCACCAAGGCCGGATTGCTGTCGATGTGCGTGGCACTGCTGGCGTGGTCGTACGCGCTGGCATCGGCGCCCTCATGGCCATGGTCGCGCCTCTGCGCCGCGCTGGGTGTGGCAGCGGGCTTGCTGCCGGGGCTGTTCCTGCTGGTGGCCGACATCCGCCTCGCACCGGGCAGCCTGATGGCCATCTTTGGCGCGCACGCCGTGTGGAACCTGGGCGTTGCCGCCCTTCTGCTGCGCTCCGGCCGACAGGCATAAGCACGCGCAGTCGCGCCGCCAGCCCGTCCGCCGCCCGGCAGCGCGGCCTTATTTTTTCAGGCGTTCCAGCAAGGCTTGTCCGACCTGCAGGGCCGACGCCGGATTCTGCCCGGTGATCAGTTCGCGGTCGGTCACCACATACGGCGTCCACGGCGCGCTATTGCTGCTGTAACTGGCGCCAGCCTGCTCCAGCCCCGTCTGGGGCAGCAGTTTCATCGTGCCGCCTTTCAATGCCGCCTTGGCCAGGCCCTCTTCCTGGTTGCTGATCACGGTCATGCGGTAACCGGCATAGATCCAGCCCGGCGGCGTGGCCCGGCTGCCCTGCTCCATGCGCGCGATCGCGCTTGCCGGATTGTTCAGTGCCGACAGCAAGGCCGCCGGGCCATGGCATACCAGGGCGGTGGGCTTGCCACCCTGGTGGAAATGCGTCAGCAGGCGGCCCAGCTCCGCACTGCGGATCAGGTCCTGCATCGGCGCGTGTCCGCCCGGAATATAGAGCGCGTCGTAGTGCGCATAGCCGATCTGCTCGACCCGCGCCAGACTGATCACTGGCGAGCGCTCCCGGGATGTCATTTCCAGTTTGTCGACCAGGGCCTGGTACTGCTTGAGGGTGGCCACCTCACCCTGGAAATACATGGGATCGAGCGAACTGGCGTCGATCGTGGGGGCCTTGCCGGCCGGGGTTGCGAAGGTCACTTCATGACCGGCGTCGAGCAAGAGCTTGAGCGGCTGGGCCAGCTCGTTCAGGTAAAAGCCGGTCGAAAACGTCTTGCCATCCTTCAGTTCCAGGTGATCGGCGTCGGAGAGCACGACCAGCACGTTGGCGGCCTGGCTGGCTCCAGCCAGGCTGAGCAGCACGGCGGCAAGAAGGGGTTTCAATTGTTTCATGGTCTGTTTCCATCGTTATGGGTGAAAACCCACTATATTCTCGCCTTGAGAGAAGATAAACTGGCGCCAGAAACAATCACTTATTCTTTTAAGGCAAAAATGGCGCGGCGTTACGGACACTTGGGCGATGTGGAAATCTTCATGGCGGTGGCGGAGCACGGTTCGCTGACCGCCGCCGCGGTCAGCCTGGCGACGACGCCGTCGGTGATCAGCCGCGCCCTCGGCAGGCTCGAACAACGCCTGGGCAGCCAGCTGTTGCGCCGCACCACGCGCAGCCTGAGCATCACCGATGCCGGCCAGCTCTACCTGGAGCAGTCGCTGGCGGCATTTGCCCTGATCGACGATGCCGAACGCACGATCCAGGGCCAGGCCGACGAGGTCGCCGGCCGGGTCCGCCTGAGCGTGCCGACCACCTACGCCCACTACCGCCTGCCGCCGCTGCTCGACACCTTCACGCGCCGCTATGGGCAGGTGCGGGTGGAACTCAATGTCGCCAACCGCAACGTCGACCTGGTGGCGGAAGGATTCGACCTGGCGGTGCGCCTGGGCGAGCTGCCGGACAGCGGCATGGTGGCGCGCAAGCTGGAAGACGCGCCCTTGTGCCTGGTCGCCGCGCCCGCCTACCTGGCGCGCGCGGGTACGCCGGCCTCGCTCGCGGACTTGCGCCAGCACGCCTGCGTCGCCTTCGTCATGCCCAGTACCGGCCGCGTCGCCCCCTGGCTGCTGCGCGATGGCGGGGCCGACCTCGACTGGTCCGCCACGCCGCGCATCACCGTGTCGGACGACGTGCTGGGCGTGGTGTCGCTCGCCGCCCACGGCCTGGGGGTGTGCCAGACCTATGACTTCATCGTGCGCGAGCGCCTGGCGCGCGGCGAACTGGTCGAGTTGCTGCCGCAATTGCGCGGGCGCACGCGCGCCTTTTCCGCCATCCATGCCGGCCACCGGCGCCCGTCGGCCGCGGCGCGCGCGCTGATGGAGGTGCTGGCCGAGGCGGGCCAGGGTCCGCCGGCGCAAGCGCAGGCCGGGACCGCCCCTGGCTAGCGGGCGCCCTTGCCGCTCGCCGAGGCGATGATCTCGTCGTGCCGCTCGTTATCGGTCTTATGCAGGTACGCGGCCGTGGTCGCGATGTTGGCGTGCCCGGCCGTATCCTGCAGGGTCTTGAGCTGCACCCCGTTGTTGGCGTGATTGGTCAGCATGCTGTGGCGCAGCCAGTGCGGCGACGCCTGGCGCAGCATCGCCGCCGTTTCAGTATCGCCTTCAGCCGCGGCGGCCGCGGCCGCGGCGCCGAACACGGCTTTCAAGGCTTGCGCGGCGGCTTCATCGGTGATGCGCGCCAGCGCATGGTTGCGGCTCGACAGCACCAGGGGCGTGCGGTCCGCGCGCGCCGTGTGCGGCGCCAGCCCGAAGGCCTGGCGGTAGTCGCGAAACGCCGCCAGCATCTCGGGCGGCACCGGCAGCCGGCGCGGCTTGTTTCCCTTGCCGACCACGTCGAGCCACCAGCGGCCATTGCCCTCGGTATAAATCGCCCCCATGCCCGCGCTGACAATCTCGTTCAGGCGCGCACCGGTATGGGTAAACGCCACCAGCAGGAAACGGTCGCGCTCGCGCCGGCGCAAGGTGGACGGGGTATCGGCGGGCCGCACCGACACCGTGGCCAGGGCCAGGGCGATCGCATGCGGGGTCAGGTAGCGCGTGATGCGGCTGGCCGAAGGCGCCTTGACGTTCTTGACCAGGCGCGCCGGATTGCGCCGCATGTAGCCGGTTTGTTCGGCGTAGGCCAGCAAGCCCTTGACGGCGATCATCGCCTGGCGCCGGCTGGCGTCGGACAGCGGCCCCGTGAACGGACGATAGCGTGGATCGCCGCGCGGCCATTTGGTCGTCGCCACCCAGTCGGACGGCGGATTTTTCAGAAATTCCTTGTACAGGTTCAGGTCGGCCACGCTGAGCTGGTGAAACGACCTGCCGGCTTCCTCGCGGCACCAAGTAAGGAAGCGGAACAGTTCCTTTTGCGTATTGGCGATCGATTTCTCGCTCAATTCGCCGTGGGCGATGAATTCGCGCGCAATTTCGCTGTCGGTGCTGGCATTGGTGAGGGCGTCGTCGGCCACGTGGAAAATGCCGATGTCCGGGCGCTTGGTGTCGCTGGGAAGCGGGCCGCTGCGCGGCACCGGTTCCAGATTGATCGGCGTGAATTTGTGCATGCGGGAAGCTTCGGATACTGTGTTAACGTACAGTATAACATCAGGATCGGCCGGACGCTGCCCCGGCGCCCGATGGCAGGCCGTTCGCGTAAGCACCACGCCAGCAACTGCAAGTTCAAGGGCCGGTTCATTTGCCAACCGGGGTCTGACCTCTGATTAGAAATATTTTTAGTTAGAGCACATGCCCCGGCGCACAGAACGTGGCAACGAAGCGATAAAACGGCGGCTGACCTCACCGTAGCTCACCGAAGCGCCATCGGCCCTGAAAAGATATCCGTCGAGCGGGAAATGTTTCGAGTCAGAGGTCAGACCCCGATTGCGTGCGGGTTGCGTAAACACACTTCCCCTTGGCGTGGCACGCCTCCAACACTTCAACACAAAAAGCCGCCCGCAGCGATGGTAAGCTTTCCAGATTGTCATATGTGCATGTTATAAAGATGCCAAAGGATGTGGTGCAATCAGGAAACCGCACGATGACGGGGCTGCCGACTGCCTTGCCAAACCCGAGAGAAGAAGCATGCCGGCCGGTGGATCTGGCTGCATCACGTTAATGAAGTCCGACAACAACGAGGTCAACATGAAGTATTCAACAGCGGGCGCGCCCCGACGCGCAGCGACGCCGGGACAATTGCGCAAGCTAGCGGCCCGGGGGCTTCCCCTCGCCCTGACACTGCTGCTGGCCGCCTGCGGCGGTAATGGTGGTGGCGAATCCCCGCCCGCCGCCCAAGGCAGCATGGGCGGCACGTCGCGCATGGTCGCCGACGCCGGATCGGCGGCCGAAACCGTCCTCACGCCGGTCGCCGCAAGCGCCAGTTCGGCCGAGCGGCCCGACCTGTCCGGCATGGCCGCCATCGACCACAATGACAGCACGCGCTGGGGTAGTGGTTTTAGCGACGGCGAATCGCTCACGCTCGACTTCGGCAAGTCCGAACTCATCAGCCGCGTGCGGATCGACTGGGAAAACGCCCACGCCAGCCAATATCTCCTGCAAGTGTCCGACGATAACCTTAGCTGGACCACCATCCGGTCCGTGGACAACAGCCAGGGCGGCACAGAGGACATCACCGGCCTGAACGGCAAAGGCCGCTATCTGCGCATGCAGGGCGTCAAGCGCTCTTCCCAGTACGGTTACTCGATCTTCGAGATCCAGGCATTTTCCGGTACGCCGCCGAGCCCGAATCCGGTGCCCGTGCCCGGACCAGGCCAACCCGGCCAGCCTGGTATCGCCATCAAGCCGGTCGCGGCCAGTTCCTCGGCCCTGGAAAACCAGGCCATGTCGGCCGCCATGACGATCGACGGCAAAGCGGCCACCCGCTGGGCCAGCAAGTCCGAAGACGGCGCCTGGATCGAATTCGATTTCGGCGTCAAGACCCAGGTCGGCTACATGAAGCTGCAGTGGGAAAACGCCTACGGCAAACAATACGAACTGCGCGTGTCCGACGATGGCCAGACATGGACCCAGGTGCGCAACGTCAGCAACGGCCAGGGCGGCACCGAGGAATTCTTCAACCTCGGCATCAACGCCCGTTTCATCCGCCTGCAGGGCGTGGCGCGCGCCACCCAGTACGGCTATTCGCTGTTCGAGGTGGAATTCAAGACACCAGGCAGCGACAATACCGTGCCCGCCTCCGTCACCTCGGCCCACCCCTTCCCCGCCAACGGCAGCGCCCTCACCCCGCTGCCGACCTCGGCAGACCCGCTCGAAACCTTGCAGTTCACCTTAGCCGACGGCACCCTGGTCACCCGTTTCGGGGCGCGCGGCCTGGCCCGCCACGGCCGCGAGCGCGGCGAGGACTGGAACGAGATCGGTTACGGCCCCAACGAGACGGTCGATCCGGCCACCGGCCTGGCGCTCGATAAAGGCCCGGGCAACTACCTGACCTTCGTGCCGCAATACTTCAAGAACCGCACCTGGGGCGTCGAAATCATCGACAACAGCCGCGTGGCGGGTGTCACCAAGCCGCAGCTGATCGTCAACCAGTACACCCAGACCGAATTCCTGTCCGGAGGCATCGCCTTCTTCCGCGCCTTCGACCGGCCCGGCGTGACCGGCTACGGCTGGATGAATCCCGGCGAACTGGTCGACCGCAATGTGGCCCTGTGCGCGCCGGTCCCCTACCCCGCCAACGGCAAGCTGAGCACTCCCAACGGCATCAACGGCGCCTGCACCCTGCTGATCAAGGGCTACCCGGGACACGGCGGCATCGATGCCAATGGCATGCCGAACAACACCAACGTGCCGGGACGTGCGCTGGTCGCCGGCGACATCATCGAAGTGTCACCATCGTTCTTCTCGACCAGGGAAGCCATGGCCGCGAAGGGCGACAGCGGCGGCATCCGCTATTACTCGTACGAGTGGGTGTACGTGGTCGGCGCCGGCTTGAAGCCATGGTACGGCGTGCAGCCGCGCCTCAATTCGGTGCCGCTGCCGGACGACACCTTGTCCGGCGGCCAGGGCTCGATCTCGTACAACTACACCGACAACGGCCTGTTCATGTTCCAGCAGCCGCACAACAACGTCGGCATGCAGAACACGCAGCGCTTCGTCGAAGGCCGGCGCCTGGTGCATACCAGCTTCCTGACGGGCGAGCATAACGAGCCGGGCAATGACCGCTACGCGCCCGTGGTGGGCCTGCAAGGACAGCACTATAACCAGTCCGCCTGCATCGCCTGCCACGTCAACAACGGCCGCAGTCCGGCGCCGTCGGCGCTCAACCAGCGGCTCGACAGCATGTCGGTGCGCGTCGCGTCCATCGGCGCCAGCGGACAGCAGTTGCCTCATCCGCTGTACGGCACCGCGGTCCAGATGAACGCCGTCTCGCCTGCCGGCAGCGCGCAGAACTGGGGCACGAGCGTACGCGTGGCGGCTTTTGAGTCGCGCGCGGTGAAACTGGCCGACGGCAGCACCGTCGAATTGCGCAAACCCACGCTCGCCTTCGAAGGGCCGGTGCCGGACGCCTACTCGCTGCGCGCGGCCCAGCCGATGATCGGCACGGGCCTGCTCGAAGCGATTCCGGAAGCGGACATCCTGGCGCGCGCCGCACAGCCGATTGACGCCGATGGGGTCAAGGGCACGGCCAACTTCGTGTTCGATCCGGAATCCGGCGCGGTGCGCCTGGGCCGATTCGGCTGGAAGGCCGCGAAAGCGACCTTGCGCCACCAGAGCGCCGACGCGCTGCTGCTCGACATGTCGGTCACCTCGCCGGTCTATCGCAACCGCAGCTGCGGCGCCAATCCGGCCGGCTGTGCATCGAGCGCAACGCAAAAAGGCATTCTGGATGCCGACCTGAAGTCGATCGTGCAGTACCTGGCATTGGTGGGCGTGCCGGCGCAACGCAAGGTCGCCAGCGGCTTTCCGAAGGGCGTCGCACCGCTCGACGAACACCGGGTCGATGCGCAACAGGTCAGCGCGGGCGGCAAGCTGTTCCAGGGCATGCGCTGCTCCGCCTGCCACACGGTGCAGATGAAAACCGGCACCGGCCACCTGTTCGCCGAGCTGCGCAACCAGACCATCCGCCCCTACACCGACATGCTGCTGCACGATATGGGTGCCGGGCTGGCCGACAAGTTTGCCGAAGGCCAGGCCAAAGGCAATATGTGGCGCACCGCGCCGCTGTGGGGCATCGGGTACACCGACATGGTCATGGGCAAGGGTGGCAAAGCCGGTTATCTGCACGATGGCCGCGCGCGCAATCTGACCGAGGCGATCCTGTGGCACGGCGGCGAGGCGGACCGTGCGCGCCAGCGCTTTGAAAATCTCCCGGCGCAAGAGCGTGAAGCCCTGCTGGCATTCCTCAAGTCGCTGTAATTTTTCGCACGCCTGATGCAGGAAAGGGCGCCGGACAGCACGTCCGGCCGGCGCCCGTTTCGCCGCTGGCGGCCGTGCCAGCCGCTTCCCGGCACAGCCGGAATCGGCTATACTGCGCGCTGGGTGTCCACACAGTCGTGTGGCAGGTTTTGCGATGGTCGGGCCGCCACGCGGCTTATTGACGACCCATGCCTTCATATTCCCACCCTTCCCAGTTTTTCCGCACGCCTCTGCGCTGCATCCGTGCGTCCTGCCGCTTTCGTCCCGCTCGTCCAGGGCACTGCTTTTCCTGATCCAACCACCATGCCAATCTTTGGCGAAAAGGAATCACATGGCGATTGTCGCAAGAAGTCTGTCGAACAGTTTCAAGGCGTTTTTTGCGTCGAGCAAAGCCGGGGGCATCGTCCTGATCGCCTGCACCCTGGTGTCGCTGGTGCTGGCCAATTCCGCCATCGGCAGCGATTACCTGCACTTCTGGCACCTCAAGCTGGCCGGCCTGAGCATCGAGCACTGGATCAACGATGCGCTGATGGCCATCTTCTTCCTGTTGATCGGCCTGGAACTGGAGCGCGAGCTGTATAACGGCGAGCTGTCCAACTTCAAGAACGCGCTGCTCCCCATCGTGGCGGCGGTGGGCGGCATTTGCGTGCCGGCGCTGATCCACTTCGGCTTCAATAACGGCTCGCCCACCCAGGCCGGCATCGGCATCCCCATGGCCACCGATATCGCCTTCGCCCTCGGCGTACTGGCCTTGCTGGGCAGCCGCGTGCCGGCATCGCTCAAGATTTTCCTGACCGCGCTGGCCGTCATGGACGACCTGGGCGCGATCATCGTGATCGCCGTCTTCTATACCGCCCAGCTCTCGGTGCCCTATCTGCTGGCGGCCGTGGCCATGTTCGCTCTGCTCGTCTGCATGAATCGCGTTTTGCGCATCATGGCGCTGGCGCCCTACCTGCTCGGCGGCGCCCTCATGTGGTTCCTGATGCTCAAGTCGGGTGTGCATGCGACCATTGCCGGCGTACTGCTGGCCTTCGCCATTCCGTTTTCGGCCAAACAGGACGACCGGGAATCGCCTTCGCACCGGCTCGAACACGTCCTGCACAAGCCGGTCGCCTTCCTGATCCTGCCGATTTTCGCACTGGCCAATACCGGCATTCTCATCCGGTCGGGCTGGAGCGCCGACCTCGTGTCCCTCAACAGTGCTGGCATTCTGGCGGGATTGGTGATCGGCAAGCCGCTCGGCATCACCCTGTTTTGCCTGGCGGCGGTGACCCTCGGCATCTGCCGCCTGCCGCTGGACCTGGGCTGGCGCCATGTGTGCGGGGCCGGCCTGCTGGGCGGGATCGGCTTTACGATGTCGATCTTCATCACCAACCTGGCTTTCGCAGGCCAGCCCGAGGTGGTCAATGCATCGAAAATGGCGATTTTGCTGGCCTCGCTCGTTGCCGGGGTGATCGGGTTTATCTGGCTGAAACTGTTTGGACAGCCCCAGGCCGGCGACAGCGACCCGGATACCCTCGATGTCGAGGACGATCGCGGCGCGCCACCCGCCAAGGGGTGACGCTTCCCGGCCTTACGGCTGGCTGGCGTCCGGCGGGAACAGCCGGGCCAGGCGCTTTTCGATCTCCTTGATATCGGTGCCGTTGTCGCGCACGTGGTCCCAGATGCTATGGTCGAGCCGCATCTTGTGGTTCATGGCGCTGATCAAGGGCAGCAAGGCGTGTTCGTAGCTGTCCGCCAGGCGCAGCACGGCGGCCTGCAGGCTGGCCTGTCCCGGCACGCTCACGTGCACCGCCGGCGCCATGTGCTCCATGTGCTGGCCGAGCGCGGCGATCTGCTTGCCGATCTCCGACAGGGTGTTGGCCACACGGGTGGCGCCATCGGCGTCGCTCCCACCCTGCTTGCGCAGGCGCACGAAATCGTCCACCAGCGCATGCCAGCGCGCTTGCTCGGCCTCGCTCGGCTGGCCCAGCAGGTGCGCCAGCTTGAGCAGGTTTTCCTCGGCCCCGCAGGTCAACGTTTGCGCTTCGCCACGGTAGTGGTCGCGCAGCAGCGCATCGAGTTCGGCATCGTTCATCAGCGCCGACACCTTGGGCGTGAGTTTGCTCATGTTGCGGTAGCTGCCCTGCAGCTTGAATGGCGGCTCGGTGCGGTAGGCATCGTCCTGGGCGGCCGATCCGATGTAGGCCCGGTTCACGCCCAGCAGCGCGTCGCGCACCTTGAACAGGCGCTGCAAGACCTTGACAATCTCGGCCACCTCGGCGCTGCTGTACGGATGCGCCAGCTCGCCGGCCGGTAGTGCCTCGCCCTGCGCCATGCGGATCAGGCGCACCACATCGCGCGGATCGCGCATCGCCAGGGGTTGCAGGACCGGATGCGCTACCAGCGCGTTTTCGATATACGACATGGCGAACACGTCCTCGCGCCCGCTGAGCACGTCGCCGAGATTGTAGATGTCGGCCCGGTTGGCCAGCATGTCGGGAATCTTGAACAGCGCGCCCGACTCGGTGTAGGGGTTGCCGGCCATGACGATGGCGAAGCGCTTGCCGCGCAGGTCGTAGCTGCGGCTGCCGCCCTGCCACACGCCCTCGACCCGGCGCGTGCCGTCGGCCAGGCCGATGAATTTTTGCAGGAATTCCGGATGGGTATGCTGGATATCGTCCAGGTAAAGCATGACGTTATTGCCCATCGCCAGGCCCAGATTCAATTTCTCCAGTTCGGCCCGGGCCGCGCTGTTGGCTGCCTGGGCCGGGTCGAGCGAGGTGATCGCGTGCCCCAGCACCGGGCAATTGATGCGCACGAAGATCATGCCGAGACGGTCGGCCAGGTATTCCATCAGGGTGGTCTTGCCATAGCCCGGCGGCGAGATGAGCAGCAGCATGCCCATCGAATCGGTACGGCGGGCGTCGCCGGCCGCGCCGATCTGCTTGGCAAGGTTGTCGCCCACCAGCGGCAGGTAGACCTCGTCGATCAGGCGGTTGCGCACAAAACCCGACAGCGGTTTTGCCTGGAACTGTTCCAGCCGCAGGCGCCGCTTTTCTTCCTGCACCAGGCTGTGGCGCAACTGCTGCAAGCGCTGGCAGGCCGGCACGATCACCTCGGCATGCCACGTCAGGCGCCGCAGGAAGTCGTTGAGCTGGAGCGTCATGCTTTGTTCGTTCACCCGCGCATGTTCGCCGAGCAAGCCGTCGACCCGCGCGGTCAGCTCGGCCGCCTCGATGCGGCGCGGCATGTCGCACAACAGACTCGCCGCCGCTTCCGGCAACAGTGCCAGGTCGTGCCGCTCCTGCTGCATGAAGGCATGCAGCCATTCGGTGGCCAGTTGCCAGCGCGTATGCCAGCCGGGGGTTGTGTCCAGCCACGGCAGCGCGATGGCGTGCCGCTCCAGATGCTGGCGCAAAGCGTGCGCCAGCCCGGCGCCGGCGCGGCTGGCGACCCATTCGTGCGGCGCGGCCTGCTGCGCATCGGCGGCCTCGGTGCCCAGTTCGGCCAGCAGGTAGTCGGCCGCCTGATCAAGCAGGCTGGCCAGGGTTTCGCTCGCGCTGTCGAGCCAGGGCGCGATGTCGAGATCGTGCCGGGCCAAAAAATCGCCCAGCGCCAGGGAGAACTGCGCCGCCACTTGCCGGCCCATGCGTTCGTTGCCGAACTGGGCGAGCGTCAGCGCGGCCTGCTGCGCTTGGCCCTTCGCGGCCCGGGCCGTGGCCTGAAGGTCGGGGGACCTTGCCAAGTGTTGCCAGTAGATCAGGGCAACCGCGCGCGCCAGCGGACTGTAACGCAGCAGCCGGGCCTGTTCCAGCATTGGCAGCAGCTGGCGCAGGATCAGGCTGGCGTCGTGGTCGTGGATGCCTTTCTGGTAGCCCTCGTGAAAGCGCGGTGCGGCAAAGCGGCGCACGGCGTCTTCCAGGGCCGGCTCGGCCGGGTCGCGCGCGGCCTGCGCCAGGGCGTTCCATTCCATGCCGGCCTCGCCCCGCTGCGCAGACAGCACCACTTGCCAGGCCAGGTATTCGGCCCGGTACACCTGGCTGCTTTCGGACACGGTCTCGAAGCCCCAGTACGCTTGCAGCGCAGCCAGGCGCGCATCGGCCAGCGGCGCGAAATAGTCGGTCCCGGCCAGGTGGTAGGCTGGCTGCCCTTCATGCGTGACCAGGGCCAGGTCGAGCGCCTGCTGGTTGACGGTGAAGGCGTGCTTGCCGAGCCGGATGGTGTTGCCTGTGACGAGTTCGTTGCGGTCGCGCAGGGCACGCTGGCCCTGCTCGCGCAGCGCCTTCAATTGCCCGGCCAGGTCGTCGGCGCCGACCGCGCCGCCGAGTTTGCGCAGCTCGGCGATGCTGGCGCGCAGCTTGCCTAGCAAGGCGTCGGAAGCGAAATAGGCTTCCAGCTGGGCGGGATCGTTCAATTGCGCCAGGCGCTTGGGCACGCCGGCCAGGATGCGGCGCGCCGCTTCCACGATGGCCTGGACCCGCCGTTCGCGCTGGTCCAGCAAGGCCTGCTTGCGCCCTTCCAGCGCTTCGTACACCGATTCGCGCTTGTGGCCGATTTCCGCCAGGTAGTCTTCCTGCTCGGCAAAGCGGGCTTCCAGGTCTTCCAGCTGGGCCAGCAGGCGGGTCAGCAGCTCGTCGCAGCGTTCGGGCGAGTCGCTTTGCTCCAGCGCGCTGTCGACCGATTGCCCGAACAGCTGGAACTGGGCGGCGAACTCGGCGGCCGATTCGCCCTGCGAGAGTTGCTTGCGCCGCTGGCGCGCCTGGGCGCGCAGCTTGTTGACGTCGGCGTAGATGCCGGACATGGTGTTCAGTATCCGGGTGCGCAGGGCGGCGTCGCCCACCGCCAGGGTGCCCAGCAGCTCGGTGAGGCCATCGAGGCGCGCGGCGTCCCGGTCGAGCGACTCGCCCAGCGGGCCCAGTTCGGCGGTGGTATGCATCTCCGGCAACTGGGCGCGCTGCCTGGCCAATTCCTCGGTGAAGCGGGCGAAGGCGTCGTCGCGCGCCAGGAAGGTGACGGTATTGGCAGCCACCCTGGTCTCTTCGGCCGCCAGTTGCTGGTCCAGCGCATCGAGCTGGGCCACATCCATGTAGCGCTGTTCCTTCAGGCTGGCCAGGCGTCCGCGCGCCAGCCGGATCGCATCGAGGGCGTCGGCGAAGTCGGCCGGCGACTGCCACAGGCGGCTGGCGGTATCGGTGAGCAATTGGCGCTGCGCCTGCGCGGCCTGGGCCAGGGTGGCGGCGGCGGCGCGGCGCACGGCGGCGGCCTTGTCGAATTCGTCGAGCGTGGCCTCGGCCACCGTGATCATGGCGTGCAGGTCGTGCCCGGCGTCATTCGCCTCCGGCGTGCCCAGCCAGTGGAAGGCGTCGGCGATGCGGCGGCACTGGCGCAGCAGCGCTTCGAACACGAAGCGGCCGGGCAATTGGTCGCGCGGGGCGTCGGCCTGCTCGCGCACGGCACGGGCCAAGGACAGCAGCTCCGACAGGCCGCGCACCAGCTCGCGGTTGCCGATCTTGCCGAGGTAGCTCTGGCGCGGCGCTTGCAGCGCGGCATGGTCGTCGCTCACGAACGCGGTCTGCCACAGCTGCATGGGGTGGTTGCGGGTCGCTTCCTCGCTGTCGGCGGAAAACAGCAGCATGCTGCCGTCCGCATAGTGGGCATAGCCGTGCGCCACCAGCGGCTGGGCCAAGGTCTTGCCGATCATATTGTAGGTGAGCAGGACGTACACGCCCTGCTCCACCCCGTAAAACACGTACAGCACGTCTTCGCCGTTGGGCGAGAGCACGCGCCGCTCGAATCGCAGGTCTTGCGGCATGTCGGCGAAGACCTTGGTGTCGCCGTTTTGCAGGATGCAGCCTTCGGGGAAGACGATGCCGTGGTCTTCCGGCAGCTGCACGCACGAGTTGCCGATGGCGTCGACACGCCTTACCTGGGCCGTGCGGCGGTTGAACACCAGGAAGCGGAATACCGACTCACGGTACGGCTTGATGCGCAACAGGATCAGCTCGCCCAGGGCGGCGTAGGCGATGTCGCCATCGTTGAGCGACTGGTTGCGGTCCTCGACCGCTTCGGCGTAGATGCCCAGCCCGGTGTCGGTATTGTTTTCGATCTTGACGGTCATGTCGCCGCCGACCGTCTCGACGAACAGGGTGTCGAGGATGTTGATGTGTGGGTGCTTGCCGAGCACGTGCTGCTCGCGCGTGGTCTGGATCCATTCGAAATCGTGGGCCGGCGGCAGCGCGATGTCGCGCTCGCCCCGGTTATCGATGTAGGTGGCCGCGCCCTGGTCGTCCAGTTGCCAGCGGAACACCCGCACGTCGCTGATGCGCTCGCCGATCTTGAAGGCGGCCAGCAACTTGCCCTGATGCACACGCAACTGCACCAGCTGGGCGTTCTTGTAATAGCTGTACAGCTCGCGGAACTCGGCCAGGAAACGCGGCTCGTCCAGGAAGGTCTGCTCCAGCGCAAGCGGTTCGAGCTCGGCGTTGTCGCCCTCGGCGCGCAGGCGGTACAGGGCGAACACGTCGGCGACCTGGGTTTCCTGGCGCAAGCCCATGAAGACTTTGTAGCCGAACAGCAATACGTCTCCCACCAGGACCAGGTCGCGCGCGATGCAATTGTTGTCGGTGCGGGCCCGGGTGCGGGTCTTGAGCAGCATGTCTTGGCGCCCGAATTCGGCCAGGCGCGATGCGTTGAGCAGCGCCGCCTTGGCTTGCAGGGCTTTGCCGTGCTCGCCCAGGCGCGCGCGCAGCAAGTCGAAACTGCTCGATTCGAGCGCGTTGTCCTGGGAAGTGCCGGTGTCGCTGGCGCCTGATACGTCTGGCGCCGGTGCTGCGTGTGCGTCGTTCATGAACTTAATCCGCTTTGGTGTTGAGCAATGCAATC
Source organism: Massilia antarctica (assembly GCF_015689335.1). Taxonomy (GTDB): domain Bacteria; phylum Pseudomonadota; class Gammaproteobacteria; order Burkholderiales; family Burkholderiaceae_D; genus Telluria_A; species Telluria_A antarctica. The sequence goes on along the minus strand of NZ_CP065053.1, from coordinate 5,359,215 downwards.
ATGTCGGCATGGTCCGGCCGGGCCGCCAGCCCGCCTTCGATCTTCACGGGCGAAAAATGGCCGCAGCCGCATGCTGGACACATCACGATGACTCCTGAATTTGGTGGATGTGGACGGAGCCGCGCCCCGCCTGGCCTGGCTTAGGGTGTGTCTGGTTGAATCGAGGCGAATACCGCAATTGTTCCGTCGTTCCCGCGCCGGCGGGAACGACGAATTAACGGTATCGAAAGGAAATCTGTTCGCGCCGATTAGTCAAACAGACCCTAGTTGACTGGCGCGCGCGCATCGAGCGCCGGCTGGAAGGTCGCCAGCAGGCTTTGCAGCGCTTGCTGCTGCAGCGCCGTGCCGTCGCGGCCGATCTTGGACAGCATCGACGAGACAGTCAGGTTTTGCAGTTCGCCCGACGAGCTGCCCAGGGCGCCGATCAGGCCGCGCATATCGCCCACCATGTCGCGCTCGCCGCTGAGGTGGTCCTTCAAGCCCACTTGCAGGGTGCGGCTCTTCTCGACGGTGGCGTCGATGCCCTTGCCGATCGAGAGCGCCTTGACGAAGCGGTCGAAATAATCGCCTTCGCCGCCGACGATATCGATCCTGGCGTTCTGCAAGGCCTTGCCCAGCACTTCGGCCTGGTCCTTGGCGATCAGGGTCTGCGCATCGATGCCCTTGTTGATCTGCTGGTTGGCGATTTCGAGCTGCATGCGGAACTCTTCGTGCGCCCGGGTCTGCTCGCTCATGCCCGACATGGCCTCGAATTTCAGCGCCAGGCCCTTCGATTCGGCTTCGAAGCGCGCCTGTATCACTTGCGCCTCGGCGTCGCCATGGGTGGCGGTGGCGGCGGCATCAGCGCTCTTGACGGCCGCTTGGGCCAGGCCCATCCGCTCAAGGCCAGCCGCTTCGGCGTGCATGCGCAGACGCGTGCTTTCCGCTTCGGCCGTGCCCTGCTTGAGGATCGCTTCGGACGAGGCGATCATCACCCTGGCGCTGGCCAAGCCCGGCGCGGCCAGTTCGGCTTCCTTGCCTTCGGCTTCGCGCTTTTGCGCTTCGGCGTTGCGTTCGGCCACTTTCAGGGCGGCGTCGGCGGCGGTCAGGTCTTGCACGGCGCGGTGCTTGGCCGAGCGTTCCGCCGCTTCGGCGGCCTTGACCGTCATGACCAGCTTTTCCTCGGCGGCCGCTTCGGCCGAAATGATGACCGATTTCTTGCGGCGGTCAGCGTCGGCGACCGCCCGTACATCCTTGATCGCTTCTTCCTGCTCGGCCACCGTGCGTTCAACCACGATGCGCTCGCGCACCACGTCGGCGATGGCCTTTTTCTGCACTTCGATGGCTTTTTCCTTCTCGATGGTTTGCAGCGCCACTTCCTTTTCGCGGTCGACCACTTCCAGCTGGCGTGCGCGGATGACGCGCTCTTCCTCGATGGCCACGGCGCGCTTGCGGTTATTCTCGGCTACTTCCTTCTCGCGCGTGGTGTTTTCCTGCTGCACCATCACCAGTTGTTCGGATTGCAGGCGAGCCAGTTCGGACTTGGTGAATTCCTCGGACTGGATCTTGCGCGTTTCAGCCTGTTCGCGCGCCCGCACGGAGTTCACTTCGCGGCCCTGGCGCGATTCGGCGTCGCATTGCTGGCGTTCCAGTTCGAGGATCGCTTCGCGCGTCTCCACGTCCTTCTTCTTGATGCGCATCTCCTGGTCGCGTACGAGTTCGTTGGTGCGGATGTTTTCGATGGCTGTCAGCTCGGTAATCTTCTTGATGCCCTGGGCGTCGAGGATGTTATGGGGGTCGAGCTCGTCGAGGTGGGTTTGCTCGATGTAGTCGATGGCGGCGTCTTCCAGCACGTAGCCGGACAGATCGTCGCCGATCTGGCGGATGATGTTGTCGCGGAAGTGGTCGCGCTCCTGGTACAGGTCGACGAAGTCCATCGACTTGCCGACCGTCTTCAGGGCTTCGGCGAACTTGGCAACGAACAGGTTTTCCAGGGTTTGCTGGTTCGACGCGCGTGCGCAGCCGACCGCCTGGGCCACCTTCAGCACGTCCTCGGTGGTTTTGTTGACGCGCAGGAAAAAGGTGACTTCGATGTCGGCGCGGATATTGTCCCGGCAAATCAGGCCATCCTTGCCCAGGCGCTTGATTTCGATGGTTTTCAGCGAGATTTCCATCAACTCCATCTTATGGATGACGGGATATACCATGCCGCCCGTGAAGGTGACCTCGGGCTCGGCGCGCAAGGTGTTGATGATCATGACGTGACCCTGTTCGACCTTGTGGTAAAACTTGGAGAACAGTGCAAAACAGCCCAAAACGATGACGGTAAGGATACCGATCGAGAGCAACAGAATGTCCATGATTTCTTTCAGGTTCTAATGGTTGGTCGTTAAAAAACGTCGGGTGCGGCTTGTACTTCGTAGTGTCCGGTGGCCGGGTCGTAGGCGACGATGATGGCGCGCCCGCCCCGGGCCAGCGCATTCGGCACGGCGGCCCAGACCCGGATGTTGATGCTGGCGCCGCGGGAGTCGACATCGGCGCGGCCGAAGCCCCGGTCCACACTGCCGGTGGTGATGCGGCAATCCAGGCCGACCAGGCTGTCGTTGGTGCGCGCGGCGTGCTTGACGAACAGGCCGCGCAGCGGCTTGAGCACGCGCGCGGCGATGGGAATCGACAAGCCGCTTGAAAACAGCAGCACGGCCACGCCGGCCAGGGTGCGCAGCGCCGCCGTCGGCAGCCAGGCCAGCAGGTACTGGTGCAGCAGGGCCGTCGAGAGCCAGGTGCAAAACACCAGCACGCTGGCCACCACCGACAGCGGCACCCCGCCCAGGCCGAGCGCCACCAGATACCCGGCCAGGGTGTGAAAGTCGGGCAAGTCGTGCAGATCGTGCAGATCGTGGGCGCCGTGGGCGACATCGGTATGCACCTCGACCGAATCGCCCATGCCGGCCAGGCCGATGATCGACATCACCCAGTACACCAGCAGAACGGCCAGCAGCACCGTGGGGATGGCGGTCGGAAAACTGCTTAATAGCTGCCAGAGCGTCATGCCAGGGTCGCCTTCTTGTTGTTGTCGTTGTTGTCGTTGTTGTCGTTGTTGTCGTTGCTGTGTTGAAGCGGATGGCTAGAGCGCATCGCCGCCGCCGGCTTGCTGCCCTCTGGCGAACTCGATCAGGGCCAGGTGCAGCGATTCCTTGATCTTGCGCTTGTCGTCCACGGCCACGCCGAAGCGCTCGGCCAGGATGGCGTAGTCGGCATCGCTGAGCGAGACCGTCAGGCGCGGGCGCACCGGCTTGCTGGTGCATGGCAAGCCGAGGATGTGGCGGATCTGGTCCGAGGGCGACAGCTGGTTTTTGAACGCGGCATAGCGCACCGCGTCGATCACCTGCTTTTCGACGTCAAAGGCGACCTGGAGCGAGCGCAAGGCAGCGTCCGATCCTGTCCAGCGCGGGGAACTGCGTACCATCGCGCCCCCTTACGCCGGCTTGTCGCCGCTGGCGCCGGCCGCGAGTGCCGCGCGCTGTTGCAGACGACTCAGCACGTCGGCCTTGCGGTCGGGCCCGGCGCCGATGCCGGCCGCGGCCAGCTTGCGTTCGAGCGCCTTGTCGCCGAATTCGCCATCGAGCGCATCGGCCGCCTGCATGCGGTCGGCCGTGTCCTGATGGCGCTGCTTGATGCGTTCGAGCGACTCTTTCGCGCTCATCAGCTTCGAGCCGCTGCTGCCCATGCTGCTGGAAATGGTGGCCGTGGCCCGGTACACGCTCTCGGTGGTCTTGGCCATCGCCAGTTCGCGCTCGTGGTCGCGCAGCACCATCTCGGCGCCGCGGATCAGGTCTTTCAGGCGCGCGATGTGGCCGGCCAGTTCGTCGCGCACGCGCGTTTGCGCCGCCAGCGCCGCTTCGATATCGGCCACCTTGCCGGCCACTTCCCCGGCCAGCGCCGCCTGGTCCTTTCGCAGCGCTTCCAGGGCCAGCGTTTCATAGCGCCCGATCTCGCGTTGCAGGCGCTCGATCTCGCGCGCAGCCTGGATTTCCTTGGCCATGACCGCGGTCAGGTCCTGGCGCGCGGTGGCGACATGGGCCTTGGCCTCGACGATTTCCTGTTCGTAGATGCGGTTGGCGTTGTTGTCGACGATGCTCTGGCCGATCGAATGCACGTCGCCGCGCAGCATGGTGAGGATTTTTGAAAAAACAGCCATGGTGGACTCCCTATTTTAAGAACTCAGAAAAGACGTCGAGGGCTTCGAATGCGTTGTCGGCGACCATCGCCACATCCGTTGCAATGCTGTCGGCGCTGGCGTCATGCGCGAGCGAGCCGAAAATCACGTAGTGCTCGCCGACCCGCCCGAAGTTCGACAGCGGAATGGCCATGTTCAGGTCCATCATCGCTTCGAGCATTTCGTAGCGGCGCTCGGAGCGGATCTCGGCTTCGGTCCACAGGTAGCAGATGCACAGCACCTGGCTGGGCGTGGCGGTGACGAATACCGGCAACTCTTCCAGCCCTTCGATACTGATGCGCATGACCGGCACGCCATCGGCATCGGCCGGCGGCAACAGGTTGCTGCTGACACCGACCGAGCCAAGCTTGCGCAGCAGGGCCTGCTCGATTTCCATCATTTGTTGCATTGCCATGTCCATTATTTTTTCCTTGCGCGTTCCGTCACTTCAATCATCCCCTGAAGGGCTTGCGAGACATATTATGTCCAAAGTATAAGCCCGTGACATAAAATGTCAAGGAATGATGCAGCGATTTTTACAGCCGCGATTCGGCCCGCGGCGATCGCCGTGACGGGGATGCCGGCATCGCCAGCCTGAGGGCAGTGCCGCACGCGCCATGCCTGGCTCGCCGGGCTCGGATCAAGCCCTTGCATAAAATGTGCAAGTGCAATATATTGAAGCCATGAACCCGCACAACGCCCCTCTCCTTCGCACCCGCCCGGCAGTCCATGCCGCTGCCGGCCTGCGCCTGGACGCGGGTGTGGCACGAATTATCCGAGCGACCACACATGTCGCTCGCATGCGTGTTTCGGTCGTCGGATAAATTTCAAGCGAGCACTTGGCGGTAATTCGCGAAGCGTTCCGCGCAAGTCTCATCCAGCTTTGCTCCCGACTTATCGGAGCACTTCATGCACACCTCGTTATCCCCATCGCACGACCACGCTGCCAGCACGCCCGCCACACCCACCTACGCACTGCGGCTCAAGCAGCCCGCCTTCTGGAACACCCCGAATCCGGCAATGGAAGAGCGCCTGCTGGCCCACTGGCGCGCCACCGGCCAGCGCCAGCAGCAAGATAGCGCGCGCCAGGACCAGCCGCGCTACTGGCTGCTCGACGGCCCTCCTTACGCCAACGGCGACGCCCATCTCGGCCATCTGCTCAACAAAACGCTCAAGGACGTGCATGCCCGCTACGCCAGCGTGTGCGGCCACCGGGTCACCTGGCGTGCCGGGTGGGATTGCCACGGACTGCCGCTCGAACTGGCGGTCGAAAAGCGTCACGGCGCGCACGCCAAGGACGATGCGCGCCTGTTCATGCGGCAGTGCCGCGACGAAGCGACGCGCTGGAAGGATCAGCAGGCGCAGTCGATGGCGCGCGTCGGGCTGATGGCTGACCTGGACCAGCCCTGGCTGACCATGGACCCCGAGCGCGAGGCCGCCTCCTTGTCGCTGCTGCTCGAGATGTGGCAGGCGGGCCTGCTGGTGGAACGCCATTCGCCGGTGCACTGGTGCCCGGCGTGCCAGAGCGCGCTGGCGGCCAGCGAACTGGAAAAAACCACGCGCGAGCGCATGGAGACCTTTTTCAGCGTGCCGTTCGGGCCCGCCTCCTGCAAGGCACTGGAACAATGCGCGCGCCAGGACGGAGTGGCGTGGCCGGACGGCCCGCTGCACCTGCTGTCCTGGACCACCACGCCGTGGACGCTCTGGGCCAACGCCGGTTTCGGCCACCCGCTGGCGGGCGCGCTGACCGTCGCCACGCTCGATAGCGGCCTGCGCGTCGTGCTCGCGGTGCAGGCGCGCTACCGTTTGCTGCGCGATTACCCGGCCATGTTCAGTCACGCCGGCCACGAATTCGATGGCGCGTTCGACTTTGCCCGGCTTGGCGCGCTGCTGCTGGCGGCGGTCAGTCCGCTCACCGGCCTCACGGCGCCCTTGCTGGCGGCGGCGTTTGCCAGCGAAAGCGAAGGCTCCGGCTTCGTGCACCTGGCGCCGGCGTTCGGACCGGACGACTTCGAGCTTCACGAAACCGATGGCGTGCGCCTCGACTACCATGTCGGCAAGGATGGCCGTCTGGTGGACGCCGGCCCGGTCGTCATGCCGGATGCGCTGCGTGGCGCCACCCTGGACGTGGCGTCGCAGGTATCGTGCGACTTGCTGGCGCAGGCCGGCCGGCTGGTGCACGTCGAGCGCAGGGGCGTCGAAACCATGATGTGCTGGCGCCACAAGAAACCGGTGTTTTACCGCGCCAGCCAGCAATGGGCGCTCGATTTGCACAAACCCTTTGAAGGCTGCCCGGAGGGGCTGGCGCAGCGCGCCATGGCCGCTCTCGCCCACACCGTGTTTGTGCCGGACGAGAAGGCGCGCGCGCCGCTGGCCCTGATGATGTCCACGCGCCGCTTCTGGACCTTGTCGCGCGACCGCCTGTGGGGCTTGCCGCTGCCGTTCTTCCGCCATGAGACGAGCGGGGAGCTCCATCTCGACACCGCCGCCATGTGGCGCGAACTGGTGCTGCGCGTGCGTAGCGGCGGCGTCGAAGCCTGGCAGGCGTTCGAGACCCCGGCCGGCTATGCGAAGAGCATGCAAAGCGTCGATGTCTGGTTCGACGCCGGCGCTGCTTGGCACAGCGCAGCCGAAGAGGGCTGCGGCCAGGCTGACCTGGCGGTCGAGGGCCAGGACCAGACGCGCGGCTGGTTCCTGTCCTCGTTCCTGCTGCACGCCTTCAAAAGTCCCCTGCCGCCTTTCAAAAAGGTGATGACACACCGTTTCGTGGTCGACGACAAGGGCATGAAATTTTCCAAATCCGACGGCGGCACGCCGGATCACAAGGCGCTGTTCGCAAAGTCTGGCGCCGATGTGTTCCGCCTGTGGGTGTGCAGCCAGGACGTGGGCGACGAAATGAAATGGTCAGCCACCTCGCTCAAGCAGGCCACGCAGGACGCCAAGGATTGGCGCAGTTTCCTGCGCTTTCATCTGGCAAACATGGAAGACAATCCGGATGCCGCGCGCCCGGACAGCCTGCGTGATCTCGACCGCCTGGCGTTAAGAAAACTGCAGGATGCACGCCGTCAGTGGCGAGCATGCATGGAGGGTGGCCGCTTCTATCAGGCGCTCGCTTGCCTTGCGCAATTTCGCCAGTGGGCCAGCGCCGAGTGGTTCGAGCTGTCCAAGCGCACTTTGTACTGCGCCAAAGCCGGCAGCACTAGTCTGGCGAGCGTCCAATGGGCGCTGCGCGAATCGTTCCTGGCATGCGCGCAGATGCTGGGAACGGTGATGCCGTTCGCCTGCGAGGAAGCTTACCTGGCGTGGCCGGCCCACCCTCGCGCCTCGCTGTTCCTGCACGAGCTGGCGGAACAGGACCAGCAGAGCGCGATGGACCCGGCGCTATTGCACACCGAAGCGATGCTGACCTGGCGCCGCTCGCTGCAACCGCTGGTCGAACGGGCACGCGGCCTGGTCGACAAGGGCACGCCCGTGTGCCTGGCGTTCGAGGGCGACCATGACCGGCACAGCGAAGACCGGCTGCGCGCCCTGTTCCCCGGTTGCTTCGTTCTGTCGGGCGACACCGCCAATGCGCTCGACGCCTTTGAAGCAGGGCCGCCCGGCGACGCCGTTCCAGCGCGCGCCGGCAGGCCCGTTGCCGCCTTCCGGCCACACAGGTGCGATCGCTGCCGGGATTATATGAGGGTGGCGCTCGATCACCGTGGGCTGTGCCACCAGTGCGCCGTCGAGGTGGAGGACTAAACACGCCCCCAGTTGCGCGCCGCCGGCTAAACACGTGCGTCAAGACGCAAGGTTGTTGAAAAGCGGCGCGCGCAGGGCTACCTTTTGTGCTCCCTCACAGATGGAGACACCATGACCGATCCACGCAATCCGGGCATACGCCTGCTCGCCCGCCTGACCGCACTGATGGCCGTGTTGACACTGCCGGCGTTCTCGCACGCGGCCGATGCCGGCACCTGCACCGTCAATCAGCAAAGCTGGCCGATTTGTATCAACGATAACGACGGCTGGGGCGTCGAACGCGGGAATTACTGCATCGCGCGCAGCTTCTGTACCAGCATGCCGCCGGCGGCCACGCGCAGCGCGCCGGTCGACACCAGCGCGAACGCCAAAACGCGCGCGGTGTTCAGCTACCTGCGCAGCGTCTGGGGCAAGCAGGTCATCGCCGGCCAGGCCGACCTGACCTGGAGGGATTCGATCGACATGGCTGAACGGGTGCGCGCCGACACCGGCAAGTCGCCTGCGTTGATGGGCTACGATTTCATGAACTACGGCTTGACGGCGAATTGGGTGGAGGGCCGGCACCAGACCGAGGAAGCGATCGCGTTCGCCGGCAAAGGTGGCCTGGTCGCCTTCGCGTGGCACTGGCGCGACCCGGCGCTGCTGAAAACGGATAAGGTCAACAGCGCCAATTTCTATGCGCGCGAGAGCGATCCCAGTAAAAACACCAGTTTCATGATCCCCATGGCCAATGGAGCGCTCGACAAGCACAGTCCCGCCTTCCAGCAGATTAACGACGGCATCGACATGGTGGCGGTGGAGCTCAAGAAGCTGTCCGACGCCGGCGTGACCGTGCTGTGGCGGCCCTTGCATGAAGCCTCGGGCTACAAGGGCGATGGCTGGTTCTGGTGGGGCCGCACGCGTACCGATGGCGCGCCGCAGGCTTACGCGAATATCCTGTTGTGGCGCCACATGTTCGACCGCCTGGTGCACCGGCATGGCCTGCATAACCTGATCTGGGTGTGGAACGGGCAGGACCCGGCCTGGTATCCTGGCGACGACGTGGTGGACATCGTCAGCCACGACATTTACGACGGCAGCGACAACAAGACCTACGGCTCGCAGCTGTGGACCTACCAGCAGGCGTTGAACACGCCGGTGGAGCGCAAGCCGGTGGCCCTGAGCGAAAACAGCTACATCCCCGACCCGGACAAGATCGCTGCGGACAAGGCCTGGTGGCTGTGGTTCATGGTCTGGAGCGATGGCGACGGCCCGGCCGGCGTCACCAGTCCGAACAACTTCTGGACCGGCGAGTATTACAACACCAATGAGCACAAGCGCAAGGTGTACAGCCATCCGAACGTGATCACCCTGGACAAGCTGCCGCGTTTCTGAGCATCAGACCATGTCGGTGGCGTCGAGGAAGGCCTGGACCATCGCTTCAAGGCCGATCCGGTCTTCTTCGCTGAAGCGGTTCAACAGCGGGCTGTCGATATCGAACACGCCGTACAGCTGGCCATCCTTGAGCAGCGGGATGACGATTTCGGCGTTCGAGGCGCTGTCGCAGGCGATATGGCCCTCGAACGCGTGCACGTCGGCGACCACGATGGTGCGACGCTCCTGTGCGGAGGTGCCGCATACGCCCCGGCCCAGGGGAATGCGCGCGCATGCGACCTTGCCCTGGAACGGGCCGACCAGCAGTTCCTGGGCGCCGTCTTTTTTGCCCGGACGGAGCAGGTAGAAACCGGCCCAGTTCAGGTCCGGGATGGTGGAATACACCAGCGCGGAGAATTGCGATGCGTTCGCGGTCAGGTCGCGCTCGCCGTCGAGAATGCTGCTCACTTGACGCGCGAGAAGAGAATAGTCACCTGTGCTGCTGGAAATGTCGGGGTGCATAGGGCTGGCTGTTGGTCTGGTTGATGGAGGAACGCGATCGTTCGCGGGCGGCTGCATTGTAACGCTTGTCGCCAGGGCATGCTGCGCGCGTGCGGCTGCGTTCCGGTCAATGCGCGGGTGTGACATGCCTTGGAATCGCCTATATCGGCCCTATAATGTTAAGTATTCTTAACATTATGTGGTCGCAAAATGAATCTGGCCCAAATCGGTGCAGCAATTCACAACAGGCGCGTCGATGCAGGCTTGCTCCAGGAGCATGTCGGCAGGTTTGCCGGGCTTTCCCGCGTGACCATTAACCAGCTGGAAAATGGGACATTGAAGGAACTTGGCTACACCAGGCTGAAGTCGGTGATGGATATTTTGGGCCTCGACATGGAAACCGTACAACCTTCCGGATTGAGAAGTGCGCTGACCGTTGCCGCTCGCAGCATCAGCACCAGCTACGAGGATGTGCTCACGCCAGACATGCTGTCCGAGATGCTGCGTTCGGGCCAGGCGCCTGAGAAATTCCACCCACACCTGATGGCGCTGCTCGATGAGACCCCTCTATCTGTCGTCGTGAAAGCGGTTGGCGAAGCGGCCACGCCGGATGTGCCGGTAAAAAAATCATGAAAAACCTGAGCCGATGGGCGAAGCAGTGGAAAGTATGCCGAACGGTCTGGTGACGCAGAGCGATGCCGCCGGCCAGGGTCGCCGCTTGCCGGAACGGAACGTTCAAGGAATCAGGTATCTTTCACTGACATATCGTCCGCGTCCCTACCGTGGGAGCCTTGCTCGACGCGAATGGCCTGCAGCATCGTGCGTAGCGTCAGGCAAGCCGTATCGAAGGTCGGGTGGAAATGAAGAGCATCGATCGCCTCGAACTGCATTTTCAAAGCCTCGCTCCGATTATCCAGTTGCTGAAGTATGGCATCTGCGTGACGGGCCATGAACTTGCCGGCGACCATCAAGGCGTCCGGCTCGCGCCCTGAGATCAGCGCAACGTCGAAGATATCGCGACCAGTGATGTGATCGCCGCGGTGCCACATTTTCTTCGCGATGATCTCGACGGAAGTCTCCACCCGTACCCGATGGCCTAAGACCAAGTAGTGCTCGAATCCTGGCGTATCTAGTCACACTTTGGAACTAATCGTTCGACCTGGATGATTTTCCGGATAAGTGTGAAAATAGCTTGCGGTTTCATTTTGAAACTAAGTACAATGCAAGCATGTCAACTCAATCCAACCCTCCACCGGAGCCCAGCGTGAATGACGTCATCTGCACCGTCGACACCGTCCTGCTCACCCTTGGCGACGACGGCTTGTCGGTCGCCCTGCTCAAGCGTGAACGCGAACCCTACAAGGGCGTCGCCGCCCTGCCCGGCGGCTACATCCACCCCGACGAAGATCGCCACGGCTTCGACGCCGCCCTGCGCGTGCTCAAGTCCAAAACCGGCATCGACGCGCCCTATCTCGAACAATTGGCCGCCTTTTCCGGCGCGGCGCGCGATCCGCGCGGCTGGTCGCTGTCGCTCGCCTATTACGCGCTGGTGCCGCATGCCGTCATCGCCGCGGCGGGCCATCCGGGGGTAAAACTGGCCTCGGTCGACCGCCTGCCGCCCCTGCCCTTCGACCACGCCACGATCATTGCGGCGGCGCTCGAGCGGCTGCGCAGCAAGAGCCAGTATTCCTCGCTGCCGTGCTTTCTGGTGGGCGAACTATTCACCTTGCCGCAATTGCAGCGCGTGTATGAAGCGCTGATGGGCGAAGGGCTGAACAAGGTGAGCTTTCGCCGCAAGATGGCCGAACTGGACATGCTCGAAGCGGCCGAGGGGCAGATGGATGCGTCCAGCCCGAGCCGCCCGGCCCAGTTGTACCGGCTGCGCCCGCAGTTTCGCGACCGCCTCGCGCTGCTCAAGCGCGGCCTCTGACCAGTCAACCAAGGAGAACACGATCATGGCCATTATCGACAGGGTAAAGTGGGACGGCAGAGCGAGCCAACTGGCATGGAAATACCCCTCGCAGGAGCTGTCGACGATGACGCAGCTGATCGTCAACGAGTCGCAGGTCGCCTTTCTGGTGCGCGACGGCGTGTACGAAGGGCCGTTCGGGGCCGGCCGCCATACTCTCTCCACCGGCAACATGCCCTTGCTGCGCAAGCTGGTGGGCCTGCCGTTCGGCGGGCAGTCGCCGTTTTCCGCCGAAGTCTGGTTCGTGAACCTGGCCACCACGCTCGAGGTACGCTGGGGCACGCCGGACCCGATCCAGCTGCAGGACCCGAAGTTCGGCATCATGGTGCCGGTGCGCGCCTTCGGCCAGTACGCCATCGAAGTGGCCGATCCCAAGCTGTTCTTGATGAAACTGGTCGGCACCGCGCGCAGCATGGATGCGGCCACCCTGGCCGATTACTTCCGCGCCATGAACACCACGCGCATCAAAAGCGCGATCGCCGGCGCGATCAGCGCCAGCGGCGTGTCGGTGCTGGAGATCTCGACCCAACTCGATTCGCTGTCGGCCACGATCGGCAAGGAACTGGCCGGCGAGACGGCGCAGTACGGCGTGGCGCTGACGCAGTTCAGCATCGAATCGATCAACGTGCCCGAGACCGACAGCGCGGTCCAGAAGCTCAAGGCGGCACTGGCGCGGCGCGCCGAGATGAACATCATCGGCTACGACTATCAGGAAGAGCGCCGTTTCGACGTGCTGCATGCCGCCGCGCGCAATGAGGGCAGCGCCGGAACGGTGCTCGGCGCCGGCCTTGGTGTCGCCCTGGGCGGCACCTTGGGTGCGACGGTGGGCCAGATGGCTGCGGCGATCGCGCCCGATGCGCCGGCCCAGCGCATGGCATTGCTGCGCGACCTGGCGGCGCTGCGCGAGCAGAACATCCTGACCGATGCCGAGTTCGACGCCGAGAAAAAACGCATCCTGGCTTGACGACATCATGACTCCGCTCACCCTACTCTGTCCGCAGTGCGGCAGCGCCCTGCCCCGGCAGGCGCTGTGGCGCATCGTCAGCTGCACGTATTGCGGGGCGGATGTCACGCACAGCGAAGACCTTGTGCGCGCCGCCGATTTCCACGACGCTTACCTGCGCTCGCGCGCCGGCGACAGCGAAGCGGACATCGCCTGCGGCGGCCAGCGCTACAAGACCATCGCCCACCTTGGTACCGGTGCCAGCGCAACCCTGGCCTTGGCCGAGCGCAGCGGCGCCATGCCACGCCGCGTGGTGCTGAAAATCGCCCACGCCGAGACACAAGCCGGCCAGCTGGCGCGCGAAAAAGCGATTCTCGACCAGTTGCAGGCCGACGACCTGCCCGGCGCCGCCTATTTCACCCAGCGCCTGCCGCAGGCCGTCGCCGTGGGCAGCAGCGCTGGCGCGGACGGGCAACTGCGCGAGGTGCTGGTGCTGCGCCACCCCACGGGATTCTGGGGCAGCCTGGCCGACGTGCGGCTTGCGTATGGACGCGCGATCGATGCGCGCCACGCGGTATGGATGTGGCGCCGCGTGCTCGAGGTGCTGGCCTACGCCCACTCCGGCGGCTGGAGCCACGGCCGCCTGGCGCCAGAACACTTGCTGGTGCATCCGGCCGACCACGGCGTATTGATCATCGGCTGGTCCGGGGCGCGCCGCAGCCGGCACGACGGCGGCGCCGCGCAAGGGCGCGACCTGATGCAGCTGGCCTGGGCGATGCGCGCCATACTGGCGGACGCACCCGGCGAGCCAGCCATTTCGCGCGCCACCCCGCCACCGCTGGCGCGCCTGCTGGAACGCGCCAGCCTCGATCCCGCCTGGTGCGCGGCGCTGGGCGCGGAAGGCATGCGCCAGGCGGTCGGCGGCGCGGCGAAAGAGGCGTTCGGCCCGGCCAGATTCATCGACTTCAGTCCCACCCCGTCCAATTAGACATATAAAGGAACCATCATGGGTCAAGGTAATTACTCCCAGGCCGCCCACGCGGCACTGGTCGCCGACCGCGCTTCGGCATCCCGCACCGAAGTGTTCACCCAGCGCGGATGCCACCCGCTGATGAATCCCAAGGGCCTGAAAGTCCGCGAATCACGCGACAGCGACGACCATCCGAATTCGCTGGGCATTGTGTTCGCGCTCGATGTCACCGGATCGATGGGCGACATTCCGCAAAGCCTCGCCACCAGGGAACTGCCCACCTTCATGGCCTTGCTCAACGCGGTCGGCGTCGCCGATCCGCAACTGCTGTTCATGGCCATTGGCGACGCCACGTCCGACCAGGCACCGCTGCAGGTCGGCCAGTTCGAATCGACCGCGGAGCTGATGGATCAGTGGCTTACGTGGAGTTACCTGGAAGGCGGCGGTGGCGGCAGCGGTGAAGAAAGCTACGAGCTGGCCTTTTACATGGTGGCGCAGCATACCGACATGGATTGCTGGGTCAAGCGGCGCAAGAAGGGCTACCTGTTCATCACGGGCGACGAGCTGCCCTACCCGGCGGTGTCGCGTCACCAGATCGGCAGCCTGGTGGGCGATACGCTCGATGCGGACGTGCCGATCGCCGAAGCTATCGCGGCCGCCGCCGAGACGTATCACGTGTTTTTCCTGATTCCCGACCTGGGCCGGCGCGGCCGCTGCGAAAAACGCTGGCGCGACCTGCTGGGCGACCATGTGATCTGCATGGAGGAGCCGGGCGACGCCTGCGCGGTGGCCGCCGCCATCGTCGGCCTGACCGAGCACGCGATTGCCGACATCGATGCGCTGGTGGCCACCCTGGACGCCAACACAATCGCACCGCAGCGCGTGTCGGCCATCGTGCGCGCCCTGCGTCCGTATGCGGACCTGCTCGACCCGAACGCCGCCACGCGGATGCACGTCCCCGCGGCGGGCACGCCGGCGGCCCCGTCGGCGTGGTGGAAGCGCATGTTCGCGTAAGGACGGCCATGTCTTCGACCCGCCTGGTGTCCCTGCTGGGCCTTGGCTTTGGCGATTGCGGCAAAGGCCTGTTCACCGATTACCTGTGCCGCCACTGGGGCGCACATACGGTGGTGCGCTTTAACGGCGGCGCCCAGGCCGGCCACAATGTGGTGCTGCCGGACGGCCGCCATCACACCTTCGCACAGTTCGGCGCGGGCAGCTTCGTGCCTGGTGTAGTCACCTTGCTGGCCTACCCGGTGATCGTGCATCCGACCGCGCTGCTGGTGGAAGACGCCTGGCTGCGCCGCGCCGGGGTCGATGACGCCCTGGCGCGGATCCTGATCGATGGGCGCTGCCGCGTCACCACGCCGTTTCACCAGGCGGCGGGACGCATGCGCGAATTGCAGCGCGGGATGGCGGCGCACGGCAGCTGCGGGGTCGGCGTGGGCGAGACGGCCGGCCATGGCATCGATCATCCGGAGCAGATTTTGCGTTATGCGGACCTGGTGCGGCCGGCAGTGGCGCTGGCGAAGCTGGAACTGATGCGGCGCACCTTGCGCGCCGGTTTCGGGCAAGCTTGCGCGGAGCCGGCCAACCAGACCGCGTACGACGCCGAACTGGCGGTACTGGACGACACCAGCATGGCCACGCGCTGGCTCGCGCGCACGGCGGAGCTGATCCGCCAGGCGCCGCCGGCTTCGCACGCGCAGGTCGCGCAGCGGCTGCACTTGCCCGGCTGCGTGCTGTTCGAGGGGGCGCAGGGCGTGCTGCTCGACGAATGGCGCGGCTTCCACCCGCATACGACGTGGAGCAGCATCCATCCGGGGTCGGTGCAGGCGGTGGCCACGGACGCCGGCCAGCACGCGCGCATCGAACACCTGGGCATCCTGCGTTCGTACATGACACGCCATGGCAACGGGCCGCTGCCCACCTGCGATGCGCTGCTCGAGCACCTGCCCGAGCCGCACAATGCATCCGGCGGCTGGCAAGGGCGCTTCCGGCGCGGTCATCCGGATGCGCTGCTGCTGCGCTACGCGCTACAGGTGGCGGGGCCGCTCGACGGCCTGCTGGTCAGCCACCTCGACGTGTTCGGACGCGAACGCGCTTTGCGCTGGTGCACCGGCTACGAGGCCGATGCGACGGCCGATGATGTCTGCGCGCGCGACCCGGACTCGGGCCGCATCTGCGCGATCCTGCCCGGCGCCCCGCACGACCTGGCGCATCAGGAGCGGCTGGGGCACTTGCTGGCGCGCGCCACGCCGCACTATGCGGGCGAACCCATCGCCGACGCCGCCTCGTTCGTGGCGCAGCTCGAAGCGCTGTCGGGGCTACCGGTCCTGCTGGGATCGCATGGGCCAACACACGAGGCGGTCAGAAAGCTGCGCCTGTTGCCATGAACGCAAAGCCAATATTGCAATAATAGATTCATTTGTTGAAATAAAGTCAATTTGCTTGTATTGTTGAAAATACAAACCCGCGGTTTGGGCTACACCTTCTAGCAAAGGCGCCAATCTTGTCTACCAACCTACCCGAAGTGAGGCCGGCGATGTTCGCCGTTTCAATGATGCGGCTGTGGAGGAGCTTGAAAAGTTGGCGACAGCTCTCGGTCGGCCCGGTTTCCCTCTTCTACCGTTTCGGCCGCAAGGTGCCGGTATCGAATAACCGCCGGCGCCAGCATCAGCGCGTGAAACTCGAGCGCGGCACGCCAGTGCCGCCGGCGAGCGCCGTCTCCCCTCTGCGCGTATATGACAGCGACCACGATGCGTCGACCGAAACGGCGCTGATTGTCGGCGTCGGCCCCGGATATGGTTTCGAACTGGCGCGCCGCTTTGCCGCATCGGGCACGCGGGTGGCGCTGGCGTCGCGCAACGCCGAGCGTCTCGATGAGCTGGTGGATGAGTTGAGCGCCGCGGGCGGACAGGTCAACGCCTATGGCTGCGATGCCACCGACGAACGCTCGGTCGCCGCCGTGCTTGCCACGGTGACCGCCGAACTGGGCGCGCCGCATCTGGTGGTCTACGCGGTGCAGGGTTTTTGCCCGGGCACGGTGCTCGACACCGAAGTGCCTGCGTTCGAAGAGAGCTGGCGCCAGAACTGCCTGGGTGGGTTTATCGTGGCGCGCGCCGCGGCCCGGATGATGGTGCCGCTTGGCCGGGGCAGCATCATCCTCACCGGCTCGACGTCGTCACTGATCGGGCGCGAAGACCACCTCAATCTGGCGGTCGGCAAATTCGGCCTGCGTGCGCTGGCCCAGGTGCTGGCGCGCGAGGTGTGGCCATCCGGTATCCACGTGGCGCACGTAGTGATCGATGCGGACGTGAAGGATTCGGATGTCTTCGAGGCCGGCTACACGCAGGCCGAGCCGCGCCACCTGGCCGACGCGGTGTTCGGCCTGCACCGCCAGCCGCGCACGGCGTGGACCAGCGAAATGGACTTCCGTCCGTGGAACGAGAAGTTCTGGCAGCATTGCTGACCAGAACCCGCGCCGCTGCGCCTGGGGTGAGCGCTGGTCCGCTCAGACGTTGACGCCGAACGACGATGCCAGTGGACCCAGCCCGCCATTGAAGCCCTGGCCGACGGCGCGGAATTTCCAGTCGCCGGCATGGCGGTAGACTTCGCC
Organism: Massilia antarctica; assembly: GCF_015689335.1. GTDB lineage: Bacteria > Pseudomonadota > Gammaproteobacteria > Burkholderiales > Burkholderiaceae_D > Telluria_A > Telluria_A antarctica. The sequence continues at coordinate 5,341,927 of NZ_CP065053.1, read as the reverse complement.
GAAAATCATGGCCGTTTCGGTCGAACTGTCTTCGGACAGATCGAAACGCGCGATTTCGCTGTTGTTAGCCGCATTGACGCAGCGAACGAATGCGTTCGACACCATGCCGAAGTTCTGCTTGCGCGCAGCGGCTTCGTGGATGGTGACGCACACGGAAATTTTTTCGACGTCGGCCGGTACACGGCTCAGGTCGACGGTGATGCTTTCGTCGTCGCCTTCGCCTGCGCCGGTGCGGTTGTCGCCGGAGTGCGTCACGCTGCCATCGACGGATTTGAGGTTGTTATAGAAAATCATGTCGGTGTCGGCGCGGACTTTGCCGTCGGCCTTCAACAAGAATACCGTGCCGTCGAGGTCGAACTCGACGCCGCTGGTGGACCGGGCGTCCCAGCCCAGACCGATTACCATGTTCGTCAGGCCGGGCGCTTCCTTGCTCAGGTTGACGTTGCCACCCTTGGTCAGACTGATTGCCATCTTATATTCTCCTGTTTTAGTGACTGCACGAGCCCTCATTATAGGGGCTGGGCGCGGGCGAGTCTGAACGCGGCCTTAAAAGAGCGCGCCAGCGCTGTCACTGCGCTTTCAGGAAATCGAGCAGGTCGAGGCGCTCTTCCCTGGTCAGCGGCGGCACGCGTATATCGCCCTTGACGACGGCGACCGCGCCATATTCGTGGCCGGCGTTGCTGTTTCCCGGCAGCCGGGTGTCGAAGGTGAAGCCGGCGTAGCCTTCGCTCCGGATGCCCACCTTGACGGGATCGAATTCGCGCGATCCGACCTGGAATGTAGCGGGCCGGCATTCGGCCTGCCTGTCGTTGGCCGGGCACTGCGCCGGCAGCAGCAGGTCGTACAGTGTCGGCACCGAGCCGTTGTGCAGATAGGGCGCCGTGGCCCAGATGCCGTTCAGCGCGCGCCCCTTGTAGGCATGCAGTGAGGCGTACGGGGCGATGGTGGTGTCGATCGTGTAGTTGCCATGCTTGTTCGAGGCCTTGATCTCATTGCCGGAAAAAGCCTTGGCCATGTTTTGCAGCCATTCGGCCCAGCGCTGCACGAACGGCTTGTCGGGATCGCGCGTTTCCAGCACGCTCATGGTGGCTTTGGTCAGCAAGGCGGCGATCGGCGCTTTTTTGTCGAGCAGGATGCTGCCGACGCCAGCCCCCACGTATTGGTTGCGCAAGATACCGGAGTAGCCCAGGTACTTGACGCTGTTGTCGGCCATGGTGGGATCGGTGCCGACTTCCTCCACGTTCCCCATGTAGGCGACGATGCGGCGCTCGGGCGAGCTGCGCTCGATGCTGGCGTGGCAGCCGGCACAGCGGCTATTGAACAGGCGCTCGCCGCGCAGCACCCGCTCCCGGTCGATCGAGGCGGCGCCGAACACCTTGCTCGGCCATTGGGGAGACTGCAGGCTGGCGAGGCGGCTTTCGATGAGGCGCAGGTTTTCCACGTTGACGGAAGAGTCGAAGCGGATCTCGCGCTGCTTGACACCGTGGCCGGCCAGCAGCGAGCCGAGCGAATACGTGTCCGCTTCGTGCCAGTCGAGCGTGCCGAACACGCCGATCACCTCACCGGCGTTGCGGCCCAGCGGGCCCAGGCCGGCGTTGTTGCCGAGGCCGTTCCACTGCACCACGTCGTGCTGGGGCACGTCCCACAGGAAGGGATAGCTGACCGGCGCGTCGGCCTTGATGAACAGCTCGCCCTTGAGCAAGTCGATGTGGCGGGGAGTGCGTGCCAGCCGGGCAATGAGCTGGTCGCGCTGGGCCGAACTGAGCGTGCCGCCCATGCCGGCCAGTGCTTCGGCGACCTCTTCCGGGCTGAGGATGTTGCGCAGCACGGCTTCAAGCTGGCTTCGGTTGAGCAAGTGTTCCAGGGTGCGGTTGTAGATACGGCCGAAGGCGTCAAGGCGCGCGTACCCATACTCGGTCGGGCTGTGGTTGATGATGTTGTAGCTGACCAGGCGCTGGGTGTAGGTTCCGACGTCTGCGATGATTGCGTCGGCGCTGGCATACTCGCCGCGCGCCAGCACCGCCGTGACAAAACGCTGCCGGACCGCGGGGTCGTCGCGCACCGCCTGCATCGCCTTGGTCAACTCCTGGAGGAAGCCGACCATATCGGCGCCGCCCGGTCCGCCGTCGATGCGCATGCCCAGCCCGCGGTAATTGATCTGCGCCGTGTGGCAGGCGGCGCAGGTCAGGCCCACGTAGTTTTTGTTGAGATAGCTGTCCTTGACGAAGCCGACCGGCAGCGCGTCCGGATTGGACGACGTGGCCCGCTGCGGCAGGTAGCGCAAGCGGTTCATGTGCTCGTTGGCCCGGAATGGGAGCGCGCTGCCCGGCTGTTCGAGCGCCATGAAGAAGTCGTAAGGCAGCAGGTTCGAGCCCTGGGTGGTGGTGTAGAACCACAGGCTGTCCTGCGGCTGCCAGTTCTGGTCGAGGTAGGACACCTTGGTGAAGCTGTCGCCGAAGACGTCCTGGGCGACGGTGGCGGCGCCCCGTCCGGGGTCGGCGTCGGACGCCTGCTGGTGATGGAACAGCAACAGTGCCAGCGGCGGTACGGCGACTACCAGAAGCAGGACAAGCACGATGGCAAGCAGCCAGTGCTTCAATGAGCGGCGAACCATGGTCGAGTACCTCCCGCGGGGTGGACTTACGTACCGAAACAACATGCCGTTTCATGGTACGCCGGCGGGCGGGAGGGACGATCCTGTCTGAACGACTAGCTAGAAGAAAAGCCGGGGGTGTGCCCTGATGAGGTTTAAATTTGCCGGGCGACGGCGCCATGGTTTCCCGAGCTCCATCTTCGCCAACGATGGAGCTGACGTTAGCGGCATACGCTCCATTCGCCAATGCCAGCCAGGCTTACGCCGACGTCCGGCTGCGGCTGGTCCAAGCGGCAATGTCTTTTCGGACGCTTGGTGAACACGCCGGCGCAACTTTTCTCCTGATAAATCCGAGGATCACGTACAGCAGGGCGGAATGGGCTGCACAAGCCATTGCCTCGCGCCCAGCCCCCGAGCGGGACCCCATGCTGGCCATGGCCGCTCGGGTGGCTTGGGGCGCATCGGTTTGGACCAGCGCCCGCTAAGAGAGGCACCGCGGCGGCTTCATGAAAATTCGACTGATGGTAACCGCTGTACGAGCCTGTTGACTGGAGAGGTGTGAAATCATTGTGCGCGCGGCCGGGGGGCTTCAATAAGCTGGCCGATACATCGGACGTAGGTTTGATTTAGCCCAAACAATATTCGCGGCTTGGGTCTTCATAAGTCATACGAATGTTTGGAAAAGGCAGGGCCGACGCACAGGCCCTACTAATCGCTGCGCTGTCACCCCGGCTGCATCGGGTCTAGAGTCTCGCGGGTTATCGAGCCAAACCTCCCAATTTCCAGCCACGCGAATCGAAGGCAGCAACCCTGCGTGGCCTAGGTAATCGCCAGATTTTTCTCGTCAAAGCCTGATCGGTAACGATCAGGGTGGGGACAGATATGTGACAGTGGTAACGTCGTGTTCAACGTAGGCGGCGAAGCCAAGGAAGGAGCGCCACCGACTCCAGCCAAGACGGGCGCAAAGCGGGAAACGCCCACGAACCAGGGCGGACGCCGGGGCGCAGCGGTCGGCCTATCTGAGTTCCAGCCTCAGCCCTTGCGACGGGCTTTGGCCCGTGCCGCCGCACCCACGGTCAGCAGGCCGGCGGCAAGCATCGCGTAGCTGGCAGGCTCAGGTACCGGGGAAGGCGGCCGCACGGCGAGCGAAGTCAGAGTCCCAAAGGTGTCCAGGCTTTCGCCACCATTTTGCGGGTAATACCACCCGTAGAGAATTTCCGACGATTCGGCAGCGGCGAAGTTTAAGGACGACGGTGGCATATCAGTGGCCAGCAGATCGCCATTGGTGTCGCCCAGGCGGATCTGCATAGACTCGCTGCCATGCCCGCTCGTGCCATCGCTGTAAGTGGTGCCCAAAAAGCTGAAGGAGTCGCCACGCGGCTGGTTCGATACGCTGAAACCGGACTGGTAGAAGGAGCCTTCAGAGGCGAAGCTGAAGCCGCTCCGGTCCACGCTAACACTGCCGATATTGTTCAGCGATCCCATGTATTCGATTGTCGTATTCCCCGGCCGCCAGTCCTCGGTTGGTGTATCGAGGTCGATGGTGAACGAGCCGCGCTGCGTGTCGCCCACGGCGATCTCCTTGCCCTCGATGGAAATCGAGGGCACATCGATGGTGGCGTACCCGGTGCTGGCCCCCCTGCGGGTGGCTTTATTGACCACGGCGGTGTAGTCGAAGGTAACCAGTTTGGCGTGGGCCTGGCTGGCGGCGACGCCGGCCAGGAGCATTGTGACCAGATAAGCGCGCATGGGCATTCCTTGAATGGTAGTTAAGATTATCATCTTAACCATCTACTCTTGGCGGAGTCAAGTGACCTACGCCGTAATATATTACATGGGAAATTTTCTTGACCCACTGAAGGCGTGATTACTGCCCTAATCACGCCTTCGTGATGGCACCGAAAAACGGACGCAGACTTGCGGTTACGGCAGCACTGCCGCGCTTCAACGACACTCAGCTGGCCGACGTCGAGACATGGGTCCACCTAACTTCTGCTTGCGCATAGGATGTCAGGGCCAAGCCAACAATCAGACCGGCGATGTGTGATTCACGGTTTTTCCTTGTGCTTATTGAAGAGTTGTGATTTATACCATCCACAGCAACTCCGGGCTATCACTTAGCGCGGTCTGACTTACCGCTGCGTCGCGCTGCTTGGGGATCGTGCCGGTGGCTGGACCTGAGCAGGGTACCGGCGGCGTTGTCCTCAAAGCGGCCGGCTTCTTCTATATAGCCTTGCACGGTGCCGTCGTGGCGCCAGCCGCCCTGGCGTTTGATGTCGCGGAAGTTGGCGCCGGCGCGGTGAGCGCTGGTGGCCATGCCGCGCCGCAGGCTGTGGCTGGACAGGTCGGGAACGTAGTCCAGTCCGGCAAGGCGCGCGCATTGTTCGAGGATGGTGTTGACGCTGCCCTCGTGAAGAGCGGCAGTGGACACCTCGCCCCATTTACTGATCGGGCGGAACACCGGGCCACTGGCGATGCCGGCGGCGTCGAGCCAGGTGCGCAGGGCCGTGGCCGGGCAGCAGGCGCCGTCGCCGTAGGGGATCGCCTTGACGATGCCCTCCCCCATCTGGTCGGTTTTCGAGCGCGGCAGGGTGATGGTCATTCCCTCCGCTTGCAGGCCGATGTGGCTCACGTCGATGGCCACAAGTTCGCTGCGGCGCAATCCTCCGAAAAATCCGATTTGCAGCAAGGCGTTGTCGCGCATGGCTTTCAAGGTGCCCAGGTTGGCGAGTTGCGCGACGACGCGTTCCAGGTCTTCCACCGGCAGTGCCTTGGCCTTCTTTTTCGGCTTGCCGTTGGTGCGCGTGATGCCGGCCAGGGTTTTGCGGACCGTCGGCGTTGACGCGGGGTCGGTAAAGCCCTGGTGCACGTGCCACTGCGATAGCGCGGTGAGGCGCAGCGCAAGCGTGCGCGGGTTGAGCGAGGCCGAAAATGCCAGCAGGTAGCGGATCATGGTCGGCTCGTCGGCCGGCAACACGCCGCCCCACGTCAGGTAATGCTTGATGGCTGAACGGTAAGTGCGGCGCGTGTTTTCCGAGGTGGCCGCGGCGAGGAAGGCGCGGTGCTGCGCGCTCAGTTCCACATCAAAGGCCGTAACGGCGTTACGCGGCGGCGCGAGACTGTTATCAGGTGCGACTGAGAGGGGAGCGAATTCATCAGGCATGGCGAGACGCGCGAAAACGCGATTTGTAACGGGTATTACGCAGCATAACACGGCGGGCCGGCGGATAATTCACGATAATCAATCTTATCATGACTAAAAAAATCGAAATCAAAGAACGCGCGATAGCGTAATTTAAGATAATATTACGTAACACGTAATACGTTATCTTATTCTGGAGTCCCAAAATGGCACGTGCCGGCATCCTCTATTCCCATGTTGCAGCCGCCGCTACCGGTCTCGCCGCCGATAACAAGAACCCCACCGTGGACACCGTCCGCGAAGCCCTTGGCGGTACCGGTAGTAAAAGCACCATCGCGCCCATGCTCAAGCGCTGGAAGGAAGAACACCAGCAGGCGCCCTCGCCCGCCGCGCCTGGCGTACCACCGAGCTTGCTGCAAGCGGTCAAGGGGGTGTATGAGTCGATCAAGACGGATTTCCAGCAGAATCTGGACGTGGAAAAGCTCGCCCACGCGGCCGGACTGGAGCAGCTCGCCGACGAGTTGCAGCAGTCGCTCGCGCAGCAAGCGGCGCTGGAACAAGGTGTCAAGGCACTCAAAGCTGAGCTCGCCAGTGCAAACACCACCATCGCGCAAACCCATCAGGCCAACCACCTGCTGACGGTCGATCTGGCCGGCGCCCGCAGCGAACAGGCTGGCCTGCAGCTACGCCTGGCCGACCGTGCCTCGGAAGTTGCCTCGCTCAACGCCCAGTTGACGCAGGCGCGCGCCCAGTTCGACCATTACCACGCGGCCACCGCCGCCCAGCGCGCCGAGGAACGCCAGGGTTTCGAGCAGCGCGCCGCCCTGGTCGATCGGGAATTGGTGACCTTGCGCCAGCAGTTACTGCACCACAAGGGTCAGGCCGCCCAGCTAGCCGGCCAGCTATCTCAAGCCGGTACCGAGAACGCCCGCCTGCATCAGGCCGCCGAGCTCGCGCAGGGCGAAGCCGCGCGCGCGCGCAGCGAATCCGAACGGGCCGCGTTCCAGGCGGCCGCCCTGTCCGCCCAGCTCGACAAGCTGCAAGCCCGGCACGATGCCATGCAGGCCGACCTGAGCGACAGCAGGACCACCCTTGCGGTACGGGCGCGCGAGTCGGAAATCGCCGCCGCGCGCCTGGCCGCCGCCGAAAGCGAAGCGCGCGCTGGCGCCCTGGAGAAACAGGCGCTGATGCGTCAGCTGACCGTGCTCGAAACCGAACTGCGCCAGGAGCGCGATTTGGCCAGGGAACGTAAGGACGACGAGGGAAAACGGGAGAAGTAGAACTTGGAAACGGTGGCGCACGCCACCAGCACAGCGGGCCGCGCCGCTGACCTTGTAACTGAACTCAATTTGCAATATTAGAGGCAGCCGATCAGGCATGCCCCGACGCGGTACAATCGTCGTCCATGCGGCGGCCGCTGGCCCGCGGCATCCACCCCGAAAGCGCTCCATGTCCGATAGCAAACCGCCACTTCTATCCAAACGCCGCCAATTCTGCGCTGGGGGCGTCAGCCTCGCGGCGCTCGGTTCGCTGGGCCTGACCGGCTGCGGCGGGGGCAGCGTCGACGACGCCGGCAGCTCCATCAAGGTCATCGAATCGAAGCGCTCGAACACCGTCGGCCCTGCCGCCCCGCGCCGCTTCGTCCACCCCGGCCTGCTGCATACCGCCGCCGACTTCGAGCGCATGCGCGCCAAGGTCGCCGCCAACGCCGAACCGTGGACCAGCGGCTGGAAAGCGCTGCTCGCCAGCGGCCGCGCCCAGTTGAACACCACGCCGAGGCCTCTGGAAACCGTCATCCGCGGCGGCGCCGGGCAAAACTTCGCGCAGATGTACATCGACATCGCCCGCGCCTACCAGCTCGCGCTGCGCTGGAAAGTCTCCGGCGACGACGCCTGCGCCGAACGCGCCATCGCCTTCCTCAACGCCTGGTCGGCCACCCTCACCACCATCAGCGGCAACGCCGACCGCTTCCTCGCGGACGGCATCTACGGCTACCAGTTCGCCAACGCCGCCGAAATCATGCGCACCTATGCCGGATGGGCGCCGGCCGATCTCGCGCGCTTCCAGCACATGATGCTCACCGTGTTCTATCCGCTCAACCACCAGTTCCTGGTCCAGCACAACGGCGCCGAGATCACCAACTACTGGGCCGCCTGGGATCAGTGCACCCTCGCCTCCATCCTCGCCATCGGCGTGCTGTGCGACCGCGAAGACCTGTATGACGAGGCCCTGAACTACTACATGACGGGCCCCGGCAACGGCGCCAGTTCCCAGGCTGTTTACTATGTCCACCCGGGCCACCTGGGCCAGTGGCAGGAAAGTGGCCGCGACCAGGGCCATGCCACGCTCGGCATCGGCCTGGCCGGTGCGTTCTGCGAAATGGCGTGGAACCAGGGCGACGACATGTACGGCTACGACAACAACCGCTTCCTCGCCGGCGCGGAATACGTCGCCAGGTCCAATCTGCGCGATGCCGCCGGCGCCTTTTACCCGGTGCCCTACACGCCCTACCAGAACATCAACGCCAGCCAAGGCGCTTTTTCTCCCACGGCGCAGGGAATCCTCCGTCCCGTGTGGGACATGGTCCACCAGCACTACGTCAACCGGCGCGGCCTGGCGGCTCCCTGGACCGGCGCGCAAGCGCTGCAAACCCGTCCCGAAGGCGATGGGGGCAATGGCGACCAGCTTGGTTTCGGCACCCTGACATTCACTCGCGATTCCCTGACCGGCAGCATCCCGAGCGGCCTGACGGCGCACCAGAGTGCGGGCAAGGTCGTTCTTAGCTGGTGGGGCTGCGCCCAGGCCAGCAGCTACACGGTCAAGCGCGCCACGGCCTTGGGCGGCCCATACAAGACCCTGGCCAGCGGCATCGCCGGCCTGCTCAGCTACACGGACACCAGCACGCCCGCTGGCGTCTTTTATTACGTGGTGACCGCGCATGCCGCCGGCAAGGAAAGCGCCCCGTCGGTCGCCGCGCGCGTCATCACGGGATTGGCGCCGCACACGCGGCTGAAGATGGACGAAGGGTCAGGCACGGTCGCGGCGGACGCCAGCGGCAACGGCCACGCCGGCACGTTGGCCCGCGGCGCCACCTGGAGCGCCGGCCGCGCCGGCCGCGCAGTCGCCTTCGACGGCGCTGCCGGCCATGTCAGTTTGCCCCACAACCTCGTTGCGGACCTGGCCGACTTCACCGTGGCCACCTGGGTGTACCTGAATGCGGCCACGCCGTGGTCGCGCGTGTTCGACTTCGGCAGCGGGCCAGGGCACTACATGATGCTCACGCCGCGCAACAACAAAGGCGTGCTCCGCTTCGGCATCACCACCAACTTCCCCGCCGGCGAACAAGGCATATCCGGCAACGCGGCGCTACCCGTGGGACAGTGGGTCCACGTGGCGCTCACTTTATCGGGCAGTACCGGGATCTTGTACGTCAACGGCGCGGAAGTGGGCCGCAACGCCGCCCTGGCGCTGGCGCCCTTCCGTCTCGGACCGACCACCCAGAACTGGCTCGGCCGCTCGCAGTTTCCGACCGACCCAGGCCTGAACGGCAACATCGACGACTTCCGCCTTTTTCATGGCGCCCTCGGCGCCGCCGAACTGGCCGCCCTGATGCGTACCTGATATCGCCAACGTCGGTTCTGGCACTGCCCGAACCGACTTCCTGGCACTGCCGGAAAAAACTTCCCGCGACGGCAGCAACCCACGTTTTATTCGCCCACTCAATGACTCCACACCACCCGCTCACCAGCCAGCAGATCGACATCTGGCTGGCCTTCTACCAGACCATCACCGCCCCCGAGCTGCACGAGGCCCTGCTCGAGCTGCTCAACGACGCCGAGCGCCAGCAGCAAATCCGATTCTACCGCCCTGACGACCGCCTGCGCTACCTGGTCACGCGCGCGCTGGTGCGCATCACACTCTCGCGCTATGCCCCGGTAGCTCCGGCCGACTGGACCTTCATCCCCAACGAATACGGCCGCCCCGCCATCGGCAACCCGCATCCTGACGCGCGCTCGCTCAACTTCAACGTGTCGCACACACGCGGCCTGATTGCGCTGGCCGTCACGCGCGAGCGCGTGCTGGGTGTCGACGTCGAAAACCTCGCCACGCGCCAGGTATCCGACGGCATCGCCGAGCATTTTTTCGCGCCGGCCGAAGTGGCCGAACTGGCCACCGTGCCGGAAGACCGGCGCCAGGACCGCTTCTTTGAATACTGGACCTTCAAGGAAGCCTACATCAAGGCGCGCGGCATGGGACTATCGATCCCGCTCGACCGCTTCAGCTTTCATTTTCCGAACGAGCGCAAGGTGGCCCTTGCCGTCGACCCGGAACTGGGCGACGATGGCGCGCGCTGGCGCTTCTGGCAATTCCGGCCCACACCCGAGCACCTGCTCGCGCTGTGCGCCGAACGCCTCGACGGCGCTGTCCCGCATGTCACGGTGCGCACGGTGATTCCGACCGTATCCGATACCCCTTTCGCGTGGACCTTGCTGAAACGTTGACCGAGCGGACCAACGACGAGCGGTGAACGCCGGCCAGTCCCCGACGATCAGGCGGCGCCATCCCGGCTGGGAATCTCCAGCCCTTTCACCACCGCCGGCCGCGCCACGAAATTCTCCAGCGCCCGCGTCACATGCGGAAAATCGGCGATGCCGACCAGGTCGCCCGCCTCGTAATATCCAATCAGGTTGCGCACCCACGGGAAGATGGCGATGTCCGCGATGGTGTACGTATCGCCCGCGATCCACGTGCGCTGCGCCAGCTGTCCATTGAGCACGCCAAGCAGGCGCTTCGATTCGGCCACGTAGCGCTCGCGCGGCCGCTTGTCTTCATAATCCTTGCCCGCGAATTTGTGGAAGAAGCCGAGTTGGCCGAACATCGGGCCGATGCCGCCCATCTGGAACATCAGCCACTGGATCGTTTCGTAGCGGCCGGCGGCATCAAGCGGCAGGAACCGGCCGCTCTTTTCGGCCAGGTAAATCAGGATCGCACCCGACTCGAACAGCGCCAGCGGCTTGCCGTCCGGGCCATCCGGATCGATGATGGCGGGGATCTTGTTGTTCGGATTAAGCGACATGAATTCTGGTGTGAGCTGATCGTTGTGATCGAAGCGCACCAGATGCGGCTCGTAGGCCAGCCCCGTTTCTTCCAGCATGATCGATACCTTCACGCCGTTCGGCGTCGGCAGCGAATAAAGCTGGATGCGCTCGGGGTGCCGGGCGGGCCATTTTTTCATGATCGGAAAAGTCGACAGGTCGTTCATAGCTCCATCCTTTCAAGCGTGTCAAAGTGATCTGACAACATAGCAGAAATTCATGTTTGCTGTTGATGCCCCCTGTTTTAGGTTGCAAGGCGGAACCGTCGAAATTTCCGTCACTCTGATACCGGCGCGACCCAGGAACGCATCGACGTAGAATGTCTCCCAAGCGCTTGAAAGGTAGGCGTGGATTTCAGATATTGGTAGAAAACGACGCAAGTCGCCCACGTCGCGGGCGACGCAACGCATGCTCGGTGCCCTGGCGCCGAGCGCGGACAACGACACCATGACATCGAGTTACAGTCGCAACGTGTCTTTTCCGCCCGAGTGACGGAAGCACTCAGCTTGCCGGGCCTTGGTCCCCCGCGCATGCCGTTTCCACCACTGCGTTCAGCGCCAAGACATTGGTTTGGAAAGCGATTCCGTCGATGACGCTGATGATGTCAACGATGCGGTTTGAGCTTTCCCGAATTGAACCCATCGTATTGACAACCTGCGGTCACCATCTTGCCACCACTGCCAGGGCAGCGTTTCATAGGGGCGGAACAGTCACAATACTTTCACCTTTTCGTCGTAAAGCCTCTGGTGAAATCTCCGAGCATCCGAGCCCTTCCATTACGCCAGCCATGACAAAGTGCAGGTCTTTGACGCGCTTGAGATTATCGTCTATTTGGCTAGGCGTCATGTCGCCCACCCTTTCCACACCAGCTTCCAAAGTAAGGACTGCGTCCAGAACCATAAAATAATCGGCCTTTAATTTATCAAAGCCGGACCGTTTTTGGAAATACAGGTTTACAATTTGTGAAGCTGGAGGGGAAATATCAATATTTACGCCTGGCATTGCTATCTCTCTCTCGAACCACGCCGCAATAACTTCCAACGTGCCGCTTAGCCTTTGGGTGCCATAAATGATGTTTCCAATTTTTTCAAAACGTTCAGTCATTAAAATCCCTTGCAAGGTACAAAGCCTCACGACCTCAATCTATATATTGAAATCGCGAGGCCGAAGAGTGATGCCTATATGATCAAGCCACAGGCATGCTGTGATTATTACTGCGTTTTACAATACTCAATGTCGTCGCGGTAGAGGCGCATGCCTACACTACACGCCAGCCGATCACGTGCGGTGGGCTCTCTTCTGCAATAGCCATCCATCTGCAACCAAGCCCTGTATGCACGTTCCATACAAACTGCCTGGCCAGGCGTATCGTTGCGGGCAGCTCCAGCCGGATTTTCACCTGGAATTGTACCTCCAGCCGCACCGCCTGGACCGTCGCCACCACCGCTATCACCACTGCCACCGCCGGCGGGCCCCGTGACGACTACAACCGCTGGGATAATGGAAATTTCGGCGCTTACGGCCTACGCCCCCTGTCTGAGCGCCAGGCGATGACCAGCGCCGCCGCCAGCAGCATGGCGCCGAAGGCGAACGTTCTGCGCATGCCCGCCGCCACCGCATCCGGCGCGGCCGTGGCGGCCGCCGAGCCGAACGCGAACACCGCGCCCATGAGCGAGGCGCCCGTGACCAGCCCCAGATTGCGCGCCAGGTTGAGCATGCCCGATACCACGCCGCGCTGATCGGCGCCGGCATTGGCCATCAGCGCCGTATTGTTCGCCGCCTGGAACAGGGCATACCCGATCGTGATGACGACCAGCGGCGCAAGGTAGCCCGGCACGCCGGTCGATGCCGGCAGCAGCGCCAGCGCCACCGACCCCGCCAGCATCAGCATCAGCCCGGCGAGGGTGACGCCAATGGTGCCGGCGCGGTCCACGATCCGGCCCGCCGGCATGCCGCACAGCGCCGCCACCAGCGGCCCCGCCGACAAGACCAGGCCAATGGCGGCCGGCGCCAGCCCGAGTGCGCGCGCCAGATAAAACGGCCCCACCACCAGCGTCGCCATCATCACGGTCGACACCAGGGTCGTCGTGCCCAGACGCGCACCGAACAGCCGGTCGCGCAGTAGCGCCAGCGGAATCAGCGGCGATTCGACCCTCGCTTCGGCCAGCACGAACAGGCCCGTTCCCACCGCTGCGGCGAGCAGCAAACCCAGGTTGACTGCACCGAAGCTGCCGCTGCCCGCCGTCATGGCCAATGCGTACGCGCCCAGGGTCAGCGCCAGCAGCAGCGTGCCCACGTGGTCGAAGGCTGCCGGCCGCCGCACGTCCGCCGGCAAGGTGCGATACGCCAGCATCAGGGCCGCGATCCCCAGCGGTACGCTGACGAAGAACAGCGCGCGCCAGCCGGCCGCCGCGATCAGCACGCCGCCAAGCGATGGTCCGAGCGCGGTGCCGATGGCGGACATCGTCCCCAACAGCCCCATCACGCTCCCGGTGCCGGCCTTGGGCGCCGCCTCGGTGGCGAAACTCATGGTCAGCGCCATCATCACCGCCGCGCCGAGACCCTGCAGCGCGCGCGCCGCGATCAGCCATGGCAGCGCGCCCGCCATGCCGCACAGGGCCGAGGCAACGGTGAACAGGCCAATACCGGCCAGCAGGAGCCGGCGCCGTCCGGTGAGGTCGCCCAGCCGTCCAACACTCACAATCAGCGTGGTAATCGCCAGCAGGTAGGCCAGCACGACCCACTGCACCTGCCCGAAGGTGGCGCCGAAGGCTAGCGCCAGGGTCGGCAAGCCCACGTTGGCGATGCTGGTGCCGAGCGAGGAGAGCAGCATCGACAGCGACAGCGCGGCCAGGGTCCAGCGCCGCTGGGCTGTGGGCTGCGGTCTCATTGAAGCAGCCAGACCGCTTCGACAGCGGGGAAACGGCCCTTGAAGCCGCCTGCCACCTCGCTCCTGGCCAGCAAGGTCAATGCGTACGCCTGACCGTAACACTGGCGCACTTCCTCGTCGGCGATGGAAAACGGCGGCCCATTCATCAAGGCCTGGTCGTACTGGTAGCAAATCAGCAGTTGCGGCGCCCGTCCCGCCAGGTGCGTCACATGGGCGGCGTAAGATGTACGCATCGATTCCGGCAGCGCCACGAATGCCGCGCGGTCGTACACTGCGTCCACCCGGCCGAGTAGCTCGCTATCCAGGCAAAAAATATCGCCCACAAAAATATCGATGTCCGGCGCGCGGTAATGAAGCAGCTCTCCCGCCTGCCGCACCCCCGGTGTCAGGCCCAGATCTGCAAACAGCTGGTCGACGGCAATCCGGCTCAATTCGGCCCCCGCCACCCGGTAGCCTTCGGACAGCAGCCAGTGCAGATCGAGCGATTTCCCGCACAAGGGTACGAACACCCGGCTGCCGGCTGACAGCCCCAGCCGGCCCGCATGCGCCAGCATGAGCGGATTGGCCGCACCTTCATGAAATCCGATCTCGTTGCTTGCCCACTTGCGATGCCAAAAGTCCCTGTCCATACCACTCCTTGTGTGTGCATGCCGCCCACCGGCACCCAAACCCAGTCTATCCGTCCCGCAAGCATGGCGGAAGGCGCAGCAGCTGCACCTTATTGCTGCGCCTGACGCCATGTCTCCGGATTTAATAGTTTATGACTATCGTTACGATATTTATAATTGCGTTTACATATTGCTTTGAATTCCTTATCGTTTAAGCACACTTACAAAAAGGGAATCAAAATGATGATGACAAGTACACTGCGCAATACCGGAGAACGTGGCGCGGCAAGTTCAGCCATGGCATTCGCCATCGCGGCGCTGATCTCGCCCTTCGCCTCGGCGGCGCCGCAACTGACGCGCGACAATGGCGCTCCCGTCGGCGACAACCAGAACTCGCAAACGGCCGGCCAGAACGGCCCCACCCTGCTGCAAGATGTTCACCTGCTGCAAAAATTGCAGCGCTTCGACCGTGAACGCATTCCCGATCGCGTGGTCCATGCGCGCGGCACCGGCGCCCACGGCGTCTTCGTCGCCAGCGGCGATGTGTCGTCCCTGACCCGGGCCAAGGTGTTTGCCAAAGGTAGCGAAACCCCAGTGTTTGTGCGCTTCTCGACGGTTATCCACGGCAACCATTCGCCGGAAACCCTGCGCGATCCGCGCGGTTTTGCCACCAAGTTCTATACCAGCGAAGGCAACTGGGATCTGGTCGGCAATAACCTGCCGATTTTCTTCATCCGCGACGCCGTCAAGTTTCCGGACATGGTCCACTCGCTCAAGCCCGCGCCCGAGACCAATGTGCAAGACCCGAACCGCTTCTTCGACTTTTTCTCGCACCAGCCGGAATCGACGCACATGCTGACCCAGGTGTACTCCGACCTCGGTACGCCCAAAGGCTACCGTTTCATGGACGGAAACAGCGTGCATGCGTACAAATTCGTCAACGCCGCCGGCACGGTCAACTACGTCAAGTTCCACTGGAAGTCGCTGCAAGGCATCCAGAGCCTGACCGGCCCCGAGGCATCGGCCGTGCAGGGCAAGGACTTCAACCATGCCACCAACGACCTTGTCGACGCCATCAAGCGCAAGCAATTTCCGCGCTGGGAACTGTATGTGCAGGTGCTCAAACCTTCCGAACTGGCCAGATTCGATTTCGACGCGCTCGATTCGACCAAGATCTGGCCGGGTGTACCCGAGACCAAGCTCGGCACCATGACCTTGAACCGCAACCCGGCCAACATCTTCCAGGAAACCGAACAAAGCGCCTTCGCGCCATCGAATCTGGTGCCCGGCATCGAGCCGTCCGAAGACAAGCTGCTGCAAGGCCGCGTCTTCTCGTACGCCGATACCCAGATGTACCGCCTTGGCCCGAACGCCCTGCAATTGCCGATCAACCAGCCGCGCGTTGCGGTGGTCAATCACTACCAGGATGGCGCGATGAACGCCGGCAAGCGCACCGGCAATGTCAACTACGAGCCGAGCCGCCAGTCTCCGCTGGCCGTCGACGCCGACTTCAAGCCGAGCCAGCTTCCCCTGTCGGGCAGCACGGTGCAGCAGCGCGTCACCAAGACCTTGAACTTCCGTCAGGCGGGCGAGTTCTACCGCTCCTTGCCAGCGCAGCAGCAGAAAAACCTCGTGGCCAACCTCGCCGGCGACCTTGGCCAGGTCAAGGATGAGGAAGTACGCTACACGATGCTGTCGCACTTCTACAAGGCCGATGCCGCCTACGGAACGGCGCTCGCCGCCGCGCTGGGCGACAAGGTCGCGCAAGTCGCTTCGCGCGCCGCTACCCTGACCGACTGATGACAATGCGGCCGCCCGCGGGCGGCCGTTCCGGGAGACTGCCATGAAATACCTGATGACCATTGCCGCGCTCGCCGTGGCGCAACTGGCGCACGCGGCGCCGCCCGACCCGGCGCGTCTGGCCGAACAGCTCAAGGGCTACTATTTTGACGCGGCCCGGCGGGGCGATGTCGCCATGCTCAAGGAATTCACCAGCGCGGCCTACGACCTGAATACGCGCGACGAGAAAGGCTACACGGCGCTCATCCTGGCCGCCTACCACGGCCAGGGCGCGGCGGTGGACCTGCTCATTGGCGCCGGGGCCGACCCATGCGCGGGCGACAAGCGCGGCAACACGGCCTTGATGGGCGCGATTTTCAAAGGCGAGTTGCGCATTGCGCGCCGCCTGGCCGATACCGCGTGCCAGCCGAACCAGCGCAATCTGGCCGGGCAGACGGCGGCGATGTACGCGGCCTTGTTCCAGCGCAGCGAGATCCTGCAAGCGCTGGTCGAGCGCGGTGCGGACATGAAAGCGACCGATGGCGCGGGCAACACTCCCGCCAGCCTGGCGCGCGGCGAATTCAGCCAGGCGCAACGCCAACCGTGACAATCAAGCCGTGCCTGCGGCGGCCGTCGGACTTGCGCCAGCGCCCGCAATCGCGTCTGGCAGCCGCGCCGACATGGCGCCCCACGCACGTTTGCGCGGGGATTTGCGCGTCCGACGCCACGCCCGGAGCAAATTGCGTTATCGTAAGCACATGTCCCTGCCCGACCTCAATCTGCTGATCACCCTCGACGTCCTGCTGGCCGAAGGCAGCGTCGCCCGTGCGGCGCGCCGTCTGCGCCTCAGCCCCTCGGCCATGAGCCGCGCGCTGGCCCGCCTGCGCGACACCACCGGCGACCCGCTGCTGGTACGGGCCGGACGCGGCCTGGTGCCGACCCCGCGCGCCATCGCGCTGCGCGAGCAGGTTGGCCAGCTGGTGCACGATGGCGTAGCCGCGCTGCGCCCGGTCGACAAGCTCGATCTGGCACAGTTGTCGCGCACGTTCACGATTCGCACACGCGAAGGTTTCGTCGAAAATTTCGGCGCCGAACTCCTCACCCGCCTGCGCGCCGATTCGCCCGGCGTGCGCCTGCGTTTCGTGCCCAAGCCGGACAAGGACAGTACGGGTTTGCGCGACGGCAGTGTCGACTTGGAGACGGGCGTCATTGGCAAGGACACCGGCCCCGAAGTGCGCACCCAGGCCCTGTTCCGCGACCGTTTGGTGGGCGTGGTGCGCGTCGGCCATGCGCTGGCCGAAGGCGAGATCACGCCGTCGCGCTATGCGGCCGGCGAGCACATCGGTGTCGCGCGCCGGGGCGGTGAAAAAGGCCCGGTCGACGAGGCCTTGTTGCCGCTGGGCCTGGAACGCACGATCGCCGTCACCGTGGCAGGCTTTTCCCCCGCGCTGGCGCTGGCACGGGGAAGCGACTTGGTCGCCACGGTCCCGGAACGGCACACCGGTCTGCTACGCCACGGCATGCACAGCTTCGCCCTGCCCGTTCCCCTGCCCGAATTCACCGTGTCGATGCTCTGGCATCCCCGGCTCGACGCCGATCCCGCCCACCGCTGGCTGCGCGCTCATGTCCGGGCGGTCTGCGGCGCGCAGCACTAGCCGCTTGCGACCACCCGATCCCTGTTCCGGCGTCGCCACGAAGGCCGGCGATTGCGAGAAGCGATGCCGCACAGGCCCGCTTTCCGCCAGCGCACGCTCCTTGTTCAATTTATCTGTAAGAAAATCCGTGGATGGCTGACTACCTCCCAGAGCTAGCCATTCACCAGAGACGAGATGAACAAAACCAGGAATACGACACCGCAGGATGAGCTGTACAGGCAAGCGGTGGAAACGTTTGGACGCGAGGTCGGGCGCTTTGTGGCCGGATACGAGCGCGACAACGCAAAGCGGCAAGATTTGATGCAAGAGGTTCACCTGGCTTTATGGCAGAGCATGGCCGGTTTCAAGGGCCAATGCTCGCTGCGCACGTGGGTGTACAGGGTGGCGCACAATATCGGCGCCACCCATGTCCAGCGCAGCATGCGTTCGGTCGAGCGCTATTCAAAGGATCTGGACGATATTGCGCTTCACGTCGACGAGCGTGCGGACATGGTCGTGACGGACCGCCGCCTTGATCTGGAGCGCGTGATGACCCTGATTCACTCGCTCGCAGCGCTCGACCGCGAACTCATGCTGCTGTACCTGGAGGGGCTCGACGCCGCCAGCATCAGCGAAATCACCGGACTGTCGGCTCGCAACGTCGCCACCAAGGTCCACCGAATCAAATCAATGCTGAGCAATCGACTTGGCAACAGGAGTACACCATGATGAATGATGACGAGTTGAAATCCGTGTGGCAATCCCAAGCCGACATGGGCGCGACCTATGCATGCGAGCGGCTTGAGCGCGACAGCGTGGATTTCCGGCGTAAGATTGTGCTTCGCAATGTCCAGGAAAATGTCGCCGCGCTGCTGGTGGCGTTGATCTTCGGTTTTCATGCATGGGTGTTGCCCGAACCGCTGATGAGAATTGGCAGCGGCCTGATGGTCCTGGGCAGTCTGCTTGTCCTGTACCACCTGCGCCGTCGGGCTTCGATTCGCGACCTGCCGCCCGAAGCGCTGGCCCTGCCCTACATCAAGTACCTGCGCGAGGAACTGGTGCGCCAGCGTGACGCCGTGCGCGACGTATGGCTGTGGCACATCCTCCCGGTCGTGCCAGGCATGTTCGTGTTCTTTTGGGGCATGGCACAGCCGGACCCGATGGATTTTCCATGGCGGATTACCTCTGTGGTGATCGTCCCGTGCATTGTCGTCGCGGCGATGAACGTGAAAGCAGCGCGCGCATTACAGCGACAAATCGACCAAATCGACCAACTCGATCAGCTCGACGAACCGACCGAATAACTGAAGCGGAGTTCGGGCGTTTATAGTGACGGTATTGCTCCCGCTGCCGCGCCGGCGCATCTCACCGATGTCGATGGCGTCGTCCCGGCGCACTAACAGTTCGTGTATTTCCAGTTGCGCTGCTTGCCCTCGGCGATCCATTCCACAGCCTGTGCCAGGCGGCGCAGGCGAGTCGACTCGGTCTTGGCTTCGGTCAGCCAGTCCACATACTCGCGCATGGCACCGGGTGAGAAAGCACGGAATTGCTCGCTGGCGCCAGGTTGCTCTTCCAGCGCAGCAATCAAGTAATCCGGCACCACCAGCTCGCGCGCCACCTTCGGCCTGGCGCGCGACGGCGCCTTGACACCTTCCGTGTTCAAGGTCATCGCCTTATTGAAGTAGCCAGCGAGCGTCTTCATCGGCGGCAAGTCCTTGAGCGAGGCGATGCGCCCGAACTGGCCCATCGCCTCGCGCCCCTTGCTATCGTCTTGCGCCACCAGCAGCTCCCCTTTCCAGAAGCTCAAAGCGCAATGCGCCTTGAACGACGCAAAATGGCACAGCATGCCGTGGTACAGGAAAAACGGCATGCCCCATTTGATGGTCTCTTCCACATCGGGACAGGCGGCATGAATCACCTGACGCAGGTGGATCAGGATGGGTTGCGCAAATGCAGCGGAGTTGGCGATGTACTCGTCGATACGCGGGTCGAGGATGGGCATGGCGGGCTCCGGAATCAGGTGTCGTCTTTTCGTAACGATACCACGTCAAATAATTATATAAGCGCTTATATAAATGGTGCTAATATGGCTGCATGAAACAAGGACTCGGAACGCAATTGCGACATTTGATCGAACTGCTCGACGGCGCAGTCCTGCAAGCCTATGTAGACGCAGGCTTGGATTACCGGCCGCGCTACACGCCGGTGATGCGGGTACTGGCGCAGCAGCAAAGTGCGACCATCGGCCAGCTGGCCGAACTGGCGGGCATCACCCAGCCGGCGGCAACCCAAACGGTGGCACTGATGAAGACGGAAGGCTTGCTGCTGGTTGTCGCCGGTGGCGAGGATGGCAGGCAGCGCGTGGTGCGCCTCAGCCCCCAGGGTGAGCTACTGCTGCCGCGCCTGCAAGCGTGCTGGCAGGCGACCAAACGCGCGGCGGACAGCCTCGATGCGGAACTGGAATTTCCCTTGTCGGCATGCCTGGCGCAAGCCATCGCGGTCCTCGAGACGCGCCCCTTCGGCGAGCGCATCCGCGACGCCGGCAAAAAACCACGGACAACCACCTGAAGAAAGCGATCATGGAAGCTACTCTGAACACAGCAATGACCAAACCTTCCCTGGCCTCGCGCCTGATGACAAATGCCGTGGTCAGGATTATCCTCGGCATGGTGCTGACCTTTGCCGCGGTGCCGCTGACCATGATCATCGCCGCCAAACTGGTCGACAAGCCGTACCGCATCGTGTGGCCGCAACTGCTGGCCGCCGCGCTGGTGTGGTTCGGCTATCGCTTCTATGTCCGCCGTATTGAAAAACGCCAGCCGACCGAGCTGGCGACAGCGGGCATGGCGCGCGAACTCGGCAGCGGCCTGCTGCTCGGCGCCGGGCTGGTTGCGCTGATCTTTGCCGTGCTGGCCGCGTTGGGCGTCTATCGCGTCGGCGGCGTCAACGCGCCAGGCATCGCGATCCTGTTCCCGCTGGCCGAGCTCGTGCTCGTCGGCATGGCCGAGGAAATGATGTTTCGCGGCGTGGTATTCGGCGTCACCGAACGTTCCTTGGGCGCCAAGTCCGCCATCATCATCTCGGCGCTGGTGTTCAGCCTGGCTCACCTGCCCAATGACGGCACCTCGGTGCTGGCAATTGCCGTGATTGCGGCCTACGGCGTGCTGCAAGCCGCGCTCTACATGCGGACGCGCCGCCTGTGGGTCTGCATCGGCACCCACGTCGCGTGGAACTACTGCGTCAGCCAGGTGTTCTCGTCGACCGTGTCGGGCCATGCAGCCACCGATGGCCTGCTGCGCGGCAAGCTAGTCGGCAATACCATGTTGACCGGCGGCGTATTCGGCGTCGAAGGCTCGCTGATTACCCTGCTGCTGATTGCGGCCGCCGCAGCGTTCTGCCTGCGCCGGGCCTTTGCCAGCCGCGCATGATAGCTTGGTGGCGCGCCGCGCTTTGCTGACGAAAAAACCCGCCGGCGCAGCACGCGGGCGGGTTGTTGGCCGCTTGGCGGCGGCAGCTTAACGCAGGTTGAGCGCCTCGGCCAGCGACCACTTGAGCGGCGCTCCGCTGGCATCGGTGATCGTGGTCAGGTCGCCAAAGATGCGGCCCTGCATGGCGTCCGGCAGGCGCACGAAGTTGGCGTTGCCGACAATCGAATCACCATGCGCGAAACCCCAGGCGAAGAACTTCAGGGTGGCAATCGTCTTCTCCGGGTTGTTGGTCGCCTGCGCCGCGACGATGAAAGTGCCGGACGTGATCGGCCACGTGGACGGGCCGACGCGGTCGGTCAGCATTTCCTCATACTTGGCCTGGGTAACCCACGGGCTGTTCAGCAGCGCGGCCGTAAAACCGTCCGCGCCGGGCGCGACGACCTTGCCATCGCGGTTTTTCAAGCGCGTGAACGCCAGCTTGTCCTGCATTACGTATTGATAATCGACATAGGCGATCGCGCCCGGAGTCTGCTTGAGCGCGCTGACCGCACCGTTGCTGCCGTTGACCTGGGTCACGCCATTGGCCCACGCGACCGTGAAGTTGCGGCCGTAGGCCTGCTTCCACGCAGGGCTAACCTTGCTCAGATAATCGCTGAAGTTGTACGTGGTCCCCGAGCCATCCTGGCGCGCGATCACGGCAATGGCCAAGTCAGGCAGCGCCACACCAGGGTTGGCGGCGGTCAGCCTGGAATCGTTCCATTTGGTGATCTTGCGCGAAAAGATGTCGGCCAGCAGTTCGCCGGTCAGCTGGACTTCGCCACGCTTGAGGCCCGGCAGGTTCACAACCGGCACCACGCCCGAGACCGCGCTCGGGAAGCAGATCAGCTTGCCGGCTTTAAGGTCTGCCTGCGACGGTGCGATGTCGGTGGCGCCAAATTCAACGGTTTTAGCCTTGGCCTGCTTGAGGCCTTCGCTGGAACCGCTCGGCTGATACGTGAGCTTGACGTTTTGCGACTTGCCGTACACGTCGGCGAGTTTGACATACAGCGGCTGCGCGGCGGACGAGCCGGCACCGCTGATATCGATCGCGTGGGCCGCAAATGCGGAGAGAAGAAGTGTCAAAGTGACAGTAGTTTTTACAGCAGAGAACATAAATCCCAGGGGTCTAAAGAAATCGGAACCGCGCCGGCCGCAGGGCGGCCAGGAAACGAACAACCGATGATGATAGCAGAGCTACAACATTGCGACAATGCGTGTAAGTACGTAGTTAGGCTATAAATTCAGCTAATTTCGGCTATTTGCCCCATCTAATTGACGTTGCATAAATTTCATCCTTTACGCATGGATATCATCCTGATTTCAACGGATGTGGGCAGTGGCTGGTACAATCCTGCCATGCGACGCCTGTTGATTATTTTCTTGCTGTTTGTCTTTCCGCTCCAGGTGAGCTGGGCGGCGGCGAGCGCCTATTGCGCGCACGAACCTGCCGCTTCCGTCGCCCATCCCGGACACCATCAGCATGCGGATGACCATCAGTCCGACCCGGACGACTCTCCGTTCGGTTTCGATAATGACTGCGGCGACTGCCATTTCACCAGTGTTGGCATCACCAGCAACGCACGCGGCGGCGATGAGCCGCCACCCGCATCGTATGCCGACGCGGCCGACACGGCGCGCCCGTCGACCCTGCGGCCCGCCCGTCCCGAACGTCCCAAATGGCAACGCGCCGCCTGATCCGGCTGCCGCTGTCGCTTTCCTGATACCCGCTTCGCGCGGTTCATCACTGCCGTAAACAACACGCACACCGCTAGCGCGCCTGGCCGGATTCCCTTGTCTATCTAACCAGGAGAATTCGATGTACAAACTCGTCTTGCCGCTGGCTATTGCCGCGGCGTGGCCCTGCCATACGCAGGCTCAAAACATGACTGCCCCCACATTGAAAGGGGTATCGGCAGTTACCCAACACAGCCCTGCTGCGTCATTGCACCAGGGCTTACGGAACCAGAACCATGACCCCGCCGGGCGCCGTCCTGGCGCGGGGTTGCCGGAGCAGCCATCGCCAGCTCTGCCCAATGACGTCAGCATTCCAGCGCCACCGGCGAACGCCGGACCGGCGTATGGCGACCCGGCGAACACTGCCGCCCCTCTGTCCCTGGCCGGCGCGCTGGCGCGCGTCCTGCAAGCGAACGCCGGCCTGCGCGCTGGCGCTCTTGAAATCGACGCCCAGTCCGGCGCCGTCACGCAGGCTGGCGTCGCCCCCAACCCGGAACTGGCCACCCTGGTCGAAGATGCGCGCGAATCGACCAGAATCACCACGGTGCAGCTGAACGTGCCGATCGAACTGGGCGGCAAGCGCACGGCGCGGATCAACGCCGCGCAACTCGGGCAGGATGCCGCCAGCGCCGAACTGGCCGTCAAGCGCAATGCCGTGCTCGCCTCCGCACGCGCCGCTTTCCACGACCTGCTCGCCGCCCAGCAACGGCAGCAAATCGCCGGCGAATCGCTCGCCCTTGCCAACGGCGCGCTCGCCGCCGCGGCCAAGCGCGTCCTGGCCGGCAAGAACTCGCCGGTCGATGAAACGCGTGCCCGCATCGCCGCATCCAGTGTCAAGGTCGACCTGGTCCAGGCTGCCGGCGAACTGGCCGCCGCAAAAAACCGCCTCGCCGCGCTCTGGAGCGGGACCGGGCGCGACATCGGCCGCGCCGAGGGCCACCTCGACCGGCTTCCCGCACAGGCTTCCCTGCCCCAACTCATGGAGCAACTCAAGGCCGCGCCCGCGTTGCGGCTGGCGCACATCGAACTGGCGCGCCGCCAAGCCTTGTCGCAAGTCGAACGGGCCGGCCAGGTTCCGGACCTCACCGTCAGCATCGGCGCCAAACGCGAGCAGCAAGCGGGCCGCAACCAGGCTGTTTTCGGCTTGGCCATTCCCCTGCCCCTGTTCGACCGCAACCAGGGCAAGCTGCACGAAGCGCTGCAACGCAGCGAAAAAGCCCGCGCCGAACTCGATGGCGCCCGCGCCCGGCTGAGCAACGAGCTGGCGCAGGCTCACGAAGCGCTGGCCGTCGCCCGTGAACAGGCCCAAATGCTGAACGAGGACATCCTGCCCGGTGCGCAAAGCGCCTACGAGGCTGCGCGCACCGGTTTTGAGTACGGCAAGTTCAATGTGATCGATGTGATCGATGCCCAGCGCACCTTGCTGCAGGCCCGCACCCAGTACCTGCGCGCCCTGGCGGACGCCCATCGCGCCGCCGCCGACATCGACAGCATCCTTGGCGCCCCTGGCGCCGCCCAGACAGTGGAGTAATGCATGAAATATCCTTTCAACAAAAAACAGACCCTCGTCATGATTGCCATCCTGCTCATTGGCGCCCTGCTGGCCGCTCTGATCGTGGTGCGCAAACCGGCCCAGCCCCGGCACGACGACCATGAGGAACACGGTGAGCATGCTGACACCGCCCAGGTCGACCATGGCGGCAAGCCGCACCAGGAAGTCGCCGTGCCCGCGCGCGGGCCCCACGGCGGCAAGCTGTTCGTCAGCCAAGGCTACGGCCTGGAGCTTACTATCTTGGACCACAGCGCCGGCCCGCAGTTCCGCATCTTTACCTACCAGGATGGCAAACCGCTCGATCCCCCGGCCACCAAGGCGACGCTGACCCTCGAACGCCTGGGCCGGGCGCCGCAAACCATCCGCTTCACACGCGAAGAAGACTATCTGCGCGGCGACGCTATCGTCGGCGAGCCGCATTCCTTCAAGGTGGCCATCGCGGCCCAGTCCGGCGGCAAGACTTACCGCTTCGCCTACGAACAGGTCGAAGCGCGGGTGACGATGTCGGAAACCCAAACGGCGCAGAACGGGATCGACGTCCACACCGCCGGCCCGGCACGCATCAAGAGCGTGCTCAAGCTCAATGGCGAGATCCAGCTCAACGCCGACCGCACGGTGCACGTGGCCCCGCGCCTGGCCGGGATGGTCGAATCGGTCAGCGCGAACGCGGGCCAGACGGTGCGCAAGGGCCAGGTGCTGGCGGTGCTGTCGAGCCAGGAACTGGCGGGCGAACGCAGTGCCTTGCTGGCGGCGCAGCATCGCCTTGCTCTGGCGCGCAGCGTGTTCGAGCGCGAACGCACCTTGTGGCAGCAGAAAATCACAGCGGAACAGGATTATCAGCAAGCCCGTGCGGCCCTGCAGGAAGCCGACATCGCCACCCAGAGCGCGCGCCAGAAGCTCGATGCGCTCGGTGTCGGCGCCGGCAGCCTGAAACAACTGGCGCGTTATGAAGTGCGTGCGCCGATCGATGGCGTGATCACCCAGAAAACCGTGGCCGCCGGCGAATCGGTGAAGGAAGAAGCCAGCCTGTTCGTGGTGGCCGACATGTCCACCGTCTGGGCCGAGCTTTCCGTGAGCGCGCGCGACCTCGAAACCATCCGCCAGGGCCAGGGCGCGACCGTGCGCGCGGGCGCCGCCGATACGGTCGCCAGCGGCACCATTTCCTATGTCAGCGCCCTGGTCGGCGAGCAGACCCGCGCCGCCAAGGCCCGCGTGGTCTTGCCCAATCCGAAGGGCGTGTGGCGGCCCGGCCTGCCGGTCACGGTGGATGTGGTCGCCGCCGAGCTCACCGTACCCGTGGCGGTGCTGGTCGAAGCGATCCAGACCGTGAACGAACAGCCCGCCGTGTTCGGCCGCTATGGCGACCATTTCGAAGCACGTCCACTGGTGCTCGGGCGCAGCGATGGCGAATCGGTCGAAGTCGTCAGCGGCTTGCTGCCCGGTGAAAAATATGCTGCGAAGAACAGCTTCCTGATCAAGGCCGACCTCGGCAAAGCCGGCGCCAGCCACGACCATTAAGGAGTCGCCATGTTCGATACCCTCATTCGCTTTTCCATCGAACGGCGGTCGCTGGTGCTGATGCTGGCCGCCTTCGTGGCGGCGCTCGGCATCTACAGCTACCGCCTGTTGCCGATCGATGCCGTGCCCGACATCACCAACGTCCAGGTCCAGATCAATACCGCCCTGCCCGGCTATTCGCCGCTGGAAGCCGAGCAGCGCATCACGTTTCCGGTCGAAACGGCGATGGCCGGCTTGCCGCACCTGGAACAGACCCGTTCGCTCTCGCGCTACGGCCTGTCGCAGGTGACGGTGATTTTCAAGGATGGCACCGACATCTATTTCGCGCGCCAGCTCGTCAACGAACGCTTGCAGCAGGCGCGCGCCAGCCTGCCCGCCGGCGCTTCGCCCGCCATGGGACCGATGTCGACCGGCCTGGGCGAGATCTATATGTGGACCGTGGAAGCCAAGCCGGGCGCCCTCAAGGCCGACGGCACGCCCTACGATTCCACCGACCTGCGCCAGATCCAGGACTGGATCGTCAAGCCGCAGCTGCGCAACGTGCCCGGCGTGACGGAAATCAATACCATCGGCGGTTACGCCAGGGAACTGCACGTGGCGCCGAATCCTGGCCAGATGGTGGCGCACGGATTGTCCCTGGCCGACATCGTCGAGGCGCTCGAACGCAATAACAGCAACGTCGGCGCCGGCTATATCGAGCGCGGCGGCGAACAATACCTGGTGCGCGTGCCGGGACAGGTTGGTTCGGCCGAGGAAATCGGCGGCATCATCCTGCGCTCCAGCCAGGGCGTGCCGCTGCACATCCGCGACGTCGCCGAGGTGGGCGTGGGCAAGCAATTGCGCACCGGCGCCGCCTCCGAAAACGGCCAGGAAGTCGTGCTCGGCACCGTGTTCATGCTGATCGGCGAAAACAGCCGGGCGGTATCGGCCGCGGTGGACAAGAAACTGGGCGACATCAACCGCACGTTGCCGTCCGGCGTGCTGGCCCGCACCGTCTACAACCGCACCGACCTGATCGACAAGGCGATTGCCACCGTGCGCCAGAACCTGCTCGAAGGGGCGGCGCTGGTGATCATCGTGCTGTTTGTATTCCTCGGCAATATCCGCGCGGCACTGATTACGGCGCTGGTGATTCCCCTGTCCATGCTCGCGACGTTCAGCGGCATGGTTGCCAACGGGATCAGCGCCAACCTGATGAGTCTCGGTGCGCTCGACTTCGGCATCATCATCGACGGCGCCGTGGTCATCGTGGAAAACTGCGTGCGCCGCCTGGCCCATGCCCAGGCCGCCGCCGGCCGCCCGCTCACGCGCGAGGAGCGCTTGCGCGAAGTCTTCGCCGCCGCCGGCGAGGCGCGCCGTCCGCTGCTGTTCGGCCAGCTCATCATCATGGTGGTCTACCTGCCGATCTTCGCCCTCAGCGGGGTCGAAGGCAAGATGTTCCATCCGATGGCATTCACCGTGGTGGCGGCGCTGGCGGCGGCGATGGTGCTGTCCGTGACCTTCATCCCGGCTGCCGTGGCGCTGATGATCGGCAACAAGGTGAGCGAGCACGACAGCCGGATCATGGGCTGGGCCAGGCGCGCCTATCTGCCGCTGCTGCGCTTGTCCAGCGCCAACAAAGGGCCGGTGATGCTCATTGCCGGCGTGGCGATCGGCCTGTCGGCGCTGCTTGCCACGCGCCTGGGCAGCGAATTCGTGCCCAGCCTCAATGAAGGCGATATCACCATGCACGCGTTGCGCATTCCGGGCACGAGTTTGTCGCAGGCGGTCCGGATGCAGCTGGCGCTGGAACGCACCATCAAGCAATTTCCCGAGGTCGATACGGTGTTTTCCAAGATGGGGACGGCCGAGATCGCCAGCGATCCGATGCCGCCGAGCGTGGCCGATACCTTCATCATGCTCAAGCCGCGCTCCGAATGGCCCAAGCCGGCGACCAGCAAGGAACAGTTGCTCGCGGCACTGGAACAGGCGGTCGGCAAGGTGCCGGGCAACAACTACGAGTTCACCCAGCCGATCCAGATGCGCTTTAACGAGTTGCTGTCGGGCGTGCGCAGCGATGTGGCGATCAAGGTGTTCGGGGACGACAGCGACGTCATGGGCCGCAGCGCCGCCCGGATCGCCGCCGTGCTGGAAACCATCACCGGCGCGGCCGACGTCAAGGTCGAGCAGACCACGGGCTTGCCGATGCTCACGATCCGCATCGACCGGGCACGCACCGCGCGCGTCGGCGTCAACGTGGGCGACGTGCAGCAGGCGATTGCCACGGCCATTGGCGGGGCCAATGCCGGTGCGCTGTTCGAGGGCGACCGCCGGGTCGACATCGTGGTGCGCCTGCCGGAGGCCTTGCGCGCCGACCTGGACGCCATCCGGCGCCTGCCGATCCGCGTGGCTGCGCGCGAGGGCACGCAGCCGGCCGCCTATGTGCCGCTGGGCGACGTGACGGAGTTGGACATGGCCCCGGGGCCGAATCAGGTCAGCCGCGAAAATGGCAAGCGGCTGGTGGTGGTCACGGCCAATGTGCGCGGGCGTGATATCGGCTCGTTCGTGGCCGATGCCGGGGCGGCGATCAGCCGGCAGGTCAAGATCCCGCCCGGGTACTGGATTACCTGGGGCGGGACGTTCGAACAGCTGCAATCGGCCACCAGCCGGCTCCAGCTCGTTGTGCCGGCTACCTTGGCGCTGGTGTTCATGCTGCTGTTCGTCATGTTCGGGAATGTGCGCGATGGCTTGCTGGTGTTTACGGGCGTGCCGTTCGCGCTGACGGGTGGCATCGTGGCGCTGTGGATGCGCGGCATTCCGCTATCGATTTCGGCGGCGGTCGGGTTCATTGCCTTGTCCGGCGTGGCGGTGCTCAACGGGCTGGTGATGATTTCCTTCATTCGCGGCTTGCGTGCGGACGGCATGCCGCTGGCGCAGGCGGTGGAAAGTGGCGCCATGACGCGTCTGCGGCCGGTCTTGATGACGGCGCTGGTGGCGTCGCTGGGCTTCGTGCCGATGGCGCTGGCGACCGGTACCGGGGCTGAAGTGCAGCGGCCGCTGGCGACCGTGGTTATCGGCGGGGTGTTGTCGTCGACCCTGCTCACCTTGCTGGTGCTGCCGCTGCTGTATCAGTGGGCGCACCGGCGCCACGCGTAACAAGTCGCGCGCAAGGGCACTGGTGTCAAATCGAAGCCGGCAGCGGGGGATGGCAAGGCAACATCACCTGCTGCCAGCGAGAAAACGCGACAAATCGTCGTGGTGAAGCGCTTCGCGCCAAAGGCGATCCTGAGCTCGCCGGCAGTGGAATCGAGCCCCTCCATTCTCTGCCCGTGATGCCAAATTACGACAATGTCGATATCTATTTTTATTCGTATTTTTTCTCGCGGAATGCATGCCGTTAACGGATAAAAATATTCATTGTCTTTTGCAATTCCCCCTATGCTCCACGAAACAAATACCGTTATGACGAGCAATAATTCAGGACATATTCTTACAAAAATGTAGCAAATGGAAAAATTTATTTCCAAAGATCAGGAAATCGATTTCTTCTGTATTGACAAATACAATCCGATTAAGTTTATCAATGTATTAATTCCTTCATTCCTCTTCATACTTATCTCGCCAACTGGCGCACATTTTTGGAGACCGTTATGACGTCGTACACGAACAAACTTTTGACAGCGCTCACCGTCGCAGCACTGAGTTTGCCTCTATCGGCGGCTGCGGCTACGTACACGCTCACCACTCCCGGAACTGACCAGCACGCATGGGTCAACGCCGGACAATTCGAAATCGGGCGTTTTTCCCTGCAATCGAATGTCGGTGACATCATTGGCCTCAACACGTCGGTAACACTGATGGACCAGGGCTGGGGGAACCAGGACCCTACCAACGGCGTCTACGTCGGGCTCTTTGCTGGAGAAACGGCGCTGTATACGCTGCATGTGGCTGGCGCCAACCACAGTTGGAAGACAGATGATTACTACCTGATTTCGCATCCAGGGGACTTCGCTGGCATCAACGCCGCTCTCGACAATGCACAGTGGAACGCCGGTGTCACCGTGCGCATGTACACCAACGCGTGGGACTACCCCGGATGGGAGCTGCACACCCGCAATGTCACCCTTGACATGTCCACGGGCGTATTGCCCGCCGTTCCGGAGCCCTCGAGCTATGGAATGATGCTGGGCGGCCTGGCCTTGCTCGGAACGGTCGCGTGGCGCCGCCAGGGCCGAACGGCATCGTAATGCCGAAGCGCTGCCGAATCCGGTGTACCGTGGCCTCGTTGGCTTAGGCCCGCACGCCGGGTCTGTAAAAACAAAGCGGTGTCCGCACTATCGGTCGCTCGGCATCGGCGACGCGGATTCGCCACGTCTCATTTGTCCTGCGTTAAAATGGCCGGCGTTCGCAGCATGCGGCCTCATCCGAGTGTCCTTGCAGGCCCGACGGTCGAACAGAATCGGGAGGACTCATAAGCATATGGAAGACTGGTTGCGTAGCGAAATATTAACAATAGACCTGACCTATGCACGGTCGCCATTATTCGTGCGCCAAACTGTGGCGCACGCTTTCGGAATTCCTGTTAACCAGGAGTTCACTTGGGAACTGCTGCGAGACCTCATTTGCAACCTCGATGCGTCCGTGTTGCCGAAGGAAATAACATTCGAGGGATGGTCAAGTCTGTGTCTGGCCGTATTCGACGAAGCGGAGCGGCTCAGCGGCTTAGTGCGGGCACTTCGACAACGCCATCCTGATATCAAAGTGTCGTTCATGATTTGTTAGCGACACCGCTCGCCATCTCAAAATTATTTTCTTCAGCCAACACCAGTCGTGAACGAACCAGCATGGATAGTAGAACTACCGAAGCCAACTGTGTGAATATCATGGGCAGTTGTCGCTCAGCCGATCTGCGTCGCTTTGCCGAAAGCGGGCCTGTCGAGAAACTTTCCCTGACAAAGATGCCCTTGCTGACGGAGCGGATCGCACGCGGATTTCGCTCGTTCCAGTCGGTGGACCAATTATGGTTATGGTGCGACATCACGCGCACGGCAATGCGCCATGCGGTGTCGATTCCCGGATTACGGGTCTTCGACGTGCTTGACATAGTAAAACCGGGCCGCCTCGAAGGGTTTTCGGCAGCATCCACGCTGGAAGAGTTCAGAGCGAATTGCTCTCTCTCGGCAGACGACATCATGGAAGTTTGCAGGTGCCCGTCGTTGCGCGAGCTTGGTGCCCAAGGAGCTGAACTATCGGCCCAGATAATCAGCGCGCTTCTTCAACTATCCAGGCTGGCGTCACTTGACGTCGAGGCTTCCTGCTTTGACGATGCCATGGCCGCGCAGCTCAGCGCGTCCACGTCGATTACCAGCTTGAGCATCGGCGCAACCGCCATCTCGCGCGTCGGCCTCGCGCACCTCTGCAAGATGAAGCAGCTTCGCCAACTTGATCTGTGGGCCACGTCCATCGCGGAATCCGATCTCGTTCTGCTCGCCGAACTGCCCGAGCTCGAATATGTGTCTGTCGGCGGGTACGAGCATCTGCCTTCCATGCAGGCCGCGACCTTGTTGCCGCACCTGTACGCAATCCCGTCGCTGAAACAGCTGTGGCTCGATGGCGTGGACCTGACGCCGTCACAGCGGAACGAGCTGGCCGCCCGGTACCGGTACCTCCGCATCACCTGAAACGGCGCCCGACAGGCCAAGGCGCCTGCCCGCCACGACAAGTACCGCAGCGGCAATCCCTGCCGCACTTGCCTGAA
Source organism: Massilia antarctica (assembly GCF_015689335.1). GTDB lineage: Bacteria > Pseudomonadota > Gammaproteobacteria > Burkholderiales > Burkholderiaceae_D > Telluria_A > Telluria_A antarctica. Next base: position 5,310,177 of record NZ_CP065053.1, on the reverse strand, counting down.
TCCGCCCGCCAGGAACGGGTCCGCTCCCCTGCAAGTGTTGCGCCGCAAGATGAATTTGAGCATGATCGATTGCTCAAATACCAACGATCTACCTCTTTTCGGTTATCATTGCTGTATCGAAAGGTTTAGCCGCACGGCGATGCCTCACCGTCACTCAATGGGATTTAGCATGATCGTAGGAATCGACCTCGGCACCACCAACAGCCTGATCTCTGTCTGGGAGAACGGCGCCGCCCGCCTCATTCCCAACCAGCTGGGCGATGTCCTGACCCCGTCCTGCGTCAGCGTCGACGAAGACGGCACGATCCTGATCGGCCGCGCCGCGCGTGACCGCCTGCAAACCCATCCGGCCCAAAGCGCCGCCTCTTTCAAGCGTCACATGGGCAGCGACAAGAAAATTACCCTGGGCAAGCGCGCTTTTCGCGCCGAAGAACTGTCGGCCCTGATCCTGCGCGCGCTCAAGGACGACGCCGAGGCTGCCCTCGGCCAGCCGGTCACCGAAGCCATCATCACCGTCCCGGCCTATTTCTCCGACGCCCAGCGCAAGGCCACCCGCGCTGCCGGCCAGCTCGCCGGGCTCAAGGTCGACCGCCTACTCAACGAGCCGACCGCGGCCGCCCTCGCCTACGGCATCCACCTGCGCGACAGCGAAAGCAAGTTCCTCGTGTTCGACCTCGGCGGCGGCACCTTCGACGTCTCGGTGCTCGACCTGTTCGAGAACGTGATGGAAGTGCGCGCCTCGGCGGGCGATAACTTCCTCGGCGGCGAGGATTTCGTGACCGCCCTGGTCGACCGTTTCTTCGAGCACAATAAACTCAACAAGACCTACCGCGATAACGCCCACTTCATGCAGCGCCTGAGCGCCCAGGTCGAACTGGCCAAGCGCGAGCTGAGCACGTCCGCGCGCGCGCTGATCCGCGTCACCGAAGGCAGCGAGAATTTTTCGATGGAACTCGACGAGTCCACCTTCGAAACCTTGTGCGCGCCCTTGCTGGCGCGCCTGCGCCACCCGGTCGAACGCGCCCTGCGCGACGCCAACCTGGTCGGCGCCCAGCTCGACAATATCGTGCTGGCCGGCGGCGCCACCCGCATGCCAGTCGTGCGCCGCATGGTGGCGCGCATGTTCGGCCGCTTTCCGGCCTGCGACATCAATCCGGACGAAGTCGTCGCCCTCGGCGCGGCAGTCCAGGCCGGCCTGAAAAGCAAGGATGCCGCCCTCGACGAAGTCGTCATGACCGATGTATCGCCCTATTCCCTGGGCGTCGAAATTGCGATGCGGTACGACTCGGGCGGCCACTCCAGCGGCCACTTCGACCCTGTGATCGAACGCAACACCGTGGTGCCGGTCAGCCGCGTCAAGACGTATTCACCGATTCACGATCAGCAAGGATTTATCGAAATCAATGTCTACCAGGGCGAAGCACGCATGGTGTCCGACAACATCAAGCTGGGCACCCTGAACGTGCCGGTTCCGTGCGGCACGCGCGAAGACAGGTCGGTCGAAGTGCGCTTTACCTACGACGTCAATGGCCTGCTGCAGGTCGAAGCGAGCGCCCGCAAGGGTGCCGAGAGCGTCGTCCTGATTATCGAAGGCAATCCGGGCATGCTGTCGCCACAGGAAATCAAGGAACGCCTGGCGTCGCTGTCGCAGCTTAAGATTCACCCGCGCGACCGCATCGAAATGCGCACCCTGCTGGCCCGCGGCGAGCGTCTCTACCAGCAACTGCGCGGCAGCGTTCGCGACCAGCTGTCGGTCGAGATGACCCGCTTCGAAGGCAATCTGGAAAGCCAGGACAAACGCCTCATCGACGCCGCAGCCAGGCGTTTCGTGGAAGTGCTCGATTACGTCGAGCACCGGCACGCCGGCAACCCTTTCGGCGACGCCGACCTGTGACACCATGGCGCCGCCTCAAGGCGGCGCCCCGGTGTTACCCTTTGCCTGCTCCGGCGTACCCTCCTTTCCTCATCATGCCCCACATCCCCCCTTATCTCGCCCGCCTGGGCCTCGACCAGAACGCCGACGAACGCGCCATCCGGCGCGCCTACGCGCGCCAGCTCAAACAAATCGACCAGGAAACTGAATCGGACCGCTTCCAGCTCCTGCGCACGGATTACGAATCGTCCCTGGCATGGCTTGCCTGGGCCAGCCATCATGACGATGATGATGAGGACGACGGCGCCATTGAAGACACCTTCAATGACACCAGCGGCAGCGCCGGCGCCAACCACGCCGGCGCCGGCGGCGAGCGACCGGCGGAGCAAACGCCGGAACCGCAGCCAGCGCCAGCGCCAGCGCCGACGCCATCGTACTCGCCACCCCAGGCCCCGGTGGTAGTCAACATTGCCTCACATCAAACCAATGCGGATGCGCAGCCGCCCACCCGCGATGCCGGCCTGGGATCCGATCCCGAGCAGTTGGCCGGCGATGTCTTCCAGCAGTTCCTGAAAGCACTGACCAGGCTGCGCGCAGGCCGCATGCTGCACGACGAGGCTCTTTGGGCCGACGAGCTGCATCGCTGCCTGAACGACGAGCGCCTGCTCAACATCGCCGCCCGCATGGGATTCGAGGCGCGCATTGCCTATTTCCTGGCGGGTGCACGCCAGCTTGGTCACGAAACCTTGTTCTTCGCCGCCATGAGTGTCTTCGGATGGATATCAGACCGCCATCGACTCGAAAAGTTCGGTCATCCGGGCGCCATCGTCAATCGCGCCATTGACGAACAGAATATGTTCCATGCTCAGGGCCAGGTCGATCGTACCAGGCAGCAAGAAGTGCTGGCGGGCTTGCGCAAGCCGACCCTGCCCCGGCATGGCGAGCTGCGCCGCCTGATGCCTTACTTGCAGACGATGCTGGCGCGTTTCCCAGTGTTGATGAGGTTCATCGCCGACGAAGCCACGGTGAGCCGCTGGCACGAGGCCTACGCCGGCTTGACTGCCAAGAACAGCGCGCCGCTCCCCGTCAAGGAGAGCGAATGGGAAGCAGCGGCCGAAACGGAAAAATCAAGCCGCTCGTACGCCTGGATCATTGGCGTGATGATCGTGCTGTCCACCCTCTTCAACGCGATGAAATCGAGCCCTCCGCGCGCGCCCATTGCGCCACGGCCCATGGTGGAGTCGGTCAGGCCAGCGCTCCCCCGGAGCGAGCCGCTGACGCGCGCCCAACTCGATGAAATCGACTCGCGCATCGGCTACAAGGTCGGCAAGGATGCCACGCCCGGACTTCGATCGGCCAAATTCGAGGTTCTTCTCGATGCCGAGGGCAAGGTCAAGTCGTTGACCATGTTGGACGAATCGGGCGATCAGCGCTACACGGACGCCGTCGGCAAGGCGATCAGGGAGTCCAGGCCGTTTCCGGCCTCGGTCCGGCGCCACTTCCTGTTGACGTTCTCGGTCCGCCTGACGCGCACGCCTCGCCGGCGCGAGTTTGTTCCCCCGCCCTTGCCGGTATTTGGATCCGCTAAAAGAAAATTTGGGGAAATGGAAAACAAGCCGCGTCCCGCGCCGCCGTCCGATGAGGCGCACGACGCCACTCCGGGCACGCAGTAAGCCGGCTCGCACACGATGAGATGCCAATGCACGTAATACGAGTTGAGATGCGCTTGGCCGCTCCGCCCCCGGACAATGAACCGGCTGGGCACCTGAACGTGTTTCTTGGTGCGCTGAGGAATAACGGCCAGGTCTGCGGCACCGATTGGCCGATCGTCATGGATAACGGCTGTTGCGTTGCGACCGTATTGGCGCCCGCGGCCGATTCGCTCGATGAGCGCTATCACGGCACCTATGTCAGGAAGTGTATCGCCGAGGCGCGGCAGGTGGGCATCACCTTTGCATGCTCGCCGATCGGGCCGGCATGCGACTGCGCCGACGCATGCGCCTGCGCGAACCCGAGCGCTTACGTGTTATTTACCACCTTCCTGACATTGGAATCCCCCGTGCGGTGCATGGATTGCTTCGGGCCGGTGCCGCTATACCCGTTCACGGCGCGGCCCAATGCCGACTTTCACGACGTGATATCGTGGCAGTCCGATTATCAGTCGTGCGATCATTTGCAAATGAATTGCACGGTATTGGAACGCGCCGCGACGCGCCAGATGTCGGTGATCGACAGCGCACTGGCGGCAGCGGGCCGCGCGTGCTGCGCCAGATTGTCGGAACTGGCCGGAAAGCCGTTTTATTATTACCTGTACCGCGATAAAGGCCGCAGCGCCGCCCGGGAAGCGCAACGGCGTTGTCCTGCATGTGACGGACCCTGGCATTTACCGGCGACGCTACACGGATGCTTTGATCTCCGGTGCGACAACTGCCGGCTATTGTCGAACCTTGCCTTTAACCTGCGCCGGCCGAATGACGACAGCCGCTGATTGATTTCCCACCCCGATTGCCCCATGCCCACCCTGATCCTCACACCGCGCCACACCGACGATTCGCACATCCTGTGGAAAGCCGCCGCGCGCCTTGGCTGGCGGGTGGAGCGGCTGGCCGCGTGGCGTGTGCCGCCGACACTGCAATCGCTGCCCGATCCGGTGCTGTACGGTGAAGCGCTATTCGGCCCGGTCCTGGCGGAGCAACTCGGCCTGGACTTGCTCAATCCGGCGGAAGACTGGCTGGTGCGGCTTCCCTTCGATTACCGAAAACGCGACATCACCCTCGCCACGCTCGGCGCGGCGCGCCTGCTTGCAGCGCCGGCATTCATCAAGCCGCCAAATGACAAAAGCTTTCCGGCGGCCGTCTATCGCGGACCGGAACTGCCCACCGAATACGACGACACCATGCCGGTCCTCGTTTCCGCCGTGGTGACATGGGAAATGGAATTTCGCTGCTTTATCCTGGACCGGACCTTATGCACCTATTCGATCTATTCGCGCCGGGGTGAACTGCAGCGCGAGGCCGGCTTTCACAGCACCCCTGAAGAAGATGCGCAACTGGAGGCATTCATGACCCGGCTGCTGGCCGACCCGGCCGTCGATCTGCCGGCCGCAACCGTGGTCGATGTCGGCATCATCGACGGTCTCGGCTGGGCCTGCGTGGAGCAGAACGCGGCCTGGGGTGCGGGTGTCTACGGCTGCGACGCCGAAAGAGTGCTGGCGGTGCTGGAACGCGCCTCGATCAAGCGTTGACAAGGGCTACGCGGAAAACCAAGAGCGCCGAGTGTCGCGAATCAAGGACGGTCCGCGTCCGCCTTTGATGCCGCGCAAAGTCGGTGCACTTGGCGCCGGATGCACGATGGGTGATGCCTATACTTTAGTCGGCAGCCAGCCTCAGCATTAGTGTGAAGGCGGTGCTGCCGGGACATGCGCCGCATTTCCCGAGGGGACAAGTTACCGCCGACATCACAAGGAGCGTCACGTTATGGATACCAATACCGTCGATCTGCGATCCACCCTGGCTGCACAACCCGTCAACCGCACTGTCAACGTTTCCCTGCCGACCCAGGTATATTTCGACCTGGACCAGTTCCAGAAGATCCAGAAAGAATTGCTGGGGCAACTAGGCTGCCCGGCCTGCACGTCCGGATTCGATATCCGTTACGATTTCCAGCGCCGCTTTATCGTCAACGCCAATCTGGCGGTCCAGGCAATCGAGCTGCCGCAAGAGCAACCGAGCCCCTGATATGCGCGATTTACCGGAATCGGGCGTCGGCATGGTATGCCTTCCGGGCCTCGAAGCGTTTATCGAGGCCAGTGAGGATTTGATCGACGTCATCGAAATCGAGCCCCAGCCGCTGTGGTTCAAATCCGCGGCGGCGGGGGTGCCGTATGCAATCAATACCGACGTCCTGGCGCAATTGTGCGACTATCCCCATCCCAAGCTGGTGCACGGCGTCGGTTTTCCGATCGGCGGCAGCGTGCCGCCGGAACCCGGGCAGGTCGCGCTGTTTGTCGATGTCGTGAAAGCGCTCGGTGCGTCGTGGGCCAGCGAGCACCTGAGCTTTTCGCGCGCCAGCGGACCCGGTGGCGTATTCAATACCGGCTTTTTGCTGCCGCCGCTGCAAAGCGCGCAAACCGTGGCGCTGGCCGCCGCCAATATCCGCTCGCTGAGCGCCCAGCTACCGGTGCCGTTTGCATTCGAGACCGGGGTTAATTACCTGCAACCGGTGCCGGGCGAAATGTCCGACGGCGAATTTTTCGGCGCCATCGCCGAGGAAGCCGACTGTGCCATCCTGCTCGACCTGCATAATCTCTGGTGCAATGAGCGCAATGGCCGCCAGAGCGTGCTGGCGGCGCTCGACGACATGCCGCTCGAACGAGTGTGCGAAGTCCATCTGGCGGGCGGCGATTATCTCGACGGGTATTATCTCGATGCGCATTCGGGGCTGGTGCCGGCCGAGTTGATGCAACTGGCGCACGCGGTGCTGCCACGGCTGCCCAATCTCAAGGCGCTGGTGTTTGAAATTGTTCCGGCATATATGCCCGCGCGCGAGATCGCGCATCACCACCTGACAGCGCAACTGCATGCCTTGCACCGTCTGTGGGACGAGCGCAAGACCAGCCTGCAAGTGGCGTGCGCGCCGCCGCGCGGGGTGATCCACCACACGGCCGCGGTCGACGACGCCTTGCCGTCACCGCCGCAATGGGAACGCGCGCTGGCTGGCAAAGTGCTCGATATTGCCCCGGACGAGCCTTGCACCTTGCCGCTTGATACGGACCAAGGGATTCGCGTGCTGCGCCAGCTGGTGGCGGCGGTACGCAGCGGCACCATCGTCGATTCGATGACGCTCAGTTACCGCCTCATTTCGCTCACGGTCGGGGAACCGGCCTTTCTCACGCTCTTGCGTGCGTTCTGGAAAACCCGGCCGCCGGAGCCATTCGCCACCGAAGAAGCCCTCAATTTCGCCGAATTCCTGCGCACCCAGGCGCTTCACGTCCCGCATCTGGACGAAGTGCTGGCATTTGAACTGGCCTCGCATCAGGTGCGCATGTACGGGCTGCATAAAACCGTGCGTTTTACCTGTTCGCCCATGCCGCTGTTAATGGCCTTGCGCAGCGCGCGCATGCCCGATTTTACCGACCGCGGCGAGTTCGCACTGACCATCGGCCCCTGAGCGACAGCGCCATGCCCCTCAGCGCCCCTGGCGCCGCACCAGTTCGATCTCGAACAGCTTGGGCCACAGCTTGCCGGTGACGAACAGGCGCCGCTTCTTGCTATCGTACGCGATGCCGTTGAGCACATCGGCCGTGCCGGCGGCCCGGCTTTTCTCGTCGAGCAGCCCGGCCAGGTCGATCCAGCCGACCACCTTGCCGCTGGCCGGGTCGATCCGCGCGATCACGTCGGAACCCCACACATTCGCATACAGCTCGCCGTCGACCCATTCCAGTTCGTTGAGGCGATCGATCGGCTTGCCCTCGGCCGTGACCTGGATGCGCCGCACTTCCGCCAGGGTCTTGGGATTGAGCACGCGAATGGCGGAGGTGCCGTCGCTCATGAAAATGTCGCTGCCATTGTTCGCCAGTCCCCAGCCTTCGCCAGGGTAGGAAAAGGTCTGCTTCATTGTCAGGGTCGTCTTGTCGAACACGAAACCGACGTGCGAGGTCCAGGTCAGGCCCACGATGGTATTGCCGACATCGGTAATGCCTTCGCCGAAATAATCCGACGCGATGTCGGTTTTCATCAGCACCTTGCCGGTTTTCAGCTCGGTTTTACGGACCGACGACTTGCCGTTCAGGCCAGTACTTTCGTACAAAATACCATCGGTGTAAAACAGGCCCTGGGTAAACGCGTCCGGGTCGTGCGGATAGGTATTCTTCACCACGAAGCCGTACACGGGGATGGCAGCCTGGACCGCGCCGGCACAGGCCAGCAGCAAGCTCAGGGCCGCAATTGGAAATCTCTTCAAGTAACACCTCAGGTCGAATCGCTGAAACGGACGTCATGCCTTCATCAAGGCATGAATACTAATACAATTGTAGCGGGACAGTGCCGCCAGCGCGGACACTGCCATAGAAATGAGCAACCATCCAGGGAGTCTGTATTGAACATTCGTGATGCCGGGGTCGCCGACGCCGCCGCAATCGTCGCCATTTATAACCACTATATCCTGACCACCAGCGTGTCGTTCGAGGAACAGAGCGTCAGCGAGGAAGCCATGGCCCGCCGCATCGCCGATTTGCAGGAAGCCGGCTTGCCCTTTCTCGCCATGACCGAGGGCGACACCGTGATCGGCTATGCCTACGCCAGCAAGTGGCGGGTGCGCCATGCCTACCGCTTCGCGGTCGAAAGCTCGATCTACCTGGTGCCGGGACTGGGCGGCAAAGGCCGCGGCAGCGCGCTGTACCAGGCGCTGCTGGCCCGCCTGGCGCAAGGTGGCATCCACATGGTCATCGGCGGCGTGGCGCTGCCGAACGAGGCCAGCGTGGCGCTGCACGAAAAACTCGGCTTCAGGAAGGTCGCGCATTTCAGCGAAGTCGGCTTCAAGTTCGGGCGCTGGATCGATGTCGCGTACTGGGAATTGAAACTCACGGGCGCGTAAAAAGCAACTAACAATCTGATTATGGCCATTTCCCCTTGGAATGCTAAGATGCAAAATTGCCTAGTTCGCAACCCAAGGAAAATTGATGGACGTAATTTTGTTCTTGCTACTGATCGCGTTCTATTTTCACTTTCTGCGCTTTCGCAAGGCGGCCCGGCATCGGACCGATGAGCTGGAGAAGGACGTAGCGGCGTTGGCCGCCGAAGTGTTCGCGCTCAAGGCATATCAAAAGCGCGCTTCTGCTGTCGCGCAGGGCGACGTGCCGGGCGCCGCAGCCGTGACCGCGCCGCCGCTGCCTCCCCGTCCCGCAGCGCCGCCCGCGCGCACCGCTTCCGACGACACCAAGGTTGCCTATATGCCGGCGGCGCCACCGGTCAGCGTACCCGTGCCGCGTCCGGTTCCTCCCGCGCCGCCCGTGCCGGCCGCTCCCCGTCCAGCGCCGACGCCGGACGCGCCGGCGCAAGCGATGCCTCGCCCGGAGCGCTCCGAGCCGCCTGCCGCGCCAACCCCGGCATGGCTGCTGGCGGCGAAAAAATGGCTATTTACCGGCAATCTGGTCGCCAAGCTCGGCCTGCTGATCCTGTTTATCGGCGTCAGTTTCCTGCTCAAATATGCGGCCGAACGCACCACCGTGCCGATCGAGCTGCGCCTGGCCGGCATCGTGATCGCCGATATCGCCCTGCTGGTCTGGGGCTGGCGCATCCGCGACACGCGCCGTGCCATCAGCCTGCCCGTGCAGGGCGCCGCGCTGGGTATCCTGATGCTGGTGACCTTCGGCGCGTTCCGCCTGTACCAGTTGATTCCAAGTGGCCTGGCATTCGGCCTGCTGTTCACGCTGACCTTCTTCACCTGCCTGCTGGCGGTGCTGCAAAATGCCTTCTGGCTGGCCGTGTTCGGCATTTCCGGCGGCTTCCTGGCACCGATCATAACGTCCACCGGCCAGGGCAGCCACATCGCGCTGTTTTCGTATTACGCGCTGTTAAATGCCGGCATCCTGGGCATTGCGCTCAAGCGCGCGTGGCGCACATTGAACCTGATCGGCTTCGCCTTTACCTTCGTGATCGGCACCGCCTGGGGCGTGCTGCGCTACGCACCGGAAAACTACCTGTCCACCCAGCTGTTCCTGATCGTCTTCGTGCTGTTCTACGTGGCCATCGCGATCGCCTACGCCGCGCGCCAGGCCCCGGCGCTGAAGAACTATGTCGACGCCACCCTGGTGTTCGGCGTGCCGCTGGTGGCTTTCGGCCTCCAGTTCGGGCTGGTCAAGGAGTCCCGTTTCGGCGTGGCATTCTCCGCCCTCGGCCTGGGCTTGTTCTACACCACGGCGGCGCTGGCCATGTGGCGGCGCGGCGCGCAAAACTTCAGGCTGCTGGTGGAATCGTTCCTGGCCCTGGGCCTCGTATTCGGCACCCTGGCCCTGCCGTTCGCGCTCGATGGCCGCTGGACCTCGGCCGCGTGGGCGCTGGAAGGCGCCGGCGTGGTCTGGGTCGGCCTGCGCCAGCGTCAGGCGCTCACCTGCGCCTTCGGCCTGCTGGTGCAGGCAGGCGCCTGGATCTCGTTTATCGCCGCCATCAGCGGCATCCATGGCCAGGCCGAGGCAGCCAATGCCAATCTGTGGCTGGGCTTCCTGCTGCTGACCGGCACCGCTTTCCTGATGGCCAGCAATTTCCGCTCGCGCGACGGCGACCTGCCGACGCCGCTGCCGGCCTGGCTGGCCGGCGCCTTCCTGACCGTCGCCGCGCTGTGGCTGGTCGGCGGCGCCTGGACAGAAGCGATGCTGCGCACCAGCGACGGCACCCTGGCCGCGCTGCTGGCTTCGAGCGCGCTGGCGACATCGGCGATCCTGGCGTTCATCGCCGCGCGCATGCGCTGGCCGCTGGCGCGCGCCTTGGCGCTGCTCCTGCAGGCGATCAGCGGCGCCGCCTTGCTGCTGCTGACATTCGGCCTGCTGTTTACCTCGTATTCGCCGCGCATTGACCTGTTTCACACACCATTCCTGGGCGCGCTGATCGTCTTCGCCGGCGCGATCTTCAGCAGCTGGGCCCTGCAGCGCAAGCCGGAACAGCGGCATCCCAAGCTGTCCAGGGCCATGCTGCAGTGGTCGGCGCTCTGGTGGTTCGCTCCGGTGCTGGTGTTTTTCTGCGCCTGGCTTGACAGCCACTACGACTTTGGCGGCAGTGCGCGCGCGGCCAACGTGCCGGTGCTGTCGGTGTATGGTGTCGCGCTGGCCCTGTCGGCGCTAGCCTTTGCCGCCGCCGCGCGCCGGCTGGGGTGGCCTGACTTGCGCTGGTTCAGCACTGCCGGATGGGTCGGGCTGCTGGGGGCGACCGTTTCCGTCCTGTCGCAACTGTACGACGGCAATGCCATCGCGCTGCACGCCGGGATTGCCCTCGCCAGCCTGTGGCTGAGCTCGGAATACCTGCTCAAGCGCTGGCCGCTCAATGGCTGGACTATCGCCACGCCCTGGCTCCAGGCCCTGCACACCCTGCGTACCGCCGGCCCGTGGCTGATGATCTGGCCAGCCGCCGCGATCGCGGTATCGCGCTGGCTGTACGGCGTCGACAACGCCGATGCAGTCCTGCTGAGCCAGGCTGGCTGGCATACCAGCGGCAGCTGGGTGAACTTTATTCCGGCCTGGCTGATGATGCTGGCCATCGTCTGGCTCAGCGCCCGCGCACGCGCCGGCAAGTGGCCAAGCTCCCCCGCGGCCGGCTGGCACCGGGGCGTGCTGATCCCGCTGGCGAGCGGCTGGTCGCTGCTGCTCGCGGCCTTGTGGAACCTGACCCAGGATGGCGCCATGTCCCCCCTGCCCTATCTGCCGGTGCTCAACCCGCTCGACCTGACCAGCGGTTTTGCCATGCTGCTGGCGGTGGTGTGCTACCGCATGCGCCTGTCCGACAAGCCGGGCGACAGCGAACGGATGCTGCTGGCGCGCGTGCCCACGGCGCTGGCCTGGGCCGGCTACGCCTGGTTCAACCTGATGCTGCTGCGCACGGCGGCGCATTATCTGGGCATTCCATACAAGGTCGACACCTTGTTCGCCTCCCAGTTCATCCAGGCCATGCTGTCGCTGGTGTGGAGCGTCTCGGCGCTGCTGCTGATGTGGCGCGCGGCGAAGCAGGCGTCGCGCAAGCAGTGGGTGGTGGGCGCGGTGCTGCTCGGGCTGGTGGTCGGCAAGCTGTTCCTGGTCGACCTGTCGGACGTCGGCGGGGTGGCGCGCATTGTCAGTTTTGTCGGCGTCGGCTTGCTGATGGTCTTGATCGGCTATATTGCACCGTTCCCAACGCAACACGATGCGCCGCCGGAAGCGGACGCGGCATGAACCAAGGAGTCGAACCCATGTTGAAAACACCACTGGCTTGCCTTTGCCTGGCCGCACTGGCGGCGGCTGCCTCCCCGCTTGCCGCAGCCGATGCGCCGGTCAGCGACAAGCCGGACGACTACCGCCATGCCATGCCGCTGAGCGTGAGCGGGAAAGAATCGGTAGTTCAGCTGCGCCTGCCGAAAGACGTGTACCTGCACGCCGGCACGGCGGACCTGCGCGACCTGCGCCTGTTCGATGCGCAGGGCAACAAGCTGCCGTTCAGCCTGCAGGAACCTGCGGCACGGGCCGAGCGCTCGCGGCGCGACCTGCCGGTGCGCCTGTTCGCCGTGCAGACGGCGCGTCCGGCCGGCTCGAACGCCGACATGGATATCGACGTGCAGCGTTCCGGCGACGGCACGGTGCTGTCGGTCAGCGCCCGTTCGCGCCCGGTTGCGGCGGCGTCTGTGATCGATACCCTGGTGCTCGACCTTGGCGCCCCGGCCACCTCGATCGCCATCGACGCCCTGCGCTTCGCGCTGCCCGCCGGGGTGGGCAGCTACAGCGCGCGCGTGGTGCTGGAAGCGAGCAACGATCTCAAGCATTGGGATACGGTCGGCGAGAGCGACCTGTCGTGGCTGGTGAACGAGCGCGGCGACACCTTGGCCAGCGACCGCATGGAGTTCGAGGCGCGCTCGTTCCGCTACGCGCGCCTGAGCTGGCGCCAGGGCAAGCCGCTGCAGTTTGCCGCCATCAGCGCCGAGTCGCCCCTGGAGACGGCGGTAGCGCCGGCCGTGGAGCGCCTCGTGATCCAGCCCAGGCCGGGACGCTTTCCCAACGACCATGTCTACCCTGCCGCGCTGGCCATTCCCGTGCAGCGCATCGGGCTCGACCTGGGCGAGCAGAACGTGGTCGTGCCGGCCCAGCTTGGCCATTATGTGGAATTGCCCGACCCGCAGGGCGGCCACAAGACGAGCTGGCAGTTCGAGCCGATGGCGGCCGCCACTTTCTATCAGTTGACGCAGGGTGGTAAACGGCGCGCCTCGGGCGATATCGGCATCACGCCCGCCCACCAGGCCGAATGGGTAGTGCGCACGGACACGGCGGGCGCCGCCGCGCCGGCGCTGCGCCTGGCCTGGACACCGGCCACCTTGGTGTTTCTGGCCAATGGCAAGGCGCCGTACCGGCTCTCCTTTGGACGCACCGACGCCAAACCGGGCGCCAGTGCGCTGGCGCAAGTGGCGCCCGGCTTCACGCCGGCCGAAATCGTCGCGCTCGAAAGCGCCGTGGCCGGGCCGATGCAGACGCTCAAGGCCGCCGCCGACGAGGGTCCCGGCGCCGCGGACAAGGCGGCCGCCGCCGCCCGTACCCGCCTGCTCGCCCTGTGGGCCGCCCTGCTCGCTGGTGTGGGCGTGCTCTCGTTCATGGCGTGGCGCCTGATCAAGCAAATGAAATAGGGAAGCGGGAAGGGGCGCGTAGCGCCGGGCAAGCGCGCTGGCACCCGCACCTCCCACGCCCGCTAGTTAAATAGGAGCGAGACGCCATGCAGCCCCAGGCCCACCAGTCCGCCGACGATGGTGCCGTTGATGCGGATATATTGCAAATCGCGCCCGACATGCAGCTCGAACTTGCGCGAAATGGTTTCCGCATCCCAGCTGCGGATCACGCGCCGCACCAGGGCGATGATCAGCTCGCGCTTGGCCACGATGGTCTCGGCGGCGAAGGTGCGCAGCCAATCGTTGATGCGCTGCTGGATCGCCGGATTGCGCTCGAGCGCGCGGCTGAACGCTTGCAGGGCCGATTGCAGGTGCTTCGACAATTGCGAATCGTCCGATTCGGCATCTGCCATCAGCCGGTCGCGCACGTCTTCCCAGACTTGCCCGACGTAGGTCCGGAACAGCGGATGGTTCAGGCTGGTTTCCAGCAAGCCACGCAGCTTGGCTTCGTATTCGGGTGAATGGGCAAGGTTGTCGATCAACTCCTCCGTGGCGGCCTGGAAACGCACGCGCCATTCGCTGTCTTCGCCGCGGATTTCTTCCAGGGTATTTTCCACCCCTTCCATCAGGCGCTCGTAGAATTTCTCGTCGATGGCGCGCGGCAGCCAGCGCGGGCTGTGCTCGTGCACTTTCTGGCGGATGTAGGGACGGTGCGCTTCGAGCGCGCCGGCGACGATCCCGAGCAGGCGTTCGAGCAGCACGTGATGCTGGCGCCCGGCCACCAGCACCGACAAGACTTGGGACAGGATGGGCGCCAGCTTGACCTCTTCCAGCGCGCCGGACAGGGCTTCGCGCAGGAAGCCGGCGGCATCCTTGTCGTCGATCATGCGCAGCAGCACCGGCACCGCGCTGACGGCCTGGTCGGCTACGGCGCGGCTGTTGGCGGGCTGCGCCAGCCAATGCGCGGCCGAACCGGCGAAGTCGATGCGCACCAGTTCGGCATGCACGACCTCGTAGCTCATGAAATTCGTTTCGAGAAAATTGCCCAAATTCTCGCCAATCTTTTCCTTATTCGTGGGAATGATGGCGGTATGCGGGATGGGCAAGCCCAGCGGATGGCGGAACAAGGCGGTGACGGCGAACCAGTCGGCGATGGCGCCGACCATCGCCGCTTCCGCGAACGCGCCCACGAAGCCGAAGGCCGCATGGCGCGATGCGAGCAGGCGCGCGACCACGAACAGCACGGCCATCGCCACCAGCAGGCCGGTGGCGATGCGGCGCATGCGCGTCAGCCTGGCCTGCTGCTCGCTTTCGTGCACGGAACCGGGCTGGCTCAGAGATTGATCCTGCCGTGTTCGCCCGGATCGACCTCGGGCGTAGTACCGGTCAGCACCGCCTTGGCCATTTCGAACAGGCTGACCACCTTGCCGGCGTTGGAATCCCAGTACTCGGCGCTGCTCGATACCACGCGCACCAGCACGACATGCGGATCGTCCGGGCCGTGCGGATACCAGGCCTGGACCGCTCCATTCCACATGGACTTGATTTTGGCGCGGTCGACAATGCGCTCGGCGCGCCCGCTGACCGAGACATAGACATGATTGTCCGGCTCGGCGAAGCTGACGTTGACTTCCGGACGCGCCACGATGTCTTCCCACAGTTCGGTGTCGGTGGACGTATAGAACCACAGGTTGCCGTCGCTGTCGGTTTCCTGGTTGGTCATCGGGCGGCTGACGAGGCGGCCCTGCTCATTGACGGTCGTGAACATGGCGAAGCGAATCGACTTGATCTTGGACCTGAGTTCCGCCACTTGATCGGAATGGGTAGATGCTGACATGGGCTTTTCCTTCACGCTGTTCTAGGTTATTAAGAAACTGTATCGTAATCGCAATGGCCGAGTGCTTCTGTGCGCAAGCGAACTTACGGGACAGCATGGCGTGACAAGCCCGGCGCACTCCCCCAGCACATCAGCTCGTAAAACTCCCCATAGGTTCAATTACGCACGTTGATGTGTGTCAGTCCGCGCATTGAGCGCGCGCAGATACTGAAAAAGAACCAACCAGGAGCCAACGTGAGCATTTCCGGCGACGACCCCGTGACGACCGTGCAGGACCCGCATGCCTCTTTCATCGAGAGCCTGGGCGACTTCACGCGCCAGCACCGGGCCGGCCACTGGTCGGGCACGTTTGCCCAGTTCATGGAACAGGTATTGCCACGCGTGCCGCAGCAAGCCGCGCGCAGTTCCCACCAGTATATCTGGGACATGATCCGCGCCACCTGCACGGAAGATGGCGGCGGCCATTTCCGTTGCCGCCTGTTCGGTGAAGACCTGTTCGGCATCGACGAGGCCATCGACCGGGTGGTGGACTACTTCAAGGCGGCCGCCGCCGGCTCCGAGGTCGGGCGCCGCCTGTTGCTGCTGCTGGGGCCGCCGTCTGGCGGCAAGTCGACCCTGGTCATCCTGCTCAAGCGCGCTCTGGAAGAGTACAGCCACACCGATGACGGCGCGCTGTACGGCATCGCCGGCTGCCCGGTGCACGAATCGCCCCTGCACCTGGTGCCGCACACCATGCGCGCCAGTTGCCGCAACACCTACGGCATCGATATCAGCGGCGAAGTCTGTCCGCACTGCCGCGCGCGCCTGGAAGACCAGTACGCGGGCGACTTCATGCAGATGCCGGTCGAGCGCTTCTTCGTGTCCGAATCGGGGCGCAGCGGCATTGGCACCTACGCCCCGCACGACCCCACCACGGCCGACCTGGCCGACCTGGTCGGCTCGGTCGACCTGTCCAAGGTGGCGCAGTACGGCGACGAAGGCGATCCGCGCGCCTGGTCATGGTCGGGCGCCGTGTACGCGGCCAGCCGCGGCGTGCTGGAAATGATTGAAATCCTCAAGGTCAAGCGCGAATTCCTGTACCTGCTGCTCACCCTTACCCAGGAAAAGAACGTCAAGGTCTCGCGCTTTCCGCTCATCTACCTCGACGAAACCATTCTGGCGCACACCAATCTGGCCGAGTTCCGCAAATTCCTGCAAGAGAGCGAAAACGAAGCGCTGCTCGACCGCATGGTCATCATCCAGGTGCCCTACACGCTCAACTACAAGGAGGAAGCGCGCATCTACAAAAAACTGATTTCCTCGGCGGCGCCGGCGTTTCGCGACGTGCACCTCGACCCGCATGTGCTGCACGCGGCCGCCGTGTTCGCCATCCTGAGCCGCATCCAGGATGGCGACGACAAGGATGTGGAGCTGGTGCGCAAGGTGCGCATCCATGCCAACGAGGAAGTCGAAGGCGTCAACCGCGCCGATGTCCGCCGTATCAAGGAAAAGGACAAGGCGCCGGACGAGGGATTGGCCGGGGTGTCGCCGCGCTTCGTGATCAATGCATTGTCAAACGCCATCATCCAGTCCAACCGCAAGAGCCTGTCGACCATGGATGTGCTGCTGGCCTTAAAGGATGGCATCGAGAGCGATGCCCGCATCGATCCCAAGAAAAAACGCAAATGGGTCGACTATCTGGTATTGACGCGCAAGGATTTTTACAACCGCTGGGTCAAGGAAGACGTACACAAGGCACTGTTCGTGTCGTTCGAGCAGGAAGCCCAGGATTTGCTCAACAAATATCTCGATGAGGTCGAAGCAATGCTCGACAACCGCCAGATCAAGGACCCCATCACCAATGAGGAGCGACGGCCGGACGAACGCTTTTTGCGCGCGGTCGAAGAAAAAATTCATATTTCGGAGTCGGGCAAGCAATCGTTCCGGCAAGAAGTGGTGCGCAAGGCGATGGGCGCCTACAAGCGGGGCACCAAGTTCAGCCTGGAAAGCCATCTGCAGCTGAACGACGCGGTACAACAATACCTGTTCGAACAACGGCGCGACGTACTGCGCCTGGTCAGCTCGGCCAAGCGTCCCGACGACGACATCCGCACGAAAATTTCCGCCGTCGAGAAGCGGCTGGTCGATGAATACGGTTATGACAGCCACAGCGCGCGCGAAGCGCTGAACTATGTCACGACCTTACTGGCGCAAGAATAAGCGGGTTCCGGAGAAATCGTGTGACGGCGACAATTAACACGGCATGGTACGACCTGTTCTCGCGCGGGGCGCGCGACTGGCTGCGCCACAACGCCAAAGTGCGCGAAGCGGTGCAAAACCATCTGCCCGAGCTCATCGCCGGCCCCGACCTGATCACCGGCCCGCATGAACGCACCGTCCAGGTGCCGGTGCGCCTGCTCGAACACGCCCGCTT
This sequence comes from Massilia antarctica, assembly GCF_015689335.1. Lineage (GTDB taxonomy): Bacteria > Pseudomonadota > Gammaproteobacteria > Burkholderiales > Burkholderiaceae_D > Telluria_A > Telluria_A antarctica. Next base: position 5,292,723 of record NZ_CP065053.1, on the reverse strand, counting down.
CCGCCTCGCCGACGGCCGTAGCCAGACCGGCGCCGCCCAGGGCGTGGGCAAGACGGGCGATGTGCTGCAACCGGGTGCGCCGGAACAAGCCGGGGATGGCAGCGCGCCGGGCGGAGGTGGCAACCAGGATGGCGAGGTGAAGCTGCTGCTCGAATTGTCGATCGACGAGGTCATGGACTGGCTGTGGGAAGAACTGAAACTGCCGGACCTCAAGCCCAGAAACAGCGCGCGCATCGACGATGTGGAGCTGGTGCGCGAAGGCTGGGACAAACGCGGCGCCCGCTCGCGCCTCGACCGGCGCCGCACCATCAAGGAAGCGATCAAGCGCCGCGCCGTGCAGGCAGATCCGGTGCCCTTCACCAACGACGACCTGCGCTTCCGGCAACTGGTGTCGCGGATGCGCCCGAGCACCAGCGCGACCGTCCTGTTCGTGCTCGACGTCTCGGCCAGCATGAGCGAACACGAACGCAAGCTTGCCAAATCCTTCTTTTTCTTCGCGTTGCAAGGCATCCGCCGCCAGTACGCCCGGGTCGAGACGCGCTTCATCGCCCATACCACCCACGCCTGGGAATTTACCGAGAGCGAGTTCTTCCAGGTCTCCGGCACGGGCGGCACCATTGCATCGAGCGCGTTCCGGCTGGTGCTGGACCTGATTCGTACCGAACTCGACCCGTCCCAAAACAATCTCTACCTGTTTTACGCCTCCGATGGCGAAAATTTCGCCGAAGACCGCACGGCGGCCAGCGCCACCCTGACCGAACTGGGCAAGCTGTTGAACTACACTGGCTATATCGAAACCTTGCCCAGCGCGGTGCGCGCGCTGGAAACGGAAATGCGGCGCCTGTGTAACGAGCTGGAGCGCCGGGGCCTTGCCATCGGCAGTACCGTACTCAGCAACCCTGACGATGTCTGGAGCGCGCTGCGCAAGTTCTTCACCAGCGAAGCTGTGCACGCGGCGAAGGAGGCGCCATGAACCAGGCCGGCGCCGTCCTGGCGGACTACAGCGCGCGCCTGGAAGCGCTCGCCATCGAACTCGGCCTGGATTTCCATCCGGTGACCTTCGATCTGGTACCCGCCAATTTCATGGTCGAGATCGCCGTGTATGGCTTGCCCGTCCGAATGCGGCACTGGTCCTTTGGCGTACGCTATATTCACCAGCTGGCGCGCCAGCACATGGGCCACTCGAAAATTTTCGAAGTCATGTTCCCCGGCGCCCCCTGCCACGCGTTCATGCTTGAACAAAATTCGCTGGCCGAAAACACCCTGATCACCGCGCACGTGCTCGGGCACGCCGATTTTGCCAAGAACAATCAATTATTTTCGCGCTTCATGGCCATGGCAGGCGGCCATATCCTCGACCAGAGCGCGGCCCGGGCGCGCCGGCTCGAACGCGCACTCAGCGCCCACGGACAAGACCGGGTCGAAGCCGTGCTCGATGCCGCGCTCGCGCTCGAAACGCATATCGATGTCAATCAAGCGCTGCACCGGCCCCGCTATCCCGAATTCCTCACGCCGCACACCGGTCCAGCGCTCAACCATTTCCACGACCGCTATGCGCGCCTGCCCGGCGAGCATCTTGCACCGCCGCGCAACGATCCGCCGCAACGCACGCCGCTGCCGCCCCAGCCCGAGTACGACCTGCTGTGGTTCATCGCCCACTATGCCCCCGATCTGGAAGATTGGGAACGCGACATTTTCCTTGCAGTGCGCGAAGAAGCCTACTATTTCCATCCCATCCACGCCTGCCAGATCATGAATGAAGGCTGGGCTTCCTACTGGCACGCGCGCCTGCTGCGCGAAGCGACCTTCCTGCCCCACGATCTGTACGTGTCGGCAATTAAGTCGCATTCGGACGTGGTGCGCCCGTTCGCCAGCGGACAGCAGCTGGCCCTGTCGCTCAATCCCTACCACTTGGGTTTTTCGCTGTGGGAACACATCATCGACAAACACGGACTGGCGCAGGCAAGGCGGATTTGCCGCGAGGAAGACGACTTCGGCTTCGTGCGCAATTACCTGGACCAGGATGTGGCTGACAAGCTCGACCTGTTCGTCTATGAAACGCGCCAGGATGGCGATATCACGATCGCCAGCCGCGACATCCACCAGATCCGCGAAGCGATCCTCGCGCCCAAGTTCAACTATGGCGCGCCATGCATCGCGGTCAGCCAGGTCGGAGCCGACGGCGCCCTGGCCCTGCACCACGATTACCTGCGCGACGGTCGTGGCCTCGACCTGCCGCAGGCCGAGAAAGTGATGGAGTACGTGGCGAGAGTATGGCGCCGGCCGGTAACATTGCACACCGTCGACTTCCGCAGCGTGGTGCGTGTGCTTCCGGCGCGCAAATTTTGACCTTCCGCGGGCCAGGGCCGGCGTGCCGGGGCAATCCATTTATGCCTGTGGGGCACCGGTATGCGCGATATACCATTCCAGCGCCTCATGCAAGCCATCTTCCAGCCGGTGCGTCGGCTGGTAGCCGAGCAGGCGTGCGGCTTTGGAGATATCGGCCTGTGAATGGCGCACGTCGCCCACCCGGAACGCGCCATATTCCGGCCGGTAGTGCGCCATGTGCGGGAAGCGTTCGGCCAGCAGCGCGCGCATCATCGCGAACAGTTCATTGAGGCTGGTGCGCGCGTTGACCGCCACGTTATACACCTGGTTCACGGCCGCCGAATCGTCCACCAGGCCGGCCAGCAGGTTGGCCTGCACCGCATTGTCGACGAAGCAAAAGTCGCGGCTGCTATCGCCGTCGCCGTTGATGCGCAGCGGACGGTTGTGGATCATCGCGTCAAACCATTGGGGAATGACGGCCGCGTACTCGCCCCGTGGATCCTGGCGCGGGCCGAACACATTGAAATAGCGCAGCCCGATCGCGTCGGTCGCATAGCAGCGCGCGAACATCTCGGCATACACCTCGTTGACATGCTTGGTCAACGCATACGGCGACAGCGGGCGGCCGATATGGTCTTCCACCTTGGGCAAGCCCGGATGGTCGCCATAGGTCGCGCTCGACGCCGCATACACAACGCGGCGCACGCCGGCATCGCGGGCGGCGACCAGCATGTTCAGGAAACCGATCAGGTTGACGTCGCTGGTGAGAATCGGATCGGCGATCGAGCGCCCGACAGATCCGAGCGCCGCCTGATGCAACACGATATCGACACCCTTGCAAGCGCGCCGGCAACTGTCGAGGCAACGGATGTCGCCCTCGATGAAATCGAAACCGGCCCAGGCCGCCGCCGGCACGAGGGCGCGCACCTGGGCGAGGTTGGCGCGGTAGCCAGTCATCAGGTTGTCCAGCCCGGTGACCCGCTGGCCCAGCTGGAGCAGCATTTCCAGCAGATTCGAGCCGACGAAGCCGGCCACGCCGGTGATGAGCCAGTGATGCTGCGTCGCGCGCAGGCTGGCCTGGACTTGCTGGTAAGGGCTAGGTACGGTGGTGCTCGGCATCAAGGTCTCCAGACTGGACAGGCCGCGCCGTCGTGGCGCGCCTGAAGCGTACTGCGGCATCGCATCGGCCCGGGCCGACGTCGCGCCAATGATCGGAAAACCGGCGAACCGCGCCGGCGACAGCGGCACTCGTGCTTGCACGACCGGGTCCCGCAACACGATGGCGTCCAAGGAAATTCTACGGAGCGCCGCCTGTAAACATTTGATTTACAGCAATTTCATGCGGATCAGAACGATATTTCCACAAATGAAAAATATTGATGCCACACAAGGACTTGCCTTACCGACTCCCTACTCTGAGAGGGATGCCAGTACCCTGGCCCGTCAGGAGAATGCCATGTCCCGCTCTGTATCCCGCTGGCCGCGGCCCTTGGCCGCCATCGCCATCGCCGTTGCCATGCTGTTGGCCGCCATTCTCGGTGGCTGCAAAGAAAGCGATCCTGCCGCCGTGCTGAAACAGGCAAAGGAGCTGCGCGCCAAAGGGGATGCGCGGGCGGCGGTGATTGTGCTCAAGAATGCGCTGCAAAAAAATAGCGCCGACCGCGACGCGCGCCTGTTGCTGGGCGAGGTCTACCTGGAACAAGGCGACGCCCCCTCGGCCGAAAAAGAGTTGCGCCGCGCACGCGACCTGGGCGCGGCGCTGCCCGAACTTCCCCTGCTCATCGGCCAGTCGCTGTTGATGCAGGGCCAGTATGAACGCTTGCTTTCCGACATAGACCCGGCGGCCCCGCCAGCCCAAGGTCCGGCCATCCTGGCCTTGCGCGCTCATGCCCTGCTGGGGTCCGGCGATAGCGCCCAGGCCAGCGCACTGTTTGCGCAAGCGCTGGCGCTGCATCCCGACCTGCCCGACGCCCTGCTCGGCATGGCCCGCATGGCCGCCGCCGGCAAGCAGCAGGCCGAAGCGGCCCGGCTGATGCAGCGCGCGCTGGCTATCGATCCCGACAATATCGATTGCCTGCGCTTTAACGCCGACTTGCTGCGCGCCGCCGGCAAGCCCGATCAGGCATTGACCGCGCACGAGCGCATTCTCGCCCTGCGACCGTACAACGTCCAGGCCCGGCTCGACGTCGCCAGTCTGCACCTCGATGCCGGCCGCTTCGGGCCGGCGCGCGACGCCATCGGCGCGGCGCGCAAGCTGAGCGGCGCATCGCTGGCAGTCACCTACGCGCAGGCCATGCTCGACTTCCGCGAGCAAAAACTGGCGGCCTCGCGCGAATCGCTGCAGCAGGTGCTGCGGGTGGCGCCCGACCACTACCCGGCCATTCTGCTGGCCGGTGCGGTGGAGTCGGCGCTGGGCGCGACCGGCCAGGCCGAACAGCATCTGCAAAAGTTTCTTGCGGCTTATCCGGGCCACGTGTATGCCACCAAGCTGATGAGTTCGCTGCAGGTGCGCGCGAATGCGCCCAAGGCCGCACTCGACCTGCTCACTCCGCTGCTGGCCGACCATCCGGACGATGTCGAACTGCTGACCCTGGCCGGAGAAGCCAAGCTGAGCGCGCGTGAATACGGCGCCGCCACCACGTTCTTCGAGCAAGCCAGCGCCCTTCAGCCCCAAGCCGCCGCCTTGCGTACCTCGCTTGCGCTCAGCCGTCTGGGCAGTGGCGACACCAGCCGCGCCATCGCCGAACTGGAACGCGCCGCCACACTCGACGCCGGCGCCCCCCGCGTCGGCATATTGCTGGTCATGGCCCATCTGCGGGCGAAGAACACGGACAAAGCGCTCGCTGCCGTGCAGGAAATGGAACGGCGCGACGACAATCCCCTAGTCCAGAACCTGAAAGGCGGCATCCATCTGGCGCGCGGCGACGCCAGCCAGGCGCGCGCCAGCTTCAACCGCGCCCTGGCGCTCGAACCGCTGTATCTGCCCGCGCTGGCCAACCTGGCCCAGCTCGACCTGGCGCAGCGCAAACCGGCCGACGCCCGCAAACGCTACGAAGCGGCGCTTGCCAAGGCGCCGCGCAACCGCGCGCTGCTCGAAGCGCTGGCTGGGCTGGCGCAACGCGACGGCAGACTGGCCGAGGCCGTCGCCTGGCTCGAACGCGCCCGCCAGGCCGAGCCCGACGCGCTGCCGCTGGCCCTGCGCCTTGCCGATCTGTACGCCCGGGCGGGCGCGAAAGCCAAGGCGCTGCAACTGGCGCGCACCCTGGAAACGGCCAATCCCGCCAGTCCCGAGGCGACCGCCATGCTGGCGCAGATTTACGTGCTCAACCAGGATCTGGACGCGGCCCTCGATGCCTATGCGCGCCTCGCGGCACTGGCCCCGGCCTCGCCCATGCCGCTGGTCCGGATGGCAAGCCTGCAATTGGAACGCGGTGACGACACAGCCGCCCTCGTCTCCCTGCGCCAGGCGCTCGGCATCGATCCATCCCTCTTCGATGCACAAATGAGCGTGCTCAATATCCTGATCAGACAACAGAAATTCACGGAAGCGCGCGCCCTGGCCCGTGAGGCCCAGCAGCGCAAGCCGGACGCCCCCAACGGCTACAAGCTCGAAGGCGATGTGCTGGCGGCCCAAGGCCAGCACGCCGCCGCCCTCGCGGCCTGGGAACGCGCCTTCGAACGCCAGGCCGACGGCGCGCTGCTGATCCAGATTCACGGCGCCTTGAACAAACTCGGCCGCTCCGCCGACGCCGACGCCCGCATGGCCCGCTGGTTCGGCGAGCATCCCGCCGACGTCCCGGCGCGCCTGTACTATGCCAGCAGCAAGCTGGTCGCAAGCGATTACAAGGCGGCCATCGGCCATCTGGAAGCTGTGCTCAAGGCCGAGCCGGACAACCTGATCGCCCTCAACGACCTCGCCTGGGCGTGCCAGCAGAGCGGCGACAGCCGCGCGCAAGCCTACGCCGAACGGGCCCACGCGCTCGCGCCCGGCAATCCCGCCGTGCTCGACACACTCGGCTGGATCCACGCCGAGCGCGGCGATCTGGCCAGCGCCCTCCCCCTGTTGCGTAAAGCCAGTGCGCTCGCGCCCGCGGCCGGCAATATCCACTTTCATTTCGGCACGGCGCTGGCGCGCTCGGGCGACAAACGGGCAGCGCGGCGCGAACTGGAACGCTTGCTGGCTCAACCGCAGCGTTCGGCGCATCACGAGCAGGCCGTCGCGCTGCTGCGCACGCTGTAGGCGCGGGCCGGGCGCAGCCGTGCATGCCAACCGTTCGCCCGCATCAGGACCGCCCGGCCGGACACCGCACGCTGTGCGACCCTGGCGCGGCGATTGACGCGCCCGCGCCAGGCTGTTCGGCCCGCTTTTCCTGACCGGCTTGCCTCTGTACCGAGCCACGCGAATTCATTGCGCTGCAATCACCTCCTGTCCGCCCCGCCGGGCCGATCGTCGCCGTTCTTTCCATCCATTTTCCGGATAGCGTTGTTTGCCGACCTCGCCAATCCGTCCGGTCCGCGCCGCTGGCTGCCGATCGCCAGACCCGGCAGGCTTCCGGTTCAGCCCGCGCCACCCGCCAGCAGCCCCTTGGCGCGGCCCGGCTCGTACCGTCCGGGCGCGATCAGCCCCGCAGGATCAAGTGCCGCCTTGATCGCCGCCACCGTTTTCCAGTAGACATCGCCACCCGGATCGAGCGCCGCCATCGACTGGTTGCCAACCCGATAAGGAATGTATCCAGCCTCCATCACACTGTCGAACACCGCCTGGTAACACTCCCTGGCGCGCGCCACCTCGGCCGCATCCTCCTTGTCGTAGGCAATCGTCAGCACGGCGCCGAGCGCGCGTTCGTTGATCATGCTGAACGTGACGAACAAATCAAACCCGTGGGCGGCGAACAGCGGCTCGACCAGCGCGTGCAAGTCCAGCACATCTTGTCCGCGCATGGGCAGTACCGGCGAAATCCAGAACATGCCGCAGTTATCCAGCGCCGGATCGGCCTTGTGCGGAAAACCGGCCGGCAGTGCCTCGCGCCGTCGCCAGTACGCGCCCGCCAGGAAGCGTCCGTTCGGCTTGCCCCGATTCATGGCAAACAGCGCCTCGCCCATGCCGACCCGCGCGCGCAGGCGCACGCCAGCCCGCGACTCGCCCAGCAGGCGGGCCAGCATGCCACCCCAGCGCAGCTTGCGTTCGCTCAAGAACACCGTTCGCGCGCGCGTGCCCCGCAACGCTGCCCTGATGGCCATGCGCGCCGCCGCCACCTGCGCGGCACTCCCGTATAGCGCCCCCGACACCGTCCATGCGCCAGCCCCCGCCGCTTCGCGCAAGGCGCCACGCAACGCCGACGGCAGGCAGGACTGGTCTGGCGCCAAAGATCGGGGAAACACCCGGCCACCGGAAATGACACGCATGTCATTGCCAATATGGACGATGCTGCGCAAGGTGCCGTTCATGCGCAGGGGGCGCAGGGCGTCGACCACGGGCCCAATGTCTTCATGTTCAGACACCGTGCACAGAAAATGGTTCACGCACTCGGCGGCGGGCTGGAGCCAGATGCCGATGCGCGTGACGATGCCGAAATTCGACTGCGTGAACATCCCGTCCAGAAATGGCCCTACGCCGTAGGGAAACAGATGGGTCGCACGCGCCCGCGCATAGTGACCAAATCCGGTAGCGAGCACCTCGCCGCTGGCCAGCACGACTTGCATGCCGGACACGTGCTGCAGCCGGTTGCCGTAGGGCGAGTGCCCGAAGCCGCGTTCCAGGATATTGCCCATAAAGCTGGTGTCGGGACCGGCACCGGTGCAATCGATCCACCAGTCCAGCTGTTCGCCGCTTAAATAATCCGATAACTGTTGCTGGGTCACCCCCGGTTCGATCACGGCGTAGCCGAGTTCGGCGTCGACCTCGACGATGCGGTTCATCCTGCCCAGGTCGACGATGAGCTGGGCGTCGCCAACCGCGCAGGCATCGCCGTAACCCCAGTTGCGGCCGGTGCTGAGCGGATACAGCGGCAAGCCATGCTGCGCGGCCAGCCGCACCAGCGCCACCACCTCGGCCTGCGAGGCCGGCCGCACTACCGCCAAGGGCAAGGTGGCGCGCGCGGCCGTGCTGCGGGTGTAGCGCCGCAACCCGGCCGGGTCGTCCGTGGCATGGCTGGCGCCAACGATGGCGCGCAGCGCCGCCAGCACGCCGCGCTTCCATGCCGGGTCGCGCTCTTCGTGTCGGAATTTTTGCTCCTCAATAATACGCATCGCAGCCTCCATGTGTCTGGTAGCCGCCGTTCAGGCGCGCCGTGATGCCCAGCTCGTCATGCTCGGGAAAGAAATACGGATAGAAGGAGCGCTCCTCGCCATGCTGCTCCATCAAGCCGCCCCATTTGCGGATCTGCTCGCCCATCTCCGCCAGCGGCAGGCGCAGCAGCACGGCGGGCGCGCCCACCCGGTGGCAGGGACGCTCGCCGCCAAAGTCGCAAAAGCCCAGCATGCGCTTGTAAAACATCACGTGGCGCGGATTGACCTCGATCACGTAATCGGTGAATCCCAGCAGCTTGTGCGAGTACAGATACGAGATGTGGATCAGCGAGGCAAACACGCGTTTGGTCACGCCCTTGTCGATCGCCAGGCGCGAGGGCTCGCACAGGCGCCGTCCCTGGCGGCGCAAGGAATCGAGCTTGTCGCGAAAATTGTCATCGGCCGGCAAGCCGAATTCGCTGTCCAGGCACAGGCTCATGGTGCCGACCAGCATTCCGCCCGTCTCGGCGTACAGGGTCACCTTGTTCGGGTCGTGGTGCAGGCTGGGCTCGCAGGCATAGCCGCGCCAGCCGTACATCTTGCGGATCAGCAGGCTGGCCGCTTCGCGCCGTCCCGCTGAATTGGCCAGGCGGATATGACATGCCTGCGTCGTCTGGCCCGGATCGGGCTCGGTCGCCGTGGCGACGCCTCCGTCCGGCTCGCGCAAGCCCGCCGGCATCTCGAATGTTGCAATCGGTAGCTCGTCTTGAAACATGGCTCTCTTTCCTTCCACGTGGTCGCGCGTGCCGCCTGCCGGCCCGCCCGCAAAGTTGTACAGGTCAGACAGGGCCATCCGTACGGAAGTTCACGCTGTTCCACGCGCCATTGTTCTGGCACAAACGCGCGCCGTCGGGATTTTTGGCATGCCCGCCGCAATCCTTCTCCACTGCCGGACTGAAATGCCCAAGCCATTGATTTAATACAGAAAAAATGACTGGCACGGTTGCTGCATACAAGGCAGGCACGGCGGCGCCGCAAGCTGTCGACGCTTCCCCACTTCATCACCACCGGAGAGTTAACTATGAAACTAGTCCCGACATCACTGTTGAAAAACGCGGCGATTGCCGGCCTTTGCCTGGCCGCCATGAACGGTGCGCGCGCCGATGCATTTGCCCAGGCCGTCCTCGTGATCGACAACTTCCGCCTGCTCCATTCCAGCGGTACCGCCTTCAAGTCGACGGATTTCACCATGCTCGACGGCACCAACTCGGCCCATGCGACCGCTTCGCTCAACGATGTGGTCTTGGCCGCCAAGCCGCAAAATCGCGGCATCCTCAGCGGCACGACACCCGATGTCGCGCACCAGTTCGTCGGCTTGCCCAATGCACCGCGCGCCGAAAACAACTTCACCGCCTTTTCCGGTCCGCCGCCGGTGCCTGGCACCTTCGGCTACGCCGACCAGAACATGACCGGCAGCGCCATGACGATCGGGACGACACTGGCCGGGGTGCGCTCCGAAACACGCGCCGATGCCTCCCTGGCCACCGACGGCGAGGCCGCCGGCGACTCCGATGTCGGTACCTCGACCTCATTCAACTTCACCCTCGGCGTGGGCGAAACCATGACCATCGCCTTCGACGGCACGCCCTTCACCCAGGCCTATGCCAGCAACGGCGCCGGCATGGACACCAACGCCATCGCGCGCCTGTCGTGGACCATGAACATCATGAACATGAGCACCGGACAGCTCGTGTTCGCCTATCAGCCAGGCGAACTGAACAGCAAGGGCAATGTCAGCCGCACCGACAGCTTCCCCGGCATGTCGACCTACAACCCGGGAACGATGAGCTTTTCGGCGGTCACGCCCTGGCTCAACAAGTTCGATACCTACCAGTTGACGATCAACCAGACCACCCTGGCCAACGCCCTGCAAAACACCGTGGCGGTACCGGAACCGGGCAGCCTGGCGATCTTTGGCCTGGGCCTCTTGGGCATGTCCTTGCTAGCGCGCCGCCGCAAGTAGGCCGGATCCGGCCATGATGCAGACAACAAGAAGATGGCTTGGAGGTCCGAAGCCATCGCAGGGTCCGCAACCGCTGCAGCGCCGTCCGCGCCGGCCGGGGATGCGGGCGCCGGACGCCCGGCGGGGACCCTGATGCACGGCTCGTTGGCAGCCTGCATTTTTCCGGTCAGGAGCGCGCCTGACCGGGCTGTTTTTTTTGCACGATGGTGCCGCGGGCATCCGCTTTTGCCGCTTTTGATGGGAATCAACGCGCCCGTGATCAGCGAAATCTTACTGTTTCCTCAGACATATAATCGAACGCGTAGTGAAGCTGGCAGGAGCCCTTCCGATCGCTGCCCGACTTACGGAGACCCACACGATATGGAGGACTTCATCAGCCAGATGCTGCTGCATGCAAGGGGCATCTGGAAATATCGCTGGCTCGCCGTCGGCCTCATGTGGGTGGTGGCGTGCGCCGGCTGGGTGGTGGTGCTGCGCCTGCCGAACAATTACCAGAGTTCGGCGCGCGTGTTCGTCGATACCCAGAGCATCCTCAAGCCGCTGATGGCGGGCATGACCAGCATCCCCAACGTGCAGCAGCAAGTGTCGATCATGAGCCGTACCCTGCTCAGCCGCCCGAACCTGGAGCGCGTGCTGCGCATGGTCGACCTCGACGTCAACGCCACCACGCCGCGCCAGCGCGAAAGCCAGATCGACGAGCTGGCGGCGCGCCTGAAAATCACCGACACCAGCACCAACGATATCTATTCGATTACCTACGCCGGCGACAATCCCAAGCAGGTGCACGACGTGGTGCAGGCGCTGCTGACCATCTTCCTCGAAGGCAGCTTCAAGGGCAAGAAGGGCGATTCCCAGCAAGCCATCCGTTTCATCGACGAGCAGATCAAGAATTACGAACAGCGCCTGGTCGCGGCCGAAAACACGGTCAAGGAATTCAAGCTGCGCAACAGCGCCCTGCTGCCGCGCCAGGGCGTCGATTACGGCGCCCAGTTGGCCATCGCCAGCGATGCCCTGAGCACCGCGCGCATCGACCTGCTCGAAGCCGAGCAGGCGCGCCTGGCGATCCAGGCACGCATCAATGGCGATCCGCAGCCGGCCGGCAGCGGATCGCGTGCACGCACCGTCGTCAATCCCGACATCGATGCGCGCATTGCGGCGATCAACAAGAATCTCGACACCCTGCGCCTGCAGTACACCGACCTGCATCCCGACGTGATCGCCGCGCGCCGCCTGCTGGCCCAGCTCGAAGCGCGCAAGATCGAGGAAAGCAAGCATGCCGAGCGCGACGGCGATCCCGGCCGCTACTACAGTCCCATGCTGCAGCAGCTCAAGGTGGCCCTGACCGAAGCGGACGCCAAGGTGGCCGCCATGCGCGTGCGCGTGCACGAATACACGGTGCGCCAGGAACGCCTGCAGGAACAGAGCAATGCCGTGCCCGAAGTCGAATCACAGCTGGCCCAGCTCAACCGCGACTATGACGTCAACAAGGATAACTACGAAAAGCTGATCGCACGGCGCGAGTCGGCCAAGCTGTCGGGCGACCTGAGTTCCTCGACCGAAATGATGACGTTCCGCATCATCGATCCGCCCATCATGCCGGTCGCCCCAAGCGGCCCCAACCGCCGCCTGTTCTACAGCGGCGTGCTGGCCATCGCCCTCTGCGCCGGGCTCGGCGCGGCAGTGCTGGTCAGCCAGGTCCGTCCGACCTTCGTCTGCCCGAGCGCGCTGAGCGAGATCACCGGCCTGAACGTGATCGGCACGGTCTCGATGAGCTGGACCGATGCCGAACGGCGCAAGCTGCGGCGCGGCCAGTACCTGCTCGGCCTGGCCTTCAGCGCCCTGCTGGGCGCATATGGCGCGCTCATGGCGTCCGGATTTTTCACGTCTTAACCCGGGGAGTACAACGTGGACAGTTCTCTCACAGCGGCCGCCGACGGCTATCCCGCCGAGCCGGCGCGCGAGGTCGACATCAACCTGGCGCGCCTGCACCAGATGGGCATGGTCACCCACGATGGCGGACGCACCAGCGTGGCCGAGGATTTCCGCATCATCAAGCGGCCCTTGCTGCGCAACGCGCGCGCGGCGGTGTCGGGCGGGATCCGGCACGGCAACCTGATTGTCGTCACCAGCGCCCTGCCCGGCGAAGGCAAGACCTATTGCGCGATCAACCTGGCGATGAGCATCGCCATGGAAAAAGATCACACGGTGCTGCTGATCGACGCCGACGTGGCGCGGCCCTCGGTGCTGCGGGTGCTGGGCCTGGCGCCCGGCTTGGGCTTGATGGATATCCTGCTGGGAAACGAGCTGAGCCTCTCGGAAGTCATCCTCAAGACCAACATCGCGACCCTGAGCCTGCTGCCGGCGGGCCGCAACAACAAGCACGCCACCGAACTGCTGGCCAGTCAGGCGATGAGCAAGCTGCTGTCGGAAATCGCCAACCGCTACCCGGACCGGATCGTCATCTTCGATTCGCCGCCCCTGCTGCTGACCACCGAGGCCGGGGTGCTGGCGTCCCAGATGGGCCAGGTGGTGATGGTGGTCGAGTCCGAAACCACCACCCAGCGCCAGGTCAAGGAAGCGCTGGCCCGGCTCGACAACTGCGCCCGGGTCGACCTGATTTGCAACAAGGCCCGCGCCCTCCCTGGCGAGCACTACCACGGCTATTACGACTAGCGCCGGCGGGCGCCATGAGGCCCGCCGGCGCGCCCACCCCGATTCTCCCCGTTCGCCCGATCAACTTTTGCGGAGTCGACCATGACAAGCTCTCTCGAACCACCCCGTCTGGTGGTGCATCTGATCCACCAGCTCGACATCGGCGGCCTGGAAAACGGCTTGATCAACCTGATCAAGCACATGCCGCCGGAACGCTACCGGCACGCCATCGTCTGCCTCAAGGATTATTCGGATTACCACGCCCACATCAAGACGCGTGGGGTCGAAATCATCAGCTTGAACAAGCGCGAAGGCAAGGATTGGGGCCATTACCTGCGCCTGTTCCGCGCCCTGCGCGCGCTGCAGCCGGACCTGATCCACACGCGCAACCTATGCGGCATCGAAGGCCAGTTGGTGGCCGCCCTGGCCGGGGTCAAGCTGCGCGTGCACGGCGAGCATGGCCGCGATATGAGCGACCTGTACGGCAAGCGCCTCAAGTACAAGCTGCTGCGCCGCCTGCTGCGTCCGCTGATCGGCCATTTCATCGCCGTCAGCGCCGACCTCGAACACTGGCTGATCGACAGCGTCGGCGCCGAGCCGGACAAGGTGTCGCAGATTTCGAACGGGGTCGACAGCATCCAGTTCCACCCGCGCCTGGGCCCGCCGGCCGCGGTCGGCCCGGCCGGCTTCATGCAGGACAACGCCTTCGTCATCGGCAGCGTCGGCCGCATGGATGAAGTCAAGGATTACGGTACTCTGGTCGAAGCCTTCCTGCGCCTGATCGCCTCGCCGCACCCGGCGCACCAGCGCATGCGGCTCCTGATCGTGGGCGACGGCCCGCAGCGCGCCGCCTGCCTCGACACGCTCACCCGCGCCGGCGCCGCCCACCGCGCCTGGCTGCCGGGCGAGCGCACCGACATCGCCCAGCTGCTGCGCGCCATGGACTTGTTCGTGCTGCCGTCGCTGGCCGAAGGCAGTTCCAACACCATCCTCGAAGCCATGGCCAGCGGCTTGCCGGTGGTGGCCACCGCCGTAGGCGGCAATCCGGTGCTGGTGCATCCCGGCTTTACCGGCATCCTGGTGCCGCCGCGCTCGCCCGAACTGATGGCGGCCGCCATCGCCGACTATTGCCGCATCCCCGACATGGGCGCGCGCCACGGCATGCGCGCGCGCAGCCACGTCATCGCCAACCACAGCCTGCCGGAAATGGCGCGCGGCTATCTGCGCGTGTACGATGGCTTGACCCACCCGCATGGGCCATGTCCGGGGCCGGCGCCGCATTCCTGGGGCGCGCGCGCCTAGACCAGCGCCGCCTGGCGCAGCGCGCCCACTTCGGCGTAGCAGGCAGCCAGCTGGCGCGCCACTCGTTCCCAGCTGCAGCCGCGCACCAGCGCGCGCACCTGCTCGCGCGGCGGCGGCGACACCAGCAGGCGCAGCACCGCGCGCTGCAGGGCATCGGTATCGTTCCAGTCCACCCGCACCAGGGCGAAACCGCCGGCGGCCATGCTCGAGGGCGTGTCGTGCGCCATCAGCACCGGCGTGCCGGCCGCCAGCGCATCGAGCACCGCCAGCAGCGCGCCCTGCCCCTCGCCCGGCGGCAGGAACACCGAGGCTGCCGCGTAAGTACTGGCCAGCATCGGCCCATCCTGGCGCAAGGCGCCCAGGCAAGTGACGCCGCGCACGGCGCGCAATTGACGCAGGTAATCCTGGTCGCGTTCGCCCGCCTCGCCCACCAGCACCAGCGGCAGCGACAGCGCCGCCATCGCGTGCGCCATCGCCAGCTGGTCCTGGTACGGAGAAATGGGGCCGGCCATCAGCGCGTACGGCCCGCCGATGCCGGTGCGCTTGCGAAACAGCTCGCCATCGGCCGCCAGCAAGGCCGGATCGACCCCGTTCGGCAGCACCCGCACCTTGGCGTCCTCGATCAGGAAACCGGCGCCGATGGCCTGTTTCTCGGCCTCGCCCAGCGCCACGATCAGGCTGGCCTGCTGCAGCGCGCGCCGGGTGCGGGCATAGCCGCTCTGCACATTCCCCGCGGTCAGGTTGCCGAGCCGGTGGTCGCCGGCGCGCGCGCTGCTGCCGCTGGCGCGGTCCCAGCCGGGCGAAATCAGGGGCGTGAGTACCACCGGCACCCCCTGCTCGGCGGCTAGGTCCACCAGCCGGTGGTTGCCCTGGGTGGCTGAAAACACGTGGATCAGGTCGAATTCGTCGAGCCGCACGGCGTGCGGATTGATCACCTCCACCTTGATCGGCGATTCCGCATGCGCCCCAAGCTGCGCCAGGGCACGGATGGTTTCGCGGACCTGCCGCTGAACGCCATCGTCGCGTTCGAACAGCATGGGATAAGACAAGATACCGATACGCATGCACGCCTCCGTTGTCAAACAGGGGCCGGGCCCCAGGGCAGCAGCAACGCCGACGGCATGAGAATGCTCAACAAGTCGCCACGCGCGCTGATTTAGTATTGCCTCAGCCTAAGAATCCAGTGTACCGATGGGCACAGGCGGTTCATTGAGGGAAGTCAATTAGTTTCGCCAAAGAAAAATACATGCGCGCACCGCTTTCCATCCTGATCTACCAGCGCGTGCTGGCCGCGCCCGATCCGCTGTTTCCCGAGCGCCTGTACGCGCGCCGTTTCGAGCAGCAGCTGCGCCTGCTGACCCGCTGCTTCCGTCTGATGCCGCTGGCGCGCGCGGTGGCGCACCTGGCCGAGGGCACCCTGCCGGCCCGCGCCGCCTGCCTCACCTTCGACCATGGCTACGCCGAGCACGCTTCCGTGGCCCTGCCCCTGCTGCAGCGCCACGGCGTGCCGGCCACGTTTTTCATCGCCGCCAGCTACCTCGACGGCGGCTGCACCTGGAGCGACATCGTCACCGAGGTGGTGCGCAACGCGCCGGGCGAGCGCCTGAACCTGGCGCGCAGCGGCTTTGCCAGCTACGACATCGGCTGTCCGCAGCGCCGCCGCGCCGTGATCGAGATGCTGCTGGCCGCCCTGCGCCTGCTGCCGCCGCACGAGCGGCTGGTACGCGCGCGCTCGATGGCGCGCCGCATCACCCCGACCATGCTCAGTTCCGACCAGTTGCTGGCCCTGCACCGGGCTGGCATGGACGTCGGCGCCCATCCGCTGCACGACAGCGCGCTGGCCAGCCTGTCGAATGCCGCCGCCCGCGCCGAGATCGCCGCCGGCCGCAGCCGCATCGAAGATATCCTGCAAGCCCCGGTGCGCCTGTTCGCCTATCCCAGCGGCAAGCCGGGCGAGGATTTCGAGCAGCGCCACGCCCTGATGCTGCGCGCCCAGGGATTCCAGGCGGCCGTCGGCATGGGGCGCGGCGCGGCCCGCAGCGGCAGCGACCTGTTCGCGCTGCCGCGCTTCGCCCCGTGCGCCCAAGCCGGCGGCGCCTTCCTGCTGCGCCTGGCCGGCAACCTGTTCGCGCGCGCCTGACATCAAGCGCCGGCCGCCATCTGGGCGGCCAGCAGGCGCCGGTCGAACTTGCCGTTGGGGCTGCGCGGCAGCGCCTCGCGCACTTGCGCCAGCAGCGGCAGCATGTATCCGGGCAATTTCGCGCGGCAGGCGGCCAGCAGCACGGCCGGCTCCAGCAGGCAGCCGCGGCGCGGCGTGACGGCCAGCGCGATCGATTGCCCCAGCACCGGGTGCGCCAGCCCCAGCGCGGCCGCCTCGGCCACCAGCCCGGTCGCGTACAGCACGTCCTCGATCTCGGTCGGACTGACCCGGTAGCCGCCGGTGGTGATCATCTCGTCGCTGCGGCCGAGGAAGTACAGATAGCCGTCCTCATCCATGCGCACGGTGTCGCCCGACCACACCCCCGTTTCGCCCAACGGCAGCCCGGGCTGCGCCGGCAGCGCCCGGAAGCGCTCGGCCGTGCGCGCCTCATCGTTCCAGTAGCCGAGCGCCACCAGCGGCCCGCGGTACACCAGTTCGCCCGGCTCGCCCGGCAAGCATGGCTGGCCGGCCGGTCGCAGCACCAGCACCTCGGCATTCGGAATGGCCTTGCCGATCGAATCGGGCCGCGTGTCGAGCTGCTCCGGCGCCAGGCAAGTCGCGCGGAAGGCTTCGGTCAAGCCGTACATCAGGTACACCCGGGTGTCCGGCAAGCGCCGGCGCAGCGCGGCCAGGGCCGCAGCCGGCATCGCGCCGCCGGAACTGGTGATGGTGCGCAAGCTGTGCTGCGCATCCCAATGCAGCTCGGCCAGCTGGATCCACAGCGGCGCCAGCGCGGCCAGGGCGGTGATGCGTTCGCGCGCGACCATGTCCGGAATGTCGCGCGTCAGCAGCGGATTCATCAGCACGACGGCGGCGCCGGCGGCAAAGGCGCTGGTCAGCTGGCTCAGGCCGTAGTCCAGGCTGAGCGGCAGCAGCGCCAGGATGCGCTCGAACGGCGTGTGTCCCAGGCAACTGACCATGCTGGCGGCCGCCGCCACCAGGTTGCGGTGCGACAAGACCACCCCGGTCGGCGCGCCACTGCTGCCGGAGGTGTACAGCAGAGCCGCCATGTCGGTATCGATGCGGCGGTGGTAGTCGCGCACGGGAGCGGCAGCGGCACGCCGCATCCAGCCATCCCAGGCCAGCACACCAAGGCCGGGCAGCATGCCATCCTCGGCCCCGGTTTGCAGCACGCAATACAGATCGGGACAGCGGCCCAGCTCGAGGTCGAGCGTGGCCAGCCGGGCGGGCGAGGTCAGCAGCACACGGGCGCCGCAGTCGCGCAGGATATGACCGACCTGGGCCGGCTTGAGCAAGGGATTGACCGGCACGAACGCCAGGCCGGCCGCCGCCGCGCCGAACAAGGCCAGCACGGCTTCCTCGCACTTGTCGAGAAACAGCGCGACCCGCTCGCCGCGTCCCAGTCCCAGGGCCAGCAAGCCTTGCGCGGCCACCTCGACACAGCGCGCCAATTCTTCGTAACTGAGGCTGTTGTCCAGGTAGCGCAAGGCCGGCGCGTGCGGCGTGCGCCAGGCGGCTAGGTTGATCAGGTCGTGCACGAGTGCGCTCATATATTCCTCTGCGTAAATTATTTCCCAGGGGAACTCATGATTAAGAAAAACGGGGTGCCCGTCCTTGACCGGAATCAAGCATTGCGACGGCACTCTTCCTCTTGTGCGCGCTCAAGAAGCCCGCAATTTGCGGGGTGTTTAATGAAACCGGTTCCGCTGACAGGACAGGGGCGAGGGAACCGACCATTCCTTAACCAGTGCGCCCGCAATCTTGCGTCCCGGCCCGGTCCGGGGTGCGTACAGGAGATAAGAACACCATGAATGCGCCCCTGTTGACCCTTCCGCGCGTCGAGCCCTTTTTCTTCAATGTCGAAACTGGCACGCGTTTCAGCCTGTATCACGCGCCGGCCCCGCAGTTGCGCGCGCGCGGCGCCATCCTGTACGTGCACCCGTTCGCCGATGAACTGAACAAGTCGCGCCGCATGGCCACCCTGCAGGCGCGCCGCTTCGCCGCGGCCGGCTACGCGGTGCTGCAGATCGATATGTTCGGCTGCGGCGACAGTTGCGGCGACTTCAGCCAGGTGCGCTGGGAAGCCTGGAAAGACGATCTCGAAGTCGCGCGCGCCTGGCTGGCCGAGCGCACCCCCGGCTTGCCGATGC
Organism: Massilia antarctica; assembly: GCF_015689335.1. Classification (GTDB taxonomy): domain Bacteria; phylum Pseudomonadota; class Gammaproteobacteria; order Burkholderiales; family Burkholderiaceae_D; genus Telluria_A; species Telluria_A antarctica. The sequence continues at coordinate 5,273,879 of NZ_CP065053.1, read as the reverse complement.
ACCTGTGGGGCATCCGCCTGGGCGGCCTGCTGGCGCTCGACTTCGCCTGCGGCGCCCCGGTCGACGGCGTGATCCTGTGGCAGCCTTTCCTGAACGGGCGCACCTGCATCAACCAGTTCCTGCGCCAGGGCCTGGCCGCGCGCATGCAGGACGGCGACCCGGCCCGCTTCGGCACCACCAGCGAGCTGCGCGCCGACCTGCTCGCGCGCGGCATGCTCGAAGTGGGCGGCTACGAATTGGCCGCGCCACTGGTGCAGGCCATCGACGCCTGCGACGCGGCGGCGCTGCCGCTGCCGCCCTGCCGGGTGCACTGGTTCGCCAGCGCCTCGCCGGCCCCGTCCCGGCTGTCCGCCAGCGCCGAGCGCATTGCCCGGCGCTGGAGCGCGCACGGGGTTACCCTGCATTTTTATCCGATCGAAGGTCGACCGTTCTGGGGCGCCAACGATATCGCCGAGTGTCCGGCCCTGCTGGCCGCCACCAGTGCCGTCTTCACGGCGGAGGCATAATGGACGCCACCCAACGCGCTGTGCAATTTAACTGTGGCGGCGATTCGCTGATCGGCATCCTCGACCTGCCCGAACGGCCGCTCACGCGCGGCGTGCTGGTCGTCACCAGCGCGCCGCAATACCGCATCGGCGACCATCGCCATTTCACCTTGCTGGCGCGCCTGATGGCCGCGCGCGGCATCCCGGTGCTGCGCTTCGACCACCGCGGCATGGGCGACAGTGAAGGCGAGGCGCGCCCCATCGATGCGCTGGGCGAGGATATCCAGGCCGCCATGCGCGCCTTCTTCGCCCAGATGCCCGGCATGCAGGACGTGGTGCTGTGGGGCTTTGGCGACGCCGCCACGGCCGCCGTGCTGTACGCCCATGCCGACACCCGCGTCTCCGGCGTGGTGCTGCTCAATCCATGGATGCAGGCCCCGGGCAGCGCGCCGCGCGCGGACGGCTTGCCGCAGCTGCTGGCGCGCCTGGGCGAAGTCGATTTCTGGAAGCGCGTGGCCAGCGACAGCCGCGGCGGTCCGGACGGCGTGGCCGCGCTGCGCCAGGACATGCGCGCCGCCGCCGGCGATGCCGGCCTGCCGCTGCCGCGCCGTGTGCTGGCCAGCCTGTCGGGTTTCGACGGCGCGGCCCTGGTGATCCTGGGCGGCGACGAAGCGGGCGCGCAGCACGTCGACGCCCTGCTCAAGCGGCACGGGGTGCGCTGCAAATGCGTCAGCGTCGGCGGCGCCGAGCGCAGCTTCGCCAGCCGCGCCTGGCGCGACGCGGTGGCCGAAATCAGCGCGAACTGGATTGCGTCATGGTGAAATCCTGATGCCGTGATGGTGCATCAGGTCATACAGGGTCGGGCGGCTCACGCCGAGCAGCTCGGCCGCCTTGACGATCGACCCATTGGTGCGCGCCAGCGCCGTCACCATTACCTTGTATTCGGCGGCGTCGCGCACCTGGCGCAGGTTGACCGGGGCGTCCGCCTGCGGCGCGCCGTCCAGGCCCAGGTCGCGCGCGCTGATCTGCGGCCCTTCCGACATGATCACCGCGCGCCGGATGCAGTTTTCCAGCTCGCGCACATTGCCCGGCCAGCCATACTGCTCGATCGCCAGCACCGCGTCCTCGGTGAACGCCGGCACGCTGCGCCGCTCCATCAGGCTGGCCTGGTGCTTGAAGTGGTGCGCCAGCAGCACCGGGTCGCCGACCCGCTCGCGCAGCGGCGGAATGGCCAGCACCACTTCGCTCAGGCGGTAGTACAAATCCTCGCGGAAGCGCCCTTCGCGCACCAGCTCGGGCAAATCCTGGTGGGTGGCGCAGACGATGCGCGCATCGATGGCGATCTCGCTGCGCCCGCCGATGCGCTCGATCACCCTCTCCTGCACGAAGCGCAGCAGCTTGGCCTGCAGGGCCATCGCCATGTCGCCGATTTCGTCGAGGAAGAAGGTGCCGCCCTGCGCCATCTCGATCTTGCCCAGGGTTTGCTGGCCGGCGCCGGTGAAGGCGCCCTTTTCGTGGCCGAACAATTCGCTCTCGAGCAGGTCGGCCGGAATGGCCGCGCAGTTGATCGCCACGAAGCGTTTGTCGTGGCGCGCCGACAAGTCGTGCAGGCCGCGCGCAAACAGCTCCTTGCCGCTGCCCGAGTCGCCCAGCAGCATGACCGTGGCCGACGACGGCGCCAGCTTTTCGACGCTGCGGCACAGGCGCAGCATGGCCGGGTCGCGCGTGACGATGCGCGCGAGCGGCGAGTCGGCGCCGATCTGCAGCATGCGCTGGTTCTCTTCCTGCATCGCGTGCAGATAGAAGGCCCGCTCCACCACCAGGCCCAGGGTATCGGCGTCGAAGGGCTTCTGGTGAAAGTCGTAGGCGCCCATGCCAATCGCCTTGAGCGCATGGGCGCGTGCCTGGTTGCCCGACAAGACGATGACCTTGGTGCCGGGCGCCTCGGCCAGGATCTGGCGCAGGGTGGCCAGCCCCTCGGTGGCGCCGTCCGGATCGGGCGGCAAGCCCAGGTCGAGCGTCACCACCGCCGGGCGATGTCGGTGCAGCTGCGCCAGCGCGCTCTCGCGGTCCTCGGCGATGAGCACATCATAGCCATCGAAACTCCAGCGCAGCTGCTTCTGCAAGCCTTTGTCGTCTTCGACCACCAACAGCTTCTTTTTGCCCATTGTGCTGCTCCTTAAATGACGTTCACGTTCAGCGGCTTCCCTTGCCCAGCAAAACCACCTGCACCGTATCGATCAGGATCAGCAGATCGAGGAACAGGCTGTTGTTCTTGACGTAGTACAGGTCGTACTGCAGCTTCTGGATGGCGTCGTCGACCGAGGCGCCGTACTGGTAGCGCACCTGGGCCAGGCCCGTCACGCCGGGCTTGATGCTGTGACGGACGTTGTAGTAAGGGATATCGCGCGCCAGTTGGTCGACGAAGAAGGCGCGTTCCGGGCGCGGCCCGACGAAGCTCATTTCGCCCTTGAACACGTTGAGCATCTGCGGCAGCTCGTCGATGCGCAGCATGCGCAAGTAGCGCCCCACACGGGTGACGCGCGGATCGTTGGCCGCCGCCCAAGTAGGCACGCCGGGCGCTTCGGCATTGATGCGCATGCTGCGGAATTTGAGCACATTGAAGACACGGCCATCTTTTCCGACCCGTTCCTGCTGGTAGAACAGCGGCCCGCCATCATCGAAGGTGATGGCCGCCGCGGCCAGCAGCATGACCGGCAGCGACACCAGGGTGATGCAGCCGCTGGCCACCAGGTCGAAGCAGCGCTTGACGCTGGCGCGCCAGAAGCTCTGGTCGAAGCCTCCGCCGAAAATCAGGTAGCTTGGCTGCAGCGAATCGAGCCGAATCTGGCACGCTTCGCGCTCGAAGAAGGTGGCGGCGTCGATCACGCGCACGCCGCCGAGCGCGCAGTCGAGCAGGTCGCCCACGGGGAACTCCTTGCTGCGCCGGTTCGTCACCGTCACCACCAGTTCGCGCGCCTCGTAGCGGCGCGCCATCGACAGCAGCGACTCGCCCACCGGCAGCAGGGCCGCGGTGGGCACGCAGCTGTCTTCGCCGGCGATCGGCACGCAGCCCACCACGCTGAACTGATGCAGGCCGATCTTGCTGTGCGCCAGATCCATGCACTCGCGCGCCAGCGGACCGTTGCCCACGAAGATCAGGCGCGCTTCGAGCAGCGCCGATTCGGCCGACTTGAATACCACCAGGCGCGTAAGCACCACCGCGGTGGCGCCGATGGCGAAGATCACGCTGCTGATCCCGCGCCCGAAATAGATCTCGGGGCGCACCGCGATCAGGGCGCTGAGCAGCGCGAAACCGAGCGCGAACGAGGGCATGATGCGGATCAGGGTGGTGCGGATGCCCTCGCGCGAACTGTGCTGGTACATCCCGAGCGCGCTCATGCTGAAGATGATCACCAGCGCGAACGTCAGCGACGACAGATACAGGTTATCGGCCCGAAACTGGCCATGCTGGTCCGAAAACCACAGCACCGAGGCCACGCTCGCCGACGTGAGCAGCATCAGCAGTTCGAGCAGCAGCAGCACGAACGCCATCTTGGATACGTAGTGACTGAAAATCCGGATCACGCTTCCTCCCCGCCAGCGACGCGCCCACGGCACGGCGTGGTAAATAATCGCTTACAGACGCATAAGAGGTATTGACTACGAACAAGCATTTCCGGGCATTTCCCGAAGGCCAGACACGCTGCAGCCAAATAGACTATAGTGATGCTTCTGCACTAATTACTCGCCCAACATGAAATTTGACGTCGCTATTGTCGGCAGCGGACTGGCCGGTCTGTCGGTTGCCCTGCACCTTGCGCAAACGCGCACGGTTGCCATCATCTCCAAGCGGGCACTGCTCGATGGAGCCAGCAACTGGGCCCAGGGCGGCATCGCCGCGGTGCTGGACTCGGGCGATAGCCACGCCCAGCACATCGACGACACCCTGGTGGCTGGCGGCGGCCTGTGCGACGAGGCGGCCACCCGCTTCATCGTCGAACACGGGCGCGAAGCGATCGAATGGCTGATCGACCAGGGTGTGCCTTTCACGCGCGACCCGACCGCCGAAATGGGATTTCACCTGACCCGCGAAGGTGGCCACAGCCAGCGCCGCATCATCCACGCGGCCGACGCCACCGGCCACGCGGTCCAGGTCACCCTGGAGCAGAAGGTGCGCGCGCATCCGAACATCACCCTGTTCGAGCAGCACTGCGCGATCGACGTCATCACCTCCGACAAACTGGGCCCGAAGCCTGCGGCGGCCAGCGCCGGCCAGCCGCACTGCTATGGCCTGTATGTGCAGGACGAGAAAACCGGCCAGGTGCTGACCTTCGAGGCCGAGCACACGGTGCTGGCCACTGGCGGTGCCGGCAAGGTGTATTTGTACACCACCAATCCGGACACCGCCACCGGCGACGGCATCGCCATGGCGTGGCGTGCCGGCTGCCGCGTCTCGAACATGGAATTCATCCAGTTCCACCCGACCTGCCTGTACCACCCGTACGCCAAGTCCTTCCTGATCACGGAAGCGATCCGCGGCGAAGGCGGCTTGCTCAAGCTGCCGCCGGAAGCTGGCGCCGCGGCCGGCACGCGCTTCATGCCGATGTACGACGAGCGCGGCGAACTGGCCCCGCGCGACGTGGTGGCGCGCGCCATCGACTTCGAGATGAAAAAGCGCGGCCTCGATTACGTGAACCTGGACATCAGCCACCAGAGTCCGGAATTCCTCAAGGAGCACTTCCCGACCATTTACGCGCGCTGCCTGGAGCTGGGCATCGACATCACCAAGGAACCGATTCCGGTGGTGCCGGCGGTGCACTTCACCTGCGGCGGCATCGTCACCGACCTGGCCGGGCGCACCGACGTGCCGGGCCTGTACGCGGTCGGCGAAACCGCCTGCACCGGCCTGCACGGCGCCAACCGCCTGGCCAGCAATTCGCTGCTCGAATGCCTGGTGGTGGGACGCGCCTGCGCGCACGAAATCGCCGCCATGCCGAAAGGCGAAACGCGCGACCTGCCGGCCTGGGATGAAAGCCGGGTCACCAACGCCGACGAGGAAGTCGTGATTGCCCACAACTGGGATGAGCTTCGCCGCTTCATGTGGAACTATGTCGGCATCGTGCGCACCACCAAGCGCCTCGAACGCGCCCAGCACCGCATCGCGCTGCTCAAGGAAGAAATCGACGAGTACTACCGCAACTTCCGCATCACGCACGATTTGCTGGAGCTGCGCAACCTGGTCGACGTGGCTTCGCTGATCGTTAATAGCGCGCTGACCCGGCGCGAAAGCCGTGGCCTGCATTTCAGCCGCGACTATCCGAATACCTTGCCGAAGGCCTTGCCAAGCGTACTGACCCCGCCACGTCGTTAACGTCGTCCCCCTCGCCGGGCGCGGATCCGGCGCAGCCATGAATCGCAAACTCACTCCATCCACCATCGGCTTGCTGACCCTGCCCCCGCTTCTGTGGGCGGGCAATGCCATCGTCGGCCGCCTGGTGCGCGAGGCGGTGCCGCCGATGACGCTCAACCTGCTGCGCTGGTCGATCGCCATGCTGATCCTGCTGCCGCTGGGACGGCGCCTGTTCGCCGGCGATGCATTGCGCAGCAACTGGCGCCGCTTTGCGCTTCTCGGCCTGCTCGGCATCGGCCTGTATAACTCCCTTCAATACCTGGCGCTGCAAAGCTCCACCCCGATCAACGTTACCCTGGTGGCGGCCGGCATGCCGGTCTGGATGCTGCTGGTCGGCGCCCTGTTTTTCGGCGTGAAGGTCGGCCGCCGGCAAGTCATCGGCGCGGCCATGTCGATCGTCGGCGTGCTGGTGGTGCTGTGCCGCGGCGAGTGGAGCCAGCTGGCCGCGATGCGCCTGGTCGCCGGCGACCTGTACATGATCCTGGCCACCATCGCCTGGTCGTTCTACAGCTGGCTGCTGACCCGGCAAAACGATCCTCCCGCCGTGCGCGCCGACTGGGCCGCCTTTTTGCTGGCCCAGGTCATCTACGGCGTGCTGTGGTCGGGCGCCTTCGCCGGGGTCGAGTGGGCCGGCGGCGCCGTGGCGGTGCACTGGAGCTGGACCGTTGGCGCGGCGCTGCTGTACGTCGCCATCGGCCCGGCCATCATCGCCTTTCGCTGCTGGGGCGCCGGCGTGCAGCGCGCGGGGCCCAGCGTGGGCGCGTTCTTCACCAATCTGACCCCGCTGTTCGCGGCCATCCTGTCGTCGGCCTTCCTGGGCGAACTGCCGCATCTGTACCACGGCGTGGCCTTTGCGCTGATCGTCGCCGGGATTGTGTTCTCGTCGCGCCGCAAGGCCGGGTAAAATCGGCACATGAAGACACTTCCTCTCAGGCTGGTTCCGGGCCAGGACTTGCGCGCCGCCCTGGCCGACGTGCTGGCCGCGCACGGCATGGCGGCCGGCTTCGTTTTGCAAGGCATCGGCAGCCTGCGCGGTGCGCGTTTGCGCCTGGCCGGCGCAGCCCAGGCCACCGACATCGAGGGCGACATCGAAATCCTGACCCTGGCCGGTTCGCTCTCGCCGGACGGCCCGCATCTGCACATGTCCGTGGCCGATGCCGCCGGCCGCGTGCTGGGCGGCCACGTACTGGCCGGCTGCACCATCCGCACCACGGCCGAAATCCTGATCGCCCTGCTGCCCGGCCACCGCTTTGCGCGCGAAGCCGATCCGCTGTCCGGCTTCGACGAGCTGGTGGTGCATTCGCATGACTGCTGACGTTGATGCACTGGCCGATTTCGTGGGACGCCACCGGCGCATCCTGGTGCTGACCGGCGCCGGCATGAGCACCGCGTCGGGTATTCCGGACTATCGCGACCGCGATGGCGTGCGGCGCGGCAAAAACCCGGTGCAAGGGCCGGAGTTCCGCAAGCTGGACGCAGTGCGCCGGCGCTACTGGGCGCGCAGCATGATCGGCTATCCGGCCCTGTCGGCCGCCGCGCCGAACGCCGGGCACCTCGCGCTGGCCGCACTGCAGGCGGCCGGGCGGCTCGGCGAGCTCATGACGCAAAATGTCGACGGCCTGCACCAGCGCGCCGGCAGCGCCGATGTCCTTGAACTGCACGGCAATATCCACAAGGTGGTGTGCCTGGATTGCCACGCGAGCTTTGCGCGCACCTTTGTGCAGGACCAGCTGGCCGAGGCCAATCCGGCGCTGGCCGGCGCCGTCGCCACGCCAGCGCCGGATGGCGACGCCCACCTGGAGCCGGATGCCTTGGCCGAATTTCACCTGCCCTGGTGCGTCCACTGCGGCGGCACCTTGAAACCCGACGTGGTGTTTTTCGGCGACGGCGTGCCGGCCGAGCGCACCCACGATGCGCTGGCACGCATGACAGAAGCCGATGCCTTGCTGGTGATCGGATCGTCGCTGGTGGTGTATTCGGGCTTTCGCTTTTGCCGCATGGCCGCCGACAGCGGCAAGCCGATTGCCGCGATTAACCTGGGTAAAACCCGCGCTGACGACTTGATATCGTTGAAGGTTGAAGTCAGCGCCGAAGATATCCTCCCCGCGCTTCTCAGGCAGTTTGCTAGCCATCAATCGCGCGTTATCGCTCGCGCTCGGCCATAAAGTGCGCGAGTGATGCGATGGTTTCCTGATTGAACTCGATCTTGGCACTCAACCACTCGTAGTCGGCCCGGTCGTTGAAAGCGCTGAGCCGGGATCGGGCCTTTTCCATTCGTTTTGTTTCCGCCTCCAGGCTGAAACACTCGGGCGACAGGCGATACACCCATGCATGCGCTGCAGAATACAGGGCGATAAAAATACCGAATGACCAAAGTAGCCACGACGACGGATCCCAGACAACGATCGCTCCACACATCACCGCGCCAGCTACAAGCATGACAACGGCCTCCGCTTTTACTCGTAGCAAAAAACGTCGCTCAGACGCCAGGAATGCCTGCATGGGTGCCTCTGCTCATTAGATTCATCACTAGTTGCGATACGGAACGTAATTATATGTCAATACGTATGGCTCGGCGGTATTGACACGTTAGATTTATCATGCTTCACGCATGAATGTTGCATTGCGAAATTATCTACTCATCGCCCGCGCAAACGCTGCGCCAAAGGCGTAATGACAGCGCCTGACCGGTCTCCAGCTACTGCGACAGCCGGGTCGATTCAGTCACCTCGCGCAGGGTCAATCCGGCCATGCTGCAGGGCGGCGTGCCATCGAACTTCGGCAGCTACAACACCGCGCATCCCGACACGTACACCCTGGAGCGCGTGGAAGTGCTGCGCGGCCAGTCGCCAATGCTGTACGGCCAGGGCGGCATCGGCGGCGTGGTCAATCTGGTCTCCAAGCGACCGATGGCGACGTCCCAGCGTGAAGTCCAGGTGCAAATCGGCGAAGTGCACGTGCACGGGCTGGAACGGGAAAGCGCCGGTAAGCTGGGGCGCGACTGGGACTGGACCGCCGACTACGCCAATACCGATGCCACCATCTCGCACAGCAATGGCGCCGACAATGGCGAGCACCGGTCGGCGCAATCGCCCTCGTGTTGGCCGGGATCGCCTACCAATCGCGCAAGGTGCGTGCCACCCCCCGGGCTACAATCGAACTCAACATTTTTGGTGCGGAGTTCATGATGAAAACGTTGTTCGTGTTAATCGCGTTTCTGCTCGCCGGCTGCGTTTCCAAGCCGGATGGCGTGGTACCTGTGGCCAGTTTCGACTCGGCCCGGTATTTGGGCAAATGGTATGAAATCGCGCGCATGGATCATTCGTTCGAGCGTGGATTGAGCCGGGTGACTGCCGATTACAGCATGCGCGACGATGGCGGCATCAAAGTTGTCAACCGTGGCTACAACACCGAAAAAGCGGAGTGGAAGGAATCGGTCGGCAAAGCCTATTTTGTCGGGAAACCCGACGTCGGCTATTTGAAGGTCTCGTTTTTCGGTCCCTTTTACGGCTCTTATATCGTCTTCGACCTCGATCGCGACAATTACGCTTATTCGCTGATCAGCGGTCCCGATACATCGTATTTCTGGCTGCTGTCGCGCACCCCGACAATGGATGAGGCAACAAAAAAGCGCCTGGTCGCTAAGGCCCAGGCGCTTGGTTTCGATACCTCGAAACTGATCTACGTCGATCAGTCTGCACTCAGTCGATAATCCGCAGCGAGAAATCGGTGGCCTTGATATCCTTGGTCAGGCTGCCGATGGAAATGCGGTCGACGCCCGTTTCGGCGATCGCGCGCACGCTGTCCATGGTCACCCCACCCGATGCTTCCAGCAGCGCGCGGCCCGCATTGAGCGTGACCGCGTGGCGCATCGTGCCCAGCTCGAAATTATCAAGAAGCACCGAGGTAGCACCGGCCTCGAGCGCTTCGCTCAGCTGGGCCAGGGTTTCGACTTCGATCTGAATCGATACGCCGGCGTCCAGCGCTTGCGCCGCCGCCAGCGCTTTGGCTACGCCGCCGGCCGCCGCGATGTGGTTTTCCTTGATCAAAATGCCGTCGTACAAGGCCATGCGCTGATTCTTGCCGCCGCCGACACGCACCGCATATTTTTGCGCCTGGCGCAGGCCCGGCAGTGTCTTGCGGGTGTCGAGAATCGACGCCTTGGTGCCCTCGACCACCTCGACATAACTGCGCGTGACGGTGGCCACGCCGGACAGCAGCTGCATGAAGTTCAGCGCGGCGCGCTCGGCCGTGAGCAAGGCGCGTGGTGGCGCTTCGATGGTGCAGACCACGCTGCCGGCGTTCATCAGGTCGCCTTCGGCATATTGCCAGTCGACCTCGATGCTCGGATCGAGGGCCAGCATCACGCCTTCGAACCACGGTCCGCCGCAGAGCACGGCTTCTTCACGCACGATGACCCTGGCGCGCACGCGGGTGTCGTCCGGCACCAGCTTGCCGGTCAGGTCGCCGCTGCCGACGTCTTCAAGCAAGGCGGCCAGCAAATTCGATTCGAAGGCGGTTTGCAGCGCCGCATCAAAAACGGCGTAAGGATTTCGTAAATTGCTCATGCTGGACCCACTCCGGAAAACAGGGTTGCTTCGTTGGCCAACGCGCTGGTCGGCAAGGCTTTGGCTTTTTTCGCCGCAGCGAAATCGAGCATGCGGTCGATGGCCCGTACGGCTTCCTTGCCGACTTGCGGATCGACATGGATTTCATTGCTGCCGCTCTCGAGCACGTCAGCCAGGTTTTGCAGGCCATTCATGGCCATCCACGGGCAGTGCGCGCAGCTCTTGCAGGTGGCGCTGTTGCCGGCGGTCGGCGCTTCGATGAAATGCTTGCCCGGCGCGGCGGCGCGCATCTTGTGCAGGATGCCGTTGTCGGTGGCAACGATGAAGGTCGTGGCATTCATCGTTTGCGCGGCATTGATCAGCTGGGTCGTGGAACCGACCACATCGGCCAGGGCCACCACGTTCGCGGGCGACTCCGGATGCACCAGGACCTTCGCTTCCGGATGCTCGGCCTTGAGCAAGTCGAGTTCGATGCCCTTGAATTCGTCGTGCACCAGGCAGGAACCCTGCCACAGCAGCATGTCGGCGCCGGTCTGCTTTTGAATGTAGGAACCGAGATGCTTGTCCGGTGCCCACAAGATTTTCTTACCCTGCGCATGCAGGTGGGCCACGATGTCCAGGCCGATGGACGAGGTCACCATCCAGTCGGCACGCGCCTTGACGGCGGCGCTGGTGTTGGCGTACACCACCACTGTGCGGTCGGGATGGGCGTCGCAAAAGGCCGAAAATTCGTCGGCCGGGCAACCCAGATCGAGCGAACAGGTGGCGTCGAGGTCGGGCATCAGGATGCGTTTTTCGGGGCTGAGGATCTTGGCGGTCTCGCCCATGAAACGCACGCCGGCGACGACCAGGGTTTTTGCCGGATGATCGCGGCCGAAGCGCGCCATTTCGAGCGAATCGGAGACGCAGCCGCCGGTTTCCTCGGCCAGGTCCTGCAGGTCGCCGTCCACGTAATAGTGGGCCACGAGCACCGCTTCGCGTTCCTTCAGCAAGCGCTTGATGCGTTCCTTGAGCGCCGTCTTTTCGGCGGCGGACGGCGCCGCCGGCGTGCGGGCCCAGGCTTGTGCGGTGCAGCTCAGGCCGGCCTGGGGATGTTCGTATTCGAACGTCTTGATAGGGAGAATATTCATGTCGTTACTATCTCACAAGAGAGAAATCGTTGCAGGGGCCGCCTTGAAATGGCGCGCGGGCACCTCGGTGCCCGCTGCCCCACATGGCCGAACGGGGCGCCAGGCGCCCCGTTGCCAGCCTTAGTCGATGCCCTGGCTCGTCAGGTAATCCTCGTAGTTGCCACGGAAGTCGACGATTTCGTTTTCCTTGATTTCGAGAATGCGGTTGGCCAGCGAGGACACGAACTCGCGGTCATGCGACACGAAAATCAGGGTGCCGGTGTATTTTTCGAGCGCAATGTTGAGCGACTCGATCGATTCCATGTCCATGTGGTTGGTCGGCTCGTCGAGCAGCATGACGTTGTGGCGGCCGAGCATCAGCTTGCCGTACATCATGCGGCCTTTTTCACCCCCGGACAGCACGCGTACCGATTTCTTCACGTCGTCGCCGCCGAACAGCAGGCGGCCCAGGATGGAGCGCACGGCCTGGTCGTCGTCGCCTTCCTTGGTCCACTGGCCGATCCAGTCCGTCAGCACGGCATCGGTGGCGAATTCCTCGGTCGGATCCTGCGGCATGTAGCCGACGTTGGCGTTCTCGGCCCACTTTACACGGCCGGTATCCGGCTGCAAACCGGTCAGCTCGGAACCGATGGAGCGCAGCAAGGTCGTTTTGCCGGCACCGTTGGCGCCGATGATCGCGATGCGCTCGCCGGCTTCGACCATGATGCTGAAATTTTTGAACAGCTGACGGTCGTATTTTTTGGAAATGCCTTCGACTTCCACAGCCAGGCGGTGCAGTTTTTTCTCGGCTTCGAAGCGCACGAAGGGATAGGCGCGCGACGATGGCTTGATGTCGTCGACCTTGATCTTGTCGATCTGCTTGGCGCGCGATGTGGCCTGGCGTGCCTTGGATTTGTTGGCGGCGAAGCGACGCACGAAGTCTTGCAGTTCCGCGACTTTTTCTTTGGCCTTGGCATTGTTGGCCAGTTGCTGGTTGCGCGCCTGGGTCGAGGCGAACATATACTCGTCGTAGTTGCCCGGGTACACCTTGAGGGTGCCGTAATCCATGTCGGCCACGTGCGTGCACACCTGGTTCAGGAAGTGGCGATCGTGGGAAATGATGACCATGGTCGAATTGCGGTCGTTGAGCACGTCTTCGAGCCAGCGAATCGTGTTGATGTCCAGATTGTTGGTCGGCTCGTCGAGCAGCAGGATGTCCGGATTCGAGAACAGGGCTTGGGCCAGCAGCACGCGCAGCTTCCAGCCCGGCGCCACGGCGCTCATCGGGCCTTGGTGCTGGTCGATCGACACGCCGGCGCCGAGCAGCAGTTCGCCGGCGCGCGCTTCGGCCGAGTAGCCGTCGTATTCGGCGACCTTGCTTTCGAGTTCGGCCGCGTGCATGTAGTCGTCGTCGGTGGCTTCGGGGTTGGCGTAGATGGCGTCGCGCTCGGAAATGGCGTTCCACAGTTCGGTGTGGCCCATCATGACCACGTCCAGCACGCGCATGTCTTCGAACGCGAACTGGTCCTGGCGCAGCTTGCCCAGGCGCTCGTTGGTGTCGAGCATGACGGTGCCGCCGGATGGCTCGAGGTCGCCACCGAGGATCTTCATGAAGGTCGACTTGCCGCAACCATTCGCGCCGATCAGGCCGTAACGGTTGCCGTCACCGAATTTGACGGAGATGTTCTCAAACAGCGGCTTGGCGCCGAACTGCATCGTGATGTTAGCTGTGGATAGCATGCTGGATTGGGTCTTTTGCGAATGGAAACAGGCGCTGAGCGCTAATCGGCCATTATACAATATGCGCCGCCCATCACTGTACAGACAATCGGAAAACAGGGCGGCGGCGATGCCGGCGTTGCGCGAAAAAGCCCCGCCGGCCTTGCGGCGGGCGGGGCTTGCCGGCGGGCTGTCGCGGTCTGGCGTGCCAGCTTACGCGCCGAGCGCGGCGGTGCTGCCGCGCCGCTTGCGGCGGCTGACGGCGCCGACGGTCAGCAAGCCAAAGGCCATCATGGCATAAGTCGATGGCTCAGGCACTGGCGACGTGGCTCGCACCGACAGCGACGTCAGATTGGAGTTCACTGCGTATCCGTCGCTCGAATTATCGGCCCTGAAGTTATAGGTCAGATGAGTGGAACTTGCACGACTCAAATCCAAGGTGGACGGCAATCGGATGCTGGAGAGCAGGCTGCCGTTTACCTGCGAAATGTCGAGCCTGACCGATTCGAATCGGCCCGCCCCCTGGTCGTGCATTTTATTCGTCAAAATAAAGGAATCATGATGTCCGGCGCTGCCGTCTTCAATCGCGATACCCACGCCGCGACCATCCGGTTTCGGGGTGAATGCATAGCCGGATTGGTCGATTTTCATTGTCACCAGGTTTTTGCTGGCTTCGCTGTTCGGATTGCCGTACTCAATACGGGTCGCACCTGGACCTTGATTGGGAATATAAAAAGAGACCGGGGTGTCCAAGTCGAGCGTGAATGATCCGCGAATAGTATTACCGACATCGATCGTTGCACCGTTGAAGGCACCTCGTTATACACAAATCTTGCGCGCGGTGCCGACCGTTCTGAAAATCTGTTTACATTCAATGGCTTAACGCGCCCCCTTGTAAACTCGCCGCGTTTCAGGTTTACTCTCGTTTTTTGCGTGGACGAATTGGCGACAGTACCTGCACCTTGGACCGAGACGGAATTTGAACAACTCGACCTGGGCGATGCGCGCCTGAACAAACGAGCGAGGATCTTGATGGAGCGATTTGCGGCTGACCCGACGGCGAGCGTGCCAAAGGCGTGTCAGGGCTGGGGCGAGACGATGGCGGCGTATCGCTTCTTCGACAACGACAGCGTCGACTGGCAGGCGATCATGGCGCCGCACTGGCAGCAGACGCAGCAACGCATGGCCGCGCTGCCGGTTGTGCTGTGCCTGCAGGACACGACCGAACTGGACTTCAACGGCCAAGGCGCGTTCGGCCTCGGCCCGTTGAGTTACGAAGCCCAGCGCGGCATGTACCTGCACCCGACCTACGCAGTCACGCCTGCGCGCGAGCCGCTGGGCATCATCGACGCGTGGATGTGGGCGCGCGAAAAGAAGGACAAATCAGGTGCGCGCGGCGGGCCGAAGGAGAGTTTGCGCTGGATCGAGGGCTACGAGCGGATCGCGGAGGTGGCGGCGCAGTTGCCCGGCACACGGCTGGTGTATGTGGCCGACCGCGAGGCCGATCTGGTGCCGTTGATGCTGCGCGCCCAGGAACTGGCCACGCCGGCCGACTGGCTGGTGCGCGCCAAGCACAACCGCTGCCTGCCCGACGGCGAGAAGCTGTGGCAGCACACGAGTGCGGGCGCGCCGATCGGCGAGCTGACGTTCGCGATGGCCGCGCGGCACGGGGTGAAGGCGCGCACCGTGCGCCAGCAACTGTGGGCACGCACGGTCGCCCTGCCTGCGGGCAAAGGAAAGAGCGTCCTCGCCACGTGCGTGATCGCGCGCGAGATCGACGCGCCGGACGGCGTCAAACCAATCGAGTGGCGCTTGCTGACCAACCGCAAGGCCGCCACGCCCGAGGCGGTCGTCGAGCTGATCGACTGGTACCGCGCGCGATGGGAAATCGAGATGCTGTTCGACGTGCTCAAGAACGCCTGCCGCGTCGAGGCGCTGCAACTGGGCTCGATCACGCAGCTTGAACGGGCCTTGGCGCTGTTCATGGTGGTGGCGTGGCGCATCGCCCACCTGATGCGCTTGGGCAGGACCTGTCCGGATTTGGATGCGGAACTGTTCTTCGACCCGGACGAGATTCAAGCAGCCTACCTGCTGCGCAAAAAGACGCCGCCGGAGAAGCCGCGTCTGAACGACGTTCTGCGCCAGATCGCCTGCATCGGCGGTTTCCTCGCCCGCAAGAGCGATGGCGAGCCCGGCGTCAAGACGATCTGGCTCGGACTGAAGGATGTTCACGTGGCGGTCGAAACGATACGCGCGCTACGGGGAATTGGCGCGCTGAACACTTGTGTATAACGAGGTGCGTTGAAGGACACCGACTGCAACGATTCCATATTCGCGCCGTTATTTGGGTAGCGGAGAGCCATGCTGACCTTTGCGGTGAAATCGAAAATGACCAGTTCGGCATTCGCATTGGCTGCGGCGAGCAAGCCCAAAACCAAGCTTGCAATGTAAGATTTCATATTGTCTCGCGTGTGGATGAGTAAGTTCGCCATTACACTATAATAATATAATTTTGTCAATAAAATATTCAGCGGATTAATCTACGTTCTTGCCAAGCAAACCGAAATCGTCAATTTTCTCGACAGTGGTGGAACTTGGAATGACTGGAGACATCTAACGAAAACCCTGCCTTGGTGGCGGTTGAGTAAGAAATATTGTTCATGAAAACACATCTTGCCTTCCTGTTTTCACTTATTGCGCTCAATGCAGTTGGTCACTCTCATGCATCTGCCACGGTCGATCTTGACCAATCAGGTGCCATGGCGCGCCTGCAGCAGGACAACCCGGTATGCGCTCGGTCCATTCAACACATTTTGCGCACCGCGCCCCAACTTAAACCCGGCAATCTGGCGACGCGGCTTAAAACAATGGTTGATGCCGATATGGTGTCGACGCAGTTAATAAAGACCAGCGACCCGCCACAAGCGCGCTTATCGTTCGTGCTGGGGAACACGCGCTACAAGGCGACCGTACCGTTAACGCACCTCGTTATACACAAATCTTGCGCGCGGCGCCGACCGTTCTGAAAATCTGTTTACCTTCAATGGCTTAACGCGCCCCCTTGTAAACTCGCCGCGTTTCAGGTTTACTCTCGTCTTTTGCGTGGACGAATTGGCGACAGTACCTGCACCTTGGACCGAGACGGAATTTGAACAACTCGACCTGGGCGATGCGCGCCTGAACAAACGAGCGAGGATCTTGATGGAGCGATTTGCGGCTGACCCGACGGCGAGCGTGCCAAAGGCGTGTCAGGGCTGGGGCGAGACGATGGCGGCGTATCGCTTCTTCGACAACGACAGCGTCGACTGGCAGGCGATCATGGCGCCGCACTGGCAGCAGACGCAGCAACGCATGGCCGCGCTGCCGGTTGTGCTGTGCCTGCAGGACACGACTGAACTGGACTTCAACGGCCAAGGCGCGTTCGGCCTCGGCCCGTTGAGTTACGAAGCCCAGCGCGGCATGTACCTGCACCCGACCTACGCAGTCACGCCTGCGCGCGAGCCGCTGGGCATCATCGACGCGTGGATGTGGGCACGCGAAAAGAAGGACAAATCCGGCGCGCGCGGCGGGCCGAAGGAGAGTTTGCGCTGGATCGAGGGCTACGAGCGGATCGCGGAGATGGCGGCGCAGTTGCCCGGCACACGGCTGGTGTATGTGGCCGACCGCGAGGCCGATCTGGTGCCCCTGATGCTGCGCGCCCAGGAACTGGCCACGCCGGCCGACTGGCTGGTGCGCGCCAAGCACAACCGCTGCCTGCCCGACGGCGAGAAGCTGTGGCAGCACACGAGTGCGGGCGCGCCGATCGGCGAGCTGACGTTCGCGATGGCCGCGCGGCACCGGGTGAAGGCGCGCACCGTGCGCCAGCAACTGTGGGCACGCACGGTCGCCATGCCTGCGGGCAAAGGAAAGAGCGTCCTCGCCACGTGCGTGATCGCGCGCGAGATCGACGCGCCGGACGGCGTCAAACCAATCGAGTGGCGCTTGCTGACCAACCGCGAGGCCGCCACGCCCGAGGCGCTCGTCGAGCTGATCGACTGGTACCGCGCGCGATGGGAAATCGAGATGCTGTTCGACGTGCTCAAGAACGCCTGCCGCGTCGAGGCGCTGCAACTGGGCTCGATCACGCAGCTTGAACGGGCCTTGGCGCTGTTCATGGTGGTGGCGTGGCGCATCGCCCACCTGATGCGCTTGGGCAGGACCTGTCCGGATTTGGATGCGGAACTGTTCTTCGACCCGGACGAGATTCAAGCAGCCTACCTGCTGCGCAAAAAGACGCCGCCGGAGAAGCCGCGTCTGAACGACGTTCTGCGCCAGATCGCCTGCATCGGCGGTTTCCTCGCCCGCAAGAGCGATGGCGAGCCCGGCGTCAAGACCATCTGGCTCGGACTGAAGGATGTTCACGTGGCGGTCGAAACGATACGCGCGCTACGGGGAATTGGCGCGCTGAACACTTGTGTATAACGAGGTGCGTTAACGACGGTGAGTCCTTTCTGCGCGCCGACGAATTGATCTGATCGAGCTCACTTACAGGCTCGGTCGCTTTAGCAAACACGTAACTATCAGGCCGACTGCGTGCGCTTGATACCGAAGTCGCTGGCCTTGATTTTTGCCATCCGACCGTCCGGGCGATGCCAGACAATACCTTCGATGACATGTTCGGTCAGGTAATCGCGCAGGGCATTGAAGGTGCGCGGGCAATCCGGCAAATGGTCCTTGCCGTGCGGGACCAGAATATGTTCCGTCAGGCGCTCGGGATTGGCGCCATGGCGCGTGCCGATTTTCGGCCCGCACACTTCATAGGTGCCGTCGGGAACGGGGCCGCCGCCAAACAAGGTACGCACGCCCCACTCCACGCCTTCGATGATGCGCGCCGAGTCAGGGCCGACCGCGGGAACCCAGCCCGGCCAGTGGCCGGTCGCCTCATCCGCCGCCGGCTGCGCGGGCAGGAAGTCGGCGGGCGGCGTGCGGCCCGCTTTCGCATCATAGCGCTTGAAGATGGCGCCGTTGGCAACCATGACGGCCATGCCGTCCCACTTGCGCGTCGCCACACCTTCCCCAGCGGCTACCCACGCGGCGCCGGGCACGACTTCGTCGCGCACCTGGCGGTCACCATCGTAGTTGCGTTGAAACAGAGAGACAATTTTCTTCATATGATCCTTCGAGGTGCGGCGATAAACGGGTCGCGACGGCCGGCTCCCCTGATTTTTCACGCCGGGAAAAACCGGTTCATGCATATACCAACAGGAAAAAACAGGGTAGCGAGCGGCTATTCTTCACTGATTATGTTGCATAAATAACAGAGTTGACATTTTCGTTACTAACCCAGCTATAATTCCAGGTAGCAATAGCCAATTACTCGTCCGGCTATGGCACAAACCCATCAGGAAAAATTATGCGAATCATGTTCAGCAGCGCCGTCGTGGCATTGGCCGCCGGCTTCTCCCTGCCCGCTTCGGCGGCCCCGGACGGTGCCGGTGCGTATGCAGCCACCACGATCGGCCAGGCTTCCTCGTCGAATAAGCAGATCGAACGCGATGATTTATCGTTCGGACTGCGCGCCGGTTATCAGTTCAACACCACTGTGGGCGTGGAAGTGTTCAGCAACACCCTGAGTTTCATCGAGATGCCGTTCTATGCCTACAACTCGCACGAGTACCACCCTGAAGAGCATTATGGTGTCGCCGTCACGGGCGCGGTTCCCCTGGGCGGCCGTTTCAGCCTGACCGGCCGCGTCGGCATCGGCCGCACCAAAATGCATGCGGTTTCCGCGCGCGACAGCAATTATAACGAAACCGATCCGAGTATTGGCGCGGGCGTGCGCTTCTCCTTTAATCAGCACATATCGATCAATGCGGAGGCAATGCGCCTGACCAAAACCAGGGTAACGGTGATCTCGACGGGATTTCGCTACCAATTCTGATTCATCGAACACGCCGGGATCGCTCCCGGCGCTTTAATCCAGGGAACACCATGCACGACAAGGAAGCGCAAGACCACATCATCGCGCTGGAAGAACAGTTGCGCCTCGCCATGCTGGCGGCCGACGTGGACGCGCTCGACCGCCTCATTGCGCCCGGTCTGCTATTTACCACCCACATGGGCGAGGTCATCGGCAAACGGCAGGATCTCGACATGCACCGTTCCGGACTGCTCAAATTCAGGGTGATCGCGGCGGCGGAGCGACAGATCGAGGCCGACGCGCGCCTTGGCGTCATGTCGGCGCGAATGAATCTCGTGGGTAGCTTTGGCGAGTCGCCGTTCAATCTCGACCTGCGCTGCACCCGCACCTGGCGCGCACCGGACGATGGCGGTCAGTGGCAAATCATCGCCGGCCACATGAGTCTCGCCTGAGCGGGTAAGCGGGGCTTACCCGCCGCCGGGCCTGAAGCGGGCATCGCGAAGCCGCGGCCCCAGCACCTTCATGTCTTGACCGACATAATCATCGCTTACAGGCACACGCGCAATGTCTTGCAGAGAAGATTGATCACGTCAACACCCAGCATGGGCGACTGGAACAATTTGTGCTCGCCTGGCAAAATCTTTTGTGTCATCGGTTGCGCCAAGTCGAGTCCATTTTCACTGTTGGTCAGCATCACAAAGCCGTCTCCGGTTCGGACAGAGGCAATGACGAAGGCGCGATAACCCATATTGTTACCCCATTGCCAAATATACGAATCATCCTGATTGCGCTCCATTCCCCAACCCAATCCCCAGCTCAGACCCAAGGCCGGATCGACGGTAACAGGCAGTGCGCTTATCTGTTTCATCAGATCGTCATCGTTCAATACCGTGACCAGAAATTTTCCATAATCCGCCGCGCTGGTATAGAGGGAAGCCGCTGCCATCGGGCGCTTCCAATCTGGGACTACCCTCGGCGTCCCGTTCGCTTTAGTCCCAGCTAAAAGGTGTTGGCCGATTCGCTCATTCCATGCGTAGTCGCTGTGGAGCATGCCCAAGGGCTTGAATACCTGCGAGGACATGAATTGATCGAGCGGCTGGCCGGTGACCGCCTCCACGGCGCGTTGCAGCAGCACGTAGCCTTCCCCCGAATAATTCCACTTTGCTCCGGGAGCGGAGTCGAAACCGAGAGGGCCGGAAGCCCAATTCGGCAATCCTGAGGTGTGGTTCAGAACCATCCGGACGGTAATCGCCTGAAGCCGCGAGTCGGTCACCAGCTCGGATGGCTCCTCTTTCAAAGGATCGAATTGGTGCCGATAGCCTTGCGGCAGATACTTTACGACCGGCGCATCAAGTTCCAATTTTCCTTGCGCTACCAGCTTGAGCACCGCATACGCAAACACTGGCTTGCTCAGCGATGCCGCTTGAAAAACGCTGTCTGCATCAAGCGCCGCCGCTGGCGAGCAAGCAGTCGCTGAATCGATCGATTCGAGCTGTCGGTTCTTGATGACCGCGAGCGCCACAGCGCAAACATGATGTCTTTCCGCAAGAACCTTGAGTGTTTCGTGCACATTCCCTGATGGCAAATCCGTCCGGCTGGACGAGGCGCAACCGGACAAGGACATTGATATGACTGGCATCACCAGCAAGAAACCGGCATGCCGAGCCAACAAGGCACGTCGCCTGGATGTCATCGCGCGTGATGATTGCATGGGATCCTTAAGCATGGGATCCTTTTCTCTATAAAAATTCATTGTGGCGACTGTTTTTTCCAAAGCGTTGATGACCCCGTAAACCGGCGCCACAGGGTCTCCGCAGGGCCATGACGATGGCGCCGCATCCACCAGCGGCTCAGTAGCACTTGTCCGATCATGATCAGCACGCACACGCCGACCAGCGCGCCGTGCGACAGCACCGCACCGAGGCCGAACCCCGCCCCTTGCAGCAGGAGATCGCACAGCACCGATTGCATCAGGTAGTTAGTCAACGCCATGCGGCCGACCGCCGCGAACCACTGCGCCAGGGTAGCCACCACCGGCTCGGATGCGCACATGAGCGCCGCGACATAGCCGGCCGCCTGCAGCGGGCCGGCCACTTCCAGCAGCATCGACACGAACGCCGCCAGCGGTGCGCCGGTCATGGGATCGACCGCGTCGCGCAGCGCCGCCCAGCCCCACCACAGGTTGAGCGGCACGCCCACCCACAGCGCCGCCAGCAGCACCTTGCGCCACAGCGCGCGGTGGCGTTGCGGATGCGTGAGCCAGCCGAGGCGCACGCTGAACACGCCCATGAGGAACAGCAGCACCACCTTGGGCACGAAAAACGCCGCGTTGGCCAGGTTGCTCCAGAAATCAGCCAGCCGCTCGTGCGCGATCTCCATCAAGCTTCCCTGGCTGTACACCGCGTGCGCACGCGCGCCCTCGCCCACGCCCCAGGCGATGGCGTCCGGGGTCAACGTCATCAGCACGTAGGTGATGTACGCCATGAACAAGGTCACCGCCACATTGAGCGCGACCACCCAGCGCAGCGCGACGGCGATATCGGCCAGCCGGCGTCCTGTCTGGGTCGCCAGCCAGAAGCCGCAGACCGCATACACGGTGAGAATATCGCCGAACCAGAGCAGGGTTCCGTGCAGCAGGCCGCATCCCAGCAGCCACGCCACCCGGCGCAGGTAAGTCATTCTGATGTTGTCGCGCTGCGCACCGGGGGCGCGCCGTCCGCCTGTCTGCAGCGCGAAACTGGCGCCGAACAGGAATGCGAAAATGGGATAGAACTTCTGTTCCGCAAAGGCGGCGACCAGGAACACGACCAGCTTGTCGGCCAGCGCCGCGTGCTCGCCGATCATGCCGTAACGCGACAGGCCGCTGCCGTACGTGAAGCCCCATACGTTGACCAGCAAAATACCGAAGACGGCGATCCCGCGCAAGGTATCGACGCGCGCCGAGCGCACTGCCTTCATTGGCGCATCCAGTCGCGCAGTTCGTAATACCAGTACGTCAGCTGCGCAGCGGCCAGCCCCGCCGGACCGCCCGCGAACGGCAAGCCCCAGTCGGAAAACCGCGCCAGCGCTGCGCCGTCGCCGGCAATCGCGGCGGCGATGACTTCGCCGGCCAGGGTGGTCGGGGCCACGCCATGGCCGCCGAATCCCATGCCGTACCACAGCCCGTCCGGCAGGCGACCGATCTGCGGCATCTTGTGGCGCGCGTAACTCATCATGCCGCTCCACGCATGCTCGATTCGCACACCAGCCAGTTGCGGGTAGACCTTGAGCATATCCTGATGCAGCAGGCGCGCGACGTCGGCGCCGCTGCGCTCGCGCACCGCGATGCGTCCGCCCCATAGCAAGCGGGTGTCGGGCAGCGGGCGGTAGTAGTCGAACGCGAAACGCGTGTCGTAGACCGCCGCGCCAGTGCGTAGCGCCGTGTGCAGGCGCTCGCCCAGCGGCTCGGTCGTCATCACGTAGGTGGCAATCGGCAGTATCGCGCGCGCCAGGCGCGGATGCAGCTTCTCGATGTAGCCGCCGCAGCACACCACCACGTCGCGCGCCCTGACCGTGCCGCCTGCCGTGCTGACACGCCAGAGCGCGCCGTCGGCGACGATGGCGCTGGCCCCGCTGTCTTCATGCACGCGCACGCCGTTCTGTGCCAGCACGCGCGCCAGGCCCTGCGCATATTTGAGAGGATGAAAATGAAACGCGGCCGGTTCGAACAGGCCCCCGAAGTAGCGCGCCGAGTCCAGCTTCTCGGCCAGTTGCGCGCGCGAGAGGCGCTGCCACTCGACGCCCATGCTCTCGCTCATGAAGCGCTGCTGGTCGTCGAGCAGGCGCGCGTCGTCGAACCAGTTGGCGAGGTACACGCCGTCTTCCCTGGCGTCGCAATCAATACCGTACTGGCCGATGCGGCGGCGGATGCGCTCCACCGCAGCCAGGGTCATGTGATACAACGCGCGCGCTTCTTCCACGCCGGCGCTGGCGGCGAGACTGCGTTCGCCCTGCGAAAAGCCGCCGAAGACAAAGCCGCCGTTGCGTCCAGAGGCGCCATGGCCGACTCGCTGCGCGTCGAGCAGCACGATGTCGCGCACGCCGCGTTCGATCAAGCCGATCGCGGTCGCCAGTCCGGCGAAGCCGGCGCCGATGATGCACACGGCGGCGTCATGCTGGCCATTGAGCGGAGCATAACGCCCGCCCGGCGACGTGGCCCGGTAATAGTCGCCTGCGCCGAGGAGGTCAGCCACGGGCGATGGTCGGGTAGCCGCTCATGGTCAGCGTGAAGCCGTCGTCGTCGGAGCACAGGCGCGCGTGCGCGCCGAACGGAATCGTGGCGCGGTGCGGCGTATGCCCGAACGGTAGTCCGGTTAGCACGGGAATCGGCAAGATGGCACGCAGGTAGGTCAGCATGGCGGAAAAATCGTAGCCATTATCGGCGCTCGTGAGGCGGTAGCCGGAAAAGTCGCCCAGGATCAGCGCTTTCTGGCGTCCGAGCACCCCGGCCTGCAGCAGTTGCAGCAGCATGCGCTCGACCCGATAGGGATGCTCGTTGATGTCTTCGACGAACAGGATACCCTCGTCGATGCGGGCAAACCACTCGGTGCCCACCAGCGAGATGAGCATGGCCAGGTTGCCGCCCCAGAGCGTCCCTTCCGCCTCGACCACCGGGTTGCCGCCGGCGCTGGCGCGGATCGTGTGGCACGGGCCGCGCAGGCAGCGCCAGAAGTCGTCCTGCGTGAAAGCCACCGGTTCGGCGGCGCCGAAGTCGCTGTAGAACATCGGCCCGGCGTAGCTTTGCGCACCGGTCTTGGCCATCAGACCCATATGAAAGGCGGTGAAATCGCTGTAGCCGACAAAAATTTTTCCGCTGTCGGCCATGCGCGCGAAATCGATCTCGGGCAGCAGGCGTGTCAGCCCGTACTGGCCGCGCAGCGCCATCACCACCTGCACCTGCGAGTCGCCGGCGGCGGCATTCAACTGCGCCAGGCGCGCCGCGTCGGTGCCGCCGAAGCGCTGGAACACCTTGTCGGCCTCGAAGTAATTGTGGACCGTGTGGCCCTGCGCCGTGAGGGCGGCGATGCCGCGTTCGATGGCCGCGTTGTCGCTGCCATAGCCGCCCGGCGCGACGATGGCGATGCCGATGGATTGTGAGTTCACTGTTTTTCGAAAAGCCGCGCTGTGGAGTCGGGACTCATCTTACCGTGCGCGTGCGCATCGATCAAGGCAAGCAACCGTTCGATCAATTGCGGCGGCAGGTCGTGGCCCATGCCCTCGATGACTTCGAGGCGCGACCCGGGCACCAGGCGCGCTGTATCCTGGCCGCCGGCCAACGGCACCAGCGGATCGGCCGCACCGTGAATGACCAGGGTAGGTACGCGGATCGACTTGAGCACCTCGCTGCGGTCGCCCGTGGCCGCGATGGCCA
Organism: Massilia antarctica; assembly: GCF_015689335.1. Lineage (GTDB taxonomy): Bacteria > Pseudomonadota > Gammaproteobacteria > Burkholderiales > Burkholderiaceae_D > Telluria_A > Telluria_A antarctica. The sequence goes on along the minus strand of NZ_CP065053.1, from coordinate 5,249,276 downwards.
CCAGTTGGCGCGCCACCCCGCCCGGACAGACATTGCGCTCGATGGAGCGCGCGATGCGTTCGCGCAGCAGGCGTTCGGGGGTGGGATAGGCGGGACTGCCGATCACGCGCATCGTATGGACCATGTGCGTGACCACGCTGTCGAGGTCGCGGGCATTGCGCGCCGGGCGCATCAGCACCGCGCGCGCTTCCCTGGTCGGCCCGGGCAAGCCGCGGCGGCCGCTGTCGGACATGATGGAGGTCAGGCTGATGACCCTTGCGGGATGGCGCGCCGCCAGGATTTGCGCGATCATGCCGCCCATCGAGACCCCCACCACATGGGCGCGCGCGATGCCGAAGGCGGTGAGCACGCCGAGGGCGTCGTCCGCCATGTCGGCCAGGGTGTAGGCACTGCGCAGCGGCCAGCGCAGCCGTTTCTTGAGCCAGGCCAGCGCCAGGCTGGGCGTGCCGGCGTGGTCGAATTTGGTGGACAGGCCGCTGTCGCGGTTATCGAAGCGGATCACGTAGAACCCAAGCTCGACCAGGCCTTCGACGAAGTCGTCGGGCCAGGCGGTCAGCTGCATGCCCAGGCCCATGATGAGCAGCAGCGGCGTGTCCTTGGGGTCGCCTGCTGTTTCGTAGGCGATCCGGATCCCGTTGGCGGTAAGAATAGGCATGCTCAGGGTGCCTGCTGTGGATTGGTTAAGCGGCGTGTCACGCCCTGCCTTCCGCAGGATGCGATGGACCGCAAACCAGCATACCATTTTTGCGCAAGGGCTGGCATACGGTGCGTACGGTGGCGCCGGCCCGGGCGCGCATACGGTGGCGCAGACCCGCGTGCGCGTACGGCGTCGCTATTGTGGCGCACCATCCCGCGCGCCTGCGCCCGCCTGGGCCGCCCGGCGCGCGGCTTGCGCCGCCTGGCGCCGTTCGGCGAAAAAGGCGCGCAGCATGGCGCTCGCCTCATCCGCCATCACGCCGCCCACCAATTCGGTATGGTGGTTCAGCTGTTCCTGCCCGAACAGATTGAGCACCGAACCGCCGACACCGGTCTTGGGGTCTTGTGCGCCGAACACCACGCGCGCCAGACGGGCGTGCATCATCGCGCCCGAACACATCGCGCACGGTTCCAAGGTGACGTACAGCTCGCATCCGGGCAAGCGGTAGTTGCCCAGCTTCTCAGCGGCGGCGCGCAGGGCGACGATTTCGGCGTGCGCGGTCGGGTCGTGGCGCCCGATCGGCTGGTTAAAGCCGGTCGCGATCACTTCCCCATCCCTCACCACCACCGCGCCGACCGGCACTTCGCCCAGGCTCCATGCATGTTGCGCCTGTTCCAGCGCCAGTTGCATGAAGGCTGGATCAGGCATCGGTAATCTCTGCCCAGCAGTTCGGGGTTTCGTGCAGCACCAGCTTATGCAGGTGCAAGCCGGTGCCGAAGCGGTCGGTGTAGGCGGCCTTGAGGATGTCGAAGGCGATCTGGGCCAGGTTTTCGACGGTCGGAATGCGGTCGATCACCACCGTCTTGTGGCCCGGCAGCGAGGCCAGGAAGTCGCGCACCTTGTCGTCTCTTTCGTAGACCAGGAAGGCATGGTCCCAGACATCGACCAGGTGTTCCTTGGCCAGCGCCTTGATATCGGAAAAATCCATGATCATGCCGTTGTCGGAATTGCCTTCGGCCTGGATGACCGCGCCGGTGAGCGTGATTTCGAGCGTGTAGCGGTGCCCGTGCAGGTTGCGGCACTGGCTTTTGTGGTCGGGAATGCGGTGCCCTGCATCGAATTCGAGCTTGCGTGTGATGGTGAGCATGAAGTGCTTTAAGGTATCTGTAAAAGTTTATGGGTTTGCAAGCTCAGCTTCCACTTGGGATGGCGCTTGCAGGTCTCGATGGCGAGACGGGTGTTGTGTTCGCCGAGCGGGCCGTCCATCGGCTGCACGAAAAAGTGCTCGAAAGCGAGCCCTTCGTAGGCGCCCAAGTCCTGGCCGGTCTGCGGAATGACGACCTTGAGCTCGTTGCCCTTCTCCACCAGCAGTTTCGAGCCCATCTTGGGGCTGACGCAGATCCAGTCGACCCCGGGCGGCACCGGCAGGGTGCCATTGGTTTCGATGGCGATCTCAAAACCCGCGCCATGCATCGCGTCGATCAGGGGCGCATCGAGCTGGAGCAATGGCTCGCCGCCGGTAAAGACCACGTATTTACTGTGCGGATAGGAGGCGGGCCACAGGCTGTCTATCAGCGCGGCCAGGGCGGCACCGCTGGCGAACTTGCCGCCGCGTTCGCCATCGGTACCGACGAAATCGGTATCGCAGAAGGTGCACACGGCGCTGGCGCGGTCGCTTTCGCGCCCGGTCCACAGGTTGCAGCCGGAAAAACGGCAGAACACGGCGGGACGCCCCGCGTGCGCGCCTTCTCCCTGCAGGGTGTAGAAAATCTCTTTGATGCTGTAAGTCACTTGATTATCCTAATCGTCAACCCTCCATTATAGCAAGGTCGGATGGACCATCAGGAAATCACGAAAAATGACGCCTTTTCGACAGAAAAATTCCCAAATGAAATAGAGTTGATCGCAGACAAGATCTGTCGAGATCGTGCGGAGTAACTTGATCGGAGTCGGCTTGGTTTTGTAAGACGAGTCTTGTCAGATTCTTCGGAAGGTTCTCATGCATATTACTCCCACCGCCCTACTCGCCCTGTTGTGGATGCTGCTCATCGGCTGGGGCTTTTACGCCTTGCTGCAACGCCACCTGCGCCTCGACGACCAGTTGGCCGACAAGGAAGCCCAGCTGTCGATCGAACGCCATGCGCGCAATGTGGCCGAACTGGCGCTGGTCAACACCCATCTGTCGCTGTGCCAGTTGACCAAGCAGCAGGAAACCGTGCGCGAAAGCGAGCGCCAGCGCATCTCGCGCGACATTCACGATGACCTCGGCCAGAATCTGCTGGCCCTCAAGATCGACCTGCAATTGCTGCACGTGAGCACCACCGGCGCCCATCCCCTGATCACCCAGAAGGTCGACTGCATGATCGGCAACCTCGACAACACCATCAAGTCGCTGCGCGCCATCATCTACGACCTGCGTCCGGTAGTGCTGGAAGCCGGTTTCCAGAGCGCGCTGGAGTGGCAACTGAGCGAATTTACCCGCATGCACGGGATCCGCCACGCCTTCACGGCCGACCCCGCGGCCCTCGATGCGCCCGCCGACGCCGAGCGCGATGCCATGCTGTACCGCATCGTGCAGGAAGCGCTGTCGAACGTGGCGCGCCATGCCCATGCCACCGAGGTCGAGATCAAGCTGCAGCGCTACGGCGACATGCTGACCCTGCGGGTGGAAGACAATGGGGTCGGCATGGTGGCACCCGGCAACGGGCGCGGCTGCGGGCTACCCGGCATGCGCGAACGGGTGCGCGCGATCGGCGGCTGCTTCGCCATCGACAGCCTGCCCGGCAACGGCACCATGCTGTCGGTATCGATCCCCTTGACGGTTGCAATTGCCGCACACTGAAGCCCGATCGCACGCATTTTTGTGCTTGATCAATAGAACGGCGCTCCGCCACAGGCAAAATCAAGTCTTGTCGGCAGTCAATATTTTGCCTGTAGGATATATATATAACAGGGGCGGCACATGATGAGCAGAATGAAACACCACAGGGCAACGCCGCAAGGCATCCCGGACCAGGAACGCGCATTTGCGTACAAGCTCATGGAAATGCTGGCCGTGCCCGCCTTTGTGCTGGACACGCAGCGCCGGGTGATCATCTGGAACCGTGCCTGCGAGCGCCTGACCGGCGTGCAAGCCCGGGAAGTACTGGGCACCCAGGACCACTGGCGCAGCTTTTATCACGAAGCGCGGCCGACCCTGGCCGACCTGGTGGTGCAGAACCGCGGCGACGAACTCGACTCGCTGTATCCGCAAGCGGCCAGGAGCCGCCACGTGGCCGGCCAACTGGGTGCGGAAAGCTGGTGCGACATGCCGCGCGGCGGCGAACGGCGCTACCTCGCCACCGACGCCATTCCGATTTTGGACGACAACGGCAAGCTCGAAGCGGTGGTCCAGACCCTGCGCGACATCACGGACGAAAAGGCGGCCCAGGTCGCGCTGGAACAACTGGCCACGCTCGATGGCCTGACCGGCCTGGCCAACCGCCGCTGTTTCGACAGTACCCTGGCCGCCGAATGGGCGCGCGCCCTGCGCCAGAAGCAGCCGCTGTCGCTGCTGATGGTCGATGTCGATAATTTCAAGGCCTACAACGATGCCAACGGCCACCTGGGCGGCGACGAATGCCTCAAGCGCATCGCCAGCGCCGTGGCCAGCGAAATGCGCGCCAACGACCTGGTGGCGCGCTACGGCGGCGAAGAGTTCGCCGTGATCCTCCCCAACCAGTCGCTCAAGGGCGCGGCCATCGTGGCCGAGCGCATCCGCCGCCGGGTCGAGCAGCTCAAGGTGCCGAACGGGCGCGGCGCCAACGAACACGTGACGGTGAGCATCGGCGCGGCGACCGCGATCGCTTCCTGCGACACCACCGCCTGCCAGCTGGTGGCCACGGCCGACGGCGCCCTGTACCGCGCCAAGCACATGGGCCGCAACCGGATCAGCCTGCCGGCAAGCGAGCCGGACATCGTCGCCACGGCCCGGCCGGACAGCCACGCGGAAATGAACGCGTCCTGAGGCCGGGGCACTGTCGCTGCCCGGATCAAGGCTGGGCGTTCGGACGGACAGCGGCGATAGCCTCGATTTCGATCATGGCCGCAGGATCGTACAGGGCCCTGATTTCGGCAATCGTATCGGCCGGATAAGGCGCCGTAAAGAACCGCCGGCGCAGTTCCACAACCTCCCTGAAATTGCCCATGTCGGTCACGAAGATCGTGACCTTGATGACGGCGTCGAGGCCCGAGCCGCCCGCTTCGAGCGCGCGCTTGAGGTTGGCGAAGGCCTGCTCGCCCTGGGCGCGGAATCCACCCTCAACAATGTTGCCATCGTCGCCGGCACCCGCTTGTCCGGAGACGAACAGCAAATCGCCGAATTTGATCGCTTGCGAAAGCAGGAAGGGTTCGTAATTGTCCGGCTGGGTGATAACGCGTTCGAGCATGATGTTTTCCTTGTGTCGCGGTGGTGAATGGGGATGTGCGGCGCCCTGAGCGCCGCACGGAGAAGATAGGCGTGCCCCGCCACGTTGACAAACGCTGATTCCTCAGGCATAAGGTGAATTATTTTCACCTGTAGGCGTAATGCGGCGACTTCCCCCACTCTCGGCACTACGCGCGTTTGAAGCGGCAGCGCGCCATGGCAGCTTCAAGAACGCCGCCAATGAACTTGCCGTCACGCCAACCGCGATCAGCCATCAAATTCGGGTTCTTGAGCAATACACCGGCCTGACCTTGTTCGAGCGGCAGGTGCGCAAGGTCGTCCTGACCGATGCCGGGGTAGAGCTGTATCCGGTGCTGCGCGACGGTTTCAATGCGTTCGAGACGGTCCTGCAACGCCTCGGAACCGCCCAGACACGCCGCCGGGTCATCATCTCGGCGACCAATGCGTTCATGGCGCGCTGGCTGGCGCCCCGGGTGGCGGACTTTCGCCAGCTGTACCCGGAAATCGACCTGGAGCTGTTCGCATCCGATCAGGCAGTCGACCTGGAGTCCGGCGTTGCCGACATTGCGATTCGTTACGGGCGAGGGCCATATCCCGGCATGGTAGCCGAGCCGCTGTTCGCCCACAGCTTCGCGCCGGTGTGCAGCCCCCGGCTCGGGCCATTGACGCACGCGGATCTGGACCAGGCCCCCTTGATCGATTTCAAGTGGGCCCGCGGCGATCCGCTGAACCCTACCTGGAAGAACTGGTTCGCGGCAGCCGGCCTGCCCTGGAAGGCACGCCATGGCCAGCTACTGTTTTCGGATGAAGACCATGCGATCCAGGCGGCATTGGCCGGCCAGGGCGTTGCACTTCTGAGCCTTGCGCTGGTGCCCGCCGACATCGCCGCCGGGCGCCTGGCGCAACCGTTTGGCCCGAGCATGCCCGGGCATACCTATCATCTTGTCCGCAGTGCGGGCCGTCTGCACGAGCCCAATGTCGACTCGGCACTGGCATGGTTGCGCGGCCAGGCGCGCGCACCCGCCACGCCGCTGGCGCGGCCTGACGATGAGGATGGCTGCGCTAAGCCATGATGTCGCGACGGGCCACGTTCAATCGCACTCCACGTCACCGGAGTTTTTAAACTCGAAGCAGCGCGGCAAGGTGCTGGTGCCGCTGTGTTTGGCCAGCGCCATGCAATAGCCGTACTTACGCTTGCTTCCCCATAACGCCGGATCGACGTCGGCGCCCAGCACGTCGAGCTGCTTCTTGAGGTAGCTCGCATCGTTGGCGGTGCAGGCAAACGTACCGAGATAATTTCTCGTGAGCTTTTCATCGAAGGTGGTCAGGATATCCTCGAAGCCGATCTTCATCCTGGCCCAGCTGACGTCGCCGGACGAGAACATGTCCGGCGATTGCGAGCGCGACCAGTGCAGGCGCGTGTACATGGTTTGTCCGAGCCGTTCCCTGGTCAGTTCGACCGCGCGTTCGACGGCGACGTTGAACTCCTCCTTGGATCCGTGCCACCGTTCGCTGTGGTAGTCCGATGCCAGAAAGTGCAGATTCATATAGTAGGGGTCGATCGCAACCCCCTTTTCATACAGGGCATCGAATTTTTGCGCGGTCGCTCCCTGCGCCACGCCAACTTCCAGCATGGCGGCATACCAGGCCGGATTGGTCTTGTTGGTCGGAGCGAGGGCATCGAGCTGCGCCTTGGCCGATGCCATCCGGAGCTTGAGCAACTTCCACTGATCCGGGCTGACTGTCGATGCGTAACCTGTTCCCCGCGCAAACCAGGCGTATTTGGTGGTGAAGAACGCCAACGCCAGCTTGGGCGCTGGCGACCTGGGCGACGCCTTGTTCCAGGCGCGCAAGGCGGCCTCCTGGGTGCGTGCGGTGTCCTCGGTCACGGGCGTGGAACTGCAGGTATTGAAAGATTCCGCAATGCCATCGAAAAACGCCTCCAGCTTGGAGACGCTGTCGGAAGTCATCGACTTTTCTTTCAGATAGCTGGCGTACAAGGCATCCAGTTTTTGATAGTCCTTTTTCTCGAAAAGCGCTTGTACCTCGTCGACGACAACATTCGTCGGCCGCGCGCGCTTGTTTGGAGAGCACCCGTACGCCGAATGCATGGATGCGAGCAGCACGAAGGACCATGCTGAAATACGGGATATATGTTGCCAGGATGGGGTCATAAAAGAGTGGTGTGGGCAAACAGCGTGTGTCCGCCAAGGGGAAGTAAAGGCATCGTGTCCGATGAACTATTGAGTATCCGGCAAGCATTTTACAGTGCGCCGCATCGCCGACTGCCGCGCACTGGCGGAACGCCTGGAACGACTGTTTTTTCGGGATTTTGCGGGTGCCCCACGTATGCACAAATTTTTTCTATCCTTTCTTGCCCGATTCTTTTATCCTGCGGCTACCATTTTTAAGCCCCAGGAGACAACGTGTCGAAATTCATCCCGATTACCCTGCTGGCCCTGCCCGCGTTCGCCATGAACGCCGTGGCGGCCGGCCCGACGGCGCCCGCCGGCGCAGGCGCCAAAGCCGATGTGCTGCCGTTCAAGGCCACCGAAAAAACCCTCGCCAACGGCTTGAAGATCATCGTCGTCCCGACCGGGTTTCCCAACCTGGTGTCGGTACAGATCCCGGTGCAGACCGGTTCGCGCAATGAGATCGAGCCGGGCAAATCGGGCTTCGCGCACTTTTTCGAGCACATGATGTTCCGGGGCACCAAAGCCTATCCGCCGGAAAAATACCAGGATGTCATCACCAAGGCCGGCGCGCGCCAGAACGCCTACACCAGCGACGACCTGACCAATTACTACACCACCTTCGCCAAGGATGACCTCGAAACCGTCCTCAAGGTCGAGGCCGACCGCTTCCAGCATCTGTCTTACGGCGAAGATGCGTTCAAGACCGAATCGCGCGCCGTGCTGGGCGAATACAACAAGAACAGCGCCAACCCGATCTCCAAACTGTTCGAGGTGCAGCGCGATTCGGCCTTTACCACGCATACCTACAAGCACACCACGATGGGCTTCATCAAGGACATCGAGGACATGCCGAACCAGTATGCCTACTCGAAAGTGTTCTTCGACCGCTGGTACCGCCCGGAACGCACCACGGTGATCATCGCCGGCGACGTCGATCCGCAAAAAGCCATCGCCCTGGTCGAAAAATACTGGAGCACATGGCAAAAAGGCAGCTACAAGAGCGACGTGCCGATGGAGCCGGCCGCGCGCGGCGCGCTCTACAAGCACGTGCCATGGCCAGCCCAGACGCCACCGCTGGTGACGGTGGGCTTCCGCGCGCCGGCGTTTTCGACCACCGCGAAAGACCACGCCGCGCTGTCGATGCTGCTGTCGCTCTCGTTCGGCCGCACCTCGCCGCTCTTCAAGCGCCTGATGCAGGATGAGCAGAAGGTCGACCAGTTGAGCGACTACACGCCGGGACGGGTCGACCCCAACCTTGCCACCATCATGGCGCGCGTGAAAAAGGCCGAGGATGCCGTGTATGTACGCGACCAGATCATGCAAACCGTCGCACAACTGCGCAACGTACCGGTTACCGAGCAAGCACTGGCGGACGCCAAGTCGGCCCAAAAATACGGCCTGATCCGCTCGCTCGACAACACCGAGCAGATCGCCGGCACCCTGGCCTCGTACGTGCACTACAACCGCTCCTACGGCACGCTCAACGAGTTCTACCGCCTCACCGACAGCCTGACCCCGGCCGACCTGCTGGCCGCCGCCCGCAAATACCTGGTCGACGACGGCATGGTCGTCACCACCCTGTCCAACCAAGCCTTGCCGGAAGCGATGGCGACCCTGCCCTCGCTGGCGAGCCTGGCGGCACCCGCCGCCGAAGCAACAGTCGACGTGCTGGTGCAAAAGTCGGCACTGCCGCAAATCCGCTTCAAGCTGCTGTTCGCCGCCGGCTCGGCGCATGACCCGAAAGGCAAGGAAGGCCTGGCGGCGCTGACCGCGATGATGGTCGCCTCGGCCGGTTCCAGCGAGCGCAAGATCGACGAAGTGAGCAAGGCCCTGTTCCCGCTGGCCGGTTCGTTCACCGAGCAGACCGACAAGGAAATGACCACCTTCACCGGCTCGATCCACAAGGATAACTGGAAGCAGTACCTGGACGTGGCCATGCCGCAGTTGCTTACCCCGGGCTTTCGCGAGGAAGATTTCCGCCGCCTCAAGGATGCGCTCAAGAATGCCCTGCTGGTGGACTTGAAAGACAATAACGAAGAAGAACTCGGCAAGGAACGCCTGCAAACCAACGTCTTCGCCGGGACGCCGTATGCCCATCCGGTGCTCGGCACGGCCAAGGGGATCGATGCGATCACCCTGGACGACGTCAAGGATTTCTACAAGAAAGCCTACACCCAGGGTGCGGTGCGGGTCGGCATCTCGGGCGATGTGTCCGACGACATGACGGCCGCGCTCAAGCAGGCGCTGGCCAAGCTGCCAGCCGGCGCGGGCTTGCCGGTGACCACCGCGCCAGTCGCCAGGATGCCGAACGGCCTGGAAGTCGAAATCATCGAAAAGAACACGCGCGCGACCGCCCTCTCGTTCGGCTTGCCGATCGAGGTGCGCCGCGGCCATCCGGACTTCCCGGCGCTGTGGCTGGCCAAGACCTTCCTGGGCGAACACCGCGCCTCGAATGCCTATCTGTACCAGCGCATCCGCGAGCTGCGCGGCATGAACTACGGCGACTACACCTACATCGAAGCCTTCCCGCGCGGCATGTTCCAGTTCTTCCCGAACCCGAACGTCGGCCGCAAAGGCCAGCTGTTCGAGGTCTGGATTCGCCCGGTCGCGCCGGAAAACGCCCACCTCGCGCTGCGCATCGCGCTGACCGAACTCGACAAGGTGATCCAGCAGGGCTTGACCCAGGAACAGTTCGACATCACGCGCGGCTACCTGATGAAAAACGTGTTCGTGATGACGGCCACGCAAGACCAGTACCTCGGTTACGCGCTCGACTCCCAGTGGTACGGCACGCCTGAATTCACCAAGATGATGCGCGACGGCTTGAGCAAGCTGACCCTGGCCGACCTCAACGCGGCGATCCGGAAGCACCTGTCGACCAAGAACCTGTCGCTCGTGTTCATCACCAAGGATGCCGCCGGCCTCAAGGAAAAACTGGTGACTGACGCCATCTCGACGATCAAGTACGACGGCAACAAGCCGCAGAGCCTGCTCGACGAAGACAAGGTCATCGGCAGCATGAAGCTCAACATCAAGCCCGAGGCGGTGAAAATCACCCCGGCGAGCGCCGTGTTCGCCGAGTAAGCCTCGCACGCAAGCATGCCTCCGGGCCCCTTCCCTGCAGGGACGGGGCCCGGGGCGTCGCAGCACGCTCAGGATGTCATGCGCTCCCAGCCATGCCTGATCGCCGCCTTCATCTTTTCCCAGGTCGAGCCCGGATTGCGTGCTTCCCAATCGATGCGCAGCCCGGGCTCGATTTCTTCCCAGGGGCGCCCACGATACAGCGCGCTGCCCGCCATGCTGGTGCCGTAGCGGTAGGCTGGCGCGTAATCGTCGTAGTTGCCGCCCTCACGCGCGAAATTGCCGCTCCAGTGGCCGCGGAAATAGGCGTCGTCGTCCGGTGCGATCTGCTCGATATCAACCTCTGTATGGCGCACGGTATCGTTGATCTGCTCCTGGCGCTGCGTCACCTGCTTGCCGACGATGACTTCTTCCACCATGCGCGCCGTTTTCTCGACGACCGCCTCTTCCGCCGTTTCGCGCAGTTCGATCGTGTTTTCCTGGAAGGCGGCAATGTCGGCCGGGTCGACCATCTTGTCCACCGCGCGCCGCTCCACGTTGATGTGCTCCTCGCGCAGGCCGATGCTTTCGCTGACCGGCGTTTCCACGATGCGCTGGTAGATCCGCACCCCGCCGCGCTGCACCTCGCGCTTGCCGACCTTGAGTTCTTCCTGGATCACGGGAATGGCCCTGGTGTCGGCCGCGCGCTGCTGCGAGCCATCCATGGGCCTGCCCTGGGCGTTGCCGGCGCCGCCGCCCTGGGCCGAGCCGAACGCCGACTGCTGCGACATCGGCTGCGTCCGCATGGCATCGCCGCCCTGCATGGCGCCCTGCCACTGGCCGGAATGCTCGTCGATGTCTACCGGGCCATGACGCTCGACGATGTCGGCGGCGCGCTCCACCTCGGGCTCGTTCGGCGCGGTCAAGGTCAGCACGTAGTGGCCGCGCGCAAGGGCCTCGGAATACATGCGCGCGTGCTCGCTGCGTTCACCGCCGAACAGGTCGCTGAAAAAGTGCTTGATGCTCGATCCCAGCGATTCGTCCTCGCCGCCATGGGCCGCGCGGCCCGGCTCGCCCGGACCGCCATCGCTCAGGCGCATGCTTTGGCGGGAAAAACCCGACGCCACCAGGTCGTCGAGCGCCTGCTGGGCATTGCCGCGATGATCGAATAGCGCTACCAGTGTGTGTTCCATGATGACTACCTCCGTATTGTTGAACTCGCTTCCTTGTGAGGGCCTTCGTCGAACCGTTCGACGAGCACGTCTTCCGCGCGCAGCATGACGGTCCCGGATTGGGTGCGGGAGCGCTGGATGCGCGTAATATGCACTTCTTCCTTGATGCGCAGGCGCCGCTCGGTCACCAGCACTTCCTCGACCACCGGCACGATCAGGGTGTCGCCTTCCTGGCGCGTGCAGGGCGCTTGGGACAGGGGCACGATCTTGTCGATGATCACGTGCCTGACGTCGAGCTCGTCGTACAGCAGGGTTTCGTCGATGGGATGGGGGTGTTCGCTGACGCTCTTGTGAAGGCGCACGCCGCGGCCGGTGTCGACGACGCGCGTTCCCACTCGCAGTTCTTCGCGGTGCAGCGCCACGCTCACGGTGTCGCCGCCTAGTGTACCGGGTGCGTCGGGATGGTCGCTTGGCATGACTGTCGCTCCTCGAAAAAACGCTGCAGCGGGAGCGCACGAGAGTACCGCAAAGCGCGCCGACCCTGCGCACCATTGACCTGCCTCAAGTTTTGATTCGCGCCGAAGTCGAAGCCTGAGTTTCGCCCGCTTCCGGGCCACCGAGGAAACCGCCATGGCAGTGCCATCCACGACCCTGACCGAAATAACCGGGCGCGCCGGCGCCGCGGCGACTGCTACATCGATCCCGAGCGCTGGCTGGAGCACGCCGGCGAACGCGATGGTTCCTGGTGGCCCGAGTGGAGCATCTGGCTCGACACGGTATCGACCCAGCCGCGCGTGCCCCCACGCACGGTGGAGGAAGGGCTCGGCCCTGCGCCGGGGAGCTACGTGCTGCAGCGCTAAGAAGGCAAGATCGTCGAAGTGCGCCTGTTCTCCAGCGATCAAGCGAAAGAAGATGCGTTCCGGGAACAATGACCGAGATGCGATGCATTGTGTGGAGTGAAGCGTTACGCCAGCAGCCCCACGCTCATTTCCGCCTGACTGCTTACGCCCTGACCGATGTCGTTTGCGTAGCTGACGTGAATGCGGCGGGCACGACTAGCCTAGACTTCACGGTAGTCCTGGATGTGCAAACGCGCAAGTTCTTGTGCATTCGCTACCGCTGCCTTGTCGACAGCGGCTGAATCGGGTAGCCAATTGAAGAAACCAGGCCCTTGAAAGAGCAACAAGCCATCCGCGAACCGTCGCGCTCTTGTAAAACTCGCCCATCCAATGCGCACTTCGCTATCTCGGCCAACAATGTGCGACCCGCTGTCCGACATGTCGAACGCAATTTCATCATTGTGAAATGGCGATTTTCGAAATCGTCTGCGAAGAAGCCAGGCGTCGATAGGCCAACCGAGGAGCAGCGCGCCGACGATGGCCCCCACAATTGCGGCCAGCACCACCGAGCCGATGAACACGGCAAGCGCCAGAAGCGCAACCAGCGCCGCTCCCAGAAACCACTTCAATCCAATGAATGGCCGGCGCCACCATAGCTGTTTTCTGTAACGCAGGAATGAGGTGATCAAATGGTCTTCTGAAAAACAGAAATGAAAGTGAGAATGCATATTTTCTTGTATCCCTCCATGGCGATGTTCTCGCGCCCGACCTCAGGGTAGACACCGCGATGAGCGCCTGGCCAATACATACCTCGACCTCGCCGGCCGTGTCGGCCAGCAGCTCGCCCAGGGCGCCGATCAGCGAATCGATCCTGCCAATGAGTGCCTGCTGCCGGCCATCATCGAACGGCTGCGTCAATGCCTAACCGCGCAAGGTCAGCAATTCCCTCGTCACTGCGGGAAAGTCCTTGGCCTCGACCGGGCACCCGGTCTGGAACAGCGGCAGCCAGACAGCCGCGGTCGCGGGCAACCAGTAGCGCTCATACCCCTCTTCCAATGCCACAGGGACCGTGAACCACTGCCATTTCTCGCTATCTGGCCGCGTGACGATCAGTGCAACCGTCATGCGCTCAGTTGAAGGGGTTGTCCACCTCGCCCACCGCCGCCGGCGGCAGCTCGGCTGGCAAGCTCATCGCTTCGAGCTTCGCGACGATCTCGCCCAGCACTTCCTGCAGCCGGCGCGCGTGCGCCAGGCCGATTTTGTCGGCGGTCAGATCCACATCGCCGCTCACCGTGATCCGGTCGAGCCGGTTTTCGATCATCAGCTTGCCGACCGACACCACGTCGGCCTCGTTGGCATACGGTACAAAACTCTGTTTTTTGCTGCTCATTGCATCTCCTTGAATGTCAGAACGGCCAGTGGCGCGATTTTTTCTGTTTCGGACGCGGCAGGTCGAGCATCGCCGACTTTTGCCTGGCGCTCAAGGATGGCATGAGGTTGATGCCGATCTTGTCTTCCAGTTCCGCAATCGTCATCACATCCAGCTCGTCCGTCGCACGATTTTCCACCAGCCAGGCCGCGCCCGCCTTCTGGCTCGGACTATACACTGCCTTGTACAGATGGCTCGGCACCAGCACGTTGCCCACCTTCTGCAAGCGCCCGCCGATGAACGCAGGCCCGGTGATCACATACAAGGTGCCTTCCTTCTTGACCATGTCGCGCACGCGCCCTTCGAGCCCGGCCCACAGGTGACGGTTATTCTCGGAATCCTGCGGCACCATGTTCGCCAAGGTGAAACTTTCGTGCTGGGTGCGCCGGTCCGGCATGTCGCCGTTGGGCGCCATGTGGCCGCGGTCGAAGCCGCTGCGGGCGTAGTCCGACAGCTCGGCCCGCTGCGCCGGCGACAAGCGTTCCTCGGAGTGAAACGAATCGTCGCGCGAGAGTTTTTTGGCCAGCGCCAGGTTTTCCGGACGCAGGCGTTCGGCCGACCACAGCGGCGTGCGCGTGATCCCGGAATGCATGACGCCGAACACGCCGTAGCACAGTTCGGTGGTCGCTTTCGCCAGTTTGGGGTTGTGGATTTCGGGCAGGCGCCCGTCGACATAGTGCGCGGGACAGCCGCCGGCAAACGCGCTGCCGGCTGCCAGCATCGTCCATCCGAGGACGAGGCCGGCCAGTGTTTTCTGAATCATGTTTTCCAAATTGAATTGATGAGCGACGCATTCTAGCGGAGCGCGCCCGCCATGCGAAGCAGTCGTTCACCTAATCTGGCCAGACTGTCGCGCAGCAGGTCCGGCGCGCGCACCTCGAAATCGAACGGCATCCCCGCCAGATGCCCGGCGAACCAGTCGACGTGGTCGGTGCTGCAGCGCAGGAGCACGCCGTCGTCGATCTGTTCGAACACGCCCAGGGCGCCGAAAAAATGGGCGCTGGCCGTTTTCAGGTCGGTGTGCAAGAGCACCTCGACCGGATGCGCGCGCGGCATCGTGGCCATCGATTGGTTCAGATAGCCGAGCGGATCGAAGCCGGCCGGGCGCGCGAACGAGACCGGACGCGGTTCGGCCTTGACGATGCGGTCGAGCCGGAACGAACGCATTTCCGCGCGCAAGTGGCACATGCCGATCACGTACCAGCAGCCGCCGCGAAACGCCAGGCCGTAAGCGTCGAAGCCGCGCTCGGTTTCGCTGCCATCGGGCGCGCGGTAGCGCAAGTGCACGCGCCGCTGCGCCAGCGCGGCCGAACTGAGCGTGACGAGGGCGTCGCTGTCGGTCGGGGCCACGGTGCGGATCATGTCCAGGCGCACCGTTTCATCGATGGCGCGCACCCTCCGCTTGAGGTTGGCCGGCATGATGCGTTCGAGCTTGGCCTGGGCGCTGGAGACGGCCGGCGCGGCCTCGGCAAAGCCCAGGCTGCGCGCGGCCAGCAAGCCCATTGCCAACGCCAGGGCTTCGTCGTTGGTGAACATCATCGGCGGCAGCTTGAAGCCGGCCATCAGCGCATAGCCACCGTGGCGGCCGCGCTCGGTGGTGATGGGGATGCCCATCTCTTCCAGGGTGACGATGTAGCGGCGCAAGGTGCGCGTGTCGACGCCGAGGCGGGCCGACATCTCGGCGCCGCTCAGGCGGCCATGGGTTTGCAGCAGTTCGAGCACTGCCAGCACGCGGGTGGTTGGATGGTACATGGTGCAACGATATCAGACTAATAGGGCGAATTCTGTCCTGTTTTGCATTTACGCTGGCGCTTGTCGATGTTTCATCAACAAGAAAGAGAGCACAACATGACAAACCCAACACCGATCGAGCATTTCCCCGTCATCGAATTGCGCCGCTACACGACGGCGCAGGGCGCGCGTGCCGCCATCGCGCGCCGTGTCGACGAGACCCTGGCACCCGCCTTCCAGCACCTGGGCGGCATGGCGTTCGGCCATTTTTGCGAACGCGGGCGGCCGGACGGCGTCGCCTGGCTGCGCGGCTTTCGCACGCCGGCGGCGCGCGCCAGGATCGGCCGCGCCTTCGACGCACAGGCGCACACTGGCCTCACGGCCGCCCGCACCGATGTGCTGGTACTCAGGCCGCTGCATGCGGGCAGCGGCATCGCGCCCCCGCCCATGGCCGGCGAAGCGCAGGGCATCGTGGTCGCCCAGATCCTCACCGTGACCGCGGGCCGGAGAGCCGCTTGCGAACGCGCCGCCGAGCGCTGTTTCGCCGCCTACCATGGCCACGGCGTGATCGAAGCGGGCATCCTGACCACCTTCGGCGAGCGCGATGCCGGCGCCGCCCTGGTCTGGCTCGGCATCCTGCGCGACGACGCCGCGCTGGCCGCCTTGCGCCCGGCGTTCGATTCGGCAGCCCGCGAACTGGGCGCGGCCGGCTTGCTGGCGGCGCCGCCCGACCTGCTGGTGCTCGACCCCGGCCCCCGCTCGCGTCTGCGCTGGGTCAGCGCCGCCAGCGTGACCGCGCCGGCCCGCTCTTCGGCCATGGCGGCGGCATGAACGGCGGCACCAACCTGTGGCTGTACTTCGTGGTGGTGTTCGGCATCGTCGCCCTGCCCGGCCTCGACATGGCGTTCGTCATGGGTAGCGCCGTGCTGGGCGGGCGGCGCGCCGGACTGGCGGCGGTGGCCGGCATCGTTTGCGGCGGCTTCTGCCACCTCGCCATGGGCGCGCTGGGGGCGGCTGCGGTGCTGGCGCTGTGGCCGGCCCTGTTCAATGCCATGCTGGGCGCGGGCGCGCTGTACACGGCGTGGATCGGCGCGAGCTTCCTGCGCAGCAGCGCGGCGGGAAGCGCGCGCATGCCGGGCGCGGCCTGCGCCAGCGGCGCCACCTTCCGCCGCGCGCTCGGCACCAGCCTGCTCAATCCCAAAGCCTATCTGTTCATGCTGGCCCTCTTCCCCCAGTTCCTGCAGCCCGGCCCGCAGCCGCTGTGGGCTCAGTCGGCGGTGCTGGGCACGATCACGGCGCTGACCCAGGCGGGTATCTACGGCGCCCTCGCCTTGCTCGGCGGCGGCGCCGGCGGCTGGCTGGAACGTCATCCCGGCGCCGCCACCACCTTGGCGCGCACGATGGGCGTGCTGCTCATCGCCGTGGCCATCCTGACCGCGCTGCAAGTTGGGCGCAACGTACTGGCGGGAAGGGCAGGTGGCGCAGGCGCGATGTCCGCAACGCAATTGATGCATCCTTGATAAGAAAAATCGGCTAGAATACGCGTTTTGGACCGCGTTGGCTCAGCTTGGCGCAATGGATCTTTTCACATCATGGTGCCCCAACCGATTCCCGAAGAGCTGCGTCGCTTCCTGCTGACGAGTATTGCCTCCGTGCCCCACCTGGAGGCGCTGCTGTTATTGCGCACTAGCGCCCAGCGAGACTGGAGTGCGCAGGCGGTGGCCGAACGGCTGTATATTGGCGACCAACTGGCGGTCACCTTGCTGGCGGACCTGTCCCGGGCCGGCATGACCGTCACCCTGCGCCACGCCGGCAGCGAGCCGGTGTTCCGTTACCAGCCCACCACGGCGGCGCTGGGCCGGGTGATCGACGCGCTGGCCGACCTGTACGGACGCCGCCTGGTCGACGTCACCCATCTGATTCATTCAAAATTCGAGCGCAGGGCAAAGCAGCTTGCCGATGCGTTCACATGGAGAAACGAATCGTGAAGGCTGCGGCAATTTACCTTCTTCGCATGCTCACCGCCCTCGCCTGCGCCTGGCTGCGACTGGCCAGCTACGCACGCACAGGTCATCGCCTGCTGTTCTGGAGCGGCCTGTGCTTTTGCGGCATGACGCTCAACAAACTGATCCCATCCTCGACAAGCTGGTCTTTCCGCGCATCGAGTTGCTGACCTTGCGCCTGGTCACGGCGCTGATCTCGGTAGCCCTGCTGCTGTACGGCCTGATCTGCGAAAAGGAGTAAGCGATGAATTTGATGCTGGCCGGGGCCGGCGCCATGGATTCGCTCGGGATCGGCCTGTTTTTCCTGCGCCTCTGGCGCAATGCGGGCGACCGTTTTTTCCTGTATTTCGCGCTGTTCTTCCTGAGCGAGGGCGGCCACCGCGTCTACGCCAGCCTCACCCCCGCGATGAGCGAAGATTCGCCCTTCCGCTTCCTGCTGCGGCTGTTGTCCTATTGCCTGATCTTGTGGGCGATTGCTGCGAAGAATTGGAACCGTCCCCATGCCGGCACGGACGGGAAGCTGAACTTTCGGGCGTGGCAGGCATCCAAGCAGAAGATCCCTACCGAAGGAGGCATGATGCCAGCCACCCCGACCGACCGGCAAACAACCGCGGCGCCGTCCGCCATCCCGGGCTCCGCCAGTACGAACGCACCGGCGCCCCGTTCCGCTTCCCTGCTCCCGGCCGATGGCGACGAGCCAGACGGCCGCTTAGCGGTCGCCGAAGAGGCCAGCGTCGACCAGCAGTCCGACAGCGCGCGCCAGATCGGTGCCTTGCCGCCGGGGCCGATGTGGCCGGCGCGGTGGCGGACACGCTGGCGCCGCCAGATAAGCGGCAACCCTTGGCGAAGAATGGCGGCGTGGCGCGGCCGGACGCGTAGCCGCGCCGACCACCAGCGCCGCTGCGCGACCGGCTTCGGCCCGCACCCGACCGGGCCGGTGGAGTTGGCGGCGGTGGCCGTCTTGCTGTCGAGCCAAGCGCCGCGCCGCGATCCGACCTGATTTTTTTTGCGCTACCAGTCGAGCGTGGGCAGCAGCTTGCCCATGCGCGGCCAGCACAAGCGGGCGATGTCGCTCCGGTCGGCCCAGCGGAAGGCATCCGTTTCCGGGGTCGGCTCGCCGCTCACCGGATGCGGGAAGAAACTGGTGCATGCCAGGTGCGCCAGGCTGGTCAGCTCGGCGCCCACCCGCACGCGGAACAGGTGCAGGCGCTTGTCGCTGCGGTAGGCGAAGCCGCCCAGGTCGTCGAAGCGTTCCGGCGTGAAGGCGATACCGGCTTCCTCCTGCAATTCGCGCATGGCGGCTTCGAGTGCGGTTTCGCCGGGGTCTTGCATGCCTTTCGGGATGTCCCAGTGGGCCGTGTTGGTAACGTGGCACAGCAGCAACTGCCCGGCCGGGTTGACCACCAGGGTGCCGCAGGAGACGGACTGCACGCGGGTCACGACAGCGCGCCGGACGCTGTGCGCTCGGGACAAAGGGGAGGCACCTGCATGTTCACTGATGATCCTTTCGATAACGTTATAGCGCAGGTATCATGCACTGCAAACATGCAAATTGTCAAATTGGTATGGTCGGTGTAGCCACAGGCGGTGGAGCCACGGCTGGTGTCGCTGTCGGCGGTGCCTCCGCAGCGGCGGTGGCGGCCGCCAGCACGCTGTTGAGCGCGGCGATGTCGACCGGCTTGGTCAGATGGCGGTCGAAGCCGGCCTGCTGCGACATGATGACGTCGGCGCGCGCGCCCCAGCCAGTCAGCGCCACCAGCAGCATGCCGTCCAGCGCGGGCATGGCGCGGATGGCGCGCGCCAATTGGTGCCCGCTCATGCCGGGCAGGCCGATGTCGAGAAACGCCAGGTGCGGCTTGCCTTGCGCGGCGAGAACCAGGCCCTGTTCGCCGTCGACGGCGACGTCGGTGCTGTGGCCGAGGGCCTGCAATAGTGCCGCCAGGCTGTTGCCGGCATCGACGTTATCGTCCACCACCAGCACCCGCAGCGCGGCCCGCGCGTTATTCGAGCACGGCGGCGCGGCCGGCGCCGCCATGCCGCTGCGCAGCGGCAGGCGCACGGTGAAGGTGCTGCCCAGGTCGCGTCCGGCGCTGGCGGCGCTGACCTTGCCGCCGTGTAATTCAACCAGGCGGCGCACCAACGACAGGCCAATCCCGAGCCCGCCCTGCGAACGGTCGAGGTTGCGCCCGACCTGGGTGAACATGTCGAACAGGGTGCCCATGTCTTCCTGCGAAATGCCCACTCCGCTGTCGATCACCGACAGCACGGCGTCGTCGCCCTCGCGCACGGCGCGCAGCACGATGTGCCCGCCGGCCGGCGTGTACTTGGCGGCGTTGTTGAGCAGGTTGCTGAGCACTTGCACGATGCGGGTGATGTCGACGTCCAGCGGCAGGGGCGCCTCGGCCACTTCCACCTTGAGCGTGTGGCCGCCCGCATTCAGGGCCGCCATGCTCGTTTCGATCGCCATCGCGACCAGGGTGGCGACGTCGCTGGCTTCGCGCTTGAGCTCGATTTTGCCGCGCGTGATGCGCGCCACGTCCAGCAAGTCGTTGACCAGGTGGATCAGGTGGCCCAGCTGGCGGTCCATCATCTCGTGCACCTTGGCCATGCTCTGGGGCGGCGCCGTCGACATGCGGATCAGGTCCAGGCCGGTGCGGATCGGCGCCAGCGGATTGCGCAGCTCGTGCGCCAGGGTGGCCAGGAACTCGGACTTGCGCCGGTCCGCCTCGGCCAGGTCGGCCGCCACCCGGCGCAGGTCGTTTTCGGCCTGCTTCTGTGCCGTGATGTCGCGCGTGATCGAGGCCAGGCCGATATTGTGGCCCTCGTCGTCGCACACGGCAAAACCCTTGTAGTACACGGGCAGGATCGTGTCGCTTTCGAAATTGCGCATACGCAGCTCGCCTTCCCAGCGCCCCGCCGCGCCGCGCACGGCCGGCAGCACCACCTGCTCGACGAACACGCGGCAATCGGGGGCGAAAAAGTCGGCGATGCCGTAGTCGCCCACCGAGGCATCGGGCGCCAGTCCGGCCAGGCGGCGTCCGGCCGGATTGACGTAGCTGGTGCGCCCATCCGAACCGGCAATGCCGATAAAGTCGGACGACTGCGCCGCTACCGCCGCCAGGCGCCGCATGCCTTCCTCGGCGCGCTGGGAGCGCTGGCGCGACTCGTCCAACTGCTGTTCGGACGCTTCTAGCTGCTCGGCGGCAAGCCGCTCTGGTGTGGCATCGCGAAAAATCTTGGCGTAGCCGCGCAAGCGCTCCGATTCGTCGCGCAGCGGCACCATCACGCCATCGGCAAAAAAGCGGGTGCCGTCGCGCCGCACGTGCCAGCGCTTGTCCTCGGCGCGGCCGGTATCGCGCGCCAGGCGCATTTCGTGCTCCGGCACGCCGGCGGCGCGGTCTTCGGGGCTAAAGATGATGGCGCTCGACTGGCCGCACGCCTTGTTCGCGAACCAGCCCGTGATGGTTTCGGCGCCGCCTTCCCATTCCGTGACGATGCCATCGGTATCGGTGCCGATGAAGGCATAATCGCGGGTATTGTCGAGGATGAGGCGGATGCGTTCGTCGCGCGTGCGCAGCGCTTCGAGGTGGCTGGCCTGGGCATGCAGGGCGATTTCGGCCGTCTTGCGGTACAGGTCGATGAAGACGGCCACCTTGGCGCGCAGGATGACCGGGCTGACCGGCTTGGTCAGGTAGTCGACCGCCCCCAGCGCGTAGGCGTGTTCGACGTGGCTGGGGTCGTCGCCGGCGGCGGTCAGGAAAATGATCGGCAAGGTGCGCGCGCGCGGATGGCTGCGGATCAGCGCGGCCGCTTCGAAACCGCTCATGGTCGGCATATGCACATCCATGAGCACCATGGCGAAGTCGCGGTTGAGCAGCTCGCGCAGGGCTTGTTCGCCCGAGGTCACGCTCACCAGCACCTCGTCGAGTTCGGCCAGCACGGCTTCGAGCACGGTCAGGTTGGCGCGCTGGTCGTCCACCAGCAGGATGTTGATCCTGCCCTTGGGCACGTCCCTGGGCTCGGCTTCGGTCTTGTTGTTCTGCTTGATCATTGGGTGTCCGATGTACCTCGCGGCGGTCGCCCAGGGTCAAGCTGGCAATGTAGGCCGACGATGAATAAAAGTCAATTGTGTAGCACGCAAAAAAATTTTAAAACTCGGGAACTTTCGGAACGCCAATCCATCCAAGCTCATTTACACCTTCGCAAGGTGGGGTATCCCATGTCCGAACGATTCCTGGCGTCCGCATTGCCGCAGCATGAAGCCGCCGAGCTTTACCGTCTGACGGTGGTCGGCATCCGCGAGGTCGCGGTATTTCTCATGGATCCGCATGGTTATATTACCGTATGGAACCGCGGCGCCCAGGACATGAAGGGCTATGCCGCCGACGAGGCCATCGGCAGCCATCTGTCGCTCTTGTATACGGAGCAAGACCGCGAGCGTGGCTGGCCCCGGCACAATCTCGGCTGCGCCGCCAAGAATGGTTTTCACAGCGAGGAAACCTGGCGCAAGCGCAAGGATGGCAGTCTGTTCTGGGCCCATATCGCCATCACTGCCCTGCGCGGCGATGACGAGCAATTGCTGGGGTTTTCCAAGATCACCATGGACCTGACCCGCCACCGCCTGCTCGAACAGTGCGAAAAGGAAAAGCAGGAGATCGACCTGATCCTGCGCGCGGCCGAGGCCGGCACCTGGAAGTGGCACATCGACAACGGCCGGGTCGAGGTATCGCGCCACCTGCTCGAACTGCTCGGTTACGAGGGCGAAACGCGCGAGCTCGATTTCGATGCCTGCCTGGAGTTCGTGCACCCCGACGACCGCGAGCGCTTTCGCACCTTGCTCGAAAACGCCCGGCGCGACCCCTGTACCGCCCCCATCGAAACCGAACTGCGCTTCCTGCGCCAGGATGGCGCCTGCCAGTGGTTCTTCATGCGCGCCAACTGGCACCGCGGCATCGAAGATGGCCCGATGCAATTCCTGGGCGCCTGCGTCGGCATCGACAACCTCAAGCTGGCGGAAGAGGAAAAAGAGCGCCTGCTGTCGCAATTGCGCCAGGAGCGCTCGCGCTTCGCCGACATCCTTGAACAGATGCCTTCGGGCGTTGTACTGGCCGACGTCCCCTCCGGCCGGCTGACCTACCAGAACCGGGCCGCCGCCAGCATGATGGGGCGCGATTTTTCCGGCGTTGACAGTTTCCATGACTATGACAGCTACATCTTCGTCGACGCCAGCGGCGCCCGCATCCCGGCCGAAGACTTGCCGCTGACGCAGGCCGTGAACGGGCAGCATAGCCCGCGCACCCAGGACCTGGTCTACGAGCGCGACGATGGCGAGCGCCTGCACCTGGACGTCACCACCGCCGCCATCGTCGACAGCGACGGGGTGGCGCGGGTGGCGATTGCCGTGTTGCACGATGTCAGCAAGCTGAAACACATGGAACTGGCGGCCGCCGCCGAGAAGGAGCGCGCCCTGGTCACCCTGGCGGCGATCACCGACGGCGTGATCACGGTCGACCGCGACGGCGTCATCATGTCGGTCAACCCGGCCGCCGAACGCATGATCGGCCTGGCCGAAGCGGCCGCGCGCGGCTTGCGCTTTCGCGACGTGCTGCAGATCGAGGAATACGCCGCCAGCGAGGCCACCTTTGGCGCGATCGAGCGCTGCCTGGGCGAGCATCTGACCACCGATACCTTGCCGCACGCCACCCTGATCAGCCGCGACGGCCAGCGCTTCGCGGTGGAAAATGCCGTCGCGCCCGTCGTTCTCGACGACGGCGAGCTGATCGGCACGGTACTGATCATCCACGACGTCACCGAATCGAAGCGCCTGCTGCGCCGGCTCGGCTTCGAGGCCAGCCACGACGCGCTCACGGGCCTGGTCAACCGGCGCGAATTCGAGCTGCGCCTGGAGCGCGCCATCGAACGCGCGCAACACCCGGGCGGGGCTTGCGCCGCCCTGCTCTACATGGACCTGGACCAGTTCAAGGTGGTCAACGATACCTGCGGGCATCAGGCCGGCGACGACCTGCTCAAGCGCCTGGCCGCCACCTACAGCGAGCACGTGCGCGAACGCGACACCCTGGCGCGCATCGGCGGCGACGAGTTCGCGCTCGTCGTCGAGCATTGCGGCGTCGACGAAGCCACCGCGGTGGCGCAAAAAATCCTCGACACGACCCGCACCTTCCGCTATGTCTGCAAGGGCCGCGTGTTCCAGCTGGGCGTGTCGATCGGCCTGACCCCGATCGACAGCGGCACCATCAACGTCGAGGAAGCGATGCGGCGCGCCGACCACGCCTGCTACCTCGCCAAGGACCATGGGCGCAATCGCATCTATGTACATTACAAGGGCGACCTCGACTTTGCCCAGCGGCGCAGCGACATGCACTGGGTCACGCGCCTGACCCACGCCTTCCAGAACGAGCAGCTGCAGTTGTACTACCAGCCGATCCTGCCGCTCGACGATGGCGACAGCCCGCGTCATTACGAAATCCTGCTGCGCATGCGCAATGGCCGCAACGGGCCGATCGGGCCGGCCGTGTTTTTGCCGGCGGCCGAGCGCTACGACGTGATTGTCAAGATCGACCGCTGGGTACTGACCCGCACCCTGGAATGGCTGGCCAGCAACCCGGAGCAGCTGGACACCCTGGAAATGTGCAGCATCAACCTGTCGCGCCGTTCCCTGGGCGACCCCAGCTTTCACAAATTCGCGGCCGAGCTGATCGATTCCTCCGACTTACCGGCCAACAAACTGTGTTTCGAGATCACGGAAAACGGCGCGATTGCCGACATGCAAAAGACGATTGCTTTCATCGAAGCCTTCGCCGCGCGCGGCTGCCGCTTTTCGCTGGACGATTTCGGCACCGGCATGACCTCGTTTTCCTACCTCAAGCAGCTGCCGGTGAACTACATCAAGATCGACGGCTCCTTCATCCAGATGATGTCGTCCAGCCAGGTCGACTTTGAAATGGTGCGCTTTACCAACGATATCAGCCACATGATGGGACGCAAGACGATTGCCGAGTACGTGACCGACTCGGCCATCCTGGCCAGCCTGAAGGCGATCGGGGTCGATTTCGCGCAGGGATACTGGGTCGGCAAGCCGCGCCCGCTCACGCCCTGAGGCGGCGCGCTGCGTCGCGGCCGGGATCGGTATATAGTCGGCACGTGGTGCAATACCGTTGACCGCCACACCGTCGCTCCCGCGCAGGCGGGAGCCCAAGTACCAAGCTCCGTCGCCCCCGCGAAGGCGGGGGCCCAAGTCACAACCGCAGCCCGAAGCTGAGCGTAGAAACTTGGGGCCCACGCGGGGGCGCCGAGCCCTGCGCGGGAGCGACGGTTTTGCGGTTAACGGTGTCGTGAACGCTATGCGGTACGCGGTACGCGGTACGCATGCGGTACGCGATATGCGGCGTCAGCGCCGCCAACCGCCCATTGAAGACTCCAGCAAAGGTCCGACCATGGCAGATACGCCCTCCCCCGAGCACAGCGCCGACGGCGACCCCGCGATCAGTTTCCCGACCTTGCTGTACCGTTTCCTGTTCTTCGACTGGCTGTTCCGCGACCTGGGTGCGGCGCGCGACGTGTACGAACGCCACGCTGCGCTGCAGCACAACCGTCGCATGTGCCGCTATTTCCCCACCTACCTGCGGCGCTGGTCGGTACTGACCCTGTTCGACTTCGGCATGGGCTGCCTGTGCGAACGGGCGCTCCAAGCCAGTTTATGGCCGGCCTGGTTCTTTGCCTGGTCGTGCCTCACCTTGGCCGGGATGGTGGTCATGTCGGTGGCCTGGGCCTTCCTGGCCAACGCCAGGCTGCCCTAGCCCTGGTACACGACGGTGTCCTGCGGCTCGCCATCCTCGCCGAAGCGCTGCGCCACCGACAGCGCGCGGATGCCGAGCGAACCCAGGGCGTCGCACAGGTCGTCCACCTCGCCCTGCAGGTCGGCAGCCACGTCGAGCGGCTTTTCCAGCGAGGCCAGCAGCACGCCCGCCGGGTCGCTCAGGTTGACCCGCATCACCATCTCATCTTCCACCGCAGCCGGGCCGAGCACCGCGCGCACCTCGCTGGCCGCAAGCGCTGACGCTTCCAGCGCCGCGTTGACGTCGCTGATCATTTGCAGCATCGCCAGTTCGGCCACGCCCTGCTCCTTGGCGCCGTAGAACAGGTCCTGGTACAAAAAGTGCAGCTCGACCGAGGCCGGATCGTCCGCCAGGCAGCGCTTGACCAGTGGCGCGGCTTGCACCGTCCAGGCGCGGTAGCGTTCCATGCGCGCCTCGAACCAGGCATCGGCCTGCGCTTCGCCGGCCGGGGCCGCGTAAAACGGGTCGTCGGCGCGCTTCATCGCGAACCCCAGCAAAAAGCGCAGCTCGACGGCCTGGTCGTCCGGACCGAAATGGGTCGGCGCCCAGCCCGTCATGCTGCGTTCCAGCGCCGGGCGCGCCACCAGTTTTTTCTCGGTCATCGAGCCGGCGGCGTCGCGCACCATGTCGTTCAGGTGGCTGTAGGTGATGGCGTCGATTTCATCGAGGTCGTAGGCGTGGCTGATCATCACCACCGTCGCTTGCGCACTTTCCAGGCCGCCCCGCTTGAGGCTCTCGACCAGTTCCTCGAAGGCGTCGCCATCGGCAAAGCCTTGGGCTTCCTTCAGGCCGCCCGTGCTGTGCACGAATACCGGCAGCGCGAAGGCGTTGATTTCCATTTCCAGACCATTTTCGCGGCGCAGGGTGACGGTGCCGGCCGCTTCCTCGGTGCGCTCGCGCAGCAGCTGGTAAGCGGCGGCATCGGTGTAGCGGGTGCGTTCGATGGCGCCGTACAGCACCTCGTCATTCTTCTTGCGCAGGGCGTTGCGCAGCAGGCGCGCGAATTCGACATCCTTCAGGCGCAGCGCTTCGGCGTCGCCATCCTCGTCCTGCTCCTGTTCGGCCAGCGCGAGCGCGAGGTCGGCAAGCTGCTGGGCCAGTACGTCGTCATCCTCCTGCGCCGGAACGTGGGATTTGCGGGGGACGGGGCGCTTGTTTTTGGGCATGGGAAGATGGATGGATGGCTAAGGAGCCGACATGGTAACAAATTGTCCGGGCGCCGGCTAACTGCGCACCCTGGCGGAGCGGCGCATGCCCGCCTTGCGCGGGCGGCTCAGCAGTTCCAGCACCTGCTGCGGGTCGGCCGGCTTGGCCAGGTGATGGTCGAAGCCGGCTTCGCGCGCGCGTTCGCGGTCCTGCGGCTGGCCGTAGCCGGTCAGCGCGATGAACAACGCATCGCGGAACTGCGCCATCGCGCGCAACTGGCGCGCCAGTTCGTAGCCGGTGATGTCGGGCAGGCCGATATCGAGGATGAACGCGTCCGGCGCTTCCGAGGCGGCCCGGGCCAGCGCGGCGCCCGCATCGTAATAGGTGCACACATGATGCCCGCCGGCCGCTTCAAGGAACAGCGACAGGCTGATGGCGCCGTCGACATTGTCGTCCACGATCATCACGCGCAGCGCCGGGCCGGGCGCGTCGCCGCGCCGGCGCTGCGGCGGCAGCGGCGCCCTTTCCCTCGGCTCGCAAGGCAGGGTGACGGTAAAGCTGCTGCCCTGCCCCGGCCCGGGACTGGACGCCGTGACCGTGCCGCCATGCAGCCGGACCAGGCTCTGGACCAACGCCAGCCCGAGGCCGAGGCCGCCCTGCGCGCGGTCCGGCTTGCGCTCGCCCTGTGAGAACAGGTCGAACACGCGCGGCAGCAATTCCGGCGCCAAGCCTTCGCCGCTGTCGCTGACCGTGACCACGACCTGACCGTCGCCCTGCGCGGCCTGGATGCCGATGCGGCCGTTGGGCGGCGTGTACTTGGCGGCGTTGTTGAGCAGGTTGGCGAAGATCTGGACCAGGCGCGTCTTGTCGCCGCGCATGCGGATCGGGGTCGGCGGCAAGGACAGCTCGACCCGGTGCTGGGCCGACTCCACCAGCGCGTGGGTCTGCTCCAGGGCGCGGTCGAGGATGGCGTCGAGTTCCAGGTCGTCGATGTCGAGCGTGACCAGGCCGCGCGTGACCCTCGAGACATCGAGCATGTCGCCCAACAAGCTGTTCATGTGCTCGACCTGGCGCGAGATGACGTCGCTGGCGTAGCGTACCCGCTTGGCGTCGCCCGGCTGCAGCCGCAGCAGCTGGGCGGCGGTGCTGATGGGCGCGAGCGGATTGCGCAATTCGTGCCCGAGCATGGCGAGGAACTGGTCCTTGGCGCTGTTTTGCTGTTCGGCCATCTGGCGCGCGGTTTTTTCGGCATCGAGCAAGGCCTGGCGCCCGGCCTCGGCATTGCGCCGGTAGGCCTGGGCTTGCAGCATCTGCTCGCCGGCCGCATGCAGGGCGCGGTGCAATTCGTTCATCTCGTCCACGCGCGAGTGCACCTGGCGCGGCGCCTGGCCGGCGCCCAGGTCGGTGGCGGCCCTGACCGCGCGCGCGATCGAGCGCACATGCTGGCGGCCGAAGTAGGCGGCCAGCGCCGCCGCGCACAGCATGGCCGCCAGCAAGCCCATGGCGGCTACGAAGGAGGCGTGGCGCGCCGAGCGCTCGATCAGCTCGACCGGCGCGGCTACGGCCAAGGTCCAGCCCGACAAGCCCGAATGGGTGAACACGTCGAACGCTTCGGTGCCCTCCACCGTGTTGTGGCGGATCTGCCCGCTGTGCGCCTTGCGCGCGGCGGCCGCCAGCTCGGGACGCGCCGGCTTGCCGATCAAGCCTTCCGGATTGTGGCTGCGCGCGATGAAGCGGCCCTGGCTGTCGATGATGCCGACCACCCAGCCGGGCGGCACGTCGACGCTGGCGATCAGGCGCGTGAAATGCTCTGTGGAAAAGGCCAGCGTCAGCACATAGCGCTTGCCCGCGTCGATCGGCACCGGCACGTTGACCGTGGTCACCATGGCCGTGATCACGGGACCGTTCATGACGTCCGACACATAGGTCTTCTGGGTCGCGATCACGTGCTGGACCACGCCCGGGGCCGCGTGCGCGGGCAAGGCGCTGCCGTAGGGAAGGAGGGTATTGATCACTTGCTGGCCCTGCTCGTCGAGCAGCACTGTCCAGCCGGTACTGCCGCGGTTGGCGCGGCGCGCCTGCGCATAGAAGGCCTGCAGGTCGCCCTCGGCCAGCGAGGGCGAGCCGCCCAGCACGCGCAGGCCCGCTTCGGCGCTGTAGAGCTCGCGGTCGACCAGCAAGGCGATGCTGTTCGCGGTTTCCTTCAGTCCACGCAGCGCGGCGTCGCGTTCGGCGTTTTGCAGCATGTCCAGCGCCAGCCCGGCGAACAGCACCACCGGCACCAGGATGCCAGCGGCCATCAGGAACAAATAAGTCCGGATACGCATGCGAATTGCCGCCTGTCATAAACGCGGTAGATGAGCCCGCTTGTCTGAGACATTGTACTTTCCTCATCGGACTCGCGCCGGTTCCGCCCAACCGTGCGCACCTGCCCGTCGCGGAATAATTATTTCTCGTGCGTAAGTTCAATGCAAAAACAACAGCGTGTGGTAACGAACAGATACGTGCCGGCGAACTGCCCACAATGGACGCATTCGCAAACAGGAGCACGACCATGATTCATCCCGCCCTCACCCGCAGCATCTTCTTCGCCGGCCTGATGCTGTCATCGACCGTGTTCGCCGATCCGGCCATCGCCATCGTCAAGTGCATCGACAACGACGGCAAGGTCACCTTGACCGATGCCCGCTGTCCGCAGCAGGAGCAGACCGTGGCGGTGGCGGCGGGCACCACGGCAGCGGCCAACGCCGGGGCGGCGGGCGCGGATGACAGCCAGGCCATCATCAGCGGCGAATCGACGGCGGACGCGGCGGTCACGGCCCCGGTCGTGGAACGCTTTGCCACTTCGCAGACGCAGGCCCAGGTGCCGCGGCGCGAATTGCCGGTGGTGCGCAATCCTAGCGCCGGCGGCGGCCTGGCGCGCGACATCGCCACGCTCAAGGCGGCGCGTCACAGCCTGATGCTGCAGGACAGCGCCGCGCAGGCGGCCCGTTCGCAGCGCATTGCCGGTTTGCAGTAACAATCCGGCGCTCCCGGGGTCCCGGCAACGCCGGACGGTATCGAGGGTGATCGGCGATGGCGGCGGGCGGCTTCGATGTCAAGCGCGCGCGGCCGGCATAACCCGCGCGCACCCGCGAACAGGGAGGGTGCGGACATGTCACTTCGCCTGTTCCCTGCGCAGGAACATCTGCAATGAATTCAGGACACGGGCGGGCCCGCGCAGACGGCCCGTTCCGAGAATCAGGCCAACAGCTACCCCTTCAGGAGCGCATTGCATCAACGGTAAAGTGGCTATAGACCCTTGCCAAAAAAAGAAGTGCAATTATTGTGTGCCGATGGAGCGCCGGACGCGCCGGCTGTACGACCGCACCCAAGTCCGGATCGGCTCCCGGACCGGCAGCGAAACCTGAGCTCGGTTACAATGCGGGCAATCTTTCACCCGCATCAACACGTTTATGAAATTCCTCCCGCTTATCGCGCTGGCCATGGCCTGCGCTCCCGCTTTTGCCGACGACCTCCCCGACGCCAGCTGGCACACCTCCGCCGAACTGGGCGCCATCAGTACCTCGGGCAATACCGCCGGCACCTCGGTCTCCGGCAAGATCGACGCGCGCCAGGAACTCGATGACTGGAGCAACCAGTACGTCGTCGCCGGTCACTTCAAGGAAGACAAAGTCAACGACCGTGACGGCAACAGTAGCTCCAGGCGTTCTGCCGAACGCTATTCCCTCTCGGCCAAGGCGGCCTACAAACTGGTCAAGGACGACGAAAAGCTGTTCGTGCTGGCAGCCCACGTGGGCGACAAGTTCGGCGCCTACAGCAGGTACAACACCATGGCGGTCGGACGCAGCACGCGCTGGTACGACTCGCCGGAGGCCAGCGTCGACGTCGAAATCGGCCCGGGCTATTTCCGCGGCGAACGCGCCACGGGCGAACCCGAAAGCGGCTTTACCGTGCGCGGTGCCGCCGCCATACGCTGGCAGGTCAGCCAGAACGCACTGTTCTCCCAGATCGCCAGCGTCGAGCGCGGTACCTCGAATACCCACTCGATTGCCGAAGCCGCCCTGAGCACCAAGATCAACGGCACCATGCAGATGAAGGCGGCGTTTATCGTCCGTAATGACACGAATGTGCCGGCCGACAAGAAGAACACCGACACCCAAACTTCGCTCACGCTCGTGTATTCGTTCTGAGCGCCGTACGGGGTCAGCCTTCGGCGCGGGTGTGCGCGTACTGCGGCGTGCCGTCATCGCCGCTATCCCAGGCCAGGCGATAGAAGGTGAAGGTATGGTCGCCCGGGGCCAGCGGTTCCGGGTTGTCCAGGCTGCAGGTGGTGATGTCGATCTCGTCCGGACTGCCGCTGTGCGCATACGTCAGCTGGGTGCCGCAGGCGCCGCAAAAGGTGCGCGTCACGTCCGGGCTGGAACGGAACTGCGCCGGCATGCCGGCCGTGATGCGGTACTCCCCGCGCGCCACGCTGAACCAGGCCACGCGCGGCGCCCCGCACGCGCGCCGGCACGTCGGACAGTGACAAATTGTCTGGTGAAAGACCTGCTCCGACGTTTCGTAGCGCACCGCCCCGCAACAACACCCGCCCAGTAAGCTCATCGTCTTCTCCATGTATGGAATGTGCTCGCCAGTGTAGCGCCGTGCTGCGGCGCACGGCGCCAGCTTTCCGGAACGCTGCCTGCAGCCCGGCCGGAATGCGCGGATAATTGCATTTTTGAAACAAATCAACGACACCGATGACACCCGCCTCCCCCGTTCCCGCCAGCGCCGTGCCGCTGCTGTCGCTGGCCGCCTTCGGCAGCGGCATCTCGATGCGAGCGGCCGACCCCTTGTTGCCCCTGCTCTCGAACGAATTCGGCGTGCCGCTGGGCGAGGCCTCGCTGGTCATTACGGTATTTTCGATTGCCTACGGTCTCTCGCAGCTCGGTTCCGGCCCGCTGGGCGACCGCTACGGCAAGTATCTGGTGATCGCGCTGGCCGCGCTGGCCAGTTCCGCCACCGCCCTGCTGTGCGCCACCGCCACCAGCCTGCCCGTGCTGCTGGCGGTGCGCCTGCTGGCCGGGGCCGCGGCGGCCGCCATCATCCCCCTGTCGATGGCCTGGATCGGCGACGTGATCGCCTACGAACAGCGGCAACCGGTGCTTGCGCGCTTCCTGATCGGGCAAATCCTCGGCGTGTCGGCCGGCGTGCTGGTGGGCGGGCTGGCGGCCGATGCGCACCAGTGGCGCCTGCCGTTCCTGCTGGTGGCGGCGATTTTTCTGCTCGTCGGGCTCGGCTTGCTGGGGCTGAACCGGCGCCTGCCGCCACATGCCAGGACGGTACGCCCGATCGCGGGTGGGGCCGTGCGCCACATGCTCGCCGAGTTCGGCCACATCGCCGCCCTGCCCTGGGCCCGGCTGGTGCTGCTCACGGCCTTTCTCGAAGGCGGTCTGCTGTACGGACCGTTCGCCTTCATCGCCAGCCACCTGCACGCGCGCCACGGCCTGTCGCTGGCGCTGGCCGGCGCGGTGATCATGCTGTTCGGGTTCGGCGGCTTCGCCTTTGCCATGGGGTCGACAGCCATGCTGCGGCGCCTGGGCGAAGGCGGACTGGCGCGCTGGGGCGGCATCGTGCTGGCGCTGTCGCTGGCCGCGATCGGCCTGGCGCCCCTGTGGTGGCTGGCCATTCCCGCCAGCTTTTGCGCGGGCCTGGGCTTTTACATGCTGCACAATACCTTGCAGACCAACGCGACCCAGATGGCGCCGGAGCGACGCGGTGCGGCGGTGTCGGCCTTCGCATCCTGTTTTTTCATGGGCCAGGCCACCGGCGTGGGCGTGGCCGGCCTGCTCATCGCGCAGGTCGGGGCGCCTGCGCTGCTGGTGGGCGGCGCGCTCGGCTTGCTGGCCGTGGCGCTCCATTTTTCGCGCCGCGTACGGCTGAAATAGGCTGCCGGTTATGCATATCGACAAGCCAATCTTGCGTTTGATTGCCGTGCTACATTGCGTTTCCGGCGTCCGCCAGCATGGCCGTGACCCGTCAACGTAAAGGATTACATGAAGCACTGGTTCATCGCAGCACTGGTTTTCTCGTCCGCGCCGGCATGCGCGGCAACGGCCAGCAGCACCACGCCCAAGGCCGATGTGGCGGCCCTCGAAAACGTGGTCGAGGCGTTTCGCACGGCCGTGATCAAGAAGGATAAGCCGGCCTTCATGGGTTTGCTGTACTCGGACTCGATTCCGTGGATCGGCGTGGCCACCGATAACAGCATCAAGATGGTCGACGAACGCCGCAAGGCGCAGTCCAAACCGGGTATGAAGAAGATTTCCGGGACCGGCAGCGCGACCGCGTTTATCGACCATATCGTCGAGAGTGCGCATCCGGTGGAAGAAACGGTCGATAACGTGCGCATCGAATCGAATGGCGATGTGGCCCAGGTCTATTTCGACTACAGCTACGTGGCCGATGGCTACAAGTCGAACTGGGGCCAGGAGAGCTGGCAACTGGTGCGCACCACCTTGGGCTGGAAAATCAATTCGGTGATCTGGTCGATGGAATTTAACCCGGTGCTGCCGCCGCCACGTCCGAAATAAGCGCCTGCGGGGCGGCAGCGCCGACGCGTCCGCTTAACTGCGCGTAGCGCTCTTCCGACACGCCGAGCCGGCGCAGCCAGTTGCCGAAGTACAGCTGCAAGGTGTCGCTGCGCGCATGTTTGCCAAGGTGATGGCGCTCGAAATCCTTGCGGTTCTGGACTTTATCGGCGATCAGCATCTGGTTCACTTCGTCCACGCAGCTCAGTTCGATCGCATCGTCGGCGCCCTCGCAATGGTGCGATAAATAGGCATTGGCCACCCTCCGGTATTCCATCGCCAGCGCCACCACCACGGCATCGGGCTGGTGCGCGCTGAACACCGATCCGGGCGCCAGCGCGGCCAGCAGCGCGCCATCGTCCTGCACCAGCGGATGGATGCAGAACGCTTCCATGGCGCGCAGCGGCGCGCCGATGGCGCCGAGCAGGGCGATGCCTTGATCGATATGCGCCGTCAAGAGCACGCCCGAGCGCTCGGCCCGGGTGTCGCCGTAAAACTGGCAAATCGCGGCATAGTGTTTATTGTCTTTCATTGCGCTGGCTTTCTACAAAAGTCATCAATTCGGGGAAAAACACGTCGAAACCGTCGGCGATGGCGCCGGCATGCCGTTTCAGGTCGTGCAGCGCATCGCGCATCACGTCGCCGTTTTTCGACAGGCGCGTCGAAATGCGCCGGATCGCGATGTCGATGCCGGCATAGCTCTGGTAGGAACCGAGCCAGTCCTGTTCGATCATGTAGGGCGCAATCCGCGCCAGCTTGGGCGGCAGCACGGCCGCATGGGTGTCGAGCGCGCCGTAAAAGCGCGCGATGAAGTCGGCCAGCGGCACGTCGGAATAGCGCGCCCAGCGCAGGGCCAGTACATGGTCGTAATAAACGTCGAGCAGGATGCCGGAATAGCGCCGCCCCGGGCCATCGAACAATCCCTTGGCGGCGAGCACCACCGGATGGCTGTCGGTAAAGCTGTCGACCTTGCGGTGAATCAGGATTTCCGCTTCGGTGACGGCGCTGAACCGTGCGCCCGAGTTGGGCTTGACGAAATCGCCCAGCAAGGCGCCCAGCATCGCCTCGTCGCTGTAACGGGCCAGGTAAATATGGGCGAGATAGTTCATGCACAGCCTGCAAATGGAATACCAGCTGGCAGGATGCCAGATTTCGGATTTTCTTGTGGGAAATGGGAAAAAATGCGAAGGCATGACATGTGAATAATTATCGATAAGGCATTTCTTGCACCGTGCGCGGGGCGGCGGCGCCTACTTCACCGAGGTCATCGCATACCGGTTGCGGCCGGAATCCTTGGCCCGGTACAGCGCGTCGTCGGCATGCTTGAGCAAGGTGTCGACTCCGGCCCGGCCGTTTTCGGCGGTCGCCACGCCGATGCTGGTGCTGACGATGCGCGCCACGCCGTCGATGTCGAACGGTTTCTCCATGACCTTGATGATCTTGCGCGCCACCAGCGCGCACTCGCCCACGTTCTGCAAGCCTTCGAGCAGGATCACGAATTCGTCGCCGGCCAGGCGCCCCACGGTGTCGCTCTGGCGCACGCAGGCCGACAGGCGGCGGCCGAACTCGACCAGCACCGTGTCGCCGCCGCAGTGGCCGAAGCTGTCGTTGATCGACTTGAATTTGTCCAGGTCCAGATACATCACCGCCATCACCGTGCCGTTGCGGGCGCTGCGGGTCTGGGCGCGGCCGATACGCTCGGTCAGTTGGGTGCGGTTCGGCAAGCCGGTGAGCGCATCGAAGCGCGCCAGCGCGCTCAGTTGTTCTTCCAGCAGCTTGGCATCGGTCACGTCGTTGACCAGCCCGGTCACGCCGACCACCTCGCCGCCGGCGTCGACCTGGGCAATGTAGGTAGCCTGGTAGTGGCGCTTCTCCTTGCCCTGCATGCGCGCGAAATCGAACTTGACCGTCGTGCCCGTCATAGCCGCATCGAAGGCGCGCTGGTGCACCTCGGCCTCTTCCGGGGAAAACAAGCTGCTCACCAGGCTGCCGTGGATGCGCGCCAGCGGCCGCCCGAACCAGCTTTCGTGATGCCGGTTGACGAAGCCGAAGCGGCCCTCGCGGTCCATGAAATTGACCAGCGCCGGCAAGTTGTCGGTCACCGTGTGCAGCAGGCGCTGCTGCGCGGCCAGGGCCAGCTCGGCCGCCTTGCGCTCGGTGATGTCCATCACCATCGTGTAAAAGCCGGCCACCTTGCCGTCGGCGCCGGTATCGGGAATGTAGTCGGTCTGCAGGTAGCGCTCGCCCTTGAGCTCGGCGGCGGCACGCTCGAACGACACCCGCCTACCGGCCAGGGCAGCGGCCATCTGGGCCGCCACCGCCGAAAATACCTTGGGTCCGAACACATCGCTGACGGTGCGGCCCACGATGTCTTCCGGCGCGATGCCGGTAATGGTGGCGTAGGCGCGGTTGCAGAAGGTGTAGCGATAGCCGGTATCGACATAGCCGATCAGGGCCGGCATGTTGTCGGCGATGGTGAGGATGCGCTTTTCGCTCAGCGCCAGCACTTGCTGGGTTGCCTTCAGTTCGGTGATGTCGTCGGCCAGCACGAAGTAGCCCTGCACCACACCCGCCGCATCGATATCGGGATTGTAGGCGACCCGGTCCCACTGGGTCACGCCGTGACGCAGCACCTGGCGCTCGAAGCGCACCGGGCGCCCGCTCAGCGCCGCGTCCAGATACGGTTTGCTGACCCGGTAGACCGCTTCGCCGAGCACCTCGCGCACGCTCTTGCCGGGAATCTGGCGCGCCGAGACGCCGAAAAAGGCGCTGTAGCGCTCGTTGCCGAACACGAAGCGCTCGTGCTTGTCGACATAGCCGACCAGCGCGGGGACGTTGTCGGCCACCATGCGCAGGTTGCGCTCGCTGTCGGCGACGGCGCGCTCGGCCAGGTCGCGCTCGGCCATCAGGGTGTCGAACGCGCGCCACAGCTCGCCGATTTCATCGTCCGCATACGGCCCCTCCTGCGCCACCGCGCCGCGCCCTGCCGCCATGCGCGCGCCCAGGCGGGCCAGCGGCAGCAACTGGCAGTCGATCATCAGCCAGGCAACCGGCCCGATCACCAGCAGCAGCACGGCGGCGATGATGGCCGCGTTCCAGCGCATCTGGTTGGCGACCGCGAATGCTTCCGCGGTCGGATACACGCTGCACAGCAGCCAGCCGGTAGCGGCCAGGCGTTTGTACGACACCAGCGCGTCGGCGCCGTTGTCGGCGGCCGAGCGCAAGGTGCCTTCGAAGCCGCCCAGGGCCAGGTCGACCGAGGGCGCGCGCTTGCCAGTCTCGTCGATACTGCGCAGGATGCGCCGTTCGTCGGGGTGCGAGACGAACACGCCCTCGCGGCTCAGGAGATAGAAGTAGCCGGTCTTGCCGACCTGCGCGATCGACAGTTCCTTGATGAAGCTGTTCTTGGCCAGGTCGATCGTGCCGATCAGGATGTGGCTGATCTGGCCATCCTTGGCGTGGATGGGCGCCGTCATGACCACCACCGGGCGCGCGCTGATCTGGCTGCGCAGCGGCTTGGAAATCACCGGGCCGTCGGTGCGTATGGTGTCGAGAAAATAGTCGCGCGTGGAAAAATTGCTCTGGCTGCGGTTTTGCGGATAGTCCATGTTGGCGACGTGCTCGCCCTGGGCATCGAGCACCGATATATTGGTAAAAAAGCCATCCATGCTGTGATGCTGCTCCAGCTTGTCCTGGAAGGCGGCCGAGGGGTGAGGCCGGATTTCGAGGTCGTGCGCCAGGCGGACCAGGGCTTGCTGGCGGATCAGGAATTTATTGTCCAGGTCGCGCGCCACCTGGCTGATCAGCGATGCTTCGCGCTCGCCCACCACCGTCTCGATGCCGCGCTGCACGATCAGCACCGCCGCGAGGGTCAGCACCGTGGCGGTCAGGACGATCAGCATGCCAACGGCCAGCGAGAAGCGCGCTTTGAGCGACACGGGGCCGGAAATCCAGCGGCGATGGGTAAGCATGAGGTGTGGGGCGATTGTCGGACCAGTTGTAAGACGGCGAATCGGCGGGGCTGGGCCGGGGATGTAGCGCTGGCGGACCTCGCTGCTCGCCCGCCGCTGCATGGCCGGCGCGGGATATGGCGCCAACCGGTCGATACTCCCGAGTGTACATTATTCCACATGGAAAATATCATTGCGGGACGGAACAACAACAGTTTCAGCGGCGAATTTTGCGCGACACAAGGCGGCGCGCTTCAGCCGCGCTCAGGCGCGCCGGGCGGTGGCCTGGACGAAGGCGCGCAGGCGTGCGGGAATGCTCAGCACGTCATCATGGTTTTGTGCAATGAACAAGCTGGACCTTGGCAGCAGGCGCTGCAGTTCCCGTGCCGACTCCAGCGGGTGCACCGGGTCGCCGGTCCAGCCGACGATCAGGGCCGGGATGGCGCCGAGCGCCGCCAGAGCCGCGCGCGGCGGCAGGTCGGATGCGGCCGCGCCCTGGTACAAGGTGAGCAAGGCCGGCGCGCTGAGCTGGCGCATGCCGTGCCGGGCGCGCGCGGCCAAATGCGGTGCGGCGTTCAGCAGCCAGGGCGGCAGCGCGGCGCCCGCCTCGCTGGCGACGAGTCTGGCGAAGCGCGCCGGCCCCATGACCTGGGCCAGCGCGATGGCGCGCCGGTACCGGGCGGCCTGGGCGACGCGCGCTTCCCACAGCGACGGTGGCAGCATCAGCACCAGGCCATCGATGCGCGCGGGGGCCAGCAGGGCGGCGTGCAGCGCGCTGGCGCAACCCATCGACCAGCCGCCGGCGACGAAGCGGCTCTCGCCGAGGGTGGTGGCGAGGGTCAGCATGTCTTGCCCGAGCACGTCCCAGCCCGCTTGGGCGCCGGGCGCACTGTCCCCATGCCCGCGCGCGTCGTAGCGCACCAGGCGCAAGGACGCGGGAAAATGCCGCCACTGGAGGAGGTCGAGCGCGTCTTCCGCCTCGATCGATGACAGCAAGCCGTGCGCCCAGAGAAAAGGGGCGCCGCTGCCCACCTGGCGCACGTTCAGGTCAAGCTCGCCGACGCGCATCCGGACACTGTACGACACTGCTGTCGATTAGCGCGAGGCTGGCTTCTGGCGGCGGCTCGCGCCCACGGCCAGCAGCACGCCGGCGCCCAGCATCATCCAGGTCTGCGGTTCCGGTACCGCCGTCACGGTCAGCTTGGTCTGATCGCTC
This sequence comes from Massilia antarctica, assembly GCF_015689335.1. GTDB lineage: Bacteria > Pseudomonadota > Gammaproteobacteria > Burkholderiales > Burkholderiaceae_D > Telluria_A > Telluria_A antarctica. The sequence goes on along the minus strand of NZ_CP065053.1, from coordinate 5,211,041 downwards.
CAGAGCCAGGTAGCGCTGCCATGGCGCCCCCCCACTGGATCGTGAAACCCGTAGCCGATGTATTCGCCCGTCACAATGACCAGTCCATAGCTGTAGATGTCATCGTGCCAGGCGGCACCCGCAGTGAAATTCAGCGTGCCGCCGGGCGTGAATGAAAACTGCTGCACAGAATCGTAGCCTTTCGTGAAATCACGCCCAGCGTGCACGAACGACAGAACCTCATCGACGCTGAACTTGCCATCGGCATTCTTGTCGTCGACCACGAAGCGGCCATCGACTTCTATCGCCGGATCGAAAACGCCAATGCGGCCACTGCCCTCTTCGTTATAGGTAAAGCCCTTGTACGACCAATCGTACGTTTGCGTGGCGGCGCTGGCGGACAGCGCACCGCTCATCAAGGCCAGCGCTAACAGCGGTTTTTTAAACATGGGAATCCTTATCATGAAAACATCACGAAGCCACCAGCGGCGCGCCGATCGGAGGAAAGTTTGCCATTTTATCAATCAACGGTCCTTTCGGGCTTGTATTTTTGCTTAACGCGCACCGGCCCGCTAGCGCAAGGGCACGGCGCATCGTCCGCGCGCCAAGCGAATCGCCGCTCGGTCCAGCCGCGTGTACTATTTCGCGTGACACCGGCAGCACAAGCGCTGTCCCCCTGACACGACCGAGCCAACCATGAAAAGAGACGAACCCGGCGCCGCGAGTGCGCCCCCCTCCGGCGATGTGCTCGCCGCCGCCAAATCCGCGGGACTGCGCTACGTCAGCGACAGCGCGCCCGGCATCACGCGCAAGGCGAACGGCAAGCACGTCATCTACCTCGACACGAGCGGCGAGTCCGTCACCGACGAAACCACCCTGGCACGCATCCGCGCCCTCGCCATTCCGCCGGCCTGGACCGACGTATGGATCTGCAAACTGGCCAACGGCCACCTGCAGGCCACCGGGCGCGATGCCAGGCGGCGCAAGCAATACCGCTATCACGCCAAATGGCGCAAGCTGCGCGACGAAGTCAAATACGAACGCATGATCAGCTTCGGCAAGGCCCTGCCCGCGATCCGCCGCACCGTCGACGCCGATCTCAAGCGAGCCGGCCTGCCGCGCGAAAAGGTGCTCGCCACCATCGTGTATCTGCTGGAAGCGACCATGATGCGGATCGGTAACGAGGAATATGCGCGCCAGAACAAATCATTCGGCCTGACCACCCTGCGCGACCGCCATGTTCGCATCGACGGCAAGGCGGTCCAGTTCCGCTTTCGCGGCAAGAGCGGCGTGTTCCACAACGTCAAGGTGGAGGACAAGCGCCTGGCGCGCATCATCAGCCGCATCCGCGACCTGCCGGGGCAGGAACTGTTTCACTACGAAGATGACGACGGCAATGCGCATACGGTCGACTCGTCCGACGTCAACGACTACCTGCGCGACATTAGCGGCGAAGACTACACCGCCAAGGATTTCCGCACCTGGTCGGGCACGGTGCTGGCGGCGCTGGCGCTGCAGGAATTCGAGAAGGTCGACTCCGAAGCGCAAGCGAAGAAAAACATTGTGCGCGCGATCGAATCGGTGGCGGAAAAGCTGGGCAACACGCCATCGATTTGCCGCAAGTGCTATGTGCATCCGGCGATCCTCGACGCCTATCTCGATGGCACCGTGCTCGACGCCATGCGCGAGAGCACGCGGCGCGAGCTGGTCGAGGACCTGCACGAATTGCAGCCGGAAGAAGCGGCCGTGGTGGCGTTCCTGCAGCAGCGCTTGCAGGAACCGCCCGCCAGGCGCAAGGCGGCAGGCTAGCGCAGCATGCCGCGCGCCCGGTCCAGCAAGCCGCCGACGGCCACGCCCACCGTGTAGGCGACCAGGTCGCGCCAGTCGAAGCCGCCACCGAGGACCAGATGCCCCAAGGTCGTGGCACGCACATGCCTGATCCAGGGCGCCTGGTACAGCTGAGAAAACTCGACCGCGAACGCGGTGCCCAGCGCCAGCACGACCAAGGTGCCGGTTTTCGCGCGCGGCAGGCAAAACGCCCACAACAGGAACACCAGCAAGGCCCATAGCGCATCGCCCGGATAGTTCCCGAAGTAATGCGACAACACCGAGGGATATTTACGCGTCGCTAAGCCGCACGCAATCACGATGACACATCCGGCAGCAATCCAGCGTCGGTCACGCACCATGTCGGCCACCCTGCTTCTGCAAGCATTTGTCGATGGCGGCGAGGGTGCGCAGCTTGTTGGCGACGCTCAATTTCAAAGCAAACATGCGGTGATCCTGATCTGACAATCAAAGCTGCACATGATACAAGAAAGCGCACCGCCTCGATGAGCGGATCGCCAATCCGGGTCGCCGGCCGCTCAGCAGCAGCCCGGCTGCTTGTCCAGCGCACAGCCGGCGCAGAACGACCGGTTTTTCAGGTGGGCGGAAAAGATGAACAGGCCGCCGATGCTGGTGAGGATGGCTTCGGCGCCGTGGCCGTAACGGGGACCGGCGACCAGTACCGCCGCGCAGCAGCAGGCGAAACCGCAAGCGCCAAGCGCGAGCACCAGCGCGCGCCGGTGCTGGCGAAAGCCGGCGACCAGGGCGACCAGCGCCGGCAGCGCGACCAGGATCAGCAGCCAGGCGTGCAGGCCGTCGTCATGCGGGAACCAGTTCATCAGCGGAAAGACGGCCAGCAACAGCGGCGGGCCGAGGCAGTGCAGCAAACACAGTGCGGCCGCCGTCATGCCGGCGTAGTCCGCCACTCCAATTACGCGTTTTATCATCGACCTGCCCCGCCTTGCGCTGCCGCTTGGTGCAACTGTGTTGCAAAACACAATCATAGCCCAAGCGGGGTGCAAATGCAACCGAATTGCATATGCACCCCACCCGGCACGCCAGCATCAAGCGCGCACCGGCGCCGCTCAGGAGTGGCCGGCGGTCCTGCGGTTGACCACCCACTCGCCCAGCGGCGCATCGCTCTCGCATGGGGTGTTGGCATGGTTGGCCGCTTCCTGCAGGCGGTTGGCCTGGCCCGCGTTCTTGGCCACGCCGTCGCCGTGACGCAACGCCTGCGCGTAACGGCAGCGTCCGACCGGGTGACCGGCGTCGGCGGCGGCCTTGTACAGTTCCGCAGCCGCCGTCTTGTTGGCGTGCACGCCCCAGCCCTTGAAGGTCATGTCGGCCAGGTTGACGGTGCCTTGCGGGTTGCCGCCGTCATGTGCCTGCTTGAACAGGGCCACAGCCTTTTTCGGGTCCTTCGGCACGCCTTCGCCATAGCGGTAAGCGCTGCCGAGGTTATTCGATGCCATCGGATCTCCCTGCGCGGCGGCGCGCTGATACAAGGCGGCGGCCTTGCGCTTGTCGGCCTTGACGCCGAAGCCCTGGCTGTACATCACGCCCAGGTTGTACAGTGCATCGGCATCGTTGCCGGCGGCGGCAGGTTCGAGCCACTGGCGCGCCTTGGCGTAATCGCGCTCCTTGTCGCCGCCCTGCAGGTACATCTTGCCCAGCTGGGACTGAGCGGGCACCAGCGCCGCCGGGCCGCTGGCCGCCTCGGTCAACAAGGTCATGGCGCCGGCGCGGTCCTGCGGCACGCCAAGGCCCGCTGCCAGCGCCAGCGCGGCATTGAAGGCGCAGCGCTTGTCGCCGAGCGCGGCGCATTTGCGCCAGTACGCCACGGCCTTGGCCGCATCCTTGCTCACGCCGTCGCCCTTGTTGTAGCGCTGGCCGAGCTGGAACTGGGCTTCCGGATAGTTGGCGTCGGCCGCCTTCTGCAGCCACGTCAGGGCTTTGGCCATGTTGACCGTGCCGGTATCGCCATCGCTTTCCATCACGCTGATGTTGAACTGCGATTCGCCGAAGCCTTGCTCGGCGATTCCCAGCCATTCGGAATACGCCAGCGCCTTGTTCCCCGCCTTGTACGCCTTGAACGCGCGTTCGCGCCGCAGTTCGCCTTCCGGGGTCAGTTTTCCGTTGGCGACCAGGCTGCCCGGGGTCGCGCCAGCGCCGGCCGATGCCGGATCGGGCGTTCCGGTTTCCTGCGTGACGCACGCCGAGAGCGCCAGCGCGGCGATCAGGCCGCACGCATAGCGGCTGGAGAGGTGTTTCATAGTCAAATTCCTGCTGTGTTTTGCAATGTTGTCGGGCACTCGCGCGGCATGTGCGCGCCAGCGTGCATGGTGATTGTGCAACTGAGCAGCATTTTCACACCAGAGCACCTCGAAATGTTGGCTATATTCAATGTTTTGATAAAAATACCGATCCTGACGTGGCAGCGATGGGCCGGAACCCGCTTGGGCGTGACGAACCAACAACAAAATAAGTCCTTGACATTTCGCGAACGGGGCAATAAGCTTCCGGCCATGAACTCAATGGACATCCTCTTTTTTACCTTCGCCCTCCCGGCACGTTGCTCGCAACGTCCCGGGCCGCGACAGTGCGCCCCTTGATTCGCTCTTGACGAGCACCCATCAAAAAAAGGCCCACTGCGGGCCTTTTTTGTTTTTGCCGTTTCGCTTTTCCATCCCCACACACAGTAGTTGCTTAGGAGCATATATATCATGAAGTCAGCCGACGAAGAACGCGCGCGGGATCACTGAACAAGGGTGGTCGCATGGCTCCCGCGGCGCTTGTCCCAAAGACAAACCACGACCGCCCGCTATGTAAGAAAGCACCATCATGACTGCGACTATCCTTCGCGCCAACTCGCGCAACTTCGGTATCATTGCCCACATCGACGCTGGCAAAACCACCCTGTCCGAACGCATCCTCCTGAAAACCGGCGAAATCCATCGCGCTGGCGAAGTCCATGAGGGCACCGCCACGATGGACAGCATGGACCTCGAAAAAGAACGCGGCATCACCATCGGCGCGGCCGCCACCCGCTGCGCCTGGAACGGCCATGCCTTCACCTTGATCGACACACCAGGCCACATCGACTTCGCCATCGAAGTCGAACGTTCGCTGCGCGTGCTCGACGGCGCCGTCACCGTGCTGTGCGGCGTGGCCGGCATCCAGCCCCAGACCGAAACGGTCTGGCGCCAGGCGCAGAAACACGGCGTGCCGACCATTGTGTTCGTCAACAAGATGGACCGCAGCGGCGCCGACTTCGGCCGCGTGGTGGGCCAGATCGGCGCGCGCCTCGGCGCCCTGGCCGTGCCGTTGACCATTCCGGTCGGCGCCGGCGATGCGTTCGAAGGCATCATCGACGTGCTCGGCCAGCGTTTCCTGGCCTGGGACGCTGCTGGCGTGATGAGTTCGAGCGCCCTGCCCGCGCATCTGCATGCAGCAGCCGAGGCAGCCTATGCGCACGCCGCCGCGGTGGCGGCCGATGGCAGCGATTCGCTCACCCTGGCCTTCCTGGCCGACGACACGTTGTCGCCGGCGGATGTGCGCGCCGGCCTGCGTGCCATGACACTGGCACGCCGCGCGGTGCCCGTGCTGTCCGGCTCGGCGTACCGCAATGCCGGCATCGAGCCGCTGCTCGACGCCATCATCGACTGGCTGCCTTCGCCCGACGAGCGCGCCGCCCCGGTGGCGCGCCTGGACGGTGAAACAGTGACGGTCGGCACCGGCGACACAGATCCGCTGGCGGCGCTGGTGTTCAAGGTGGTGCACGACGACCACGGTTCGCTGTCGTACGTGCGGCTATATGGCGGCACCCTGCGCGAAGGCGATGCGGTGTGGAATGCATCGCTCGGCGCGACGCTGCGGGTGGGTCGGCTGTATGTGATCCATGCGGACCGCCGCACCGGTGTGGCGCAGGCTCAGGCCGGCAGTATCATCGCCATCGCCGGCCTGAAAGATGCGTTGACCGGGCATACCTTGTCGTCCAAGGCCGTGCCGCTGGTGCTGGAAACCATCCACGCCGGGGAACCGGTGGTGGCGCTGGCGATCGAACCCGGCAAGGGCGGCGACCGTGGCAAGATGCTCGCCGCGCTCGATCGTTTCCGTCGCGAAGACCCGTCTTTGCGCCTCGAAAGCGATCCCGTCAGCGGTGAAACAGTGCTGTGGGGCATGGGCGAACTGCATCTGGACGTGGTGCTGGAACGTGTGCGCCGCGAAACGGGCGTGGAAGTAACGGTGGGCGCGCCTCAGGTGGCTTATCGCGAAACCATCGCCGGGCCCGCGGTGGAACTGGAAGGCAAAGTGTCGAAGCAAAACGGCGGCAGCGGGCAGTATGCACGAGTCGTTTTGCGGGTGGAACAGTTCGATGGCGCGTTCGCTTTCGAGAATGCGATCAAGGGCGGCGTGGTGCCTGCGAACTTCATTCCGGCCATCGAAAAAGGCGTGCGCCAGGCGCTGGCGCAAGGTCCTCTGGGCTACCCGGTCACGGGTGTCAGGGTGACCCTGCTCGATGGCGACTACCATGCGGTCGACAGCAACGACATGGCGTTCGCGGTGGCGGCCAAGGAAGGCACCCTGGCCGGGCTTAAACGAGCCCATCCGCTGATGCTGGAACCGGTCATGACGGTCAATGTCGATGCGCCGGCCGTGAATGCGGGCGATGTCATCGGCGACCTGCAGCGCCGTGGCGGCAAGGTGCTCGGCATCGAGGAGCAAACCGGGCGCGTCGAAGTCGTGGCCGATGTGCCGCTGGCGAACCTGTTCGGTCACACGACCAGTCTGCGTTCGCTCTCGCAAGGGCGGGCGTTTGCCAGCGCCGTGTACGCAAGGCACGCGCCGCGCATGCAGCAACGCGCCGAGTCGATCGCCGCGTAATTCTGTTGTAAAGTAAGTTCGGGGCCGGGAAGCGATTTCCGGCCCTTTTTTCCACGCTCCGCGCTGCAATCTCACTAATAAAGACAAGCTCATGGAATGGCGCACACATCCCGCCCTGGCGGGCAAGCTTCACCCCAACCATCCGGACGACATTCAGGTCATCATCCACGACGGCGGCCGCCGCATGACCAGTGCGCATCCCGAACTCGCATGGGTGAGCATCACCGGCGTCGCAGGCGATATTTTCAGCGGACGGGTGATCATCGCTCCGACGCAGCTGGAAACGGTGCGCATCAATCAATCGATCCGCTTCATCGCCACCGGCACCGGCCATCCGGTGATGGTCAGCGAAAAGTACCTCAAGGAACGCGGCTCGTGGCTGATCCACGGATGCAGCAAGTGCGGCTTCGCGGAACTGTTCGACGCGCCGTCAGATTTAATCAAGGTCATTTTCCCGGCCTTGCCGGCCGACGCCGCGCTAGAGACATTCACTTCGTTTTGCCCTTTGTGCGACGGGGTCCAGGCGGTCGCATCGCGCCATGCACCGCCGCCGGACAGCGAGCGGCCCTGGTGGAAGTTGTGGGGCTGATCCGATGGAAATTGCTTTAGTGGAAACGGGGACCCGCGGCGTACCGCTACGCACACGCTGCACCGGCGCCGGGCGGTTCGTCCGCCAGATGGGGCCGCCCGGGCGTTTTGGGGTGATCGATCTGGTGTTGGAACCAGAACCGATATATGGATGCACGCTAAGCTGGGAAGTGTCTGAGGAACAGATTCCTCTCCTGTTCCTCGACGCGGTTATCAGCAGCATCAAGCATGTGCTGTCGGAAGACGCGTTCGACGGCGACTATCTCAGCGGCTGCCGCATCCGCATCGTGGACGGCGCATACAATAGCACCGACTCCAAAATCAGCTGTTATCAGATGGCGACCGTGATGGCCATGCGAGAGGCGCTGCGCTCGGCAGGACTGTATGCACCGGCCGATTCAACGGCACCATAAAATAAAACGTTTTTCGCCAGTGCATTGAGTAAAGTTAGCAAAGCTGCTAGTCTGATCGCCTGAGCGTTGATTTTCATCAATGCTGCTGGGCGCCGCGTCCGTGCAAACAATTCCGGAATAACTCAATGGCAGAGAACTCGGCTTCTAACTGAGTAGGTGCTGGTTCGATTCCAGCTTCCGGACCCCAACACTTCATTTCAATGGATACCACGTGGATAACGACGCTCCCGGCGCGGAACCTCTCCGCATTGCGCCCGGCTACGCGGCACTGCAACTGGCCGCCGCCCTGCGCACCAGCACCGACCACCCCGACTCGCAGGTGCGCGAACGCGCGCGCGGCAAGGTGCGGCAGTGGGAGCAGGTCATGGCCGGCATGTTGACGGGATCGATCGACGTCGGCTCGCGCACCCCGCTGGACGGGGTGCGCGCCTGGGTCACGCCCGATATCGTCAAGGGTGGCTTCGCCACGGGCGACTTCAAGGCCGGCGGCGCCTTGCTCGAGCACGAACTGCAGACATTGGCCTCAGCCGGCATGGCGCCCGCGCCCGATGCGCGCCGTTGGCTCAACGCGCGCCTGCTGACCGACGACGGGATGGCGGGTCTGTACGCCCTGCTCGACTCAGGCTGCTACGACGTCAACGTGCCCGAGGAAGGCGCCTTGCTGGTCGTGGCCTGGCTCACCCGCCATGGCAAAGCGGATGCAGCGCGCGAGGTCCTCAGCGCAATCGCGCCCTGGTTCGACCGCTTGCGTTTTTTTCCGGCGCCCGCCGCGCAAGCACGCCGCTTCGGCGAGCGCGTCTTTCTCAAACCGGTGCGTGAGGTGGCGCTGGCCTTGCACAAACGGCGCGCACCGAACCGCCGCATCATGACGCAGCGCGATACCGTGCGCGCGCTGCTGCCGTTGTACGACCGCGCGGTCCAGCTGTTCATCGAGAGCGTCGAGGGCGAGCCGCCGTCGATCGATATCGATGCCAACGGCGCATGGCGCGACGGCGTCAGCGGCAAATTCCGCATCGCCGGCGGCTGGCCGTGCCGCCACTATCCGGCCCAATGGCATGCGCGCGGCGAGGCCCTGCTGCACGAGTGGTCCGGGCACAGCGTGACCCGGCGCAAGGATGATAGCGCGACGCAATTGCTCGACTATCTGCGCATTTGCGTGATGGAGCCGGCCGCTCTGACCGGGCGCGACGTCGGCAAGATACGTCTCATCCTGGCCAGGTACATTAGCAAGCGCGGCCGCCCCGGATCGGCCCAATGCGCCGCGCTGCGCAGCGAACAGGCCAGGCAGGCCAGAGGCGTGCCGCACCATCTGCTGGCCGGCGTGCTGGCCGACCGCCTGCGCGCCTATCCGCAGGAAGGCGGAATCGATGATCTGGCGCCGCTCAGCGTGACGGTCACCGCGGCGGAAGCGGCCAATCTCGGCGAGGGCGCCGGCAGCGCGATCCCGCCCTCCCTGCTCGCCAAGCTGTGGCGCTGCCACATCGATACCATCGCGGCGCTGGTCGAACACGGCATCATCCGCTCGGCCGAGGCCTTGGCCACGGTGCTTCCGCAATTGAGCGCCGCCATCAACGGCGCGGCGATCGAAGACACTTCGCTCAAACACCTGTACGGCGCGCTGTACCATGCATTCCGGCGCCGCCGCTCTGTGCTCCTGCAGAATCTGGCGCCTCAGGTGCAGCTGCACGAACTGCCGTGGATCGCCGCCGTCAACGCCGAGCGGCAACACGGCTTGCAGCCCCGCACGCTGGCCCGCAGGACGCTGGAAGAAATCGCGGTGCTGACACTGACCTCGTTCCCGCAGACGATGATCCCCAATCCGCTGGTGCAGGAAATGAGCGCGCTGGCGGGGAGCGCGGGACTGGACTTGCCGCTGGTGGAAGAACTGGCCGCCGATATATTCGAGGGCACATTCTCGCCCAAATTCAGCAGGGTGGCCGCGCAGGCGAGCACGCTGCTGGAGGACAGTTTGTACTGCCGCTATTACGGCATCGATGCGGGACAGCGCAGCTACTTGCGTGAACTCGTGCAGCCGGCCAAGGCGCCGGTCCACGCCTGGACCTACATAAAAGAGCTCATTCGCCTATGCGAAAAGCGCGCGGGCATCCGCAGCAACGGCGGCGTGACCGGCAATGCCATGATGATCGAGCAGCAGCAGATCCTCACCACCCAGAACCTGGCCGCGCTGGTATCGTTGCTCGGACTGGGCGACGAGCTGCGGCCCCGATTTTACGGCATGGCGCAGCAATGCTTCGAGTGGATCTGCCGCGACCAGCAAGCAGGGCGCGACGAGTGTGACGTTGAACTACTGCGCGCGATCAGGAATGCCGCATACGCGTGGCGCCAGATGATCTTCTTCCTGTCGCTGGCCCCTGCCCCGGCCACCGCCGAATTGATCGCCTGGGCGCATGCTCATCTGGCGCAACAGTCGCCACGCTTGCGCAAACGCCTCGCCCCTGCCATGGCAGGGCTGGAACTGGCCGCCGCTCATCGCTCGCTGGACGAACCGGAAAATCTGGCGAGCGGTGCGCGCAGACTGCTGGGATATTCATGCACGCCTCACTGGATGCTGGCCGTGTGAACACGACGCTGTCCGGTGCCCGGGCGGGCCGGCGGCTTCGAACGGATCAGTGGCCGGCGCGTCCGCGTTGGGAGGCGCCATGCTTATCCATGGCGCACCTGCGCGCGGGCTTACAAACCATGCCCCTTCCACCGGCGCCGGACCGACACAATAGCGTGACGAACCGGCCGACAGTGCACTCGGCTAGGCGAAATAGTGCACCACATGCGCCTCGGTCGGCAGCGGCACCTCCCATTTGAACAGCATGCGCTCGATCGCCTTGTTGGGCAGGCTGGTATCGCGCTGCGTATTGCGCTTGAAGATGACCTGCGGCGGCTGTTCCAGGTACACCAGTTCGACCTCGGCATCGTAGGCATACAGCAGGTCGAGCGTCTTCTTGCGCATCTGCGCGCTCAGGTGCGTGGTGTTCCACACGAAGGGCGCTTTTCCGCGCAGCATCTCCTTGGCGAAATCGACCGCACGGTGCGCCACCGCGCCCTCGTTTGCGCCGTGGCGCAACCCCAGTTCTTCGCGCGCGTCGTCGATCGACACCACCGGCAAGCGCGCCCGGTTGGCCGCCACCCAGTGGTTTTTCCCGGACGCCGGCAAGCCCGACATGACGGTCACGCGCGAGCCCGCATTCTGGTGATGCACGAAATCGGGCGCGATGCCGGCCCCGCGCATGTACGACAGGCGCGTGTGCGGGTCCGCGAACGCTTTCGGCGCGCCGTAGCAGCCTTCGTCGCGCGCCATTTCACGAAACAGTTCGATGCCGACCAGGCAGTCGTCCTTCTTTTCGTAGCAGCGTCCTTCCATGTCGGCCTGCGCCACCGCGGACAGCAGGCGCAGGTCCAGTTCATGCGAGAGCTTACGGATCAGGAACTCGGCCGACTGGCCGTTCTTGTTCCCCGCCAGCGCAAAAAACGGCAGCTGGTGCACGGTGATGATGCGGCAGATATGCTCGCGCACGGCGAATGGCACACCAGCGTGCCAGCACAGGATGCGCGCATCGATCGCGCCGCGTTTCGAGTGGCCCGGCTGCCCGATGCGTCCACTGTCTGGATCGATGACGGTCGTCGCCGGCTTGGCGATATCGTGCAGCAGCGCGGCGTAGAACAGGATGAAGCGCTCCTCGTCGCTGCCGTCGATGTAATCCGGCCCGCGCATCAAGGCCTCGATCACCATCCGCGTGTGAATCCACACGTCGCCCTCGGCGTGGTAGTACGGGTCTTGCGGGGTCGATACCAGCAGGGCGAGGCTTGGTATCGCATGCAGGAACCAGGCCCACTCTGGTGTCTGGCCGGGCGCCGGCACGTGCGCCGCCATGGCCTTGCAGCTCAGTTTGTCCATCACTTGCCTCCTTCGGTTACCAGGCCCAGGTCTTCCCATGTCGTGGTCAGGCGCGGCGCGTAAATGTCGACCCCGGGCGCCAGCTGATTGGGCACATAGCGCTGCTGCGAGTGGTGCATCTTCGAGTCCAGGATCGCCTGCACGAAGTCGCTCCTCACCCATTTGTAGCGTGCCGTGACCACGCCGTCTTCCTCGACCTTGATGTACAGGCCTTCGGCCAGGTCTGACTTGTCGGCCTGGGCCCAGCACTTGGCCAGGTCCAGCCCCTCGCGGGCGACAGTCGCTTCAAAGTCGTTCTTCCATGCCGCCGTCTTGGCCAGCGAAAAGCGGATGTATGCCAGCAGGTCGGCCAGCTTGCGTGGCGCCACGCCCGCATACAGCACCGGCACCGCCAGCACCGGCGCGTTTCCCAGCAAGGCGGCGCGCGCGGCGGTCGACAGAAAGACCTGTTGTTCGCGGTCGTAGATGTCGAACTCGCAGAACAGGTGCGGCAACTGGTTGTAGAAGACGCTGTGCTTCTTGCCCATCCACTCGCCGTACATGACGTAGCGCTCGCCCAGGCGCTCGATCAGCGCGCTCTCGTGCGCCGCGGCCCAGCGCTTGAAGATGCTGAACTGGCGCTCGCGCCCGCCGCCGGCCAGGTAGTGGCCGCGGCTTTGCAGCAGCAGTTCGGCGCCTTCGCTGAAACTCACGCCGGCATTGGCGCCGTCGAGCTTTTCTTCGACGACGATATGGCGGCCGGCCAGCGAGGCATAGGCCGCGCGCGGATCGTGGCGTTTGCCCGGTTTGTCGAAACCGTCGTCGCCCTGCTGCAGCTGCGAGCCTTCCAGGTGACGGGTGGAAGGGTATTTGTGTAATTCGAGATTGTGAACGATGTTCGTCATGATGCGCTCCATGGTGTAGACAGGAGCTGACGAGAAAGGGAGAACTACGCCACGACAGCAATGGTCGTGGCAATGCGGCATGCACAGCGACCGGGCGCGAGCAAACGCCAAAACCGGTCAGGTCAATCCGATATCGTCAGCAGATAGGTTGGCTGTGTACAGGCACGTGAGGTTCTCGATTCGGTGGTGAGGTTGTGTTGCGAAGGCGCAGATACTAACCCGGCCATGAAGCGAATGTAAAGAAAAATATCGGACGCCGCTTGCGCGCCACCGGCCATCGCCAGCGCGGACGATGGCCGGCGGCGCGCGCGCTCAATGCTGGTAGGCGCCGATGTCAAAACCGGAAAACACATTGCGCGGACGGCCATTGAAATCGGTGGCGGCGGCGTGCACCGGGGTGGCGCGGCCGATCGCCGGAGAACCGGGGCTGAGGCTAAAGTTGGGCAAGGCGACGTCGGTGTCGCCCGCGAACAGCGGCGCCGAACTGACCGTGCCGCTGTGCGTCAGCCCGTTCTTGAGATGCCAGTCGTAGCTGCTGTTCTTGTAGACCAGGTTATTGCGGTAGCTGTTATTGTGCCCCGTGCGGCCCTGCTCCGAGATGCCCATCCGATTGTCGTAGACGATGTTGTTGTACACCGCCGTATGGTCGTTCGGACCGGACGTGTAATAAAAATCGCCGCCGCCGACGACGATGCCGGTGTTCGAGCCGGTCACGGTGTTGTTGGTCACAACGACATCGTGCGCGTCGTGCCACAAATGAATGCCGGCTTCGGCGACGCGGTACACGACGTTGTTTTTCACCTTGGCCGTGGTGCTGACGTAGATGCCCTGGACGAAGCGGCAGCCGGCCGGGCCGATGTCGTGCACCAGGTTGGCGAGCACCTGCGCCTGCACGCCGCGATAATACCCGTCCACGCCGATCGCGGCGCCGCCGGCGCTGGAGCAGGCAACGCCCTGCGCGATGTGATGCACATGGTTGCTGCGCAGGGTGTCGTACGATCCGGCATTGTAGATACCGGTGCTCCAGCGGATGCCGCCAAGGTGGTTGCCGCCATCGATGTCGAAGCCGACGATGTCGACGTAATCGCCGCGGTTGTCCCACGCGGCCTTGGTGTCCGAGCGCTCCGGCGGCACGATCCGGGCGCCCCAGCGTTCGGTGGATACAAACGCGATCCGCGCATCCGGCCGGCCGCTGGCGCTGGTCTGGATGCCGCCGCTGTAGGTACCCGGCGCAACGTACACGGTCACGCCCGGCGCGGCCGCGCGCGCGGCCCGCGCCAGGGTGCGGAAAGGCCACGCGCCGGTGCCGGGATTGTCGTCGGAACCGCGCGGCGAGACGTACAGCGCGCTACCCTGCCTGCCGGCGGCGCGCGCCTGCTCGTCTTCCGGCGCGTAGCCGGCCATGGCGAACGCGCCGGGCGCCTCCTCGGCCGCCTGCGCGGCGTCCGTACCGGCGGCGTCAGTCCGGGCGGCGCCGGCCGGATCGGCGCGAGCGGGATCGGCAGCCTGCGCCGCTGGCGTGGCACCGGCCACGCTGACGGCCGCCTGGGCCGGGACGGGGGCGCGCGCAGGCTCGCCGCCGCCACCGCAAGCGCCAAGTAACAACGCAAAACCGCTGCAGGCAAGTGACACGGCACGATGCTCCAAAGTGATCAGGGCAATCTTACTCATGTGAAGCTCCTCTTCCAAAAGCGTGAAAGCTTGGTTTGAGGCCGATCAAGCGCCAAGGTTCGGATTTTCTTCGAGGTTTTTTTCGCCAGTAATCAAAGGCAATGGACATACCGGGTCGCATCGCGCGTCGCTTGGTGCTTGCCGTTCTGACTTCGTTTTGGATTATCGCAACAAGTTAGGCGCTAAACGGCAACGCAATATTGCCAAACGAATACGCGAACCCCAGCCTGAATAGACAGTGCCCGGACAAGTGCGTATGCTTTCAGGAAAGGCGAGCCCGACCGGCGACGCCGCGGCATCCGATTCCACCGACAGGAGCGCGTCCCGACTTGAACGTCCACGCCACATCAGTCCGTTGCCACACCCGCGCCCTCCGGCGCGCTCTCCGTTCACGGCGCGCGGACCAACGATGACCCACAGTACCGCCCCACTCCGCCCGCACGGACGCCAGTGGCTGCTGCCACTGATTTCCGCCCTTTACTTTTTCGTTTACATAACGGCAAGTCCCGCAAGGGCGGCCGTTCCCGACCGCTGGGAAAAGCTGGCCACGCCGCTGTTCGAGCACATCGGCCTGGAACAGGGCTTGCCGCACCCGGTCGCGATGGCGCTGGCGCAGGATGGCGACGGCTTCATCTGGATCGGCACGCAGCGCGGCCTGGCCCGCTGGGATGGCTACCGCATGCTCGCCTTCCTGCACAACGCGAGCGACCCGTATTCGATTCCCGCCGATTTCATCCAGGCGCTGCACGTGGACCGGCGCGGGCGCCTGTGGATCGGCACCGCCACCGGCGGGCTGGCCATGTACGACAAGGTCAACGAGCGCTTCATCCGCTTTCCCGCCGGCGCCGCCGGCCTGGCCGATGCCGCCATCAATGCCATTGCCAGCGACGGCATGGGCGGGGTCTGGGTCGGCACGCCCTCGGGCCTCGATTACGTCGACCCGGCGCGCACCGCGGTGCGCCACTTTCGCCACGATCCGGGCGTGCCCGGCTCCCTGCCGGACAGCCGCATCCGCGCACTGCACCTGGACCGCAAGGGTAATCTGTGGATCGGCACCAACACTGGCCTGGTCCGGCGCGACGCCGCCAGCGGCCGCTTCGCAGCCATCCCGGTGGGCGACGCTCCCTGGGGCGACGCGGTGCTCTCGTTCGGCGAAAACAGCCGCGGGCAGATCGCCTTCGGCACCCTGAAAAGCGGCATCGGCGTGATCGACGCCGGCGCCGCGCGCGCCAGAATCATGCAACTGGCGGGCGTGAGCGACGCGCACGCCAACATGGTGCTGGCCATTACCGAGATCGTGCCCGGCCACTGGTGGGCCAGCACCTACGGCGGCGGCATCATCGACATCGAAGCCGACAGCGGGCGCGCGCGCCGCATCGTGCACCAGTCGGCCGTGCCGGCGAGCCTGGCCAACGACCGCACCGCCGCCCTGCTGCGTGACCGCAGCGGCCTGATCTGGATCAGCAATGAACGCAGCGTCGACTTCCATGACCCCAATAACCGCGCAGCGGCCGCCGTGTTCGGGGCCGAGGGTTTGCCCGAAGCGGCCGTCAGCGCGCTGATGACCGACTCCGGCGGGCGCGTGTGGCTCGGCCTGGCCGACCAGGGCGTGGACCTGGTCGACCCGGACGGCACGCGCAGCGCCGCCCTGCGGCCCGACCCGGCGCGCCTGGACAGCGCCCTGCCCAACCGCGTGCTGCTGGCGATGACCGAGGCCACCCCGCAGGATGCCTGGATCGGCACCCAGCTTGGCCTGTACCGCACCTTTGAGCAGGGCCGGCGCGTGGCGCGCATCGCGCTGCCGCAGGCGAACGCCTATCCGCGCATCGGCACCATCGCGCCGCAGGCCGGGCAGCTGTGGCTGGGCACCTTCGAGGGCTTGCTGCGCTACGACCCGGCGGCCAATACGCTCAAGTCATACGTCAGCGGCCCGGGCGGCCTGTCGGACAACCGCATCCAGGCCCTGATGACGGACCCCGGCGGCGCCCTCTGGATCGGCACCCGCAACGGCTTGAACCGGCTCGACCCGGTCAGCGGCAAGATCGAACAGATCCTGGCCAATCCGAGCAACGAGAGCGCCCTGTCGGACCCGGTGATCAGCGCGCTGGCCATGGATGGACGCGGACGCCTGTGGGTGGCCACCCACGGCGGCGGCATCAACGTGCTGGAAATGCGCACCCCGCTCGGCGCACCGGTGTTCCGGCGCCTCGGCCTTGCCGACGGCTTGCCCAGCACCGCGGTATCGGCCCTGCGCCTGGACCGCAGCGCGCGCATGTGGGCCACCACCGGCAACGGCATCGCCGTGATCGACAGCGGCAGTCTCAAGGCGCGGGCGCTGGCGCGCGCCGAGGGCCTGGGCTTTCCGACCTACTTCATCGGCGCCGCCGCCGCCACTCCGGAAGACGACCTGCTGTTCGGCGCCACCGGCGGCCTGACGGTGATCCATCCGGAGCGCCTGGCCAACTGGGAATTCCGTCCGCCGCTGGCCATCAGTTCCCTGCGCACCGACGGCCATCCGGTGGCGGGCGCGCAGGTGCTGGCGCAGCGCGACAGCCGCCTGATCCTGCCGCCCGGGATCAAGGGCTTCGAGATCGAAGTGGCGGCGCTCGATTTTTCGGACGCCAGGCGCAACCGCTACGCCTTTCTGCTCGAAGGCTACGACCAGAGCTGGGTCGAGAACGACGCCAACCGGCGCGTTGCGGCCTACAGCAACCTGGCGCCGGGCGCCTACCGCCTGCGCGTGCGCGGCGCCAACCGCGACGGCGTGTGGGCTGACGAAGAACTGTCGATCGGGGTGCGCGTGCTGCCGGCCTGGCACCAGACCTGGTGGGCTTACCTGAGCTATGTGCTGGCCGCCCTGGCGGCCGTGTATGGCCTGTACCGCTGGCGAGTGAGCCAGCTGCAGCGCAGCCGCGCGGCGCTGCAGGCGCTGGTGTATTCGCGCACCCAGCACCTGGAAAAGCTCAACGCCATCGTCAAGTCGATCAACGAGCAGCTCGACTTCGACGCGCTGCTGCACACCATCCTGCGCGAATCGATGTTCATCAAGGGCATCGACGCCGCCTGGGCGCTGGTGCGCGAAGCCGCCACCGACACCCTCGCCGTGCGCGCGGTGTGGGACCGCAACGGCGGCACCCCGGTCGAAGAGCGCATGGAACTGGGCGAGGCCGAGGCGCGCTACGTCGACGCGGCCGAGATGATCACCACCGACATTTACCTGACCCGCTCCGGCACCGTCCCCGGACAGGCGGGCCACGCCCAGCTGGCGGTGCGCATTTGCCTCGAACAGCGCATCGAGGGCTTCCTGGTATTCGAGAACCGCGCGCCCCAGGTGCCGCTGGAAGAGAGCGACCTGGAACTGCTCAAGGCCCTGAAAGAACCGTTCGTGTCGGCCTTCCAGAAGGCCAATGCGCTGCGCCTGATCGAACAGGCGCGCGCCCGCGCCGAGGCGGCCACGCGCGCCAAGAGCGAATTCCTGGCCAATATCAGCCACGAAATCCGCACCCCGATGAATGCCATCCTCGGTTTCGCGGGCCTGGGCACCCACCTGGAGCTCGATGCCAAGCCGCGCGACTACTTCCGCAAGATCGCCCGGGCCGGCAATAACCTGCTCGACATCATCAACGACATCCTCGACTTTTCCAAGATCGAAGCGGGCAAGCTGGAACTGGAAGTGGTGCCGTTCGACCTGCCCGACACCTTGACCAATATCGTCGACCTGTTCGCCTGGCGCGCCGCCGAAAAGGAACTCGAACTGGTGATCTGGGCCGCGCCCGACGTGCCGCAGATCTTGATGGGTGACCCGCTGCGCCTCGGCCAGGTGCTGATCAACTTGGTCGGCAATGCGCTCAAGTTCACCGCGCACGGCCACATCCAGCTGCGCGTGGAGCGCGACAAGGAGTGGCGCGGCGACGACAGCCAGGTGCGCCTGTGCTTCTCGGTCGAGGATTCCGGGGTCGGCATCAGCCCGGAGCAGCAGGAACGCCTGTTCCAGGCCTTTGCCCAGGCCGACGCCAGCACCACCCGCATTTACGGCGGCACCGGCCTGGGACTGGCGATCTCGCAGCAGCTGGTGCGCAAGATGGGTAGCGAGATCGGCGTCGACAGCGAACTTGGCGCCGGCAGCCGCTTCCACTTCACCTTGACCCTGAACGTGGCGCCGGCGCAGGGCAATGCGCGCCTGCAGGCCGGCGCCGGCGCGCGCGGCAAGAAGGTACTGGTGGTGGACGACAGCGCGCCCACGCGCGAAATGCTCGAACTGCAGCTGCGCAGCTTCGGCTTCGACGCCAGCGCGGTCGGCTCGGGCGCCGCCGCCCTGTTCGCGTTGCAGCTCGAACCCTACGACCTGGTGCTGATGGACTGGAACATGCCCGACATGGACGGCCTGGAGACGGCGCGCCGCATCAAGGACGACCCGACCCTGGCGTCGATCCCGTCGATCATCATGGTCACCGCCTTCGCGCGCGACCATATCAAGGCGGCGGCCGAGGAAGCCGGCATCGGCGCCTTCCTGGTCAAGCCGGTCAGCGCCTCGCAGCTGCTCGACAGCGTGCTGGCGACCATGGGCTTCGACGCCGCCGTGCCCGGGCGCGACGCCGCGCCCTTCCCGTCCCAGGCCGCCGAACACATTCGCGGCGCGCGCGTGCTGGTGGTCGACGACAACCTGGTCAACCAGCAGGTGGCCAGCGAAATCCTGCGCCGCGCCGGCGTGCATGTGGACCTGGCCGGCAATGGCGTCGATGCGGTGCGCCTGGTCGGCGAGGCCGACTACGACGCGGTGCTGATGGATATCCAGATGCCGGAAATGGATGGCTACCAGGCCAGCGCGCGCATCCGCGCCAATCCGCGCCACGCCAAGCTGCCGATCATCGCCATGACCGCGCATGCGGTGGCCGGCTACCGCGACAGCTGCCTGGCGATGGGCATGAACGATTACCTGTCCAAGCCGATCGAACCGGCCATCCTGTACACCGTGCTGGCCGCGTGGATCCACGCCGATCCAACCCGGGTCGCGGCCGAGAGCGCGCCGCCGCCCGACGAGGGCGACGTGCCGCGGCACCTGCCCGGCATCGACGTGCAAGCGGCGCTGGAGCGCCTCGGCCACAACGGCCCGCTGCTCACGCGCTTGCTGACCATGTTCGCCAAGGATTTCACGGGCAGCCACGATGCCATCGTGCAGGCCGTCGACAGTGGCGAGCTGGACAATGCGGCGCTGCTGGTGCACAAGGTCAAGGGCGCGGCCGGTAATCTGTCGGCCCAGCAACTGTTCGTCGCCGCGGGCGAACTGGAACAGTGTCTGATGACCAAGGATGGCAAGGCCGCAATGGAAATCTTGCCTGCTTTCCTACGTTTGTTCGACGAGGTGATGGACGGCGCCAACAGTCGGGAGAAAAACAACCAGCTATGATTTGTAAACCTTGATACTGATCAATAACTGTCCTACCATGGCTAAGAGCTTCTCCTACGTGACTCAGCATTCTCCTACACGAAAAGGCACTGACCATGACAACCCACCTGCACAGCGATCTGGACTCCCTCCTGCACAAATTGTCCAGCGACGACGTATTTCGCGCACGCTTGCTGGGCGACCCGGTAGCGGCCCTGGGCAGCCTCGGCATCTCGCTCAAGGCCGGACAGATTCCGGCTGAACGCTGCCTGCCTGCGAAGGATGCGATTGCGCTCGACCGGATGGCCTTCATGTCCAAGCTCGACAGCGCTGCCGGCGCGATTCCCTTCTTTTTGTCCGGCACCGCCTGAGTCGGGGGCCTCCGCTAGGTTTCACTGTTCGTAACGCAACTCCAGGGTGGTCTGCCCGGCGCCTGCGACACCGCAGCCGCATACGGCGACCACCGCGTCCGACAAGGGATCGAGGCCAAACGCGCGCTCGATCGCTTTCTCGTTAACTGCCGCTGTCACGAAGCCCGGCATGCCCGCTTCGGTGGCCAGCAAATAAAACGTCTGCGACAAGTGACCGGCGTCGAGCATCAGGGCGCGGTGCGCCTTGGCGTGGTTGCGGTACTTCCAGAAATTGCGCGCCACCCGCGCGGCCATCACCACCATGACCGGGGCATCGACGAACCAGTGCTGGTCGGCCACGAACTGGCGTGCCAGTTCGCTGGCTTCGGCCGGGTCAAGCGCCGCCAGCGGTTCGAGGGCGTGGTTGAGCGCGTGGTAGTGGTATAGCCCGGGCGTCACGCCCGGAACGCGCTGCGCCAGCACATAGGCTTCGGTGGGATGCAGGCCGCCGGCCGAGGGACTGGTTTTTTTGAAGACCATCGCTTCCTGGGCCAGCATGCGCTCGGCCTGGGCGCCGAAGGTGCGCTGCAGCAGGCGCGCCAGCACGTCCAGCGGCAGCACGGCCTCGGGATCGTAATTGCGGCCGGTGTAGCGCTGCAGCAGCTGGGCGTCGAGCGGGCCGCTTGCGGGCCGCGGCAGCTTGATCGCCTGGTCCGGATCGCCGCGGCCGATGGCGGGCGGCGGCGGCGTGCCGTAGGCCTGCACCAGTTCCTCGAAACTGGGAAAATGCATGCCCTTGTCGACTTCCATGCCGTCCCAGCGGCTGAACATGTGGGCGGCGGCCGAGAGCGGGCGCCAGTGCTGGGCGCGCAGCACCGTATCGCGTTCGCGCGCCGGGTTCTCGGCCGGGCCATCGTCGAGCAGGAGGCCGAGCGCGAGCAGGCTGTCGACCATGGCGGCGCCGAGCCGGCCGTCGGCGTCCTGGCGGTCGATCCAGGCGGTCTGGCCGATGGTGCCGAGCGCGGCCACCTGGGCGGCATCGATGGTGGTTTCGCGGTCCAGGTGCGGCGCCAGCGCCACCCAGCGCAGCGAGGCGCTCAGTGCCCCGGCACCGGAAAACAGGGCCGTCCAGTCGATGCCCAGGTCTTCGCGCGGTTCGATGAACAGCACTGCGCAACGCCGTATCTTCATAAGGTCTACCCTTTCTAGGCCGGACGCCGCCCGGCGGGATGAGTGCTGGCATGAAGCAATATCATAGCTTGTACGGGACGGAGGCGCACGTGATTTGCTGATAGGCAAGCGGGTGTTGCCGCAAGATGTAGAATCGGCCCTTTTCCAGTAGGCGATCCTCAACGCGCCATTGTCCCGGATGGCCAATCTCTTCGCATAGACGGTGTCGGCCTGCGCCGGGCGCGATGAGGTAATCACACCAGTTGGCGCCGTCATCAGCCTGTCATGTCCAGCACCTAGAATTCCGCGTTTAATACAGGGAGACTTCGCAATGGCAATGAAACAACACTTGGCAGTCATGTGCGCGGCAAGCATGGCGCTGGCCGCGTGCGGCGGCGACGATCCGGTCGTCCTCAACACCCTCGACGGCAAGGCGCCGCTGGTGGTCGCGCACCGCGGCGCCGGCGGCTACCTGCCGGAAGAAACCATGGAAGCCTACGCCATGGCCATCGAGCAAGGCGCCGACGCCATCGAACCGGATGTGGTCTCGACCAAAGACGGCATCCTGATCGCCCGCCACGATCCCAACCTGATCTACAGCACCGACGTCGCCTCGCACCCGGAGTTCGCCAGCCGCAAGCGCAAAATGAGCGTCGATGGCGTGGAAGAGGAAGGCTGGTTCGCCGGCGACTTTACCCTGGCCGAAATCAAAACGCTTGGCGGTATTTCCACCGACGCCGAACGGCCGCAGCAGTTCAACGGCCGCTACAAGATCGCGACGATCCAGGAAATCGTCGACATGATCAAGAAAAGCGGCCGCAACATCATCATGTACCCCGAAACCAAGAACCCGACCTTCCACCGTCAAAACGGCTTGCCGCTGGAAGACAAGCTGCTGGCCCTGCTGAGCGCGGCCGGCTGGAACAGCGCCAGCGCGCCGGTGTTCATTCAATCGTTCGAGCCTGGCAGCCTGAAAACCATGCGCACCAAGGGCTCGACCGTGCGCATGGTGCAATTGATCGACGCCGACGATGTCGACCTGAAAACCGGCGCCCTCACCTACGCCGCGCCCTTCGACCGCCCCTACGACTGGGCCCTGGCCGGCGACAAGCGCCTGTTCAGCGCCATGGTCACGCCGGCCGGGCTGGCCGAGATCAAGACGTACGCCGACGCCATCGGCCCGTGGAAGCGCTATATCGTCAGCACCAAAGGCAGCACCGGCGCCGACGGCAAGCTGATCGACGCCAATAATGACGGCAAGCTCAATGAAGCCGATACCACCACCACCGCGCCCACCACCCTGGTGACGGACGCCCACAAGGCTGGCTTGCTGGTCCATCCTTATACCTTCCGCAACGAAAAACGCCGCCTGCCACGCGATTACAAGGGCGACCCCAAGCTCGAATACAAGCAGTTCTACGCGCTTGGCGTGGACGGCGTATTCTCCGATTTTGCCGATACGGCGCTGGCCGCGCGCGCCGATTACCTGCGCGAGATCGGCTACTAAGCAATCGACCGTGCTACTGCGCGATCTGGTTCGAGCGGCGCCAGCCCAAAGCTGGCGTTTCAAGGCATCGACCCACGGGGGCATTCGCTCGCCGAAGCCAATGCCGACGACTGTTCCCGTGGACGGGCAGGCCGGAGCGCCATCGACACCAATCTAGGCCGGCGAAGAGCCCGGCCCGATCTTGAACCAGATCGAGTACATCGCCGGCAGGAAAACGAGCGTCAGAATCGTCCCGGCGAACGTGCCACCGATGAGCGTGTAGGCGAGCGTCCCCCAGAACACCGAATGGGTGAGTGGAATGAAGGCCAGCATCGCCGCGAGCGCTGTCAGCACCACCGGCCGGGCGCGCTGCACCGTGGCCTCGACCACTGCCTGGAAAGGCGCCAGCCCCGCCTGTTCATTGTGGTGGATCTGCCCGATGAGGATCAGGGTGTTTCGCATCAGGATGCCCGACAGCGCAATCAGCCCGACCAGCGCATTGATGCCGAACGGCTGCGCGAACAGAATCAAGGTCGGCACCACGCCGATCAGCCCAAGCGGACTGGTCAGGAAGACCATGACCATCGCCGACATCGAGCGCACCTGGAAGATCAGAATCAGCAATGTAACCGCAAGCATGATGGGAAACAGCGGCAACATCGCTTGCATCGCCTTGCCCGATTCCTCGATGGAACCGGCCTCCTCCAGCCGGTAGCCCGCCGGCAGCTTGTCCTTGATGGCCTTGAGCTGTCCGGTCATCGTGGCGGACACGTCAGGCGGCTGCAAGCCGTCGGCGATATCGCCGCGCACGGTGATGGTCGGCACGCGGTCGCGGCGGCGCACGACCGGCTCCTCGGCCCGAACGTCCAGCACGCCCACCTGAGACAGCGGGATGCGTTGGCCGTTGGCGCCAGCGAGCGTGAAGTCGGCGATCCTGGCCCGGTCGAGCCGCTGTTCCCCGGCAGAGCGCGCCACAACCTGTACCGTGCGAATGTCTTCACGTACGGAAGTCAGGGGTACGCCGCTGAGCAGGAATTGCAGCTGCTGCGCCACGGCGCTCGAGCTCAGTCCCACGGCCTGCAAACGGTCTTGCTGCAAGGTGAAGTGCAGGGTCGGCGCACGCGTGCCCCAGTCGTTGTTGACAGTACGCATCATCGGGCTGGCACGCATGACTTGCTCGACCTCGGCAGCGATACCGCGCAGCTTGTCAGCGTCCGGTCCGCTGACCCGGTAAGCTACCGGGAACGGCGAGTAAGGGCCGAACACGAGCTGGGTGACGCGCACCCTTGCTTCGGGCGCAATACCGCCGGCGATGGCCATGCGCAGGCGCTGCTTGAGCGCTTCGCGCTGCTCCTGACTGTCGGTCCGTACGACGATCTTGGCGAAAGACGGATCGGGCAATTCCGGCCCCATCGCCAGGTAAAAGCGCGGCGCGCCCTGTCCGATATACGCCGTGACGATCTTCGCCTCCGCCTGTTTGGCCAGCCAGCCTTCCACTTTGGCCGTGGCGATACTGGTCTGGGTGATCGACGAACCATACGGCATCTGCACTTCGACCAGCACTTCCGGACGGTCGGAGATCGGGAAAAATTGCTTCTTGACCACGGCCATGCCCAGTACCGACAGCACGAACATGCCGATCACCGCGCCGGCCACCAGCCATTTGCGGGCGATGATCCGCGCAAGCAGTCCACGGAACCGGTGGTAGCGCGCGGTGTCGTACAGCGCGCCGTGGCCCCCCTGGACCTGTTTCAGCTCGGGCAGCATCTTGACGCCGAGGTAGGGCGTGAACACGACAGCCACCACCCACGAGGCGATCAGCGCGATTCCGACGATCCAGAACATATTGCTGGTATATTCGCCGGCGGTCGAGCGGGCGAATCCGTTGGGCATGAAACCGACCGCCGTCACCAAGGTGCCAGAGAGCATGGGCGCGGCGGTATGGCTCCAGGCGTAAGCCGAGGCGGCGATGCGGCTGGCGCCCTCCTCCATCTTGACCACCATCATTTCGATGGCGATGATGGCGTCGTCCACCAGCAAACCCAGTCCGAGGATCAAGGAGCCCAGGGTAATGCGGTCGAAATTCTTGCCGGTCGCCGCCATGACGATGAATACCGCCGCCAGGGTCAGCGGCACCGCGGCCGCGACCACGATGCCAACGCGCCAGCCCATGCTGACGAAGCACACCACCATCACCACCAGCAAGGCGACAAAAAACTTGACCATGAATTCATCGACGGCCGAGCTGATGTTGACCGACTGGTCCGTGACCTTGGTCAGCGACATGCCCAGCGGCATGGCGGAATTGATCGCGCCGACTTCGGTGTCGAGCGCCTTGCCCAGATCCAGGCCGTTCCAGCCGTCGCGCATGATAATGCCCAGCAATAAGGCCGGCTCGCCGCCGTTGCGTATCATGAATGTCGCCGGGTCCTCATAGCCGCGCTTGACGCTGGCGATGTCGGACAGCTTGAGCGTGCTCCCCTGGGCCACGACCGGCGTATCGCGGATTTTTTGCAGCTCATCGAAGGCGCCGTCGAGGCGCAGGAAAACCGATGGCCCCTTGGTTTCCACCGAGCCGGCCGGCGTGAGCACATTCTGAGCGTGGAGCGCGGCAAACACTTCCTGCGGACTGACGCCCAAGGTCGCCAGGCGCTCATGCGAGAACTCGACAAAGATCCGCTCGGGCTGCTCGCCGACAATATTTACTTTTTTCACGCCCGCGACATGCAGCAAGCGCTGGCGCAGCGCCTCGGCGTCGCGCACCAGCACGCGCTGCGGCTCGCCCTTGGCCTTGAGCGCGAACAGCGCGAACGTCACGTCCGCGTATTCGTCGTTGACCATGGGGCCGATCACGCCGGACGGCAAGTTGCCGGCTTCGTCGCCCACCTTCTTGCGCGCCTGGTAGAACTGTTCGCGCACCTCCGCCGGCGGTGTGCTGTCGAGCAAAGTCAGGGTGGTAAAGGCGAGACCGGGACGGGTATAGGTCTCGGCACGTTCGTACCAGTGCAACTCCTGCAGGCGCTTTTCGAGCTTGTCGGCGACCTGATCCTGCATTTCGCGCGCCGTGGCGCCCGGCCAGGCAGTGACGACGGTCATCACCTTGACCGTGAAAGCGGGATCTTCCGCCCGTCCGAGTTTAAAGAAAGAAACAATGCCCGCCAGTGTGATCAGGCAGATCAGGAACAGGGTGACGGAGCGCTCGCGCACGGCCAGCGCCGACAGATTGAAACGCGCTGCGCTCATGGCTGCGCTCCTGCGGTGGCGGTGGCGGTTGGGGTTGCGGTGGCGGTTGCGGTTGCGCTTGCGGTTGGGGTTGCGGTGGCGGTTGCGCTTGCGGTTGGGGTTGCGCTTGCGGCGTCCGGCGCGGGCAGCCCCGCCAGGCGTACCGGCTGGCCCTCGCGCAGCAGGTGCGCACCGAGTGCGACAACGCGGTCGCCTTGCCTGAACTGGCCCGCCACGCGAGCGCTATCGTCGCTGATGCGCTGGACCGTCACCGGCCGCCAGCTCACCTTGGCCGGGTCGCCCTGGATGATCCAGACCCCGGCCCCCCGGCCCTGATCGAACAGCGCGCCGATCGGCACCGACCAGCCGATCTGGCCAGCCGTGCTCCCCTCCGGGATGCGGATGGCGACGGTGGAACCCAGTGGCGCGTCGGCCAGTGCGCCATCGAGCACATAGCGCGCCTCGAAGGTGCGCGTCTGGCGGTCGGCGCTGCTGGAGAGCTGGCGCAGCGTGGCCGCGATGGACGGGCCTTGCGTGCCGAACAGGGTCGCCTGGGCGGTCGAGCCTGGCGCGGGGCGCAAGGTTTCCGGCAACTGGATGACGGCCTCGCGCTTGCCGGCGTGCGCCAAGCGCAAGACCACCTGGCCGGCGCCGACCACCTGGCCGGGTTCGGCCAGGGTTTCCACAACGACGCCATCGACATCGGCTACCAGATTGCCGTAGCGGGTCGCATTGCGGGCGACCTCGGCCTGTGATTCGGCTGCATTGAGTTGCGCTTTTGCCGCATCGGCCGCGGCCTTGACCTGGTCGTAGGCCGAGGCCGAGATCGCGCCGGTACCGCGCAGGTCGCGGTAGCGTGCTTCCTCGTCACCCGTTTGCCGCGCGCGTGCGCGTGCAGCGGCGACCGCTTCTTGCTGGGCATTGGCGCTCAGCTTCAGATCGACCGGGTCGATTCGCATCAGCAGCTGCCCGCGCTTGACGATTTGTCCAAGGTCGACCAGCCGCTCCAGCACCTTGCCGGAAACCCGGAAGCCCAGATCGCTTTGCACGCGCGCGGCGACAGTGCCGGTGAAACTGCGGGAGCTGGCATCGGCGGCCCCCTGGATGATCACCGCGCGCACCAGGGGCACCCCGGTGCGCGGGTCGGGGGGCGGCGTGCCGCCGCAGGCCGCCAAGGCCAAGGGCAAGGCAAACAGGACAGCGGAGAAATCGTTGCGACGGCCGAACATAGGAATCCCGTAGAAAACTGAACAGGATCCCATTTTGTAACTAGTGACCGTATTTGTCAACGGTCACTAATAATTTTCCGCCGATTAAGGCGACAAACTGCGTAGCACCAGGCTCGACAATTGCGCAGGGGCCTCGTCGGCATGCTCCTGGCTGTGCTGCAGCAGCAGCGGATTGAGATAAGGACGCATGACCAGATAAATCGCCATCGCGGTCTCGTCGAGCGGTGTCTTGCGCTCGAAATCCTCGCTCTCCCGGCCCTGGCGCAAAATGTCCTGCAACATCACCGCGATTCGCTCTTCGTAGGCGCGGACGGCGGCCCAGCGTTCCGTGGCGGCCGCGGCAGCAATGTCGTACAGCTTGCGATCTTCAAAAAAAAGACGCAGGCTCGATTCGACCGCGGCCTTGAACATGCGCCGCAGCTTTTCCGGAGGCCGCGCGGCCCCGTCAACGGCTGCCCGGATATCGGCTTCGATCTCGCGCAGGCAATTTGCGCATATCAATTCGCCGATGGCCTGCTTGGATTCGAAGAACTTATAGATATAGGCCTTGGAGAAGCCGATCGCCTTGGCCAGGTCGGAAACGGCCGTCTTTTCGAAGCCATACAAACGGAAATGCTCGGTGGCGGCCTTGACGATCTGATCGCGCACCTCGTGGTCGGCGGGACCTCGTCCCGACGTCGTGTGGTTGGTGGTTTTGGTCATACTCGAGAGCTTACCTCTTGTACCGTGATTGCACAACGAGTGACTTTTTCATGATATAGTCACTCGCATCATCACTTGCTAACCTCACCGTGGAAGTTGCCGCATGCTACCTAATCGCTCACTCCTGATGTTCGCCGCCGCCGCACTGGCCGCTGGTTGTGCCGTGGGGCCGGAATACAGCCGGCCCGCTACCCCGATTCCTGAGCGCTACCTGGGGCAGACCACGGTCGCGCAGCGGCAAGCCGCCGCCAGCGCCGACCTGATCGCATGGTGGGAAGGTTTCGGCGATGCGCAGCTGAGCCGCTTCGTCACCCTGGCGTTGGCCCAGAATCTGGACATCGGGCAGGCATCGGCCCGCCTTGCCCAGGCGCGCGCGGGAATCGGAGCAGCGAACGCGGCGCTGCTGCCCTCCGGCACCGTTGCCGCCCAAGGCGCGCGCGCCTACCAGTCGGTGGAATCGCCGCTGGGACAGGTTTTGAACGCAAAGCCGGATGCTGATCGCTACGGCAGCTCGTACGAGGTCAATGCCGGCGCGCTCTGGGAGCTGGACGCTGTCGGCGGCCTGCGGCGCGGACGTCAGGCGGCATTGGCTGACTATCAGGCTTCGGAAGCCGGCGCGGTGGCCACCCGCCTGGCGGTGGCGGCGCAGACCGCCGACATCTACATCAGCATCCGCGGCCTGCAAACCCGCCTCGACATCGCGCGCAGGCAGGTGGCGACGCAACAGGAGCTGCTCGCAACGCTCAAGCTACTCTTTAGCAAGGGACTGGCGGCAGATCTGCAGGTGCGGCAAGTCGAGGGCGCGCTGGCGCAGGTGCGGGCCTGCCTGCCGGTACTGGAGGCGGGGTTGGACACGGCGATGAATGCGCTGGACGTGATGCTGGCTACCTCCCCCGGCACGCACCGGGACGAGCTGGCGCAGGCCGCTGCCATTCCCGTGGCGCCTGGAATCGCAGGCGCCGGCTCGCCCGCCGACTTGCTGCGGCGCCGACCCGACCTGATCGTGGCCGAGCGCCGCCTGGCGGCGGCGAACGCCCGTATCGGCGTGGCCATTGCCGAGTACTACCCCAAGATCTCATTGAGTGGACTGATCGGCAGCGCCACTTCGATAGCTGGTGGCAATCTGTTCACCGGCGGCGCCAGCCAGGCCTCCGGCGTACTGGGTCTGCGCTGGCGCCTGTTCGACTTCGGCCGCATCAACGCGCAGATCGACTTGGCCAAGGGCCAGGAAGCGGAATTGCTGGCCGCCTACCGCCTGGCCGTGCTGCGCGCCACCGAAGATGTTGAAAACGCCTTCTCGGCGCTGGTCAAACGCGAGGAGCAGGCCGACGCGCTTGCTCACGGCGTGGACGCGCTTACCCAAGCCCGGGCCGCCTCGTTCGCGGCCTATCGGAAAGGGATTGTGAGCGTGATCGACCTCCTGCAGGCCGACGAGACCCTGCTCCGCGCTTCCGACACGCGAGCGCAGGCGCAAACAGAGTCGGCACGCGCCGCGGTTGCCGCGTTCAAGGCGCTCGGGGGCGGTTGGGAACCATCCCGCTCAAAAATGTTAGCGAAGCAATAATGCCCTCCGGGCAAAACTACTTGCTCGACTGCGGCTGATCCCGCGACGCTGCGGCGCTTCGCAAGACAAACTTGCAAAACTTTACCATTCAGATCAAGAACTGACCGGTGATAAGTAAAGCTGCGGTTTTTGTTACTCATGGGAATTGTTCGAGATTATACTGTTAGTCTTTCCGCAGTAGCGCTACCATCCGACTGGACACGATGAATCCTTACGAACCACCCAAATCACAAAATCCCCCCGTCTCATTCCTGAATGCGGACACGCACCCAGTCACCTGTCCGCACTGCAACGAGGCCTTTCGCGGGGCGCCAAAGAAGACCTTCCTGGGATTTCAGCAGTACAACTGCCCGGCGTGCAGCCAGAAGTTCAAGTATCCGCTGTCGCGCGGGTATCGCATCACCTACTGGGTGTTGCTGCTCGGTTCGTTCGTGACGATGGTCAACAAACCGGGCGCGCAACCGAATCTGTTTACGCTTTTGATGGCGATCGCGGTAATCTCGGATCTTTATCTGATGTGGAAGCGCCGATAACGGCGCGCAGGCACGGGTGCCTTGCCAGGATATCCCTCGCCGGCCGTGCCGGCACGGCTCCCGTCGCAATGCGCATGCCCTTCTCATCTGCCACAATCAGGATTTGACAACAAAAACTTGGTGATTACTTAGGCTGTCATACACGCCAGCTGGTAGTCGAAGCCGTCGGCGCCCGTGTCGGCACTTGGCCGTGCCCGCTTCACGCGGGGCTTTCATTTGCTGCGATATTTCAAGGACACCCCTTAGCTCCATTGCTGCGATGTATCAGGGACGGCTCGATCGTCATCCATGTCGGGGGGACATTGCTACTGTCGCCACTTCGGCTCGACGCGCCGCGATCGTGGCCGCGCGGCTGGGTTTTCCGCTCCACTGCACCTCCACCCCCGTATTTTTCAGCAGCGTTTCCCTATAATATCGAGGAGATCGCGCGCAATCAGGCACTACATGATGTGCTCAAATTTTGTGAAATTTGCTCAATGCGACAGCGCCCAATCGACAGCCTCGGCCAGAAGTGCAAGGCCATCACGAACCCGGAGCAAGACCCTTGAAGATCCCATCTCTTTTCCGCGCGGCGTTGTTCTTGCTGGCTCCCGCAATTGCATTGGGTATATTCGGCGCCGGCTCCGCTGTTGCTGCCGGCGTTGCCGGGACGACGAATCTGTCCCTCGCACAATCAAGGGCAGTGGACGACATGGTGCAAGGCGTGGTGCGTGCCTGTGCACAAAATCCTCAGTTGGCGTCGAACAACGAGGCGATACGCATGATGACGCAATGGGCCACCACGCCCGAAATTTGCGCATGCCAGGGTCAGTCCCTGCGCGACGCGCTAACCCCTGACGTATTGGCGCTCAGCCGCGACGATCAGCGTGATTTTATGTTGAAGATTGCGGTGACTAAAGCCGCCGAATGCGGCGTGCCCATTTTCAAGGCGAAATTCTCCGCAGGTTGCGACGATTTTTTTGCCGCCGTATTCAAAGACATGCCTGTGGAAAAAATAACAAGCGTTTTGAAAAGCCGCGGATACACCGATCTCGACGCCTATATCGGTGCCACTTGTTCCTGCATGCGCCCGGTGCTCCAAAACATGTCGACCAAGGAGTGGGTAGACGGTTCCCTCGCCGGTTTCAATGCCTACCTTGAGCGCAGGCGTACTGGCAACCCATCCCTGCCCGCTCCGAAAAATGCCTTTGACCGCGTCAAGGACACTTGCACCGTGCCGCCTGCCAACAAGGGCGAAAAGCCCAGCGAGGCCTCGAACTTCAAACAGAGCAGCAAGCGCACCGAACCGGGCGATGCCAACGCCCAAGGTGCATTAGGCAATATGTATTATTTCGGAAATAGTGTCCTCAACGGACAAAAACTCGCGGCTCATGTCGCCTTCTCGCCGCGCTTGCCCAAGGTCCCGGAGAGGTGGTCGATCCACACACGCAGCTTGGGCAGCACGTAGCGATTGGAGGGCCACAGCATCCAGAAGTTGCCGTCGACGACGTTGTATTCCTCCAGCGCCGTCAGCAGCGATTGGTGGTTCATGGCGTCTTCCACGACGAAGTCCGGCAGGTAGGCGATGCCCATGCCGCCGATGGCGGCGCTCAATGTCGCCTCGATGCTACCCAAGGTCATGGCGGTGGGCACGCGCAGCTCGGCGAGTTCGGCGCCCGCTTCGCTCAGGCGCCATTCCTGCAGCTTGCCGCTCGACGGGTATTTGAAACGCAGGCACAGATGGGCGGGGAGATCTTGCGGATGCATGGGCATGCCGTTCTTGGCGAAGTACACGGGCGAGCCGCAAAGCTTGAAGCGGAAAGAGCACAGACGGCGGGCGTAAAGACGCGAGTCCGTCAGGTCGCCGCTGCGAATCACCATGTCGAAGCCTTCGTCGATGACGTCCACCAGGCGGTCGCTGAAGTCGATGTCCAGTTCGACATCCGGGTAGGCTTGGCGGAAGGATGGCAGCACGGGCATCAGCAGCCGATGACCCGCGGCGGGCACGCTGATGCGCAGGCGGCCCCGGGGCGCGGCGATGCTTTTCGTGAGCGCGGCCTGGGCGTCGTCCAGGTCTTCGAGGATCTGGCGGCAGCGTTCGAAGAACTGCATGCCTTCTTCCGTGAGGTTGATGCTGCGCGTGCTGCGATGGAAAAGGCGCACGCCCAGCTTGGCCTCCAGCCGGCCGATGCTCTTGCCGATGGCGGAGGGGGACAGTCCCAGCGCCCTGGCGGCGCCGACATAACTTCGGGTTTCGGCCGCGCGGACGAACACCGCCAGCCCACTCAGATGGTCCATGTACTTGCCTTCCGTCGGGTGCGATTGACGACTGTTTGTCCGCTCTGTGCGGAGCGCCGGCTTGTTTTAAATTGATTCAAGACATCATATCCTTTGTTCTTTCATTTGTGAATGCGTTCACGCTAAGGAACTGGACATGAACTCGCCTGACACCAAGCCCCGCACACGGGCCCAAAAACTGTTGATCCTGGGCGCGGTGCTGCTGGCCGCGCTGTCCATGCCGCTGAGCTTCACAGGGCCCGCGCTGGCCTTACCAGCCATCGGGCAGAGCCTGGGCGGCAGCGCCATTGCGCTGAACTGGGTGACCAATGCCTTCATGCTGAGCTTCGGCAGTTGCCTGATGGCGGCCGGTGCCCTGGCCGATCAGTTCGGCCGGCGACGGCTCTTCATCCTCGGGGTGGGCGGCTTCGCGCTCACCTCACTGGCCCTGGCGTTCGCGCCCACTATTTTCTGGCTCGACGTGCTGCGCGCCTTGCAGGGCGTGGCCGGTGCGGCGGCCTTCTCCGCTGGCGCGGCGGCGCTGGCGCAGGAGTTCGAAGGGCACGAACGCACGCGCGCCTTCAGCTTCCTGGGCACCAGCTTCGGGCTGGGGCTGGCCTTCGGGCCAGTGGTCTCGGGCTTCCTGATCGAGAGCCTGGGATGGCGCTCCGTGTTCCTCACCGGCACCGTGATCGCATCGCTGGCGCTGGCCTTGGGCTGGCGCTGCATGCGCGAATCGCGCGATCCGGATGCGCAAGGCCTGGACTGGCTCGGCGCAATCAGCTTCACGGCCGCCTTGACGCTGTTCACCTATGCGGTGCTCAAGGCGCCCGAGAACGGTTGGGGCGATCGTGCCGTCGTCGGCCTGCTGTTGGCATCGGCCGTGCTGCTGCTGGCCTTCGTGGCGATCGAGAACATGGTCAAGCGGCCCATGCTCGATCTGTCCCTGTTCCGCTACCCGCGCTTCATCGGCGTCCAGTTCCTCGCGGCGGCGCCGGCGTATTCCTACGTCGTCCTGCAAGTGCTGCTGCCGGTGCGCTTCATCGGCATCGAAGGCTACAGCGCGATGGAGGCGGGCCGCATGATGATCGCCTTGTCCGCGCCCATGCTGGTGGTGCCCATCCTGGCCGGCATGATGACCCGCTGGATCTCGGCCGGCATGATCTGCGGCGTCGGGCTCTTGACGGCCGCCGCGGGCCTGGCCTGGCTGGCGCAGTGCGCGCCGGGCCAGAGCGCCTCGCAACTGGTGGCGCCACTGCTGGTGATCGGCCTGGGCATCAGCTTGCCCTGGGGCTTGATGGACGCTCTGGCAGTGAGCGTGGTGCCCAAGGAGCGCGCTGGCATGGCCATGGGCATCTTCAGCACCACCCGCGTGGCCGGTGAAGGCGTCGCCCTGGCCGTCGTGGCGGCCATGCTGGCAGGCCTGGCCCAATCGCGCCTGCGTGAAGCAGGGGTGGCCGATGTCGCCCACGCCTTGCCCGAAGCCGCGCAGCGCCTGGCGATGGGCGATCTGCCGCACGCCTTGACCTTGTTGCCCGGCGCCGAACAATCGCTGCTGGTGCACGGCTATGGCGATGCCTTCCATATCCTGCTCTACATCCTCAGCGGCATCACCGTGTTGTCGGCCGCGATGGTGTTCGGCTTTCTGACGCATCCGTCGGCCCAGGACGACGGGCACGCCGATGCGCCAGGGCCGCAGGGCAACGTGGCGGACGACGGCAATGCCGCGCTGTCTCCCGCCATCCGGAAGACCGTGGGCTGACCCGGTCCAGCGCCCCGGCCAACACAACGACGCAGCACCACGGAGAACCCCATGAGCGCAACGTACCGTAACATGGCCCAGATGGGCGGCAAGGCGTTGCGCTCCATGGGCCTGGCGCGCGCCACGCTGCATCTGAACGGGAAGGTCGCTGCCTACAACTTGCAGCGCCTCGCTGTCAGCAGCGCTTGTAAACTGATACACGGCAGCGATTGAAAACTGATACACCGATTTGAGAAGATGGCTGCTTTGCGGAGCAGCCTTGAAACCCAACGAGGTGTGCGTGGAAATTCAGTTATTGAGCAAGCATGGGTTGCGTCTGCGGCGGATCGCCGCCGAGGTGGGCTGTGCGGTAAACACTGTGCGGCGGCACTTGGCTTTGATGTCGGTACCGAAATACGAACGCAAGGTAAAAAGGCCAAGCAAGCTGGCGCCATACGAGGCCTATCTGCGGAAGCGGCAGGCGGCGGCGCAGCCGAACTGGATACCGGCGAGTGTGTTGCACCGTGAGATCGCCGAGCGCGGTTGCCAGGGCGGGCTGAGCCAGCTGCGTGCGTTCATGCGTTCGCTGCGGCCGACGCTGCCGGTTGAGCCTGAAGTGCGCTCCGAGACGGCGATGGGCGTGCAGGTCAGACAATCGGGAAATCATCGCAGCCGGGTGTTGTTTGAACGTATCTCGAGTGTCGTGTCATACAACGCCTTGCTTAACGAGTTACAAATAAGCGAAGTGGTTGTTTTTCCAACATTGAAGACGATGCTATGCGTATTTCAACGGCTTTGCAGGCCGCTGAGCCACCCATAAAGTCAATGACTTGATTGGGAACCTCCCCAAAGATCTCCTCAGCCCGCTATTTTCAATATCCTTTACTTCCCACATGACGGTAGCAATCCCATCAATTATCAAGACTGCGGCATAACCTCGATGACTCGAAGTATGTACTGTGGGCCGCCAAGGACGTGAGAATTGAAGAGATTCCTAGCATTTCGCGGGGCTATACTGAAATGTGGCACCGGCCACACAATTGATTTTTTATTACATTTACTGACTGGGGGGCATGATGAGTTCGAGCGCACAGATTATTCATTTGGCAATGGTATCGGAGACAAAGAATGTAAAGGTGAAGGAACTCCTGAAAGTTAGTTCTGCATTGCAAAAACAAGTCATTCGCGATCTCTCTCCGATCTGGGAGGTAAATGCCACTGTTGATTCCTTCGCCGACTTGGAGGACGTTCCTGCAGACTACTGGCCCATCATCGTTCGGGACGACATCCATACCCCAGGCGCAGCAGGCATCCATCTTGATAAGAACGGCTCGCCTTTCGCATTGGTTCAACACTCCGCTGCTTGGTCCCTGACGGCAAGCCACGAATGCATAGAAATGCTGTGCGATCCTAACGGCAATCGGGTCATTGCTGGCCAGTCGCCTAAGCCAAAGCAAGGGCGCGTGCTATTCCTCGTCGAGCCTTGTGATGCGTCCGAAGCCGCGGCTTATGCCTATACGGTTAATGGCATCACCGTATCTGACTTCTACACACCGCATTTTTTCGATCCTATGAAGGTGGCTGGGGTGCGCTATAGTTATACAGGAGCGATCACTGCACCCAGAGAAGTGTTGCCCGGTGGCTACCTGAGTTGGCAAAACCTGGAGGATGACCATTGGTATCAGGAGGTTTATTTCGATAACAAGCCATCATTCCGCGATTTGGGGCCGCTAACCCAGGCAAACGGAAGTATTCGTAGCCAAATTTACAGCAAGACGCCGGAAACGCGCCAACATCGTGAAAATGGACTCAATTTCCTGACTGCTGCTGGTTTGCAACAGGTAGACAAATCAGGCTACAGTCGTGCGCAGCAGTTGCACGCGCAAATTGAGAGTCTGAATTCTGGGCACTAACGCGACAACGAAGGGGGAAATGACTATGAAAAGCAATTCCAAGGATGAGCGCAAGGAGCGTGCTGACGCGTTACGGAAAGAGGTTTCCGAAATTAACAAACCTTCTTCAAAGTCTCCTTCCCCCAATAGTAAAGAAAGCCCGGCGGATTTCATACGTCGTCGTATGGGGGAGATGGGTAAGAAATAGGTGAACTGAGGGGCACCTCGAATTACCGGTAAATTCCGCGTAATCGCCGATCGCGATGCCGGCAGATGCGTTTTTTAATGTCAGATCGAGCTGCTTCCCGCCCATTTGATGGGCGCTGAACCTCATTTTGCGCAGTCCGGACGGACTGCGGGCGTCAGAACGCCTCGACCTTGGCCTCCTTCAAATAGATCAGGCGCCGCAAATTGTAAGGAGCGACCTTCCAATTGAGCTGCTCCGTGGCGCGCGCCATCCCGATCATGCGCAGGCTCTTGCAGCCCATCTCGGCCAGGCCGGCAAACACATGCTCGATCCGGGCGCGGTCTTGGCGATGCGCGTATTGCGCCGCTTTTGGGTTTCCGAAATTGGCTTGTCCTTGCTTCCTTTGCGCTGGATGTGCATGCGCCATCCCTGCTGTGTCAACCTGTCCTCGCGCGCGCCATCGACGTAGCCCTTATCCGCCAACGTTGCGATTAGTATGCGAGGGGTCGCGCACCAATCCACCCAAGTTAAGCCATTTCAGCAATTTTTCTGACTCATTGCCTTGTGCGGTTTGGGGCCTTGCTTGCGTGGTTTCGAGAGATTTTCCCGATGTCGATAGGTCCGTCCAGCGATCAAGCCAAGCACGCCCCGTAGCAGTGCTCCGATCTTCCGTCCGATCACGCTTCCAAGCAGCAGGATGGGCATCAACGGCTTGAGCGCGGTGTGGGCGTAGGCGTGGTTGATGCGTTTGTTCGCGGGCAATTCGGCGTCGGCATGGGCGGTCAGCGCAACCAAGGCCTGCAGATTGTCGCAGACGATTTTGGCGGCAACATCTTGGGCTACGGCTTGCTGGGTCAATCCTGTGACGTGTTCCAAATTGAGGCGATGCTTGAGCCGTTTGAATGTTTCCTCGATGCCCCAGCGCTGGTGGTAAAGCTCGCCGAAGCAATCAGCCGGGTAGAGCTTGTCGTCGAACAGGTTGGTCATCAGAACGCGCTGCGCGCCAGTCGGCGAGACGTTGCGCACCAGACGCACGCGCTGCGGCTTGCGCGGGCACTCATAGTCGATCGCGTCCTGCTTGTCTGGCGCGCGCAGTATGACGATCCGCTCGTTCGCGCTTGAGCGCATGAAATCGCGTACGCAGGCGAAGCCGCTGTCGTTGTCGACACGCATGCAGAACTTGATGGCGCGCTGGTTCAACACTGCCACCAGCCAGCGGCAGGGATAGCCGCGATCGAGCAGCAGCAAATCGTCCGGGGAAAGCCGGTCGAGATGTTCAAACAGAAACTGCCGTTCGCCGCGCTCGTGGACGCTGTGCAGGGAGGCGGCGAGCATCAGGTCGGGACCCGGCAGAAACAGGCCGAACAGGATTTGATCGGCAAGGGCGGCGCGTTTGACATGACTAGCGCGCAGACCGAAACGTAGCGTCGAGGCATCGGCTGCGACCAGGCGAAGACCGCGCCAGCGCGGCACTAACCGATCCTGCTCGGCGCGCGCGATCAGCCAGTCGTTGAGCCGGGGGATAGCCGTCAGCGACAGCTTGGCGCGTGCTTGAGAGAACGCCTGTTCGGACACCTCGTGGACCAACTGAGCTTGGTGACGCAAATGCGCGAAGAAGGTGTCCAACTCGGCTTGGATGCTCATGCGCATGCCCGTCAGCATGATGGCAACCAGCGTGGGCAACGGCAATTTGCGACAGCGTGAAAACGCAGTCGGATGATCGGAATGGCGTGCGTCGTTGAGAAATTCTGTCGAGCATAGTCGGGCGGCGAAGTCTTGAAACAAGGTGGTCAGAACGGACATGGCGAGCAGTGGAAGCAAAAATTCACACTGCCGGCCGCGCTTCCAAACTGATGTCAAGTGTTTTTATGCCTATATTAAATATAAATCATCTAATTGCACATTAAATGCTAACTTGGGTGGATTGGGTCGCGCACCTCCTCGAAATGAAGGGTGTCATGCTCGTTGGCCGTGCTGACCTTGATCTTGCGTACCAGCTTGTAACGCTTGTCTGCGTTGGCCGATACCTTGTAGCCGAAGTAGGACTTGCCATGTTTCTTGGTCAAGCGCGCGTCCATATCTTTCTGCCGGCGCTGCGCAGGTGTCCACTCGATTGGCATGGCACCTTCTCCAACGAGCGCCTTTTCCTTTTTGCTCATCGATCGCTTCGGCGTCTGCACGATGCTCGCGTCGACCATCTGACCGCCACGCCTGTTGCTGTTTGCTGAATTTTTCAGCAAACAGCGCCGGTGGAACATTGGCGAGGCGCGAGTGGCGCCGCTGGCGGTTATAGCAGCTGTCGATATATTCCTGTATCGCCGCCCGTGCATCGGCCCTTGTCGCGTAGCGCTGATGGTGCACCAGCTCGTTTTTCAGGCTGCCCCAGAAGCTTTCCATCGGCACGTTGTCGTAGCAATTTCCTCTGCGCGACATGGATGCCTGCATGCCGAATTGCTTCACCAGTTTTTGATAGTCATGAACGCAGTACTGGCTGCCACGGTCGGACTGATGAATCAGACCGGGCGCGGGGCGCTTGTTGCGCACGGCCTCCATAGCGCCGTTGCCGTCAGCGTTTGCGTCATGCGTTCGCCCATCGCGTAGCCCACCAACTCGCAGGTGAAGACGTCCTTGATACCTGCCAGGTAGAGCCAGCCCTCGCCGGTGGCTACGTAGGTGATATCCGTCACCCAGGCTTCGTTCGGGCGGGTCGGTGCGAAGCTCTGGTTGAGCAAATTGTCGGCCACCGGCAGGTCATGGTTCGAATTGGTGGTGGCCTTGAATTTCCGCTTCTGCTTGCAGCGCAAGGCGAGCTCGCGGCGCAGTCGGACAATGCGGTCCCACCCCGCTGGAAAGCCTTGCGCTTCCAGTTCCGGCTGCATGCGTAGCGGGCCATACGTCTGGCGGCTCTGCGCATGGATGGCTTCGATGGCGACCTTCAGGCGCGCGTCGTCCTGCGCGCGCTGCGATAGCTTGCCGTCCGCCCACGCATAGAACCCGCTGCGCGAAACGTCAAAGACGCGACACAGTACGGTGAGGGGATATTCGAGTCGCAATTGTTTCATGACCGCGTACTTGGCAGCGTCAAGGGTTCGCTTCGCCGGGCTGCACCCGCCCTTGCCCCTGCTCCGGGCCCCTTGCATCATACAATCAGGGGGAATCAGGCATTCACAGCAGTAGGCCACATAGTAGCCGAAGTCAAGTTCAACTCGAAACGGCATTGGGCCCCCGCGGGCCGCCGTTGTGGGGCCGGCAAGACGTGGGCCAAGACCCGTCAGCGGCGCTCATGCGGGACAGGTGCGCCACCAAGGGCCGGGTTGCGACCACATGGTTGACGTGTTGACACCTTGTCCAAGCACGGCCGCATGATGTCTCTGTGCCATCGGAAAGTTTTCAGGTCGCAGCGACGTGCCATGAGCCGGTTTCGTGGCGCGACGGCAAAATGGCAGCCGCGATACGGTGGTTCATGCGCTTGAATCGCCTATCTTCCGCCTTCACTTCGGGGATGAAGGTGACGCGCTGGCCGCAGCGCGATCTGACGCGGATGGTGGCGCCGGTCGCGCCCTCCGGGTTGGCGCAGCCGATCAGCACATCCTCAACTTCACCCGGCTCGATGTTGGCGCGCGCGATGGCCGCCCGCAGCACATGGCCGCCCAGCGTGGCGCCGTGGGATCATGTTGAAGGCGCCCTTCCACGATTTGGCCAAGCCCGTGCGGGCGGTCTGGCATGTGTCTCTCCTGGTATGGGATGAATGGTCTGTGCCCGGCGGCGTTGGCCCGCCGCCGGGTGGATCGATACGAGAATAGCATAATTTAGTACGGTCGTTCGCAAATTTATTTGACGTGCCGAAGACGCCTGCGCGACGTAAAACATTGACACGACGGCGACGACGCCGGCAGGAGCCTTGTCAGGTGAACGCTTTGCCTCCAAAGCTTGCCGCCCAAAGCGCTGCATGTCGGTCATGAAAGCGTCACATTATGTCGAGAGCCCCGCGTTTATCGACTGGCAAGGTATCAAATGGTTTGCCAGAGCGAAGCGGCGCGTCGCTCTCGCTGTTTCAAGAAAAACCAGATCCGTGGAAAATTTAATGCTTATTGCATTTGCATTACAAATTGATGACAATTTTCCGCTTGATCTCGTTGTCCATCTTGACTAATCAATTGGCACCGGCCTCATATTTTCTTCCTCGTCACCAAGCTTTTATATCTCCCTGCTTGACTTTCAATATTGCCTTATATAGAATTCGGCGCCATGATTAACTTGCCCGCCGATAAAACGGCGTCATTCCAATAAGATAATACACTTTCAAAAAAAATAATACTATTATGAAAAAATATATTACCTTAAGAAAAGCCATTCCACGAGATGCCGCTCAGATCGTCGACCTCTACCAAAGCGTCTACCAAGGTGATTACAGTGATCCAATGATGTCGGAGACGGCGCGACTGCGCGCTGCGCTCGGGCGGGATGACTATTACTGGATTGTGGCGTCCATCGATGACCGAATTGTTGGTTCCGTCGTCTATCAGCACACGCTCACCGGGCTTGCCAAAGTCTTTGGCGCAGTCATTGAAAATGACTGTCGCGGACAGAATTTGACGGAACGGATGATGGAATTCGGCTATGCGCAATTGCGCGCCATCGCACATGTCGAAGTCGTCTACGCCACAACCAGAACGGTTTCTTCGGCACCGCAAAAATTGACGGCGAATCTGGGCTACCGAAAACTGGGAATTTTCCCAAATGTTCACAAGACGAGCGGGTATGAAACGCATTGCCTTACGGCATTATTTACGAAAAGCGCGTTCGATTCGCGCTTTACCGATTTTGCCCTGCATCCACGTCTGCGTCCCCTTTTTGAAATAGTCCGGCGCGAATGCGGCTTGCCCGCGATTCCCGACGATTGGATTCCCCATACCAGCGCCGAAAATTTCTCGCGCGCACGCTCCGCGCTGGAACTCGAATTGATCCATGCACCGCGCCTGACCAAGCGCCGTTTTGACGAGGGCAAGAACACGCTGGTGGCGCAAGACCACCATACTTTTTTCCCGTTTCAAGAACCCAATCTGCTGATCAGCTCGGCCGATCAGGACGTGGAGGTTTTCTGTTATTTTTCACAGACGGACAAACATTGCGTGTTGATCGGCATTCACGATTTGTGCAATGCAGGATTCGCCGATATCGTGGAAAAGGCATCGGTAATCTTGCAAGACCTGGGTGTGCGCTATATCGAATTCATTATTCGCGCCGATGAGTCGGAGAAAATAGAAATCGCAATGCAAGCCGGTTTCATTCCCTGCGCCTATTTCCCCGCCATGCATTTGATTGGCGCGCAGCGCTATGATTTCGTCATATTCAGCCGATCTTATGAAATACTGAATTTCAGAAATATCCGCCTGGAAGGCATTAATCGCGAATATTTGAACCAGTATCTGCAACTCTGGAAAAAAAATTCGCTGGAGCCGGAACCGGCGTGCGCAGCGTGACAGGATTATCATGAAATTTTCAATGGCAGTATTCAAGGACCAGAATTCATCCAGGCTTTTCGTCGGGCAATTCATTTCACAAATCTGCGACAAGATGATGACCCTCGGCCTGGTCTGGGTTATTTCGCAGGAGCAATCCATACAAATGATACCGTGGTTCCTGGCGATAGGCGCGCTTCCCCATCTGTTGCTGGCCAGCAGTGGGGGCAAGCTGGTGCAAAGAATCGGCGTCCTGAGGACACTGATACATACCGACGTATTAAGGGGCATGATCTTCTTGCTGGTCGGACTGTTGTGGCTCGCCTATTTCAAGCACCATTCGCTGACCACGCTATTTATCCTGACGTTTGTTTCAAATTTGCTTGGCGCGCTGTTCAATATCGCTGTCTTTACGCTGCCCGGGCTCATGCCAAAAAAGGAACTGGTCCCACAGTTGACCGCCATGGTCGATTCCTGCTTTTCCCTGGGGACGGTAGTCGGGCCAGCGATTTCCGCCCTGCTCTATCCTTGGCTTGGTTTGTCGGGTCTGCTTGTATTGAATGGGCTTAGCTATTTGCTGGCGGCAGGGCTGGAAGGGGGAATCCGGCTCGATCCTGCCGATCCGGAAACGGTCGAATCGGAGCCGGCGAATGCCGACATGGCGCCAGCGATACCCGGGCGGTCGATGTTTGCCGATCCCTTGATACGCTTCATGTTGTCGGCATTTTTCCTGATGAATCTTGCGCTGACACCCTTGATGGCCTTGCTCCCCTTGTTTGTCCAGACCCGATTCGCCGGCAATCTTGCCATGCTGGCCGCCTTCGAGGTGTCGATCGGCGTGGGGATGGTGGCGGGAAGTTTGTTGCTTTCGGTCGCGGAATTTCCGCTCAACAGGGGCAAGCGGGCGATCGCCGGCTTGAGCGCCGTGTCCCTGCTCTACCTTTTCTTTGGCTTGAACCACAATCCCGTATTGGCTTGCCTGGCACTGGCTGGCTTGGGGCTGGCACTGGCCGTCGTCAATGTGTCGCTATTGACGCTGTTTCAATCGCGGCCGGCGCCAGCCGATGTCCCCGTGGTCATGAGCTGGGTCAATACGATCAGTATTGGCGCCTTGCCGATATCGATGTTGATGGTGGGAAGCTTGATTGAAAAAATCGATTTGACAAAAATGACGATATGTCTCGCGCTCGGGTTGTTGACGATATCACTGGCCACCGCATTTTATCGGGAATTTAGGGAAATATGAATATCAAGACTATGCACGCGGTCCAGGGCGTTTGCGAACAACGCCATCCCTTCGCTTCCTCCGCCGCGCAGGAATCGATGTTTGTCGATGCCATGAAGGAAAATATCAACTGGCACCAGGAGCAATCGCCATTTTATCGGAAATTGCTGGAAATGAAACAATTTGATGCCGCCACGCTAACCTCGATCGATGACCTGGCGAGCATCCCCTTTGTTCCGGCGACGTTTTTCAAGTCGCACGAACTTCTTTCGGTTGCGCGCGATGACATCAAGCTGCACCTGACTTCTTCCGGAACCACCGGTCAAAAGTCGCAAGTCTCGTTTGATGCCTGGTCATTGAGCGCCGGGCAAAAGATGATCGACGCGGTCTTCGAGCACTTTGGCTGGAACACGCCGGATGTCAAGACCAACTATCTGCTGTATTCGTATGAAACCGCATCGGATTCGCAACTGGGAACGGCCCACACCGACAATTTCCTGTGCAAGTATGCACCCGTTGCATCGGCATTTTATGCTTTGCGCAGGACCGGCGCGCCAACAACGGCGACCGGCGGCGCTTCGCACGAGTTCGATGTTTTTGGTTGCATCGAAAAGCTGCAACAGTACGCCGCAGAAGGTCTTCCAGTACGCATTTTCGGTTTCCCGGCATTTCTGTTTTTTACACTGAAGCGGATGCGCGAGCTGGGCTTGCCGCCGCTCAAACTCTCCGCCGATTCGCTGGTATTCCTCGGCGGTGGATGGAAAGGCAATGCCGACCAGGCGATCGCCAAACACGATCTGTACGCCCGCATTCACGAGCAGCTTGGCATTCCCGACCTGCGTATCCGCGACAGCTTCGGCTCGGTCGAGCATGCCGTCCCGTACGCGGAGTGCGCACACCACCAATTTCATGTTCCGGTCTGGTCGCAGGTGATCATCCGCGATGTGCGTACCCTGAAACCAAGGAAATTCGCTGAAGCGGGCTTCCTGCAATTTCTCACGCCCTACATCACCTCAGTGCCTGCCCAGAGTGTCTTGATGGGCGACATGGCGACGCTGTATCCCGGCGAATCCTGTGCTTGCGGAAATGAGCGGCCGTATTTCGTCATTCACGGACGGGCTGGAACAAGTAAAAATAAAAGCTGCGCCATTGCGGCGGCTGAACTGTTGAGGCGGTAATCATGGAAAATATGAACAAGCAACACCTCTGGCAAGGCGAGTGGATCGGCGATCAAGAACTGGCCAGCAGGATCGGCGATATACAATCGTTGGTGGCCCGGCAAATGGCGTGCGAACTCGATATCGAGACGGTGCTGGCAGCCGGGGATTTACTCGGGAAAAATATCAGGGAAAAATCGGCTATTTTTACCGAATTGAAGAACTGCTTGTCTGGCACCGGTCAATTGACGTCGGACGAAATCGGTCTGGCCTTGCTTGAAATAGCCGATGTCTTGCGCCGTGAGAATCTGGAAAAGAAGCTGATCCGTGAACTCGGTTCCAGCAATCCCTTGCTCGCTTGCCGCACCCAATTCGACGATGCGATCTTC
Organism: Massilia antarctica; assembly: GCF_015689335.1. Lineage (GTDB taxonomy): Bacteria > Pseudomonadota > Gammaproteobacteria > Burkholderiales > Burkholderiaceae_D > Telluria_A > Telluria_A antarctica. The sequence goes on along the minus strand of NZ_CP065053.1, from coordinate 5,166,934 downwards.
GAAGCGTGGGCGCCGTTGGGTTTCCTGGTCCACATCTCACCGCAAAATGCCTTCACGGTCGGGCCGATGAGCGTGCTCGAAGGATTGCTTTCTGGAAATCTTAACTTTCTCAAGACGAGTCCGCAAGAGAGTTCCTTCCCCCAGATCTTGTTACATGCCTTGGGCAAGTGCGATCCGAGCGCCCAGCTTGAGAAATTCATCATCGTGGCGACAATGTCGTCGAAGCGAAAAGATCTGTTGGAGCCGGTATTTGCCGGGGCCGATGGCATTGCCGCCTGGGGCGGTGAGGAGTCGATTCAATCGATACGCGCCATGGCCCCTGCCAGCGTGCGCATCGTCGAGTGGGGACACAAGATATCGTTGGCATTTCTTTCCATGGAAGCTGCCCAGGATCCCCATACCCTGAAACAACTCGCCATGGAATGCTGCCTGATGGAACAGCAAGCCTGTTCCAGTCCGCAATGCGTCTATCTCGACACGTCGGACTGGAATGAATTGCAGCGCTTTGGCGAGCGGCTTGCCGATGCCTTGACCTTGGTGGCGCACGAACTGCCACGCCAGTTGCCCGATACCGCCAGTGCCGGCGAAATTGCTTTGGTCAGCGAGTGTCACAGGCTCGAAGCGTGCCTCGGCAATGCTCGCCTCATCGAAGCACCAGATGGCGGGTGGCGCATTTACATCGACGACCATGCGGCGCTGGCGGCATCGCCGCTGTACCGCAGCATCTGGGTCAAGCCCTTGCCGCGCACCGACATCATCCGGGTCTTGCGGCCCATGCGCAACTATCTGCAAACAGTGGCGATCTGTTGCAAACTCTCGGAAATGCATCCGCTGTCGCGCTCTTTCTTGCGTGCGGGGGCGATCCGTATCCGGCGTATTGGCGAAATGACGGGAGGATACCCCGGCGAGCCGCATGACGGTGTCTATGCGTTGCAACGCTATTGCCGCAGAGTGAGCTTGCAGTTGCCCCATGAAGCGCAGGGGATTTCCAATTTCGATGAGTTGAGAAAATTCCCTCCGCTGCAGTGGGACCCGGTTCCGGCCATGACCGCCAAGGAGCAGTTCCAGTCGGTGCCGGCCGATCCTGCCCAAGCCCATCTTTTCTTCAAGTCGGGCGGTAGCACGGGCGAACCAAAACTGTCGACGTTCAGCTACCAGCAATACCATGAGCATATCCGGCTCGGTGCCGAGGGTTTGTACGCGGCGGGCTTTGATCCGCTCGGCGACCGGGCGATGAATCTGTTCTTTGGCGGGGGGCTCTACGGTGGCTTCATCAGCTTTTTTTCGGCACTCGAACAGTTGGGCGCCATCCAGTTCCCCATGGCGGCCCATGGCGATACCCGCATGGTCGCCCAGGAAATCGTCAAGAACAAGGTGAATGTCTTGCTCGGCATGCCATCGTATATTCTGCAACTGTTTGAAAAGGAAGCTGACATTCTCTCCGCCTATCGGGGAGTCAAGAAGATCTATTATGGCGGAGAACATTTCAGTCCCGCCCAGCGACATTATCTGCACCAGTCCTTCCAGGTCGATGTGATACGCTCGGCCGCCTATGGCAGCGTCGATATCGGTCCGATCGGCTTCCAGTGCGAACATAGCGATGGCGGCGTCCACCATCTTCAGCAACAGCTTCAATACCTCGAAATATTGAAAATGGATGAAGATCGAGCGGTGCAAGGCGAGGAAGTCGGCCGATTGGTTTTCACGCCGCGCATGTTGTCGGTCAATAAGCCATTGCGCTACGAAATCGGCGATGTCGGCCACTGGATCGCCGATCCGGATGGCATTTGCGCCTGCGGCAGGGCCGCGCCGCGCTTTCGACTGCTGGGACGGACGGGGGATATTTGTCGGATCGGTTCCACTTTCCTCAATTATCAGGAATTCATCCGTATCCTGGCGACGCACTTCGCCTATGCGGGCGAAGCGCAGCTGATCCTGGCGCAAGCCGAGATCAAGGAAAAGGTCATCTTGGTGATTTCCGATTCGGAGCGCTTGCCAGCGCTGCGTTGCCGAGAGATTTTCCTGGAAAACTACATGGATTTGCAGGAAGCCGTGCTGACCGATGAAACGCTGCTGTTTGAAGTGCAAGCGGTGGGAATCGATGAATTCCACAGGACTGCGGGAAGCGGAAAATTGATTCGTGTGCTGGACCGGAGAGCGCGTTGATGAGCATGGAAATTAGCCGGGAAATACTTCCCTCACTGATCGCGTTTGCCCGGAAAAATTCGCCATTTTATGGCGATCTTTACCGCGCATTGCCGGAAACGATACACGCGATCGAACAGTTGCCCGTGTTGAGCCAGCAAGCGTTTTGGGAAGCCAACCGTCTGGAGGGTGGGCAATTGCTGACGGGGCCGATGCACGATGGCATCGTCTTGAAGAGTGGCGGAACCACCGGCAACCCCAAGTTCTCGGTGTTCAGCCGGACTGACTGGAATGTGTTTGTCACAGCCTTTTCCCGCGGACTGGCGCTGGGAGGTCTGCAGGATGGCGACCGGGTCGCCAATCTGTTTTATGTCGGCGAATTGTATGGATCGTTCTTGTTTACCCACAAGGCGCTCGAAGAGTGCCCCAAGCGGGTCATGCAACTCCCGATTGCGGGCGCCACGACACCCGACGATGTCTATCGCATTATCACGGAATTGAAGGCCACGGTCTTGGCCGGCGTGCCGACCACAATGATGAGTCTGGTAGATTACATTGACAAGGTGGGGGGCGATCCAGCCGCGTCGACGGTCAGATTGATCCTGTTTGCCGGCGAAGCCATGTATCCCGATCAGCGCGCCAGGTTGGAAGCATGCTTTCCAGGCGTCGAGATCCGCTCCATCGGTTATGCGAGCACCGATGCCGGATTGCTGGGATTCGCCGATCTTTCATGCGGCCCCAATGAATTTCGCTGCTACGATGATGATGCGCTGTTCGAAATTATCGATGAAGAAACGGGCTCGCCCATCGTCGCGCCGGGCATCGAAGGGCTGGCCGTGGTCACGGCCCTGCGGCGCCATTTGATGCCGATCCTGCGCTATCCGGTCGGTGACAGGGCCAGGTGGGTCGATGCCCACGGTACGGCGCATCGCAAGTTTCTGTTACGGGGACGTTCCGATGAATCGGCCAGGGTCGGCCCGGTCACGCTGTATCCGGAAGATGTAAGGTCGGTACTGGCGTCGTTTCCGGCTTGCCAGGGCGCCTGCGATTTTCAATTGCTGACCATCCATCGTGACGGAAAGGATGGGTTGATACTGCGGATCGGCAATCGCAATGCCGATCCGGCGCTCAGCGCGCAGATCATCGCTGCGATCTACGAGCATCGCCCCATGTATGGTCAATTGCTGGCGCAAGGCAAGATCCTGCCCATCGACATAGAATGGGTGGATGCGACGGCGCTGGAAATCAATCCCCGCTCGGGAAAGCTCAAGCGCGTGATCGATCGTCGCTTTGCCTGAGTTCACGTAGAGCTTGGCGCGGCAATAGCGTATGCTGTCGTCCTCGATTCATGGATGGAGCAGCGACGAATGGCGACGAGGTGGATGATGTTACATGAGTGCTAGGAGTCTGCGCGGCAGACAGGTTTGCGCCGAGCATGCGAGGCGCGTCTATCTTCACTACCTGGACGAACAGGTTCGACAGTTCCTTCAAGTGGAACGCGCGGAAATCGCAAATCGTTCGATGCGCCGGGTAATTGTCAGCAGCGAGCATGCGCAAGGCCACGTCCTCATGCAGCTTTCTGGCCAACTTGCGTGATGTAAAGTGGACCCATCGGTCAAGACAATTATTCAGCAAGTTTAAGCTGTGTCCGTTTCCACCGCTGCAGCTGGTCGGCGCTGCCCCGTGATTCTCTAATCATGCCGCTGGAGGGCATCATCCTCCAGTGGCCGCCCCCGGCAGGGCTTTCTACCCGCACACCGTTCCCTCAACGACCGCCTCGGCGTCGCCATACTTGTCGACGATCAGCGCTCCGCCGCCGGTCCCGCTGCGATAGACGCTGGCGGGCGTCTCGTAGCCAAGGGACTGGTGAGGACGCTCCGCGTTGTAGAACGCGAAGTACTGGGCCAATCCCACCATCAGCTCGGCCATGTTGGCGTAGCCCTTCAGGTACACGTCCTCGTACTTCACGTTGCGCCACAGGCGCTCGACGAAGATGTTGTCCAGGGCCCGCCCTCTCCCGTCCATGCTGATGTCCACCCGTTCGCGCTTGAGCACGTCCGTGAACGCCTTGCTCGTGAACTGCGAACCCTGATCGCTGTTGAACACCTCGGGCTTGCCATGCTCGCGTAGGGCGTCCTCCAGGCAGTCCACACAGAACGACGCATCCATGCTGTTGCTGAGCCGCCAGGACAGGACCTTGCGGCTGTACCAATCGATTACCGTCACCAGGTAGGCGAATCCCCGCGCCAACCGGATGTAGGTGATATCTGTCGACCACACGTGGTTGGGCCGCGTCACCGGCACGCCCCGCAACAGATACGGATACACCTTGTGCTCTGGATGAGCCTTGCTCGTGTTCGGCCCCGGCGCCATCCCGGCCAGCCCCATGCGGCGCATCAGTCGCTGCACGCGCTTGCGGTTGACGACGTGGCCCGCCGCGCGCAGGAACACCACCATGCGCCGGCTGCCGTAGAACGGCCGGTTCGTGTATTGCTCGTCGATCAGCCGGCACAACAGCAAGTCCTCGGCACCAGCATCTTCCGGCACCTTGGCAGTCAGTCGCCGGTACACCGTCGCGCGCGGCACTTCGGCCAGCTCGCACTGTCGGCTCAGAGGCAGTTCCTCGGCGCCGTCGATCCAGTTCATCCTGGCTTCCTGGCTCACACCCCCAACTTTTTTTTGAGCCAATCGACTTCCATCTTCAGCCGCCCGATCTCGCCATACAGCCGCTCTTCGTCGCCCTTGTCCTCGGCCGGCTTGGGCCCGCGCTTACCCTCGAACAGCGCCCCTGCGGACTCAAGAATTTCCTTCTTCCACTGCCCGACCAGTTGCGGATGCACGGCGTATGACTGCGCGATCTCGCTGATTGTCTTGACCCCGCGAACCGCCTCCAGGCCGACCTTCGCCTTAAACTCGGCCGTGTGTACCTTGCGCTTTTTTGCTTCACCCATTTGCTGTCATCCTTTCAAGGACGATAGCTTAAACTACCCCGTGGCCACTGTCTCAAAATGTGGATCCACTATAATGAGAACACACTGGTTGCATAACCGTAGACAAGTACCTTGACCATCATCGCCGGATTAAATGGCTGATTGCGCGGGCCGCCGCCTGCATATCGCGCGTGAAAGGCCGACAGATCAAGCGAGTCGACCGTGTCGCTGATGAAGTAGGCAAGGTGGCCCTCGAGGAGCCAGTCTTGCAAAGCATGGGGAAGCAGCATCTGCTGATGCTGATCGTACGGAAGGTAGCTCGTCGTCATTTGACTAGTTTACCTCGTCACCATTTGGATCGCATCTGTTCTGCCGCGCAGACTCCTAAGTCTTGTGACAACGAGGAAAAACCGCCAACGCGGACACCGTCGATGACCGATGGAGTAGCGAACTTATGAATTGGCCATCGCGCTCAATACAGTCAGGATGACAGCGGCACATGCACCCAACATCCAGGCTCGTCCGATATCGTCCAGAATCATTTTTCATATTTTTTTCATACCAAACAAAAAGGGCCTACAACCGGTGATTGTAAGCCCTTGATTTGATTAATATTCTTGGTGGGAAGTGCAAGTTTCGAACTTGCGACCCCTGCAGTGTGAATGCAGTGCTCTACCCCTGAGCTAACCTCCCGAAGCGGGGCGTATTATGACATACGTTTCGCAAAACGTCACGCTTCTGCGTAATTTCTCCAAATACAGTTTCCTTTGACCGCCTTGTCCAGGCCGCCCAGCACGCTGTCATGCTCGGCCAGCTCGTCCGCGCTGGCGGCCAGCACGATCACTTCGGCCAGCGCCACCGCTTCCAGCATGCCGCCGCCGCCGGCCGACTCGTCCTCCACATCCATCGACAGGCTGTTCTGCCCGCGCGTCATCGACAGGTACACATCGGCCAGCAACTCGGCATCGAGCAGCGCGCCGTGCAGCTTGCGGTGGGCGTTCGACACGCCATAGCGGTCGCACAGCGCATCGAGGGAGTTGCGTTTGCCCGGATGCATTTCCTTGGCATTGACCAGGGTATCGATCACCCCGCTGCAATGCTCGGTGAACGTAGGCAGCCCGAGCAGCTTGAATTCATTGTTCAGGAAGCCCAGATCGAAGGGCGCATTGTGGATAATGACCTCGGCGCCCTGTATGTACTCGCGCAACTCCTGGGCGATCTCGGCAAACCTCGGTTTGTCGCGCAAGAATTCCGTGGTCAGGCCGTGCACCGCCAGCGCGCCCTCTTCCGAATCGCGGTCAGGATTGATGTAACGGTGGAAATTATTCCCCGTCAGCATACGGTTGACCAATTCGACGCAGCCGACCTCGATGACCCTGTCGCCCGTGCGCGGGTTCAGGCCGGTGGTTTCGGTATCGAGGACAATTTGGCGCATGGCAGTCTGAGTGAAGAGTGAAACAAGGCGCGCAGTATAACAAAGTGCAGGCCCGCTCAGCGGCGGACCGTCTCCACCCCCCGGTTGGCCAGCACGTCGGCCCGTTCGTTGCCCGGGTGGCCATTGTGTCCGCGCACCCATTTCCACTCCACCGCGTGCTGCGCCTGCGCCAGATCGAGCGCCTTCCACAAGTCTTCGTTCTTGACCGGCTCCCTGGCCGCGGTTTTCCAGCCGCGCGCCTTCCAGCCGTGGATCCATTCTGAAATCCCCTTCTGTACATACTGGCTGTCGGTGTGCAGCACCACTTCGCACGGACGCGTGAGAATGCTCAGCGCCTCGATCACGGCGCGCAGCTCCATGCGGTTGTTGGTGGTGTTCAGTTCGCCGCCACAGATTTCCTTCTCGTGACCGTCGGCCACCAGCAAGGCACCCCAGCCGCCGGTGCCCGGATTGCCCTTGCACGCACCGTCGGTAAAAATTTCTACTTTGCTCATCCTGACTTTCTCTGTCTTTACTTCCGGTTAGTGGCCGGCACCGCCTGCGGCGCCGTCGCCGATTTCCTGTTCCAGGCAGGACCGATCATGGTCATGCCCTTGACCCGCTTGATCGCATGCACCATGTACACCGCGCCCAGATACGGCCACCAGCGCCGCCCGGCCGGCTCCATGAAGGCATAGCGCTCGATCCACTGCGCCGTGCGGCAAGGCGGCGCGTAGCAGCCGAAATGGCTGCGGCTCACACCCAGATTCAGCAATTTTAACCAGTCTTTCATACGCGGCATAGAGATGAATTCCCCCGCCACCGGCAGGTAGGGCGAGCGCCTCGCCCGCGTCAGCCCCTGACGCAAGCCCCACAAACTGGCCGGATTGAAGCCGCAGATGATCAACTGGCCCTCGGCAATGAGCACCCGCTCGACCTCGCGCAGCACTTGGTGCGGCTCGGCCGCGAATTCGAGCACATGCGGCATGACCACCAGGTCCAGGCTTTGCGAGGCGAACGGCAGCTCGGCGAAATCGAGGGCCACCGCGATCTGGCGCTTGCCCGCCCCCAGCGCCACCTGCTCGCGCGAAGACGTGCGCGTGGCCGCCTGCCACTTGTTGGGCATGCGGCTGGCGGCCAGCGCATCGATCTGCGGCAAGCCGATCTGCACGGCGTTGTAGCCGAAGATATCGGCCGTCAGCTCGTCGAGACAAGCCTGTTCCCACGCGCGCACGTAAGCGCCTGCCGGCGTCTGCAGCCAGTCATCGAGCGCTATAATGGACTTTTCGGATGCCGCGCTATCCATGCCTACCCCTTTGCCGACACCTTCACTATGACGTATCCGACGCACCGCCCCTTGAGGGTGCTCGCCGTCCCCGCGTTCAAGGACAATTACCTGTGGCTGATCCACGATGGCGTGCACGCCGCCGTGGTCGACCCCGGCGACGCCGCGCCCGTCATCGCGGCCCTGGCCGCGCATCATCTCACGCTCACCGCCATTTTACTCACCCATCATCATGCTGACCACATTGGTGGCGTACCGGGACTGCTCGCGCAGGCTCCGGTGCCAGTGTACGGCCCGCGCGCCGAAGCCATCGCCACGGTCAAGGTGCCGCTCGGCGAGGGCGACCTGGTCGAGGTGCCCGGCCTGGCGCTGGCCCTGCGCGTGCTGGAAGTGCCGGGACACACCCTCGGCCACATCGCCTACCTGCGCGAGCGCGCCGACGAACACTGGCTGTTCTGCGGCGACACCCTGTTCGCCGGCGGCTGCGGGCGCCTGTTCGAAGGCACACCAGAGCAGATGCGCGTCTCCCTGTCGCGCTACCTCACGCTGCCGGACGACACCGCCGTCTATTGCGCGCATGAATACACCCAGTCCAACCTGCGCTTCGCCGCCGCGGCCGAACCGGCCAATCCGCTGATCGCGCAGCGCATCGTGCTGGAAAGCGCCAAACGCGAGCGCGGCATCCCGACCCTGCCTTCGACCATCGGCCTGGAAAAAGCCACCAACCCCTTCCTGCGCGACCGCCATCCCGATATCGTCGCCAATCTGGTGGCCTTGGGCAAACTCGACCCGCGAGCGCCCCCGCAAGCCGCCTTCGCCGCCCTGCGCACCTGGAAAAACACGTTCTGATGTGCATCAAACGTCTGTTAAATGCCACGCCAGCACAGTTGATGTAAAGACAGCACACCCAAGGTGCCGTAACTCGGCTAAGATATTCCACAAAGAAACAGTGTGAATAATCACATGAAGAGACAACACTCCAGCGCGGCCCATCCGTCCGATCCAGCAATGGCGCCAGCGCGCCGCCGCAGCCATGGCCGGACGGCGCGCCATCGATAAGCTTGCGCCGACCGCGCCCGAGCGGCGCGCACTGCTGCTGCGCCTGTGCGCCGCGCTCTCCGCGACGCTTGCGCCGCATGGGCCGCTGCGCGCGCAAACACTGTTGACGAGCGAGCCTGGCGCGCCGCGCCCGGTCGCCATATTGTTTCCCGACCTTGCCGACCCCGTACGCAAAGTCTTCACCGACATCATCGGCGGCATCGAAGAACAGTTGCGCCAGCGCGTGCAAGCCTGGCCGCTCGCTCCCGCGCCCGACACGGCCGAACTGGGCGCGGCACTGCGGCGCCAGGGCGTGCGCGTGGTCATCGCCCTCGGCCGCCAAGGCCTGAAGGTCGCCGAAACCCTCGACCCCGCGCTCGGCCTGGTGGTCAGCGGCATTTCCTCGCTGCCCGACGGCGACCGCCATACCGGCATCTGCCTCAGTCCCGACCCGGCCCTGCTGTTTGCCCGCCTGCGCAGCCTCGCGCCAAGCGTGCGCCGCGTCATCGTGGTCTACAACCCGCAGCAAAACGACTGGCTGCTGCGGCTGGCGCGCGAGGCGGCCCGCCTGCACGGCATCGAACTGGCGCCGCTCGAAGCGCTCGACCTGGCCGCCGCCGCGCGCCTCTACCAGAGCGCCTTCGCCGCCGCCGACAACCGGCGCGATGCGCTCTGGCTGCCCACCGATGCCACTACCGTCGACGAAACCACCATCCTGCCGCTGGTGCTGCGCGAAGCGTGGGACCGCGCCGTGCCGGTCTTTTCCAGCAGCTTCCTGCACGTCAGGAAAGGCGCCCTGTTCGCGCTCTACCCCAACAACACGGAACTCGGACGCAGTCTCGGCAATCTTGCCATGGCCCTGATGACGGACGAGCCGCCCCAGCGCGGCCTGCTGCCCCTGCGCGACGTCTGTGCCGGCCTGAACCTGCGCACCGCCAGCCACCTGGGCATCGCGGCCGGCCCGGCGCTCCAGCGCGGCTTTCAATTCCTGTATCCGGAACCCTGACCGTGATTTTTTGTTAGATTTTCAAAATTATTACTTTCGGGCTACTTCGGTGACGTATACTGCGGCCTGGTGTGTGCCCACATGCGTGGCTGCTTACAAATTAACCGGACCACGCGTCCCCGCTGTACGCAATGACGACACTTTTTTTCCATACCCGACCACGGCCGCGGATGCCACGTGGCGCGTCCGCGCTGCTGTCGCCGCTGCTGGCCCCATCGGCGCCGGCGAACGCGCGCCAGATCCGCCGAGGTCGGCCAGCCTGCCCGAGCGCTGCGACAGCGGCAGCCACGCCGCCATGGTGCCGACCGGCGCCTCCCGGCGCGAAGACCCGCCGCGCCGCGCCGGCCTGCAAGCCGCCTCCGGCAGGGGCCTGCCCAGCGGCCGGCGGCGGCAGCCTACCTTCGACCTTATTTATCCGGAGCCCTGAGTAGATGTTCCATGACTTTCTTCGCCGCACGGGGTTTCGCCGCCAACTGACAGTCATCGTTTCCGCCGCCATTCTTGGCCTGGCGCTGTTTTCCTCGCTGATGAATTCCTGGGAAGCGCGCACCCGCATGCGCGACTACTTCCTCGAGCAGGGCGAGCGCATCGCCGACAACCTGGCGCGCCAGAGCACCCTGGCGCTGCTGTATCACTCGCCCGAAAACGCCCACGACGTCGTCGCCACCACCCTCACCTTCCCCGATGTGCTCAGCGTGCAGATCAGCGACACGCGGTCCCAGGTTTTGCTCTCGAAAAGCCAGCCTGGCGCCGCGCCGGCCGGACCGCTCCTGCCCGTCTCGCCCATCCCTCTGGCCCGGCTGGCCGGCGAAACCGCGCAAGCCTGGCGCTTCACCGCACCGGTATTCGGCGGCCAGGGCCTGGCCTCGCCGTTCGACCTGCAGGAGCCGCCCAAGCAGTTGCTCGGCCACGTCCACGTGACCATCTCCAAAGTGACCCTGAACCGCCTCACACTGTCGCTGTTGCTGGGTAACCTGGTCGTCACGCTCTCGTTCGCAGGCATCCTGCTGGCCATCGTGCGCCTGCTCACGCGCCACATGATCAACCCGCTCCATGCGCTGTCGCGCCTGATGCAGCGCGCCGAAGCGGGCGAATCGGGCATGCGCGCCGCCCCGGCCGGCCCGCGCGACCTGATCGACATGGCGCTCGCCTTCAACAAGATGATGAACGTGCTCGAACAGCGCGAAGCCGAACTGAAGGACTCGCGCGATGCCGCCGTCAGCATGGCGCTGGTGAAGGCGCAGTTTGCCGCCACCGTCAGCCACGAAGTGCGCACCCCGCTCAACGGCGTGGTCGGCATGCTCGACATGCTCAAGGAAATGAGCCTGAACAAGCGCCAGGCCGAGTGCGTGGACGTGGCCTGGAATTCCTCGCGCACCCTGATCGAACTGATTAACAATATCCTCGACTTCTCCAAGATGGAAGCGGGCAAGCTCTCGCTCGAAGAAGTCGATTTCGACCTGCGCAAGCTACTCGAAGAAGTGATCGAACTGGTGGCCAAACAGGCGCAGGTGCGCGACGTCGAACTGGGCTACCTGCTCGGCGCGAGTGTGCCGCAATGCGTCAACGGCGACTCGCTGCGCCTGCGCCAGGTGCTCATCAACCTGCTCGGCAACGCCGTCAAGTTCACCGAGCATGGCGAAGTGGCAGTTGCCATCGCGCTGGCCGACGGTCCGCAATTCGGACTGCGCTTCGAAGTGCGCGACAGCGGTATCGGCATGAGCGCCGACCAGCAGCAGCACCTGTTCCAGTCCTTCGCCCAGGCCGATCCCTCGACCACCCGCAAATACGGCGGCACCGGCCTTGGCCTGGCCATCTGCAAGCAGCTGGTCGAACTGATGGGAGGCGCCATCACGGTCGACAGCGCGCTCGGCGAGGGTACCGCCTTCACCTTCAACATCGTCTGCAAGGCCGCGCTGCAGGAACTGCCCGAGCCGGCCCACACCGAACTGGCCGGCCTGCGCACGATCGTGGTCGACGACAGCCAGATCGTGCGCGCTTTCGTGGCCCAGACCATGCAGCGCCACGGCATTGACTGCCACGTCACGCGCTGGGGCGGCGAAGCGCTGCTGCAGCTGAAAGTCGGCGCCAGCGAGGCGCGCCCGTACGCCATCGTCATGATGGACATCGGCGCCCTCGACGACGACGGCAACGACCTGGCGGGAAAAATCGCCATCGAGTCGCCCGGCACCCTGGTGCTGATCCTCGACCGCTTCGGCACGCCCTCGGGCGGCACCCTGGTCGACGGCCATCCCTCGCTCGGTAAACCATTGCGCGAAGACCGCCTGCTGCAAGCCCTCAAGGACTTGCTGGCCGGCGCCCGGGCGCCCGCGCTGGCCATGGCCAGCCAGCTGGCCGCGCCGCCGCGCACCTCGTTCCGCATCCTGGTGGCCGAAGACAACCGCACCAACCAGATGGTCGCCGCCGGCATGCTGGCGATGAACGGCTGCGCCTGCGAATTTGCCGCCAACGGACGCGAAGCGCTGGAAGCGGTCCGCCATGGCAGCTTCGACCTGATCCTGATGGATTGCAGCATGCCGGAGATGGATGGCTACGAAGCGACCGCGCATATCCGCGCCTTCGAACAAGGCAGCGGACGGCGCACGCCGCTGGTCGCCATGACCGCCAACACCCAGCGTGGCGACGCTGAAAAATGCCTGGCGGCCGGCATGGACGACTATCTCGCCAAGCCGATCACCCTGTTCGAGCTGCGCCAGAAGCTCGATCGCTGGCTGCCGCGCGGCGACGCATTGCCCGGCGAAGCGCCGCTCGCAGGAGAATCCGGCGAGCACACCGGCGAGCACGCCGGCAGTCCGATCGACCAGGCCATGTTCGTCAAGCTGCGCGAGATCATGGGCGCCTCGCTGGCCCAGGCCATCAGCCCCTTCCTCGAAGACACGCCGCAATACCTGCTCGACCTGGAAGCGGCGGCCCACGGCGGCGACTCCGACACCGCGCGCGCCAAGGCACATGCGCTCAAGGGTTCCTCCGGCAATCTGGGCGCCACCCACCTGGCGCAATTGGCCAAGGAAGCCGAAGAGCACGGCATCGCCGGCCGCCCCGAACTGATCGTGCCGCTGCTGCCGCGCCTGCGCGTGGCCTACAACGCGGTGGCCGGCGCACTGGCGCTGGAAGTGACCGGCAACGACAGCGCCGGCCAGGGCGGCGGCGACGACGTGCCGCAAGTGCTCATCGTCGACGACGACCGCAGCACCCGCAGCACCTTGCGCTACACCTTGCAGCGCGACGGTTTCAAGGTCGAGGAAGCGGCCGACGGCGCCCAGGCCCTGACGATGCTCAAGCGCTTCCAGCCCGACGTGGTGCTGATGGACGCGGTCATGCCCGTGATGGACGGCTTCACCGCCTGCGCGCGCATGCAGGAACTACCCGGCGGCAGCGGCATTCCGGTGCTGATGATCACCGCGCTGGAAGACAATTCCTCGGTCGAGCGGGCCTTCGCGGCCGGCGCCAGCGACTACATCCCCAAGCCGATTCACTACGCGGTGCTGTCGCAGCGCGTGCGCCGCATTATCGAGGCAAACCGCGCCGAAAAGCGTATCCGCCACCTGGCTTTCAACGACCTGCTGACCGGACTGCCGAACCGCACCCTGTTCTTCGACCTGCTCGGCCAGGCGGTCGACCAGGCGCGCGTGAACAAGACTTCGCTGGCGGTGCTGTTCCTCGACCTCGACCGCTTCAAGTACGTCAACGACAATCTGGGGCACGACATCGGCGACCGCCTGCTGGTGGCGGTGGCGCAGCGCGTGCGGCGCGCGGTGCGCAGCATCGACATGGTGGCGCGCCTGGGCGGCGACGAATTCACCATCGTCCTGGGCGACGTCGACGGACCGGCGCCGGCGGCCGCCGCGGCGCAGACCATCTGCCGCGTGCTGGCCGCGCCGTTCCAGATCGACGGCCACGATATTTTCGTCACCAGCAGCGTCGGCATCGCCATGTATCCGTTCGACGGGCTCGATGTCCCGACGTTGGTCAAGCGCGCCGACAGCGCCATGTACCGCGCCAAGAAGACCAATACCGGCTTCCAGTTCTACGAAGCGTCGATGGAACAGGCCATTTCGGAACACGTGCGCCTGGAAAGCGACTTGCGGCGCGCGCTGGAGCGCAACGAGCTTGAAGTGTTTTATCAGCCACAGGCCCGCTTCGACAACCAGCGCATCGTCGGCATGGAAGCGCTGGTGCGCTGGAAGCACCCGACCCGCGGCATGGTGCCGCCGGTCGAATTCATCCCGCTGGCGGAAGAAACGGGGTTGATCAATCCGCTCGGCGAATTCGTGCTGCGCACCGCGTGCGCCCAGCTCAAGGCCTGGATCGACCAGGGCTTGCCGCCGATGCGGGTGGCGGTCAACCTGTCGGTGCGCCAGCTGCTGCAAAAGAATTTTGCCGATACGGTGGAAGCGGTGCTGCTGGCGTCTGGCCTGCCGCCCGACCTGCTGGAGCTGGAGATCACCGAGAGCACCCTGATGGAACACGCGCAGGATACGCTCAAGGCCCTGCACCGCCTGCGCGCGCTGGGCGTGCGCCTGTCGATCGACGATTTCGGCACGGGATATTCATCGCTGTCGTACCTGAAGCGCTTCCCTGTCGACATCATCAAGATCGACCGTTCGTTCGTGGCCGACGTGCCGCACGACGCGGACGACGCGGCCATCGTCGCTGGCATCATCGCGCTGGCGCATAGCCTGCGGCTGGAAGTGGTGGCGGAAGGGGTGGAGACGGAAGCGCAGCTCGACTACCTGCGCGCGCAGCGTTGCGATCTGCTGCAAGGATGGTACCTGGCGCCGGCGATGCCGGCGGAGCAGTTTGCGGAACTGATCATCAAGCGCGAAGCGATGGCGCTGCGCGCTTGACCCACGCCACGGTGGCCCCTGCCGCCACAGACCGTCGTTCCCGCGCAGGGCTAGGCGCCCCCACGGCAACCCAAGTTCGTGCGGGCGCCACAGGCATAACATCAAACTTGGGTTCCCGCCTCTCCAGGAACTGGCCTAGGGACTCGATGGCTTCAGGTTCAGCGTTTTTCTGACCACAAACTTCAAAACCGTCGTTCCCGCGTAGGCGGGAACCCATAGCACCTCAACTGAGCGAAGGTGCTATGGATTCCCGCCTACGCGCACTGTCGTCCGGAATAATTTTCTTGACGCGCTCACGAGAAGAGGCATCCTTGAATTTCTGCGAATTCGTGCGCCGCTTGTCGTCGTCGGCGATCATGTAAATCTTCGGTGTCCGTACGTTGAAATAGGGTTGCGCGGACGAAGCAAAGGCAATCCCACAGGGTCCGTTTCACACGGTTGGACTCGTTGAACAGTGCAACCAACAAATAACTGATGAGAGCGGTAAGTATCTGAATCCGGACCGCGTTTTCAGATCGTCCGAGGAACTGCTTGATCTTGAGGTGCTGCTTGATCCATTTGAAGAACAGCTCGATTGCCCAGCGCTTTTTGTAGTGCTGGGCAATTTCCATGGCACTACTGTCGAAGTCGTTAGTAGCCAGAACGATGGGCGTATCTTTGTTCGGCCGCGCCACGATGACACGGCGCAAAGGCTTCCCAAAGTAGAGATTGATCCGTTTTCCGCCGAGCCGTTTGTGCTTGAAAGTAACGATTTCGTCGCTGAGCACGATGTGCGCATCATCAGCAGGGATGTCCGATTTCTGCAGGACGTTGACAGCGGCGTTGTTCTTGAAACGAGTAACAAAGCGCGCGTTGGCCTCGTCAATGGATTTCCACCAATTGAAATCGCAATAGCCCTTGTCAAATACATAGAGCGCGTTCGCTTCGAGCGGTACGTCAACTGCCCGTTCAACGTCATTGACGTTGGGGTGGCTAATGTCGTGCCAGACAGGGATTGCATCATGGGCATCATACAAAACGTGCAGCTTCAAGCCTTGCGTATTGCGAGTGCTATTCTCGGGCGTCCACCTCTCAAACTCCCGTCCCTTCAACGTCAACGAGGTGGAGTCAAGCAAATACATCAGATCATTGCTTTGCTGGCGCAGCTTACGCGACACCTTCCCCATCAACCAGGCAGCGGTATCACTAAACACCGTGTCAGATCGATTCTCATTGGCGTCAGCCAAGGTGGAGCGCTTGATCGCTGACGTACCAAGATGGTAGTGATGCGCGACATGACTGTTGAAGCCAGTCTCCAGTGGTCGCAACCCCTTCGCCTCACTGATCTGCGCGTAGAGCATGGCAATGAGATGATCCCAATGCCCGAACTTCTTGCAATATTTGTCGGCATTGTGCCGTTCGACTAGTTGAGCGAAGGTTCCTCGCGGGAGCCCCTTCATTAAACGCTGAAAAGTAGTTATGCTGAACATGTTGCAGGTTTGGTTTTTAAGTTGGCAAACAGAGGTTAACCCTCGTAAACCAATACCTGCAACCCTTTTAACGTTGTCAACCCACTTTATTCCGGACAGCAGTGCGCCTACGCGGGAAAGACGGAACTTAAGTTAGCGCCATTTGGAACCGGCCTCTGACTTTGCACAGTTCCAAGAGATTTGAGGAGTTTCCTTGAAACTGGGCGCTGCGCGAGAACGACGGATACGGGGCTGAGGGTACTAACTAATGGATCAGATCTCTTCGTACAGCGGCAACGTCAAGAACTCCGCGAACGATTCCGAGGTCGACATCTCTTCAAAAATCACCGCCGCGCGCACATAGGTCGGGTTGTCGCCATTCGGCGCGACTTCCTTGACCTTGGCCAGTTCCTGCGGAATCATCGCGCGCACCATGTCGGCGGTGACCTTGCGGCCGTCGTCGAGCACGCCCTTGGTCGAACGGATCCACTGCCACACCTGCGAACGGCTGATCTCCGCCGTTGCCGCGTCTTCCATCAGGTTATGAATCGGCACGCAGCCATTGCCAGCCAGCCAGCTGCCCAGGTAATGGATACCGACGTTGATGTTATAGCGCAGGCCCGCTTCCGTGATCGGCGCTTCCGGCTTGAAGTCCAGCAGTTCGGCGGCCGTCACCTCGATATCGGGACGCTGCTTGTCGATCTGGTTCGGTTTGTCGCCCAGGACCTTCTTGAATTCGCCCATCGCCAGTTCCACCAGGCCCGGATGCGCAACCCAGCCGCCGTCGTAGCCGTCGGTCGCATCGCGCGCCTTGTCGTTGCGCACGCCGCCCATGGCGATCTCGTTTTTCTCCGGATCGTTCTTGATCGGGATCAGCGCCGCCATGCCGCCGATCGCCGGTGCGCCGCGCTTGTGGCAGGTCTTGAGCAACAGCAAGGCATACGCGCGCATGAACGGCGACGTCATCGTCACTTTCGGGCGGTCGGCCAGGCAGAAGTCCTTATCGAGCTTGAATTTCTTGATGCACGAGAAGATGTAATCCCAGCGGCCCGCATTCAGGCCGGCGCTGTGTTCGCGCAACTCGTACAGGATTTCATCCATCTCGAACGCGGCCAGGACCGTTTCGATCAGCACGGTCGCCTTGATGGTCCCCTGCGGCAGGCCCAGTTCCTGCTGCGTCATCACGAAAATATCGTTCCACAGGCGCGCTTCGAGGTGCGATTCCATCTTCGGCAGGTAGAAATACGGACCGGCGCCGCGCGCCAGCTGCTCCTTGGCGTTGTGGACCATGAACAGCGCGAAGTCGAAAATGCCGCCGGAGACGCGCTTGCCGTCGACCAGCACGTGCTTTTCGTCGAGGTGCCAGCCGCGCGGACGCACGACCAGGGTCGCGATCTTGTCATTGAGCTTGTACACCTTGCCGTTCTGTTCGAGCGAGATGGTGCGGCGCACGGCGTCGCGCATGTTGATCTGGCCGGTGATCTGGTTGTCCCAGTTCGGCGTGTTCGAGTCTTCGAAGTCGGTCATGTAGCTGTCGGCGCCCGAGTTGAAGGCGTTGATGACCATCTTGCGCTCGACCGGGCCGGTGATTTCGACGCGGCGGCATTCGAGTGCCGGCGGAATCGGGGCGATTTTCCAGTCGCCGGCGCGAATCTGCGCGGTTTCAGGCAGGAAGTCGGGACGCTCGCCGGCGTCGAGCCGCTTGGCACGCGCCACGCGCGCGGCCAGCAGCTCCTGGCGGCGCGGCTCGAACGCGCGCGTCAGGCGCGCCACCAGGGCCAGCGCCTCGGAAGTGAGAATCTGCTCGTAGCCAGGCTTGATCTCGGCGGTGATTTCCATGCCGGCGGGGATATTGATAGTCATGCGTGCTCCAGTCGAAGGTAAATGCGAAATTGGCGTTTCATCTGCCATCTAGTATATTCACTAACTGGTAGCTAAACGAGACAAAAAATACATTCATCTGTGTGTTTTTGTCACAGATAAAAGGGAGTGGCACGTGGGGCAGTTCCGTCAGATTTCCACCTTCGTCGAAGTAGTCGCGCGCGGCAGCCTGTCGGCGGCGGCGCGCGCCGAGGGCATCGCGCCAGCCATGATCGGGCGCCGCCTCGATGCGCTCGAAGCGCGCCTTGGTGTCAAGCTCTTGCAGCGCACCACGCGCAAGCTGGCGCTCACCGACGAAGGCGCAGCCTTTTTGGAAGACTGCCAGCGCATCCTGGGTGAACTTGAAGAAGCCGAATCGGCCGTGGCCGAACGCAGCGCGCGCGCCAGCGGCCACCTTCTGGTGTCGGCGCCGGCCGGCTTCGGACGCCAGCACGTGGCGCCCCTGCTGCCGTCATTCCTGGCCGAGCACCGCGACGTGACGGTCAACCTGAACCTGAACGACCGCGTGGTCGACGTCGTCGGCGAAGGGGTGGACGTGGCGATCCGCATCGCCAGCCTGTCCGATTCGAGCCTGATCGGGGTCAAGCTGGCCGACAACCAGCGCGTGCTGGTCGCCTCGCCCGCCTACCTGAAACGGCATGGGGTCCCCGAGACCCTGGCCGACCTGGCGCGCCACAACTGCCTGGCGATCAGCAGCGAGGGCAGCCAGCGTGGCTGGACCTTCCGCGACAACGGCAAGCTGGTCACCCTGAAAGTGGCGGGGAACATGGTCTGCAACGATGGCGAAGTGCTGCACGACTGGGCGCTGGCCGGCAAAGGCCTGGCGTGGCGCTCGATGTGGGAAGTGGGAACGGAAATCGAAGCGGGCACCCTGTGCACGGTGCTGGACCGCTTCGCGGCGCCCGGTAACGATATCCACGCAGTGTTCGCGCAGCGCCGCCACCTGCCCTTGCGCATCCGCGCCTTTGTCGACTTCCTGCGCCGCACCTACGCGCAGCCAGACTACTGGCGCGCCTGAAAACAACATCGGCCCGCACGAGGCGGGCCGACGAAAAGACGGACAAAAAAAATCCCCGGAAACCGAGGATTTTTTGTCGTTGATTCAGCGATTAGATAGGCTGAATGTTCGAAGCTTGCTTGCCTTTAGGGCCAGCGGTTACTTCGAAAGAGACGCGTTGGTTCTCTTGCAAAGATTTGAAGCCGTTCGACTGAATCGCCGAGAAGTGAGCGAACAGATCTTCGCCGCCTTCATCAGGAGTGATAAAGCCAAAACCCTTCGAATCATTGAACCATTTTACGATGCCAGTTGCCATTACAATTTCCTATTTCAGTTAAGTTGGGCTTACGCCCGTTTTAGATCGTTTGACGAAGCAAGAAAGAAATGACAGACAGACTGCACAACTACCTCGAATCACAACGATCCCGCATTATACCGAATAAAACACAAAAAACACGTTCTCTGCAAAATAAACTTCCGGAAGCTGTAAAAATTCAGAACATCAACTTTTGCAGCACCGGGTTTGCAGCGGCAGTTCGATAAATATAGGGGCATCGACACTGCGGAAGTTTGCGCTAAATCAAACGATACGCGCACTTGCCCTTGCATGCGCGCACAATTGGCAAAAAAATACGTGCGCTGTCGTTTTCTTGCGCTTTCAGGGAGATGTCGACACTTGGTAGCTATCCGGTCAAGTATGAGCGCGCAACGCGGCCCTCTGCCGCTGGGGCGGGGCAGCACAGGGCGCCCTCGCGCGCCGCGCCCCGTTTCCAGCGCGTCGGCGCTACTCCGGCTGGCCCGGATAGGCAGCCGCCTTGGGGTCCACGCGCGCCCAGGCGATGTAGTCGTCGAGCGCGTGCAGCCAATCGTTCCAGTCCTTGGGCGCGATCAATTCGAAGGCCATCAGCACGCGCAGGCGCTGCTCCAGCTGGCGCGCCTGGGCGCCGAACACGCGAAAGCCGAACGTCGCCGCCGAGCCGGCGATGGTATGCAGGTTCTGATGCAGCTCCTTGACCAGGACCGCATCGGCGGCGCCCGGATCGAAGCTGGCGCGCAGCTCCTCCAGGCGCGTCAGGGTGGCCGGCACGCTGGCCGCGAACTTCTCGTTGAGCGCGTGCAGGCGCGCGAAAAACTCCTGGTCGATCAGCGTGGCCATCGCGCGCGGCTTACTTGGTGCCGAAGATGCGGTCGCCCGCGTCGCCCAGGCCCGGCACGATATAGGCGTGTTCGTTCAGGTGCGAATCGAGCGAGGCCACGTACAGCTTCACGTTCGGATGCGTGTCCTGCACCACCTGCACGCCTTCGGGCGCCGCCACCAGGGCCAGGAAGATGATCTGTTCATCGGTCACGCCGCGCTTTTTCAGCACGTCGATCGCATGCACCGCCGAATTGCCGGTGGCGACCATCGGGTCGCACAGGATGAAGATGCGGTCGGTAGTGTCGGGCAGGCGCACCAGGTACTCGACCGGCTTGTGGGTCTCCGGATCGCGGAACACGCCCACATGGCCCACGCGCGCCGACGGCACCAGTTCCAGCAAGCCATCGCTCATGCCGATACCGGCGCGCAGGATCGGCACGATCGCCAGTTTTTTACCGGCGATGACGGGAGCATCGATGGTCACCAGCGGGGTTTCGATCTGGCGCGTGGTGAGCGGCAGGTCGCGCGTGATTTCGTAACCCATCAACAGCGTGATTTCCTTGAGCAGCTCGCGGAACGTGCGCGTGGACGTGTCGCGTTCGCGCATGTGACTAAGCTTGTGCTGGATCAGCGGGTGGTTGAGGATGAACAGGTTGGGAAAGCGCGGATCTTGTTTCATGGGGTTCGATTCAGTTATCGTTGTTGTGGCTTGTAGCCGTATTATCCCGCAAACCGGGCGCTCGTTCGCTTTTTTGTCGGCACGGGCATCAGACCGGCAGCGCGCGCGCCAGGATCGCAGCGCAATCGACACCGGCCGGCAGGCGCCCGAAGGCCCCGCCCACGTCGACGGCCACGCGCGAGGCGATGAAGGCCTCGCTCACGAACAGCGGCGCATGGCGCAGCAGCAGCGCGGCCTGCACCGCGATCACGATGCGCTCGGCCAGCCGGCGCGCGCCATATTCGTCGCCCTGGGCGCCATCGAGGTCGGCCAGCAGGCGCGCGGCGCACGCATCGAACGCCGGATTGGCGCCGCCGGCCAGCGCCAGTTCCGCCGCCAGCGCGTCGCGCGCCGCCGGCGTCTTGCCGAAGGCGCGCAGCAGGTCCAGGCACATCACGTTGCCGGAACCCTCCCAGATCGAATTGACGGGAAATTCGCGGTACAGGCGCGCCAGCGGACCATCTTCAACATAACCGTTGCCGCCCATGACTTCCATCGCTTCGGCGCCGAATGCCGGTCCGCGCTTGCACAGCCAGTATTTGCCGGCCGGGGTCAGGATGCGGCCCAGCAGCGCTTCGGCCGGATCGGCGGCGTTGTCGAAACAGCGGGCCAGGCGCAGCGCGAACGCGGTGGCGGCCTCCGATTCGAGCGCCAGGTCGGCCAGCACGTTTTGCATCAGCGGCTGTTCGGCCAGTTTGCGTCCGAAGGCGGCGCGTCCGCGCGCGTGGTGCAGGGCGTGGGTGAGCGCCGCGCGCATGATGCCGGCGCTGCCGATCACGCAATCGAGCCGAGTATGCCCGCCCATCTCCAGGATGGTCGGAATGCCGCGCCCCACCTTCCCCACCGGCCAGCCGACGGCGTCGCAGAACTCCACCTCGGAGGAAGCGTTCGAGCGGTTGCCCAGTTTATCCTTGAGGCGCTGCACGCGGATCGCATTGCGGCTGCCGTCGGGCAGGTAGCGCGGCACGAAAAAGCACGTCAGCCCGGCACTGCCCGCGTCGTCGGTCTGGGCCAGGATCAGGTGGGCATCCGACTGCGGCGCCGAAAAGAACCATTTGTGGCCGACGATGCGCCAGGCGTCCACGCCCTCCTCCCCGAAACGCGCGCGCGCATCGAGCGGGTCGAGCGCGGTGGCGCGCGTGGTGTTGGCGCGCACGTCGGTGCCGCCCTGCTTTTCCGTCATGCCCATGCCGATCAGGGCGCCGTTTTTTTGCTCGATCGGCAGCGACCGCGGATCGTACCGGCGCGACAGGATCTTGGGCAGCCACTTGGCACCGATGGCCCCGGCCAGGCGCAACGCCGGCACCGAGGCATAGGTCATCGTGACCGGGCACTGGGCGCCGTTTTCCACCTGCCCGAACAGCATGTACTGGGCCGCGCGCGCCACCTGGGCGCCGGGCCGCGCCGCTTCCCAGGGCGTGGCGTGCACCCCGGCCCCGATCATCAGCGCCATCAGTTGGTGCCAGGATGGATGGAACTCGACTTCATCGACCCTGCGCCCGCTGCGGTCGAAATTATGCAATACGGGTTTGTTCGCATTGGCCTGGCGCGCCAGGTCGAGCACCTCGGCGCGCCCGAGCTGTTCACCCAGCGTGTGCAGGGCGTCCGCTGCCCACGCCGCGCCTTCGCGCGCGAGCGCTTCCTGCAGCGCCGGGTCGCAACCGTACAGGTTGATATTCTCAAATGCGTGCGCCTGGTTGAAAATGTCGTGGGTATCGTATGGGTTCATGGTTCTCAACGGGTGCGGACCCCGAAATATTGCGCAAAAGCAGCATTATCCAAGCGCTCACGCCCCCGAAATGCCCGGCGTGAGCGACAATAGCAAGCCGGGCCGGAAATCCGGCGCACTGCCGCGCTACAGCCTAGCCCAAAGGCGAAAACGGGGCAAGAGTTGCTTTCCCGCCCGTCCGGCGCACCGCCATTTGCGTTCGCTCAAGCAACATTAAATGACGCACCGCACCGGGAAATTTTGATGCATTCTAGAATCTTTCCGTGCCGCATTGGATAGCGATTTGTTAAACTAGACCAAGCCGACCGGGCACCCGGCCACCCGCGGCAAGCCACACTACGAAGGTAACGATTTCACCATGCGCTCCAGTGCCCCATCAGTTCCCCACGCCGATCCGGCCACCGAGCTAGCCCAGTTCCTGGAAGCGGCCGGGGACATCGTGTTCCGGCTTGATGCGGCGGGCCGGATCGTCTCGGCCAGCGAATGCGCCCGCACCCTGTTCGCGCTGCAGGGCGCCGGCGCCACCCTGGTGTCGCTCGCGCCCGAAGCCGACCAGGCCGCGCTGGGCGCCGCATTGCTCGATGCCGGGGCCGAGCCGGCCCGCCTCGACATGCGCCTGCGCGCCGGCGGCAAGGATATCTGGTTCGAACTGAGGATCGGGCGCCCGCGCCACGCCGGCGGCGCGGCCCTGCTGGTGGTCGGGCGCGACATCTCGGCCCGGCGCGACACCGAGGACCGCCTGCGCCACCTGGCCACCCACGACGCCCTGACCGACCTGCCCAACCGCCTGCTGCTGGCGGACCGCATCCGCATGGTGATCGCCCACGCGCGCCGCTCGGGCCAGCATTTTTCGGTCGCCACCATCGGCCTCGATGGCTTCAAGAAGGTCAACGATGGCCTCGGCCACCCGGTCGGCGACGCCGTGCTGCGCATCGCCGCGGCGCGCCTGCGCACGACGCTGCGCGACAGCGACACCCTGGCGCGCATTGGCGGCGACGAGTTTGTCGCGGTCCTGCCGGGCACCTGCACCGAGGCCCAGATCAAGCTGGTCACCGGGCGCCTGCTGGCGACCCTGCAGGCGCCGTTCGAGGTCGACAAGCACACGATCTACATCGGCGCCTCGATCGGACTGGCCCTGTTCCCCGAGCACGCCGACGATGAAGTGCGGCTGGTCGCGCTGGCCGACACCGCCATGTCGCGCGCCAAGGAAACCGGCAAGGCGCGCTGCCTGGTCTACAGCCCGCGCACCAGCGGCGCGCCGGAACACGACATCTCGCTCGAAGCGGCCATGTTCCAGGCCGTGCGCGAAGGCGAGTTCTTGCTGTACTACCAGCCGATCGTCGACGCCCCCACGCGCCGCATCCAGGGCTTCGAAACCCTGATGCGCTGGAAGCACCCGACCCTGGGCATGGTGCCGCCGGTGCGCTTCATCCCCATCGCCGAGACCAATGGCCTGATCAATCTGCTGGGCGCCTGGGCCCTGAAAGCGGCCTGCGTGCAGCTCAAGCAGTTCGAGGAAGTGTCCAAGCGGCCGCTGTACATCTCGGTCAACATCAGCCCGCGCCAGTTTCGCAACGATAAATTCCTCGAGGTGCTGGACCATGCGCTTGCCTTTTCCGGCATGAACGGCAGCCAGCTGGTCCTCGAAATCACCGAAGGAACCCTGATGATCGATCCCGTGCACGCAGAATCCATCCTCGTCAAGATGGCCGAGCGACAGGCGCGCATCGCCATCGACGATTTCGGCACCGGCTATTCCTCGCTGGCGTACCTGAAACGCTTCCCGATCTCGGTGCTGAAAATCGACCGCGCCTTCGTCAAGGACTTGCCCGACTCTCCGAAGGATGGCGCGATCTGCAATGCGGTACTCGACCTGGCCAAGCACCTGGGCCTGTCGGTGGTGGCCGAAGGCGTGGAAACCGAGGCGCAGCTCGATTACCTCGACCAGCGCGGCTGCCAGTATATCCAGGGCTACCTGACCGGCAAACCCATGCCGGCCCACGCGGCCATGGCCGCCCTCAAGGAAGACCTGTACGCGTCCCTGATGCCGATCGAACCGCAGGCGGGGATACGATGATCGCCGGCGCCCTGCTCCATCCCGCCCCGCCCGGCCCGGCCAGCGCCGACGCCACCCTCAACCAGTTGTGGGAACGGGTGCGCCGGCGTGGCGACATGCCTGGCTTCGCCAAGGCCATCAGTTCCATTCTCGGCGCCATGCGCGGCGAGGACGAGCACCAGTTCAGCATGACGCAAACGGTGCTGTCGGACCCGGTCCTGACCCAGAAGGTGCTGCGTCTGGCCAACAGCGGCATGTATTCGGCCTTCGGCCAGCGCATCAACACTGTCACCAAGGCGGTGCTGGTACTGGGCACCGAAGCCATCGGCCACCTGGCGCTGGGCCTGAAACTGATCGAGGAATTGACGCGCGCCTCGCCCGATTCGGCCATCGCCCACGTGGAGATGGAAAAAGCGGTGCTGGCCGGGATGGTGGCGCAGCAGGTCGCCGCCAGCGCCACCGTGCGCGACTCCGAGGAAGCGGTGGTGTGCTCGATGCTGCACACGCTCGGACGCATGATGATCACCTTTTACATGCCCGAGCGCTGGACCGCGCTGCAGGCGGTCGGCGGCACCGGTGGCGAAGATGCCGCCGCCCCCCCGGTACTGGGCCTGACGATGGAAGAAATCGGGCGCGCCGCCGCCGAACACTGGGGCCTGCCGAAAAACCTGATCAACGGCATGCGCCGGGTCGAACCGGCCGAGCGTGGCGACTCGTTCACCCACGAAGACTGGCTGGCCGCGGTGTCGACCATGTCGTCGCAATGCGCCAGCTCCCTGTGGAACGACGACGAAGCGGGCGCCGCCAACGTGCGCGCGCTGGCCAGCAGTTTTTCGTCGATGCTGGGGGTCGAACCGGATCATCTGCTCAGCGCCATCGAGAAAGCCAAGGAAACGGCGGCGGCCGATCTGTCGATCGCGCCGCTGGCCAAGCCGGCCGAAAAGCGCGAAGCCGACATCGCCACGCGCCGCATGCGCGCCGAGGGCAACAAGGTGCTGCTCTCCGGCGTATCCGACATGCGCGACGTCGCCACCACGGCCAATCCGGGCCAGATGATGTCGATGGCGCTGGAAACGGTGTACCAGGGCCTGACTTTTTCGCGCGCCGTGGCCTTCTTGCGCAACCGCCGCGAAAACAAGTACATCGCCAAAATGGGACTGGGCAATGGCGTCAAGGACCTGATCGGCGGCCTCGCTTTCGACGATACGTACAGCGCCAACGTGTTCCATGCCTCGCTCGGCAGCGACCGCGTGATTTTCGTGGAAAACGCGCACGACACCAAGTTCGCGCCCAAGTTGCCGCAATGGTGGAAGGAGACCCTATCGAGCGCGCGCAGCTTCGTGATCCTGCCGCTGTCGTCGAACGGCCAGCCGGTCGGCTTCATTTACGGCGACTGGGACGACAGCTTCCCGGCGATCCACCTGAGCCAGACTGAATTTGCCCTGCTTAACGACCTGCGCGCGCTGATCGTCAAGACCGTGGTGCGCCGCCAGCAGGTGGAAATGGCCGCCGCGGCAGCCAAGCCGCGCTGAGCGCAGGGGCCGGAAAACCGACTTGCCTTGGCTACGGCGCCGCGCACGTGTGGCCGAAAGTTAAAATAATCATCATCTCGCGGGCTGGACCTCGGGCGGCATCGTCAACCTGGGCAAAAACCGGGCGACCACGGGCTGGCGCGACGGCGCCGTGCCGGGCCAGCTCAATGGCCAGGGCAATATGCTCGCCGGCAACGCCGCGCCGGTCGACCTGGCGACCTCGATTCCACTGGCTGGCAGCGTGGTGATCAACGCCGGTCAGCCACCGCACCGCAATGCGCTGGCGCATCCGGTCCAGTGGCAGCTCAAGCCGGGCCCGATTCCACGGCCGGTGGTCGGCACGGCGATCGACCTTGGCGCCGTCGAAAGATAAGGCGCTGGCGTTACCCGGCCGCGGGCGCGCGCTGCCAGCGAAACGACAGCGCCGCGCTGGCGGCCGCGCCCAGCGCCAGCGCGCCGGCCAGATAAAACACGGCCGGCGGCCCGATGCGGTCCCAGCACAGCGACATCGCCAGCCCCCCGGCAGTCCCGCCGATGCCATACGCAAGGCTCATGTACAGCGCCTGGCCGCGCGCCTGCAGCGGGCCGGCGAACCAACGCTGCATGACCATCACCGAGCTTGAAAGGTGGGCGGCAAAGGTCACCGCGTGCAGCAGCTGCGCCAGCGCCAGGACCACCAGCAGCTGGCCGGCCGCGCCGATCAGCGGAAAGCGCACGGCGGCCACCGCGAACGCACACATCATCACGCGTTGCGCGCCGAAGCGGCGCAGCAGCGGCGCCTGGAAATAAAAGAACACCACTTCGGCCACCACGCCCAGCGCCCACATGGCGCCGATCACCGGCTTGCTGTAGCCAGCCTGCTCCAGATACAAGGAATAGAAGGCATTGAGCGACATGTGCACACCCGCCATCAGCGCGGCCGACACGAAAAACGCGATCACCTCGCGCCGCCGCAGCACGCTCCACAAGCCCGGCGCCGCTTCCGCATGGGGCAAGGCGGGCGCCTGCACGATCAGGAGGCCCGACGCGCCCACGCACACCAGCAGGAACATCGCGATCGACGGCAAGGCGTTTACGCCGAGCCAGTCGAGCAGCCAGCCGGCGGCCAGCACAGCCACGATAAAGCCGACCGAACCCCACATGCGCACGCGCCCATAGTTGCTTGTATCGCCGCGCAGGGCCGACAGCAGCAGCGCTTCGGCCAGCGGCGCCTGCGCGCTCGAAAAGAGGTTGAACACAACCATCACGGCGATGAACTGGAAATAGGTCTGGGCGAAGAACATGCCGCTGAAGGCGAGCAGCGCGCCGACGCTGGTCAGGCGCAGCACGCGCACGCGCTGGCCGCTGTGGTCGGCCAGCCAGCCCCACACGTTGGGGCCGACGATGCGCATGACCTGGATCAGCGACATCAGCACGCCGATCTGGGGCGCGCCCATGCCGCGCGCGGCGAAGAACAAGGTCGCGTAGATGGCGAAAGCGCCGACCTGCGCGTAATACGCAAACAGGAACAGCGAAAACGGCGCCAGTTTCGGGGCCACATGCGGCGCGGGTTGCGGCATGGCTTGCGCAACCCCGCGTCCCGCTCCGGCGTCAGGCAATTTTCGGCGTATCGACCCGCACGTCGCCGCACTGGGCGCGGTGCATCAGCGCGTGGTCGATCAGCACCAGCGCCAGCATGGCTTCGGCAATCGGGGTGGCGCGGATACCCACGCAGGGGTCGTGCCGGCCGAAGGTTTCGACCATCACCGGATTGCCGGCCTTGTCGATCGAGCGGCGCGGCGTGCGGATCGACGACGTCGGCTTGATCGCAATCGACACCGTAATATCCTGGCCGGTCGAAATGCCGCCCAGGACGCCGCCGGCGTTGTTGCCGACAAAGCCTTCCAGGGTCAGCTCATCGCCGTGTTCCGAGCCGCGCTGGGCCACCGAGCGGAAACCGGCGCCGATTTCCACGCCCTTGACGGCGTTAATGCCCATCATGGCGTAGGCGATGTCGGCATCGAGCTTGTCGTAGATGGGCTGGCCCAGGCCCACCGGCACGTTCCTGGCCACCACGTCGATGCGCGCGCCGATCGAGTCGCCGTCGCGCCGCAACGCATCCATGGCCGCTTCCATGCGCGCGATCAGGTCGGCGTCGCCGCTGGCGGCAAAGAACGGGTTGTTCGGTACGTGGTCCCAGGACTCGAACGGCACGGGAATGTCGCCCAATTGGCTCATGCAACCCATGAACACGGTGCCGTACTGCTCGTGCAGCCATTTCTTGGCGACCGCCGCCGCTCCCACCACGGGGGCGGTCAGGCGCGCCGAGGAACGTCCGCCGCCGCGCGGGTCGCGCACGCCGTACTTGTGCCAGTAGGTGTAGTCGGCGTGACCGGGCCGGAAGCTCTCGACGATATTGCCGTAATCCTTGCTGCGCTGGTCCTGGTTGCGGATGATCAGCATGATCGGCGTGCCGGTGGTCTTGCCTTCGTACACGCCCGACAGGATCTCGACCGTGTCGGCTTCCTGGCGCTGGGTGACGTGGCGCGAGGTGCCCGGTTTGCGGCGGTCGAGGTCGGGCTGAATGTCGGCTTCGGACAACACCATGCCCGGCGGGCAGCCGTCGATCACGCAGCCGATGGCCGGTCCATGCGACTCGCCAAACGTTGTAACGGTAAACAGCTTGCCAAAAGAATTGCCGGACATGATAGGAAAGTGAGTGGCGGAAAAGCCAATTCTACCAGCCCGCGCGCTTTTGCTGGCGCCGCCGCCCAAGTGACGCCGTGGTTCCGCCACGCCGACGCCAGCCGTCGAGTGAGCAATTCGCCAACTATCTTAGTGCATTGTGCAATTTCTTTTTCTCACAGTTAATAGATACAGTAAGCCAAATTCGTGGCATGCTGTCGGAAAGCGGTAGCAGTTCCGCAATCTGTGTCGCCCTATCTGCATGGATATGCGTTACTGTATGTAACAGCTGGACGTATACTGGCGACGCATCATTACCGAGAAACGCCTGGAGAAGCGACACATGCCCCCATCGAGCACGCCCTTGGACGACCTTGAGGAAGACCACGACGATCTGGTATTTTTGGAGGAACATCCCGCCGCGCCGGCGGCCGTGGGTGCGAACGGCGTTTGGCGCGTAATGATCATCGACGATGACGAAGACGTGCACTCGACCACCACCTTCGCGCTCGGCAACCTGGACATGCAACAGCGGCCGCTCGAATTCGTGCACGCCTACTCGGCCGGCCAGGCGCGCGAAATGCTCAAGCACGAACACGACATCGCCGTCATCCTGCTCGACGTGGTGATGGAACAGGACGACGCCGGCCTGCACCTGGTGCGCTA
Source organism: Massilia antarctica (assembly GCF_015689335.1). Classification (GTDB taxonomy): domain Bacteria; phylum Pseudomonadota; class Gammaproteobacteria; order Burkholderiales; family Burkholderiaceae_D; genus Telluria_A; species Telluria_A antarctica. Next base: position 5,137,419 of record NZ_CP065053.1, on the reverse strand, counting down.
CATCCGCGAAACGCTCAAGCTGGCCGATGTGCGCATCATCCTGCGCACCGGGCAGCCGGGCTACGCGCCCGAAATCGACGCGATCCGCGATTTCGACATCAACGATTACAAGACCAAATCCGAACTGACCCGCATCAAGCTGTTTACGACAGTGACGGCGGCGATCCGCTCGTACGAACAAATCCGCGCGATCAGCGCCAACCGGCGCGGCCTGGACCTGGTGGTGCGCGCCAGCACCGAGCTGATGGGCCTGCACGGCGTGCAGAACTTCGCCGCCGGCGTGCTGGCCCAGATCGCCGACATCCTCGGCGTGGAGCCGAACGGCGTGCTGTGCGTGCAGGAATGCCCGGACGGGCGCTGCCGCGAACTGCACATCATCGCCACCGCCGGCGCCTACCGCCGGCTCGGCACCGGCAAGCTGACGGCGCTCGAGGATGCCGCCGTCGCCACGGCCATGGAGCGCACCCTGGCCCAGCGCCGCAATATCTACGAGCCGGACACCGTGACCCTGTTCTTCGCCGGGAAATCGAGCCGCGATTTCGTCGCCTATCTGGTGCCGGGCCGCGTGCTCGGCGAGATCGACCAGCGCCTGCTCGAAGTCTTTTGCAGCAATGTGGCCGTCGGCCTCGATAACGTCGAACTGGTGACGCATCTGCACAACGCCGCCTTCTACGATCAGTTGTCCAAGCTGCCCAACCGCACCCGCCTGGTCGAGATCCTCGACGCCACCATGGCCGGGCCGGCGCGCAACGACGCCACCCTGTCCCTGGTCGACCTCGACCACTTCGCCGAAACCAACGATGCGCTCGGCCACCAGTTCGGCGACATGCTGCTCGTTGCCGTGGCCACCCGCCTGCAGCAGCGCCTCGGCCAGCAGCTGACGGTGGCGCGCATTGGCGGCGACATTTTCAGCGTGCTGGGCGACGCCGAGGCGGTCAATCCGGTGCGCATCCTGGAACTGTTCGAGACGCCCTTCTCGATCGATGGCCAGGATGTGCAGCTGTCGGCCACCCTGGGCCTGGTGCGGCTGTCGGAACACGATGGCAGCGGCGCCGACGCGCTCAAGGATGCCGACATCGCCTTGAAGCGCGCCAAGAGCCAGCAGCGCGCCGGCCACTTCTATTTTTCGCGCAGCATGGGCGTGGAAATCCGCGAACGAGTGCGCATGATGCATGCGCTGCGCACCGGCTTCGCCAAGGGCGAGCTGTTCGTCGTCTACCAGCCGCAGATCGACCTGAGCGCGCGCCGCCCGGTGGGCGCCGAAGCGCTGCTGCGCTGGCAGACCGCCGACGGCACCTATATTTCGCCGGACCGCTTCATTCCCATCGCCGAGTATTCTGGCCTGATCATCGATATCGGCGAATGGGTGCTGCGCAGCGCCTGCCACGAACTGGTGCGCCTGCGCGAAGCGGGCCACCGCCAGTTCACGATGTCGGTCAACGTCTCGCAGGTGCAGTTCCGCCATCCCTACTTCCTCGACATGCTGCGCTCGGCCCTGGAAGAAACCGGGGCGCCGCCGGAATTTGTCGAACTCGAAATCACCGAATCGATGGCGATGGAAGAACCGGACCTGCTGATTAAAATGCTGGCCCAGATCAAGCACACCGGGGTGTCAATCGCGATCGACGATTTTGGGACCGGTTTTTCATCGCTCTCGTACTTGCAGCGGCTGCAGGTAGACCGGCTCAAGATCGACCGCGCCTTCGTCACCGAAATCACCCATTCGGCGCGCGGCAGCAGCATCGCGGAAATGGTCATCCAGCTCGGGCGCAATCTGGGCCTGTCGGTGATCGCCGAAGGGGTCGAGGATGAACGCCAGGCCGACATCTTGCAGTCGCTCGGCTGCCCGCTGGCGCAGGGCTTTTTGTTCGCCCGTCCGATGGCCACCACGGCGCTCTACGAATGGCTCAACGACGAAGCCCTGCACGGCCCTGCATGATGCAGGTGACGGTCGATATCACCAAACGCGATGTGTTCCTGGTTTCGCTGGCGATGATTCCGCGGCTCAAGGGCAACTGGATTTTCATGGGCGTGCTGGCGCTGGCGATCTTTGTGCTGGTGCTGGTGACGCGCACGCCGGACACCCTGTACTCGCTGGGCGTGGCGGCGGTGGCCGCGCTCGGGGGCGCCCTGGGCGGGGGGCTGTCGGCCCTGACGATCAATGTCGCGACCATGCTGTTCAAGCTCGATGCCGGCAACCCGATGCTGGGACGCCACCACTATGCGCTGACCGACACGGGGCTGGAGCTGCGCGCGGGCAAGCAGGACAGCATGCTGCCGTGGGCATCGATCGCCTCGGTGCGCCGGCTGTCGGGATATATCGTGTTCCGGCTGAACGGGAACGGCGTTTTCCTGCTGCCGCGCCGCGCCTTCAGCAGCGGCGAGGCGTTCCAGGCCTTCTGGCGGCAAGCCTGCGCACTCAAGGGCGCCTGACTCGAGGCTGGCGCATGGCTTGATCGGACCGACGCGTCCGGCGCCGCTGCTAGCTGGAGGGCCCCCTCCCCTGCTTGCGCCGAGGGCGGTGCGGCGGCAGCGCCTCGCGCGCCGCCGCGCCGCCCGACAAGACGTCCATTTTTTGGCGCTGTGCCGCCATCCTCGGGCCAGCCTGGATAGCGTCCTTGCGCGCTTGCTGCCGCAGAACGCGCTCGCTACTGTTGATCATTTCTTACAGTTTCAGTTGTGCCACCCTTGCCGGACGATTGTCCGCACGAGCGGTATCGCCCGATGTCTGCCGCCAGACGCTGTCCGGCGCGCATCAAGCGGGCCTGCGGCTTCCCCATGCATCGTCGCGTGTAGCGGAGTTTTCATGCAGGTTCACCCTCATGGGGACGTTGGTATATCGATACTAGCCCGGGCCAACGACGGGACACAAGCTGACACATGGGAGGGCAAACGCGTCCTGTGGCGGGACATGCATACCGGCAACGCGTTTCCCGTTTTCCCATGCACCTGCTAACGTATCCTATCAGCAAGCAATCGTTGCATGTCGGCAACAGCCTCCCTTCCCCGCACCGTAATCGCACCGTGCGCGCACCGTGCGCGCCTGCGTTCACGTAATATCGACCCCATGCTGTGCAATGGATGGGGCGCCAACTTGAATGAATGCATGAGGATGGACACTTCGCGCTGCTTCCCAAGCTTGGCGCGGCGCGCCCGGCGCTGCTGCGCGCTGCTCTGGCTGGCCGCGCTCGCCCTGTGCCGACCGGCGCTGGCGCTCGACCCCGACAAAGCCTTCCACCACTTCGTGCGCACCAGCTGGTCGATCCAGAATGGCTTGCCGCAGATCAGCGTGCAAGCCATCACCCAGGATCAGCAGGGCTACATCTGGGTGGCCACCCAGAACGGCCTGGCGCGCTTCGACGGGGTACGCTTCACCACCTATTCGCCCGAGAACCAGCCGGCCATGGCCGGCGTCTGGATCCGCAGCCTGATGGCCGACAGCGCCGGGCGCGTCTGGATCGGCACCTACAAGGGCCTCACCGTCTACGAAAACGGCGTGTTCCGCGCCATCCCCGCGGCGGACACGGCCCAGTTCCCCATGCTCGACATCCACGCCGTGGCCGAGGACCAGGGCCGGCTGGTGGTGGCCACCACCAGCGGCGTGTTCGACTATGACGGCGGCAAGCTGGTACATCGCCCCGGCAGCCCGGCGCCGGCCACCGCCCTGCTCAAGAGCGCCGACGGGATCTGGATCGGCGGCACCGGCGGCATCTTCCACAGCAGCGGCAAACAGACTGAATTGATACCGCTGCCGGCCGGCCTGCGCCAGGGCGTGGTCACGCGGCTGGCCGAGGCGCAAGGCAAAATCTGGGCCGGCACCAGCGTCGGCCTGTTTGTGCGCGCCGGCGGCGTGCTGGAAGCAGCCGGCACCGAGCCGATCCTGCAAAACTCGCCGACCACCATGCTGTACCAGGACAGCGACCGCAACCTGTGGGTTGCCAGCAACGCCGGCATGGCGCGCATCCGCAACGGCAAGACCGCCGAAACCATCCCCGACAAGAACCCGGCCGCCTTCAAGGGCGTGGTGGCGGCCTTTGAAGACCGCGAGCGCAACCTGTGGCTGGGCAGCCAGTGGCAGGGCCTGATGCGCCTGTGGAACGGTTCGACCAGGCGCCTGGCCGCGGCGGAAGGCTTGACCGAGCCGATCGTCTGGTCGCTGGCACGCGCGCCGGACGGGCGCACTTGGGTCGGCACCAGGGATGGCTTGAGCGTGTTCAGCGACGGGCGCTTCCGCCAGGTGCTGTCGGGCAGCCAGCTGCCGCATCCGCATGCCTACAATCTGCTTGCCGAAGCCGACCGCATCTGGATCGGCACCCGGCGCGGCCTGGCAGTGTGGCACGACGGAAAAGTCGAGACACCAGCCCTGTTCGCGCCGATGGCCGCGGCGCAGATCAACGGCATCGTGCGCGACCGCGCCGGCGTGCTCTGGTTTCCAACCACCGAGGGTGTATTCCGGCTGGCCGGAACCACACTGACCAAATACGGCAAGGACGAGGGCTTGCGCGACGTGCGCGCGCGCCAGGTGCGCGAACTCAAGGACGGGCGCATGCTGGTGAGCACACAGGATGGCTTGTACGAACTGCGCGGAGAGCGCATGGTGCCGATCGGTCTCGATAGCGGCCTGCGGCCCGGAATGGACATCACCGCCATCACCGAACTGAAAGACGGCGCGCTGGCGCTCGGCACCTTGACCGAAGAAATCTACCTGTTCAACGGCCGCCGCTGGCACAAGTTCGGCAGCGCCGAGGGTTTTCCGCCGAATGCGCCCTTCTTCCTCACCGAAGATGCGGCCGGCTACCTGTGGTCGGCCGGCCTGCGTGGCATCCTGCGCGCCCCGCTGGCCGAAATGCGCCGGGTCCAGAACGGCCAGACAAAGACCGCCTCGGGCGAAATGATCCTCAACGAGCGCGGCGACCGGCGCAGCGGCGAACAGGGATTCTGCTGCAACGGCGCCGGCACTTCCAAGGGCTTCATGGACCCGGCGGGCACCTTGTGGCTGCCCAGCCGCGATGGCGTGGTCACGCTCGACACCATGGGCCTGACCAAGAACAGCACGCCGCCGACGGCCGTGATCGAAAGGGTGCGCGTGCTCGACACCTGGCGCGACATCCGCCAGGGCCAGGGCGGCGCGCTGCGCATGCGCGAGGATGCACGCGACCTGGCCTTCGAATTTACCGCCCTGAGCTTCCAGGACCCGGCCAGCGTGGTGCTGCGCTACCGCCTGCACGGCTACGACAAGGACTGGCGCGAACTCCAGGCGGGCGCGCCGCGCGCGGTCAACTACACCAACCTGCCGGCCGGCTCCTACAGTTTCGAGGTCAAGGCCAGCAACAACGCCGACGTCTGGAACAAGCTGCCGGCGCGCCTGGACTTCATCATTGCGCCGCATTTCTACGAGACCAGCTGGTTTTACGGACTGCTGCTGGCCATGTTGGGCGGCACCGTGTACGGCGGCTTCCGCCTGCAGCGCCATTCGCATGAAAAGCAGCGCGCCGCGCTGGAACAGCAGGTGGCCGAACGCACCGAGCAGCTGCACGTGGCCAACCGCGCGCTCGAACTGGCCAGCCAGACCGACCCGCTCACGGGGCTGCACAACCGGCGCTATCTGAGCAACCAGATCCCGGCCGACCTGGCCTTCTACGAGCGTGAAAACAAGCGCACCGGGTCGAGCGACAACACGCTGCTGTTCGCGCTGGTCGACATCGACCACTTCAAGCGCATCAACGACACCTATGGCCACCGCGCGGGCGACCGCGTGCTGCAGCAGGTGTCGGACGTGCTGCGCGCCCAGGTGCGGGTGGGCGACTACATCGTGCGCTGGGGCGGCGAAGAATTCCTGCTGGTGTGCCGGCCCAGCACGCGCCAGTTCGTGCCGGTGCTGGGCGAGCGGATCCGGCGCGCGGTCGCCAACCATGTGTTCGACCTGGGCGACGGCATCGAGGTGTCGCTGAGCTGTTCGGTGGGGCTGGCCGAGAGCGGCCTGTATCTGGACGACGCCAAGGGCGTCAGCTGGGAGCATTTGGTGGAACTGGCCGACGCCGCGCTGTACTGGGTCAAGGCGAATGGCCGCAACGGCTGGAGCGCGCTGCGGCCCAAGCCCGATGCGGACAACCGGGAGCTGATCGAAAAGCTGCACCTGGGCGCGCAGGCGATGCTCGATACCGGCCGCGCGACCCTGATCAGTTCAAGCGACCAGCTTGCGCCCTCGCACGCGGCGCTGGCCGAGTCGAACGACCCGGCGTAGTTGCGTATCCGGGGTTGGCGTCAGACGCGCACGACGCCATCGATCACGGTGACCGAGTGCCCGCCGATCCACGGCTCGCCATCCACATACGATACCGCGATGCGTCCGTCGCACTGCAGGCAAGTGCCCTGGCGCGCGCTGTAAGCGCGGCTGGTCTCGCCGCCATCGGGAAAACCCTGTGCCTGCAGCACGCGCGCGATGCAGGCATTGGCGCTGCCGGTCACCGGATCTTCGACCAGCGATCCATGTTTGGTAAACATCGCCCTGACTTCGTAATCGGCCGGGTCCGCGCCGTCATGCGGGCCGTAGATCGCCACGCCGGCCACGCCAAGCTGCGTCAATTCCTGCAACGCGGCGCCATCGATCCGCGCATCGAGACAGGCTTGTGCGCTACCGAGGCGAACGACCAGCCACGCGATGCCCATGGTGACAATGAGCGGCGTACATACCATATCGAGCGCGGCGCCTGGCAAGACCCGCGCCAGCAAGGGTTGGTGCTGGAGCGCCAGCGGCGCCAGGCTGGCGGCCGGCGCGCGAAACGCCAAGGCGCCATCGGCGCCAAGCTCGATCGGCACCAGCCCCACGCCGCACTCCTGCACCAGGGTGCCGGCACGGCGCGGCACCAGGCCTGCTTCAAGCAGGGCGTGGGCCGTGCCCAGGGTGGGATGGCCGGCGAAGGGAAACTCAGTATCGGGAGAGAAAATGCGGACGCGGTAGTCAGCCTGCGCATCGCGCGGGGTCAGCACGAAGGTGGTTTCGGACAGGTTGGTCCAGCGCGCCATGGCTTGCATGGCTGCGTCGGACAGGCCGTCGGCATCGAGCACGACGGCCAGTGGATTGCCCTTGAACGCGACCTTGGTAAACACGTCCACCTGCTTGAAGCGGCGCGCCGCGCCCAAGGTCGGACTCCAATCAGTCTTCCTGGACGGCTTCGGCCGGCCAGTCGCGGATGTAGGCCTTGAGCATGCGGTTCTCGAAGCTCTGCGCTTCGAGCACGGCGCGCGCGACGTCGTAGAACGAAATCACGCCGAGCAGGGTTTTGGCGTTCATCACCGGCAGGTAGCGCGCATGCTTTTCGAGCATCATGCGGCGCACTTCGTTCACTTCGGTGTCCGGGGTAACGGTAATCGGATGGTCGTCCATGTGCTTGCGCACCGTGCCCGCGCCGACCGAGCCGCCATTTTTGTGCAGCACCTTGATGACTTCGCGGAAGGTCAGCATGCCGACCAGGTCGCCGAACTCCATGACCACCAGCGAACCGATATCCTTTTCGGCCATGGTGTTGACGGCGTCCACGAGCAGCATCTCGGGCGTTGCTGTGTACAGGATGTTACCCTTCACTTGAAGGATTTCTGAGACTTTCATGGTGGCCGCCTTGTCTTGTGAGGTTATAAGTGCATGTCTTTTATAAGCCCTAGCTCCGACTGTAGCGTAAGCTTGGCAAAAAATCCAGCATTGCGATTAATCAGGACGCCGGAGAAAGCGCCCGATTGGTATTTGCACCATTTTAGCGAGCAAACCGCGCTTTTGTGCAACGCATGCGTGCTACGATTCGGCCCATCCTTTTTTAACTGATGAGCCCACCATGAGCGGACCTCAATACCCCGGCTTCGACACCCTGTCGCTGCACGCCGGCGCTGCGCCCGACCCGGCCACCGGCGCGCGCGCCACGCCCGTCTATTTCACTTCCTCGTTCGCGTTCAAGGACTCGGACCACGCGGCCTCGCTGTTCAATATGGAACGCGCCGGCCATGTGTACTCGCGCATCTCGAACCCGACCAACGCCGTGCTTGAAGAGCGCATCGCCGCGCTCGAAGGCGGCGTGGCCGGCATCGCCACCGCCAGCGGCCAGGCCGCCATGCACCTGGGCCTGGTGACCATCGCCGGCGCCGGCTCGCACATCGTCGCCTCGCGCGCGCTGTACGGCGGCTCGCAAAACCTGCTGGCCTACACCCTCAAGCGCTTCGGCATCGAGACCACTTTCGTGGACCCGCGCGACGCCGACGCCTGGCGCGCCGCGATCCGTCCCAACACCAAGGTGCTGTTCGCCGAAACCCTGGGCAATCCGGGGCTGGACGTGCTCGACATCGCCACCGTCTCGGCCATCGCCCACGATCATCATCTGCCGCTGATGATGGATTCGACCTTCACCACGCCTTACCTGCTGCGCCCGTTCGACCATGGCGCCGACCTGGTATTTCACTCGGCTACCAAGTTCCTGTGCGGGCACGGCACTGCCATCGGCGGGCTGCTGGTGGACGGCGGCACCTTCGACTGGCAGAGCGCTTACGACAAGACCGGGCGCTTCGCCGAACTGTGCGAGCCGTATGACGGCTTCCACGGCATGGTGTTCGCCGAGGAGTCGACCGTGGCGCCGTTTTCGCTGCGCGCGCGGCGCGAGGGCCTGCGCGACTTCGGCGCGGTGATGAGCCCCCACAATGCCTTCGCCGTGCTGCAAGGGATCGAGACGCTCAGCCTGCGCATGGACCGCCACGTGGCCAACACGCGCAAGGTGGTCGAGTTCCTGCTGTCCAATCCGGCGGTGGAGTCGGTATCGTATCCGGAACTGGAATCGCATCCCGATTATGCACTGGCCAAGCGGCTGCTGCCCAAGGGCTGCGGCGCGGTGTTCTCGTTCAGTATCAAAGGCGACCGCGCCGCCGGCCGCCGCTTCGTCGACGCGCTCAAGATCTTCTCGCACCTGGCCAACGTGGGCGACGCCAAGTCGCTGGTGATCCATCCGGCGTCGACTACCCACTTCCGCGTGCCGACCGAACAACTGGCGGCGTCGGGCATCAAGGAAGGCACCATGCGCCTGTCGATCGGGCTGGAGGACGTCGATGACCTGATCGAGGATCTGGCGCGCGGCCTGAAACTGTCGCAGAAGGGAGCTTGAGATGATCTGCAGCCTTCCCGGCTTCGATGCCTACTGCTACACCGGCGGCAAGGCCTTCAACGCGGCCCAGCCGACCATCGTCTTCATCCACGGCGCCCAGAACGACCATTCGGTGTGGGCCTTGCAGTCGCGCTATTTCGCTCACCACGGCTTCAACGTGCTGGCAGTGGATCTGCCCGGCCACGGGCGCAGCAAGGGCGCGGCCCTGCACAAGGTGGAAGAGATGGCGGCCTGGCTGCTGGCGGTGCTCGATGCCGTCGGCGTCGAACGCGCCGTGCTGGCGGGCCACAGCATGGGCTCCCTGATCGCGCTCGAAGCGGCGATCCAGGCGCCCGCAAGGGTGAGTCATCTGGCGCTGCTCGGGACCACCTATCCGATGAAGGTGTCCGACTCTCTGCTCGACACCGCCAAAAACAACGAGCAGGCCGCGATCGACATGGTCAACATCTTCTCGCACTCGTCGATGGCGCAAAAATCATCCTGTCCCGGACCGGGGTTCTACACCATGGGCGGCGCGCGGCGGCTGATGCAGCGCATGTCGGTCATCAATCCGGACCAGCTGTTCTACACCGACTTTTACGCCTGCAATGCCTATGCCAACGGCCAGGCCGCGGCGGAGGCGGTCAAGTGCCCTACCCTGTTCATCTTCGGCAGCAAGGACATGATGACCCCGCCGCGCTCGACGAAACTGCTGACGGGCGCCATCGCCCATGGCAAGATCGTGCACGTGGATGCCGGCCACCAGCTGATGGCCGAGCAGCCCGATTCGGTGCTGGACGCGCTGTTCGGTTTCGCCACCACACCAAGGTAAATCCGCCAGGAGAGCCGCATGCCGACCAGTCACGCCAGCTTTGCCGAGTTTTATCCCTGGTACCTGACCCAGCACGCGAGCGTGCCGTGCCGGCGGGCGCATTTTATCGGCAGCTCGTCGGCGCTGGCGGCGCTGGTGCAGTATGTGGACAGCATGCATGCCTGGTGGATCCTGGCGGCGCTGGTGTCGGGCTATGGCGGCGCCTGGATCGGGCATTTTTTCTATGAAAAGAACCGCCCGGCCTCGTTTGCGCGGCCGCTGTATTCCTTCATGGGCGATTGGGTGATGTACTGGCAGATGCTGACGGGGAAGCTGAGCTGGTAGTGCCGGCATGCGCTTATTGCGGCGTATCCTTTTGATGCCTCACTAACCAAATGACCATCTCATTGTTTTTGTGACGATAGCGAACGATGTAGCCGGCATTACCGAAGGAAATTAGGAACTCATAATATCCGTCCGGCATATGCTGTAGCGGACGCCCGAATCCGGGATGTCGGCTCAGCACCTGGATGGAGCGGATTATCGCTGCGTTGGCGCGCCTGGCTGCCGCTTGACTTTTCGGTCGCAAAAATTCCCGCAACCTTTTTAGGTCGAGCACCGCCCGCTTGGAAAACCGTACTTGCGGCATAAGTGCGCACGGAGTGTGTCCATATGTCCGACGACATCAGGGATCGTTGTCACTTGTGGCACGCGGGCGCGGGAAGCTCGTTTTCCTCACCCCACGTCACAAGCCATTCTATTCTTCCTCCCCGGTCACATGCAGCCCAGTTGCATGATACTCACTCCAAGCATCAAGTGTCTCCTGCCGGGATGCATCTCGCTCTTCCTCACCATCAAGATACTGACCAATAGCTTCGTTCATCATCATAAGCAGCGTTTGTCAGCGCGATTCGGCCAAGCGCTTCAGACGAAAGTGGGTTTCCTGATCAAGTTCAAACGCCAGCAAGGGTAGGTCGGACATAGCAACCTCCAAAAAGCAGGTAATGCGGCTTGAAACGGATTCTCGCATGGTGCTTGAATCACTTTCTGCGTAAATATCCCGGCATCAATCATTACTGAATCAACGACAGGGTACTGATTCAGACGGGCCGCCAAGTGATAAAGTTCCCTGCACAGCGCGACATCCGGCAGGCGCGGATGCTGCCGGGCACCACCTTTCTGATGAAGGTATCCGCCGCGCGGCTGGAAACGTCCCTGACGACAACGCCGATGCCGCCATCATTCCCGCCCCAGCGCGAGCGCGACGGTTGCCGCCAATGCGCGCAAAAATGTCGGGCGCCCGAACGGCGTCTTTATCCAGGCGCAATCGACACCGCGCAGGTACATCCCTTCCCCAAGCCGGCGAGCGCCATTTATCTGATCCCGGCCGTGTCGTCCCCATCGGCGGTGGAGACGCAAGCGTTCAGCATCCACGATGTTTATTTAGAATGCCACGCCAAGATCGAGGAAAGGCCGAGTACCGTTCGAGCAACACATTCCGGGCTTACCGCAGAGCGGCGCATCACAATCCAATCGACATTCCCCAACAAAAGGGCTATCTTGCTTTAACGGCATTATTGTGGAGCAGTGATGAAGCGACAGAAGCGCGAATGGATGTACCTCGCTGTTCTCATTGCCGGCATCGCAACGACGCTCGCCTATTTACAGCATACGGAACTCGAGCGCACCCTCCATGCGGAGCAGCTGCGCCTGGACGTATTGGGACACGTGCTCGCCACTGAGGTGGGAACCAGCCTCAACGCTGTCAACGATGCCTTGGGCGGAGTGCTGCGCGATCATCTGTCCGGCATCGACGGGCCCGATCCGGCTAAGCTCAACCGCCGCTTGAAGGCACTCGAGGAAGCCATGCCCCAACTGCGCGGCGTGACGGTGATGGACGCGCAAGGCGTGGTGCTCGCTGCGGCACCGCGCGATCTGATCGGGCGCAACTTCGGTGCGCGCGCGTATTTCGGCGCGGTGCGCGACCATCCCAACCTTGCGACGGTGTTCCTCTCGCGGCCTTTCGTTTCCGTGCGGGGCGACCCGGTCGTCACCATCACCCGCATGATACCGGACGCCACAGGGAACTTCGGCGGCGTCGTGTCGGCCGTCCTTGACCCCAAGTACTTTTCCACCTTGCTCAGCACGGTGCTGTATGCGCCGGACGTCTCTGCCTTTGTCGCCCATGGCGCGGGGGAGAAATGGCTACAGGTACCTGCCGGGGCGGGCGCCGGTGCCACCCAAGGCGACGACCTGCGCCGCATCACGGCGATCATGCCGGCCGTCCTGAAGATGGACAGCACCCTGTCGATCGGTATCACGCGCGACACCGCAGCCATCGTGGCCCCGCTGCACCGGCAAGGCAACATCTTCCTGGCGTTCCTGGGCGCGCTCGCGATCGCCTGTGCCGCCCTGCTGAACTGGGCCCAGGGCCGCAACCGGCGTGCCGACCTCCTCGCCAGCGAGCACAGCCGCGAACGCATACACGGCGACGCGCTGCGAGAAAGCGAAGCGCGTTTTCGCACCCTCATCGAAGAAGCCCCGGTCGCGGTGGCGATATTACGCAGCGGATCGTTCATCTACACGAACCGGCGCTACAACTTGTTGCACGGCTATGCGCCGACGGAGAACCTGGCCGGTCTCCCATGGCGCGCCATGCTCGCGCCCGCCTCGCTGGCCGCCTTGGGCGAGCAGGAAGCCGGCATTGGCGCTGATTTGCCGATCGAGCAGCGCTTCGAGGCGCTCGGCCTGGGCAAGAATCATAGCCTGGTCCCGGTGCTCAAGGCGACAACGCGGGTGGACCTGATGGACGGGCCGGCCACACTGATCTTTGCGCAGGACATTTCTCCCCAAAAGCATGCCGAAGCGCTGCTGCTGGAAGCGCGCGACGCCGCCCAAGCGGCCAATATCAGCAAGGCGGACTTCCTGTCGAACATGAGCCATGAAATCCGCACCCCCCTGAATGCCATTCTGGGCATGGCCTACCTGCTCGAACAGGCGCAACTCGGCGCGGACGCGCAGGCGATGCTCGTCAAGATACGCGCGTCCGGCAAATCGTTATTAGGCATCATCAACGACATCCTGGACGTGTCCAAGATCGAAGCCGGGCAAATGACCATCGAATCGGCCTGGTTCTCGTTGCAACAGGTCGTCGACAATGTGGCAGCGACCATGGGCGTGGAAGTCGGTGAAAAAGATATCAGCCTGCTGGTACACCCATTGCCCGAGGGCCTGTCGAGCCTGATGGGCGATCCCCTGCGCCTGGAACAGGTCCTATCCAACCTGACCAGCAATGCCATCAAGTTCACCCAGTGCGGCAGCGTCCAACTATCCATTACCGTCCTGGCCACGAGCGCCGGGCAGAGCACCTTGCGTTTCGGCGTGAAGGATACCGGCATCGGTATCGCGCCGCACCTGCAAGAGGCAATCTTCGCGTCCTTCACCCAGGCGGACAGTTCAACCACCAGGCGCTTTGGCGGGTCCGGACTCGGGCTGACGATATGCAAGCGGCTGGTCACGCTGATGGGCGGACTGATCGGCGTTGACAGCGTACCGGGCCAGGGCAGCGATTTCTGGTTCACCCTGCCCTTCCAGCATGCCGCCGCCAACGCCTTTTCATCGCCCGAAATGATCCGCGTCCATGCCCTCATCGTGCACGACGATGTACTCGCCCTGGCCAGCATCGCCGATAGCGCGCGCGGACTCGGCTGGCAAGTAAGCACCGCTTCCAGCAATCAGGAAGCGATCGAGCGCATACGCCATACGACGGTACTCTTGCCGGAAGTGGTAGTGCTCAACTGCCGCGCGCACGACGCCAGCAGCGTGGCGGCGGCGCGCCTGATCCGCGCCGCCGTGCCGGCCGGACAGTGCCCGGTCGTGCTCATGACCACCACTCACGAGTTGGCCCGGCTGAGCGGCGCGTCCGAAGCGGCCGTCGTGGACGCATTCCTGACCAAGCCCGTGACCGCCTCGACGCTGTACAACGCCGTCATCAAGGCGCGCCGCAAGCGCGGCGCGGCGTTGCTCGAGACGTCCACACCGGTCGAGCATGACAGCACCGTGCTGGCAGGAATCCGCCTGCTGGTGGTCGACGACAGCGACATCAATCGCGATGTGGCGCGCCGCATCCTGTGCGGCGCCGGCGCCGAGGTCGCGCTGGCGCAGGATGGGAGCGCCGCGCTCGCATGGCTGCTGACCCATTCCGACGAGGTGGACCTGGTCCTCATGGATGTGCAGATGCCGGTGCTCGACGGTATCGAGGCGTGCAGGATGTTGCGCAAGCTGCCGCAATTCGACGATTTGCCCATCGTTGCCCTCACGGCGGGCGCCTTCCAGTCACAGCAAGATGCTGCGCGCGCGGCCGGGATGACCGACTTCATCAGCAAACCATTTGATATCCCGCTCACCATCGCGCTCGTCAAGCGCCTGCGCCGGGCATCGCGCCATGGTGCGGCCAGCATCCTGGACGTACAGCGCGGCTTGGAACTATGGGGCGACATGCCGTCCTACGACAACTACCTGCGCAAATTCGCCATGGCGTTTCGCGATGTACTCGCCGAACTGCGGGCGGCACTGGCCGCCACCGCCACCAACGGCGCCGCCGCCATCGCCCACAAACTGGCCGGCGCGGCGGCCAATGTAGCCCTGCCGCAAGTTGCCAGCGCCGCCATGGCGCTGGAAGGACGGCTGGCCACCCCGGCCAGGCCCGCCGACCTGCTCGATGGCCTGCGCGATGCACTGGGCCGTGCCATGGCCGCGATCGACGCACGCATGCCGCCGCAGCCGCATGATGCGGCCAGCGCCGCCCACCCGGCGCCGTCGGCGGGAGCCGGTACGGCCGCCTTGCTCGATGCGCTACTCAAGGTCCTCGATGGCGATAACCCGGCACCGGCGCTACCGCTACTGGCGGCACTGCAACGCAGCGCGCCCGATGTCCCGCTGCACGCCATTGAACATGCACTGGCCGCCTTCGATTTTCGACTTGCCGAGAGCGCCACCCGGGTACTGGCAAGCCGACTCAACATCATCCTGAAGACAAGCCCATGAGCAACTCCGTGATTCTGATCGTCGACGATGAACCGAGCAATCTGGCCCTCATGAGCACGATCCTCGGATCATCCTACCACCTTGTGTTTGGGCGCAGCGGTGCCGAGGCGCTGGCGGCGGCGGTGAAACACCGTCCCGCCATGGTATTGTTGGACATTGGCTTGCCGGACACCGATGGCTACCAGTTATGCACGCAGATCAAGGCGCTCGACCCCGGCCACAGCGTCCAGATCATCTTCATCACCGCTTACCGCGACCTCGAGCACGAGGCCAAGGGATTCGATGCCGGCTGCGTCGACTACATCGTCAAGCCGGTCACGCCCGCCATCGTGCGTGCCCGCGTGGCGGCGCACCTGTCGATGGTGCGCGCCAGCGCCCTGGCCGCCAGCTACCGCGACGCGATCCTGATGCTGGGCCATGCAGGTCACTACAACGATTCCGATACCGGCGCGCATATCTGGCGCATGGCGGCCTACGCGCGCGCGCTGGCGCATGCGCATGGCTGGGACGAGGATCGCTGCGACCAGCTGGAAATGGCCGCGCCAATGCACGATACAGGCAAACTGGGCATCCCCCACAGCGTCCTGCGCAAGCCAGGCGTCTTGAATGCCGAGGAATGGCAAATCATGCGCACGCATCCGGAAATCGGCCATGCAATCCTCAGCAAAAGCGATGCCCCGGTGTTCCGGCTGGCAGCGGAAATTTCGTTGCGTCACCACGAAAAATGGGATGGCAGCGGCTATCCGGGGGGCCTGCAAGGGCAAGCCATTCCCGAGTCGGCACGGATTGTCGCTCTCGCCGATGTGTTCGATGCCCTGAGCATGGAACGGCCCTACAAGGCACCGTGGCCGCTCGACGCCATCACGGCGCACGTACGCGGCAATGCCGACCAACATTTCGATCCGGAACTGGTGGATGTGTTTTTTAACATCTTGCCGGAACTTCTGGCAGTCAGGGAAAAATGGGCTGAGCGGACCAGCTGAGCGCTGTTTCCGCCTTGGCGCCGCCGTCGACGCCGCGCTCAAGTAGCGTGCCGGCCTACGCGCGCGCCGCCTGTGCCGGCGGTGCCGCAAAGTGCTGCGCCAGGGTCTGGTTCAAGCCATCTTCCACCGCGCACTCGACCTGGCGCGCCAGCGCGCTGCCGTCAAGCGTCATCGGCGAGTTATCGTCGAGCTCGGTATCCTTGTCGAGGTCGATGGCCACGGCGGCATCGATGGCGGTGCGGCCGAACACGAACAGGCGGTACACATCGGCCAGCCGCAGCTTGTCCACATTGACCAGCAATACCCAGTTCTCGGCGCTTTCGATGGCGCGCTTGCCCCAGCGCGAGCGGGTCGTCACATTCGCCTGCACCCGCCCGACCCAACCCACGGCCAGCATCTGTTCGAGCAGGGTGGTCATCTCATCGTAGCCGATGCGCGTGTGCGCGCGGATCGCGGCGGACGACACCAGCGCCGTGTCGCTCACCTGAGCACATCCGTGCAGCACCTTGAGGATCGCCATGGCGTCCACAAAAGCGCCGCCCGGCACCGGCTCGTACCACCAGCGCTCGTATTTGACGATCGGCAGCGCCGCCGCCAGCAAGGCGCCGACCAGGGTGATCATCCACGACACGTAAATCCACAGCAGGAACAGCGGCAGCGCCGCCAGCGCGCCATAAATGATCGCGTAGGTCGGAAAGCGGCTGACGAACATGGCGAACAGGCGCTTGGCGACCTCGAAGGCGACCGCCGCCACCAGGCCGCCCCAGACCGCATCGCGCCAGTCGACGAAGCGGTTCGGCACCGTCATGTACAGCAAGGTATAGGCGCCGGTGGTCAGCCCGACCGAGGCGGCCGTGTAGAACAGGGTACTCAGAAACGGCAGATTGCTGGTCAGCGCGCTGGTGGCCATGAACAGATGCGAGGTGGCCGTCAAGGACAGCCCGACCAGCAGCGGGCCGAGCGTGACCAGCGCCCAGTATATCGTCACGCGCTGGGCGATCGGACGCGCCTCGCGCACCCGCCAGATCTGGTTGAAGGCGCGCTCGATCATGTTCATCATCGCCGCCGACGTGAACACCAGCGCCACCGCGCCCACCGCCGACAGGCTCTTGGCCTTGCTCGCGAACTGGGTCAGGTTGCCGGTGATGGTGTTGGCGATGGCCTTGGGCATCAGGGTCTGGACGAAATACGCTTCCAGCGCAACCCGGAAATTACTAAACACGGGGAAAGTTGTAAAAATGGCCAGCACGATGGTCAGCAGCGGCACCAGCGCGAGCGTGCTGGTGAACGTGAGGCTGCCTGCCACCTGGGGCAATTTCTCTTCGTTGAGGCGGCGCCGCGCGAAGCGAAGCAAGTCGCGTGCTTCGCTCCAGGTCAGGCCACGCACCATATCGACGCTGCTATTGATCATTTCGCTGGTGGATCGGGAAATTGAATGGACTGTTTTTGAAAGCATGTATCTGGTTAAGGCGTGAAAAACGCGCCGGCTGCGCCGATGTAATCCTGTAAAGCGCCCTATAATACCAACGATGAACCAAGCCAATCCGATTATTCTCGTTTTGTACTACTCGCGCCATGGCGCCACGCGCAAGCTGGCCGAGCTCATTGCCCAAGGTATCGAGAGCGTCCCCGGGGTCGATGCGCGCCTGCGCACCGTGCCCGCCGTCTCCAGCGTGGCCGAGGCCACCGAAGCGGCCATCCCGCCGGCCGGCGCCCCTTATGTGGAAGTCCAGGACCTGGCCGAGTGCGCCGGACTCGCGCTGGGCTCGCCTACCCGCTTTGGCAATATGGCATCCAGCCTTAAATATTTTCTGGACGGCACCGCCGCCGAATGGCTGGCCGGCACCCTGTCGGGCAAGCCGGCGGTTGTGTTCACCTCCACCGGCAGCCTGCACGGCGGCCAGGAATCGACCCTGCTGTCGATGATGATCCCCTTGCTGCACCACGGCATGATGATCATGGGCCTACCGTACAGCAACCCGGAACTGATGACCACCACCAGCGGCGGCACGCCCTACGGCCCGACCCACTGGGCCGGGGTCGATGGCAACAAGCCGGTCAGCGAGGATGAAAAACGCCTCGCCATCGCGATGGGCCGCCGTTTGGCGGAAACCGCCGCCCGCCTGCACGGAGCGTCCTGATGCAGCCGCCCAAATACTTTCACATCGGCGCCATCGCCAGCCTGGCGGTGCTGATCGCCTGGCTGCTGGCCTGGGAAATCGTGGTCGCGCCCTTGCGCCCGGGAAGCTGGGTGCTGGCGCTCAAGGTCGTGCCCCTGCTGATTCCCCTGGGCGGCGTGATCAAGCGCGACATTTACACCTTGCAATGGTCATCGATGGTGATTTTGCTGTACTTCACCGAGGGCGTGGTGCGCGCCTGGAGCGACAAGCTGCCGGAATCGCGCATGATGGCGCTCGGCGAAATCGTGCTCGTGTTCGTCTATTTCGCCTGCGCGCTGCTGTACCTGCGTCCGTATAAAAAGGCCGCCAAAAAGATGGCCAAGGAATTGCTGGAGAAGGTGAACTCCACCAAATCGACGAAGTGAGCGCCTTGAACAGTACAGAGCCCGGCAGCGGCTTCCTGGAGCGCTGCCGCGCCATCGCCGGCCCGGCCCACGTGCTTACCAGTGACGCCGACATGGCGCCCTTCCTCACCGACTGGCGTGGCCGCTTCACGGGGCGCGCGCTGGCGGTGCTGCGTCCGGCCGACCCGGGCCAGGTGGCGCAACTGGTGCAAGCCTGCGCCGCGCACCGGGTGCCGCTGGTGCCGCAGGGCGGCAACACCGGCCTGGTGCTGGGCAGCGTGCCCGACACAAGCGGCAGCGCCGTGGTGCTCTCCTTGGCGCGCCTGAACCGGGTGCGCGCCCTCGATCCGGTCAACCGCACCATCACGGTCGACGCCGGCTGCATCCTGCAAACCATCCAGGAAGCGGCCTGCGCAGCTGGTTGCCTGTTTCCCCTGTCCCTGGCGGCCGAAGGCAGTTGCAGCATCGGCGGCAACCTGTCGACCAATGCCGGCGGCACTGCAGTGCTGCGTTACGGCAACACGCGCGAACTGTGCCTGGGCCTGGAAGTGGTCACCGCCCAGGGCGAACTCTGGGATGGCCTGCGCGCCCTGCGCAAGGACAATACCGGCTACGACCTGCGCGACCTGTTCATCGGCGCCGAAGGCACTCTGGGCGTGATCACCGGGGCCGTGCTGCGCCTGTTCCCGCAGCCGAAAGCGGCGATCACGGCCCTGGTCGCGATTGCCGCGCCGCGCCAAGCGCTCGAGCTCTTGACCCTGGCCCAGGACCGCTGCGGCGCCAGCCTGACCGGTTTCGAGCTGATGTCCGATTTTTGCCTGCGCCTGGTCGCCACCCATTTCCCCAGCCTGGCGCAGCCGTTCGTGATCCGCCACGCCCAGTACGTGCTGCTCGAACTGTCGAGCAGCGAGTCGGAACACCATGCCGTCGGCCTGCTGGAAGAGACCATCGCCGACGCCATCGCCCAGGACATCGCCGACGATGCCGTGGTGGCCACCTCGGTGGCCCAGTCGCTGGCCCTGTGGCAGCTGCGCGAACACATTCCGCTGGCCCAGGCGGCGGCCGGGAAGAATATCAAGCATGACATCGCCCTGCCGGTTTCCTGCATCGCCGACTTCATCGACAGCACCGACACCAGGGTGCTGGCGGCCTATCCCGGCTGCCAGCTGGTCTGCTTCGGCCATGTGGGCGACGGCAACCTGCACTACAACGTGGCGCCGCCGCCGGGCACCGCGCACGAGGACTTCCTGGCGCATCAGGACGCGATCAACCGCATCGTGCACGACAGCGTGGCGGCTTACGCCGGCTCGATTTCGGCCGAGCACGGCATTGGCGCCCTCAAACGAGACGAGCTCAAGCGATATAAGTCGGATGTGGAACTGAACATGATGCGTGCCATCAAAGCGGCACTCGACCCGCTCGGCATTATGAACCCTGGAAAAATCCTGTGAATCCGGAGCGAGCCATCATGCTACACCCCCTGCACATCCTGGCGCTGTGCGCCCTGGGCGGCGCCGCGCAAGCCGGCCCCGTCTATAAATGCAGCGCCGCCGGCAAGGTCGTCTACGCCGACCAGCCCTGCGCCGACGGCAACGCCACCCAGCTCGACGCGGCGCCCGCGCCCGCGGCCGATCCGAACGCGGCGCGCGAACTGCGGCGCCAGAAAGATTTGCTGGCGCGCTTGCAGAAGGAACGCGCCAACCGCGACACAATGCATGCGCAGGCCGCCCGCGCCGACGCCAGCGCCAACCGCGCGGCCGCCGCGCGGCAAGCCAGGTGCGCCGGCATGCAACAGCAACAGTCGCGGGAACAACAGCATCTGATGGCCGAAGCCGCCAAGGCCGGCGGCATGGGCAAGGCGCAGCGCGACCTACGCGCGCAGCAAATGGCCCGGGCGGTCGACGCCGCGTGCCGCCGATGAAGACCTTGTCCCGCTGGCTGCTGCTGGGCGAGTGGCGCGCCCACCCGGTGCGGGCCCTGCTCGCGGTGGCGGCGATTGCCGTCGGCGTGGCCATGGGTTTTGCCATCCACCTGATCAACGCCTCCGCCTTCAACGAATTCTCGGCCGCCGTCAAGAGCCTGTCGGGCCAGGCCGACATCCAGGTGTCGGCGCGCGAAAGCGGCTTCGACGAGTCGATTTATCCGCGCCTGGCCCAGCATCCGTCGGTGGCGGTGGCGTCGCCGGTCCTGACCCTGAACGCCGGCGTGCCCGGCGCGCAGGGCAACCTCAAGATCATCGGCCTGGATGCCTTTCGCGCCGGTTTTGTGTCGCCCGGCCTGCTCGGCGCCACCGATAGCGAGAACATGGCCGACATGCTGGCCGACGACGCCGTATTCCTCTCGCCGGCGGCCATGAGCTGGCTCAAGACTCAGCGCGGCGGCAAGGTGCTGCTGCGCTCGGGCACACGCGACTTCAGCCTGCGCGTGACCGGCGGCCTGCAGCAGGCGCGCCCCGGCCAGCGCATCGGCGTGATGGATATCGGCGCGGCCCAGTGGCGCTTCGACAAGGTCGGCACGCTCTCGCGCATCGACCTGCGCCTGCGCGACGGCGTCGACCGCGGCAGCTTCGAGCGCGAGCTGGCGCGCCAGCTCGAACGCGATTTCCCCGGCCGCTTCAACGTCGGCCAGCCCAACGACGAAGACGCCGAAAGCCGCAACCAGGGCATGAGCCGCGCCTACCGGGTCAACCTCACCGTGCTGGCCCTGGTGGCCCTGTTCACCGGCGCCTTCCTGGTGTTTTCGACCCAGGCGCTGTCGGTGATCCGGCGCCGCAGCCAGTTCGCGCTGCTGCGCGTGCTCGGCGTCGAGCGCGGCCAGTTGCTGCGCCAGGTGATGCTCGAAGGCGCCAGCCTGGGTATCGTCGGCGCGCTGGCCGGCATCGGCGCCGGCTATGCACTGGCCGCCACCGCCCTGCATTTTTTCGGCGGCGACCTCGGTGCCGGCTACTTTACCGGCGCGCGCCCGGCGGTGCAATTCACCCCCGTGGCGGCCATGGTCTTCTTTGCGCTGGGCCTTGGTGTCGCCCTGCTCGGCTGCATGGCGCCCGCCTTCGAAGCGTCGCGCGCGGCGCCCGCCGTGGCCCTCAAATCGGGCACCGACGAAGTCGCGCTGGCGCGCCTGGCGCGGGTCTGGCCATCGGTGCTGTGCATCGTGGCCGCCGGCGCGCTGGCCTTGGCGCCGCCCGTGTTCGAGCTGCCGCTGTTCGGCTATGCCGCCATCGGCCTGCTTCTCATCGGCGGCATCGGCCTGATGCCGCGCCTGGCCGCCTCCCTGTTCGGCCTGGTCAACCGGATGGCGATGCGGCGCGACGTGCGCCATCCGGTGCTGGCGCTGACCATGGCGCGCCTGGCCAACGCTTCCGGCCAGGCCGCCATCGCCCTGGGCGGCGTGCTATCGAGCTTCAGCCTGATGGTGGCGATGGCGATCATGGTCTCCAGCTTTCGCGTCTCGCTCGACGACTGGCTGGTGCAACTGCTGCCGGCCGACCTGTATGTGCGCATCGCCAGCGGCGGCAGCGCCGGCGGCCTGGGTCCGCCCGAACAGGCCGCGCTGCGCGCGCTGCCGGGCGCCGCGCGCGTCGATTTCCTGCGCTCGCGCCAGGTCTCGCTCAACCCCGCGCGGCCCGACGTGCTGCTCATGGCGCGCAACATCGACGCCGCCGACCCGTCGCGCATGCTCCTGATCCGCGGCGAGACGGTCCCGCTGCCCAACGGCGCGGTGCCGGTGTGGGTGTCCGAAGCGATGGTCGACCTGTATGGCGTGAAGGCCGGCGGCGTGCTGCGCATGCCCCTGGCCGGCCGGCTGCGCGACTTCTTCGTGGCCGGCGTGTGGCGCGACTACGCCACCCAGGCCGGCTCGGTGCAGATGCGCCTGTCCGACTACCGCGCCCTGACCGGCGACATGTACGTCAACGATTCCGCGATGTGGGTCGCCAAAGGCGCCACGGCCGACCTGCTGGAAAAGCAGGTGCGCGCCCTGCCCTTCGGGCGCACCCTCGATTTTGCCAGGCCTGGCGACATCCGCGCGCTCAGCATGACCATTTTCGACCGCAGCTTCGCCGTCACCTACGTGCTCGAAGCGATCGCCATCGCCATCGGCCTGGCCGGCGTGGCCGCGACCTTCTCCGCCCAGACCCTGGCGCGCGCCAAGGAATTCGGCATGCTGCGCCACGTGGGCGTCACGCGCGGCCAGGTGCTGCGCATCCTGGCCCTGGAAGGCGGGGCGCTGACCGCGCTGGGCGTGGCCTGCGGCTTCGCGCTTGGCTTCATCATCAGCGTGATCCTGGTCTACGTCGTCAACCCGCAATCGTTCCACTGGTCGATGCAGCTGCACGTGCCATGGACCTTGGTGGGCAGCGTCGCCGCCGTGCTGCTGGTGGCGTCGGTGCTGACGGCGCTGGTATCGGGGCGCTTCGCCCTGTCGGGCGGACCTATTCGAGCAGTCAGGGAGGACTGGTGAAACGAACCATTTTCGCGCTGCTGCTGGCGGCGGCGCACACCTGCCAGGCGGCGCCGCCGGTGTTCGGGCTTGTTGCGCCCGGGCGCGCGCTGGCGTTCCCGCTTGACTACGGCGCCCATCCCGACTACCGCACCGAATGGTGGTACGTCACCGGCTGGCTCAAGACCGGCGACGGCAAGCCGCTCGGGTTCCAGGTCACCTTCTTTCGCAGCGCCACCGGACATGACCGCGCCAATCCGAGCGCCTTCGCGCCCAAACAGCTGGTGATCGGCCACGCCGCGCTGTCCGACCCCGCACTCGGCAAACTGGCGCACGACCAGCGCACCATGCGCGAAGGCTTCGGCCTGGCGCACGCCAAGACCGGCACCACCGACCTCAAACTGGACGACTGGCGCATGGTGCGCGCGGCCGACGGCAGCTACCGGGTGAGCATCGCCTCGCCGCACCTGAACCTGAACCTGACCCTCGCACCGACCCAGCCGGTGCTGGCGCAGGGCCAGAACGGCTACTCGCGCAAGAGCGCGCAAGAGCGCTACGCCAGCTACTACTACAGCGAACCGCAGCTCAAGGTACGCGGCACGGCCGCTGCCGGCGGCGGCGCCGCGCGCACGGTCGAAGGGAGCGCCTGGCTCGATCACGAATGGTCCACCGAAGCGCTGCCGCCCGACGCCCAGGGCTGGGATTGGATCGGCGCCAATCTCGCTGACGGCTCGGCGCTGATGGCTTTCCAGATACGCGGCAAACAAGGTGATAAACTGTGGGCGCACGCGACCTTGCGCGATGCGGCCGGCAACGTGACCCAATACGCCCCCGACGACGTCGCATTCACGCCGCAGGCCCACTGGACCTCGCCGCGCACGCATGCCGTCTACCCGGTGGCCACGACAGTGAGGACGGGCGCCACCAACTGGCAGATCACCCCACTGCAGCAGGACCAGGAGCTCGATTCGCGGCGCTCGACCGGCGCCGTGTACTGGGAAGGCGCGGTCACGCTCAAGCGCGACGGGGCGCCGGCCGGCCAGGGATACCTTGAAATGACCGGTTACGACCGCGCGATGAAACTTTGAAAAACGAACACTGAAGCACTGACACAATGACCAACAGCTCCACCAGCAGTTCCCCCAGCAACTCGTCCGAATCGAACCGCAAAGGCAGTCTCGCCGCATTCAAAGGCCTGTTCCCCTTCCTGCGCCCCTACCGCCGCCAGTTCCTGATGGCCGGCATCGCGCTGGTGGTTGCCGCCTGCGCCACCCTGGCAATTCCGGCCGCCTTCAAGCAGATGATCGACCTCGGCTTCGGCGCCTCGGCCGGGCCCAAAAGCATCCGCCATGTCGACGCCACCTTCCTCGCCCTGTTCGGCGTGGCATCGGTCCTGGCCGTTGCCACCGCCGCGCGCTTTCTCACCGTATCGTGGCTGGGCGAACGGGTCACCGCCGACATCCGCAGTGCCGTGTACAAGCACGTGGTCGAGCAAAGTCCCGAATTTTTCGAAACCACCCAGACCGGCGAAGTCCTCTCGCGCATCACCACCGACACCACCCTGATCCAGGCGGTGGTCGGCACCAGCATCTCGATGGCGCTGCGCAACGTGCTGCTGTTCCTGGGCGGCCTGGTGATGCTGTTCGTGACCAGCGTGAAGCTGTCCGCCATCATCCTCGGCCTGCTGGTTCTGGTGATCGTGCCGATCGTGCTGTTCGGACGACGCGTGCGCAAGCTCTCGCGCGATTCGCAGGACCGCATCGCCGACGCCTCCGCCATGGCCGGAGAAATCCTCAACGCCATGCCGACCGTGCAAGCCTTCACCCACGAAAAAATCGAAGCGACGCGCTTCGGCAAATCGGTCGAAGGCGCGTTCCAGACCGCGATGCGGCGCATCCGCGCGCGCGCCCTGCTGACAC
This sequence comes from Massilia antarctica, assembly GCF_015689335.1. Taxonomy (GTDB): domain Bacteria; phylum Pseudomonadota; class Gammaproteobacteria; order Burkholderiales; family Burkholderiaceae_D; genus Telluria_A; species Telluria_A antarctica. The sequence continues at coordinate 5,112,580 of NZ_CP065053.1, read as the reverse complement.
TGATCGCCATCGTGCTGGTATTCGGCACCATCGTGTTCGTGCTGTGGCTGGGCGCCCACGCCGTCCTGCAAGGGACCATGACCGGCGGCGACCTTGGCCAGTTCATTCTGTACGCCTCGATCGTGGCCGGCTCGATCGGCGCGCTGTCCGAAGTGATGGGCGAAGCCCAGCGCGCCGCCGGCGCCACCGAACGCCTGCTCGAACTGCTGTCGGTACAATCCTCGATCCAGAATCCGGCCAAACCGATGGCCCTGCCCGCGCGTGCCGCCACCGGCGCCGCGCTGGCCCTGAACGACGTCACCTTCTCCTACCCGTCGCGGCCCGAAACGGCGGCGCTGGGGCACCTGACCTTATCGATCGCGCCGGGCGAAACGGTGGCCGTGGTCGGCCCGTCGGGCGCCGGCAAGACCACCCTGTTCCAGCTGTTCCTGCGCTTTTACGACCCGCAAAGCGGCACCATCACGCTCGACGGCGTCGACATCAAGCGGCTCGACCTGCACACCCTGCGCGACGCGATCGGCATCGTCCCGCAGGACACGGTGATCTTCTCGGCCGACGCCATGGAAAACATCCGCTACGGGCGCGCCGATGCGACCGATGCCGAAGTGATTGCCGCCGCGCGCATGGCGGCCGCGCACGAATTCATCGAACGCCTGCCGCAGGGGTACAAATCGTTCCTGGGCGAGCGTGGCGTACGGCTCTCGGGCGGGCAGCGTCAACGCATCGCGATTGCGCGCGCGCTGCTGAAAAACCCGCCACTGCTGCTGCTCGACGAAGCGACCAGTGCCCTGGACGCCGAATCGGAGCGCCTGGTGCAAAGTGCGCTGGAAGCGGCGATGGTCGGGCGCACCACGGTCATCATCGCGCACCGTCTGGCGACGGTGCAGCGGGCCGACCGCATCATCGTGATGGAAGACGGACGGATTGTCGAAACCGGCACCCACGCCTCGCTGGTTGCGCTGGGCGGCATCTACGCCAACCTCGCCGCCCTGCAGTTCCACAACATCCACATCACCCACGAAGCCGCCTAACTGCCCGACCGGGGTCTGACCTCTGATTCGAAACATTTCTTAACCGGGGTCAGACCTCTGACTCGAAACTTTTTACCGGTGCACTACTCCGACGCAGAAAAGCGCGCAAACACCGGATTTGACGCAATGCGGGGACTAAACAGTGTTTAGCGAGCATCTTTGCAAACCGGGGTTGTCCGCGATTTAGCAAAATTTCGAATCAGAGGTCGGACCCCGGTTGGGAAATTAGTTGCCGAAGGAGAGTGTTTTGACGGATGCCGAGTTGTTTCAACACTGCCATACGGTGCTGCCGGGCCATCGGGCGCGCACGCCGGCCGAGATGTTTCGCGCCATGGCCGCGTGGTGCGAGGATAATCATGTGGCCCATGATGTCTACGGCAATGGCGCGCTGATCGAGCAGTTCGAGGAAAAAATCGCCACCCTGCTCGGCTTCGAGGCGGCCGTGTTCTGCATCAGCGGAACCATGGCCCAGGTCACGGCGCTGCGCCTGGCCTGCGAGGACCGCGCCAGCACGCTCGTCGCGCTCCATCCGACCTCTCACATCATCGTCCACGAAAAATCGAACTACCAGCTGCTCGGCCATTTCCATGCGCTGCTGGCGGGCGAACGCCATCGACCCTGGACGGCCGCCGACCTGCGCGCGCTTCCCGATAAACTCGGCGCCGTCGCCATCGAGGTGCCGATGCGCGAAATCGGCGGCCAGAATCCGACCTGGGAGCAGCTCGATGCGATCAAGGCCCATTGCCGCACCCGTAACGCGCACCTGCACATGGACGGCGCGCGCCTGTGGGAGGCGGCGGCCGGCTACAAGCGCACGCCGCGCGAGATCGCCGCCGGCTTCGATTCGGTCTACGTGTCGCTATATAAGGGCATCGGCGGCCTGGGTGGCGCGATGCTGGCCGGCAGCCGCTCGTTCGTCGAGCGCGCGGCCGAGTGGTTCCGGCGCGAGGGCGGCAATGTGATCCATCGCTCGCCCTACGTGGTGTCGGCCGCGATGCAGTTCGATGCGCGCATCGCCGCCATGCCGCACTACTTCCGCCGCACCGAGTGGCTGTACGAGGTGCTGCGCGATTATCCGGCCATCCGCGTCAATCCGGCCCGTCCCCAGGCCAACATGCTGCATCTGCACCTGCCGGTGAGCCGCGAACGCGCCATCGAGATCCGCAACCGGGTCGCGCATGAGCACCAGGTGTGGCTGTTCGGGCGCGCCGCCCCGGGCGCGCTGGACGATTCCAGTATCGTGGAGCTGTACGTGGGCGAGAACCTGGCCGGCCTGCCCGACCAGCGCGTGCGCGACAGCATCGAGCTGCTGGCCAGGGGCCTGGCCGGCCAGTGAGTTATAATCAGGAGTTTTAGCGATGCACCAATACCTCGACTTCATGCGCCATGTGAAAGACCATGGCACCGAAAAAACCGACCGCACCGGCACCGGTACGCGCTCCGTCTTCGGCCATCAGATGCGCTTCAACCTGCAGGACGGTTTTCCGCTGGTGACGACCAAGAAGGTGCACCTCAAATCCATCATCCATGAGCTGATCTGGTTCCTCGCGGGGTCCACCAACATCGGCTACCTCAAGGACAATGGGGTGAGCATCTGGGACGACTGGGCCGACACAAACGGCGACCTGGGTCCCATCTACGGCTACCAGTGGCGCAGCTGGCCCACCCCGGGCGGGGAGCATGTCGACCAGATCGCCCAGGTGCTCGACCAGATCAAAAATACGCCCGACTCGCGCCGCATGATCGTCTCGGCCTGGAATGTGGCGGATATTCCGAACATGAAGCTGCCGCCCTGCCATGCCCTGTTCCAGTTTTATGTCGCCGACGGCAAGCTGTCGTGCCAGCTGTACCAGCGCAGCGCCGATATCTTCCTGGGCGTGCCGTTCAATATCGCGTCGTACGCGATCCTGACCCACATGATGGCGCAGCAGGCCGGCCTGGAAGTGGGCGATTTCGTGTGGACCGGCGGCGACTGCCACCTGTACTCGAATCACATGGAGCAGGTCGACCTGCAGCTCTCGCGCGCGCCGTTCGCGCTGCCGCGCCTTGTCATCAAGCGCAAGCCGGACTCGCTGTTCGACTACAAGTTCGAGGACTTCGAGGTGGTCGCCTACGAATCGCACGCGTCCATCAAGGCGCCGGTCGCGGTGTGACGCGCTGCGGCGCCCCGCACTTGCGCAGGGGCGCCGCTTGGGCTATCAGGGGAAGGCATCTGGCATCCGATGTTCACCGTCAGCGGCGCGGCCCGCCCGCCGTCGACCGGTTTGCTGCTCCGACGTGGATAAACAAAATACGCGATGCGTGAGGCCGGCACGCCGGGCGCGCAAGACATGGCGGCGCAGGCATCAGCACCGCCGTGACCTGCGCGAACCCGGTCAGAACTCTTCCCAGTCCGATTCGGCGGCCGTGGTGGCGGCGCGCTTTTGCGGGGCCGGCTTGGGCGCGGCCGGCTTGCGCGCCACCGGCGCGGCTTTGCCTCCCAGGCGCGGCGCCACCGGCGCGGCCTTGCGCTGCGGCGCCTGGCGCGCTGGCGCGACCGGCGCGCGGCCGCCATCGAGCTTGAACACGCTGACCACCTGCGTCAGGGTGCCGGCCTGCTCCTGCAGCAGTCCGGCGGCAGCCGCAGCTTCCTCGACCAGGGCCACGTTTTGCTGCGTGATCGAATCCATCTGCCCGACCGCTTCGTTGATCTGGTCGATGCCGGCCGTCTGCTCGGCGCTGGCGGTGGTGATCTCGCCCATGATGTCGGTCACGCGATGGATGCTGGTGACGATTTCCTGCATCGTCAGGCCGGCCTGGTCAACCAGCTTGGCGCCGCTGTCGACTTTTTCGACCGAGTCGCCGATCAGTTCCTTGATTTCCTTGGCGGCGCCGGCCGAACGCTGCGCCAGGTTGCGTACTTCCGATGCCACGACCGCGAAACCGCGCCCCTGTTCGCCCGCGCGCGCCGCTTCGACGGCGGCGTTGAGCGCCAGGATATTGGTCTGGAACGCGATGCCGTCGATGACGGCGATGATGTCGACGATCTTCTTCGACGAGGCGTTGATCGAACCCATGGTCTCGACCACCTGCGCCACCACCAGCCCGCCCTTGGAAGCGACTTCCGACGCCGACATCGCCAGCACGTTGGCCTGGCGCGCATTGTCGGCGTTCTGGCGCACGGTGGAGGTCAGTTCTTCCATCGAGGCGGCGGTCTGCTCCAGCGAACTGGCCTGGGAGCTGGTGCGGTCCGACAGGTCGGTATTGCCGGCCGCGATTTCGCTCGATGCGCTCGAAATGGTGTCGGTGCTGCTGCGCACCTCCGACACGATGTCGGCCAGGTTCGATTTCATCTTGGCCATTGCGCCCAGCAAGGCGCCGATCTCGTTACGACCGTGCACCGCAATCTGCCCGGTCAGGTCGCCGTCGGCGACGCGCACGGCGATCTGCATCGCTTCCTGCAGCGGCGCCGAAATGGCCTTGACCAGGGTCCAGCCCACGGCGACACCGAGCACCACGCCAATGACCAGGATGCCCATCATGCCGTAGGCGATGCGCGCAAGGCTGGAGTTGACCATGGCGTCATCGGCCTTGACCCGCTTGTCGGCCAGTTCCTTGAGCGTGGCCAGGGTGGCGTCGCCGATGCGGTAGCCGGGGTTGATTTTCTTGATCAGGACCGTTTCGGCGTCATCCCATTTTTCGGTCTTGATGAAGGCGGCCGCCGCGCGCACGTTCTCGATCCCCAGGCCATCGCTCTTGGCATACCATTCCTGCGCCAGGCGCTTTTCCTCGGGCGACCTGACGCCGGCGATGTACTCTTCCCAGCGCTTGGCGGTGCGTCCGGCGATCGCGTCGATCTGGTCGAAGTGGACCGTCAGCGGGTGGTCGTGCAGCTGCGCCCAGCTCAGCACCGGATTGTGCTGGAGCGCCTGCAGGATCTGGCTGCGATTGAGTTCCATTTCGAGCCGGATGGCCGATTGCACGGTGGTGTTGCGCTGGTCTTCGACGGTGATGTCGCGCACCAGGCCGACCGAATGGCGCCCGCTGTAAATACCCATGGCGCCGATGGTAACCATCAACACGATCAGGAATCCGAGGACCCCGATCACGAGCGTCCTGATTTTCATGTTATCGAACATGCGTTGCTCCTTGAAGGACTAGGGATTGGTGGCTTCGCTTGCGCTGAGCCGGATGGTACTGAAAAAGGAATGGATGCCCTTGCGCAGTTCGTCGACATGCTCGAACTCCAGGTAAGTGACATCGCACAGGTCTTGCAGCTCGCGGATCAGGGTGGTCTTGATCGGCGCGTGCTTCCACACCAGGAACAGCACCGGCGTGCAGCGGCCCTTGAAGATGTGGTAGCCCAGCTCGAAGGCGCTGCTTTCGCTCATGCCGACCCGGATATTGACCACTGCGTCGGCGTGGTCGAGCAGTCCGAGACGGTGGTCGCGGAAGTTCTTGGGCGTGAACGGCAGGTGGAAATCGCGCTCGAACGACTTCTTGAACGTGTCCGCGCTTTCTGCGCGGGTCCCGGTCAGGTAGTCGAACGGATGCGGCAGGCCGTTGGCGCTGTCGATCAGGTCCATGATGTCGCCGATCAGGCGCTGTTGCTCGGCGTCCGATTCGGTGAACGGCTGGCGGATGAACAGCTTGAGCGGGGTGCCGCCGGTGGTGCGTTCGCGCGAGCGGGCGCGCCGCTCGGGCAATACGGTGGAGGCGGCGGCCAGGTCGGCGGCGCTGGGCAGCGCGCGCGCCGGCGGCGCCGGTTCCGCCTGCGGATGCTTGGCGTGCAGTTCCTGCAGCGAGGCGAGGCCGTAGCTGTCGGCGTGGCGGGCCGCCTCGAACATGCATTCGGCACCGGCGATGGTGGTGCACACCACCGTGCCGGCCGCCAGCGCCGCCACCCGCAGCGGACGTGAAGCCACCACGGCGCTGCGCTTTTCGTCGACCGTCAGGACCATCATCGCGATCTCGCGCGCGGCCAGGCGTTCCAGGATGACGGCGTCGTCGATGTCCTCCACCGCCAGGTCGGCGGCGCGGATAACGGTCGCCGTGACCAGGCTGGCGCACAGGGTGAAGCCGGCGCCGAGCAGCTGGCGCGCCAGCACCACGACGCGGGCCTGGTCGCCGCGCTTGACGCGCAGGTATACCAGGCCGGCGCGCGGCACCTTGACCGAGGCGCCCAGCTGGGCCTTGAAGAAGGCTTCGCCGAAGGTCGCACCGACACCCATCACTTCCCCGGTCGATTTCATTTCGGGGCTGAGGATGGTGTCCACGCCCGGGAATTTGGCGAACGGGAACACCGCTTCCTTGACGCTGAAGCATGGCGCCACGGCTTCTTCCAGCATGCCCTGGCTTGCCAACGATTGGCCGGCCATGCAGCGCGCGGCGATTTTTGCCAGTTGCAGCCCGGTCGCTTTCGACACGAAGGGCACGGTGCGCGAGGCGCGCGGGTTCACTTCCAGCACATACACCACGTCGTGCACGCGCCCGTCGACCCGCTTTTGCTGGACCGCGAACTGCACGTTCATCAAGCCAACGACATTCAGTTGCAGCGCCATCAGCGAAGTCTGGCGTTTGATTTCAAGCACCGTGGCAGCGCTGAGCGAATGCGGCGGCAGCGAACAGGCCGAGTCGCCGGAGTGGATGCCGGCCTGCTCGATGTGTTCCATCACGCCGCCGATCAGGGTGCGCGTGCCGTCGCAGACGCAGTCGACGTCGACCTCGATGGCGTCGTTCAGGAAGCGGTCCAGCAGCACCGGCGAATCGTGCGAGACGGTGACCGCTTCGCGCATGTAGCGTTCCAGGTCGGCCTGCTCGTGCACGATTTCCATCGCGCGCCCTCCCAGCACGTACGAAGGACGCACCACCAGCGGATAGCCGATTTCCTCGGCCAGGCGCACCGCGTCAGCCTCGGTGCGCGCAGTGCGGTTCTGCGGCTGGCGCAGGTCCATCTTTTGCAGGAATTGCTGGAAGCGTTCGCGGTCTTCGGCGGCGTCGATCATGTCGGGCGAGGTGCCGATGATCGGCACGCCGGCCGCTTCCAGCGCCAGCGCCAGTTTCAGCGGGGTCTGGCCGCCGTACTGCACGATCACGCCGGCCGGCTTTTCGAGGGCGACGATTTCGAGCACGTCTTCCAGGGTCACCGGCTCGAAATACAGGCGGTCGGAGGTGTCGAAGTCGGTCGAGACGGTTTCGGGATTGCAGTTGACCATGATGGTTTCATAGCCATCGGCGCGCAGGGCCATCGCCGCGTGCACGCAGCAGTAGTCGAATTCGATGCCCTGGCCGATGCGGTTCGGGCCACCGCCGAGCACCATCATCTTGCTGCGCGAACTGGGCGCCGCTTCGCATTCTTCGTCGTAGGTGGAGTACAGGTAGGCGGTGCTGGTCGAAAATTCGGCGGCGCAGGTGTCGACCCGCTTGTACACGGGCCGCACGCCGAGTGCGTGGCGCGCCGTGCGTACCGCCTGTTCGGTCGCGCCCAGCAGCGCCGCCAGGCGGCGGTCGCCGAAGCCTTGCTGCTTGAGGCGGTACATGACCGGCTTGTCGAGCGCGGCCAGGGTTTGCTGCCCGATCCATTGCTCGACTTCGACCAGGTCGTGGATCTGCGCCAGGAACCATGGGTCGATGGCGCTGCAGGCGTGCACTTCATCCTGGGTGAAGCCTTGGGCGAAGGCTTCGCCGACGTACCAGATGCGGTCTGGTCCCGGTTTGCTCAATTCTTCCTCGATCACGGCGCGCCCGGTCTGCATGCCGTCGCGGCGCACGCCGTCGACGCCGATATCGAGGCCGCGCAGGGCTTTCTGGAACGATTCCTGGAAGGTGCGGCCGATCGCCATCACCTCGCCCACCGATTTCATCTGGGTGGTCAGGTGCTCGTCGGCGCCGGCGAATTTTTCGAACGCGAAGCGCGGGATCTTGGTGACCACGTAGTCGATCGATGGCTCGAACGAGGCCGGCATGGCGCCGCCGGTGATTTCGTTGCGCAGTTCGTCGAGGGTGAAGCCGACCGCCAGCTTGGCCGCCACGCGCGCGATCGGAAAGCCGGTGGCCTTGGAGGCCAGCGCCGACGAACGCGAGACGCGCGGATTCATTTCGATGACGATCATGCGGCCGTCCGCCGGATTGACCGCGAACTGCACGTTCGAGCCGCCCGTGTCGACGCCCACCTCGCGTAGCACCGCCACCGAGGCGTTGCGCATGATCTGGTATTCCTTGTCGGTCAAGGTCTGGGCCGGTGCCACGGTGATCGAGTCGCCCGTGTGCACGCCCATCGGATCGAGGTTTTCGATGGAGCAGACGATGATGCAGTTATCCGCCTTGTCGCGCACCACTTCCATCTCGAATTCTTTCCACCCGAGCAGCGACTCTTCGATCAGCAGCTCGTTGGTGGGCGACAGTTCCAGGCCGCGCTGGCAGATGGTGTGGAACTGCGCCGCATCGTAGGCGATGCCGCCGCCGCTGCCGCCCATCGTAAACGACGGCCGGATTACCACCGGAAAGCCGAGCGGGCCTTGCGCTTCCCACGCTTCGGCCATGCTGTGGGCCACGCCGGAACGGGCCGAGGCCAGGCCGATGCTGGTCATGGCGGCCTTGAACTTGGCGCGGTCCTCGGCCTTGTCGATCGCTTCCGGCGTGGCGCCGATCAGTTCGACGCCGAATTCGGCCAGCACGCCATGGCGGTGCAGGTCGAGCGCGCAATTGAGCGCGGTCTGGCCGCCCATGGTCGGCAGGATGGCGTCGGGCCGCTCCTTGGCGATGATGCGCGCCACCACTTCCCAGGCGATCGGCTCGATGTAGGTGACATCGGCCATCTCGGGGTCGGTCATGATGGTGGCCGGGTTGCTGTTGACGAGGATGACCTTGTAGCCTTCCTCGCGCAGCGCCTTGCAGGCCTGGGCCCCGGAATAATCGAATTCGCAAGCCTGGCCGATCACGATCGGGCCGGCGCCAATAATCAGGATGCTACGGAGGTCTGAACGCTTAGGCATGTTTACGGCTTTCCATCATGGTAACGAATTTGTCGAACAATACGGCCAGGTCGTGCGGACCGGGTGAGGCTTCCGGGTGGCCCTGGAAACAGAAGGCCGGCTTGTCAAGGCGCTCGAAGCCCTGCAAGGTGCCGTCGAACAGCGACACGTGGGTGACGCGGCAGTTGGCCGGCAAGGTGGCCGCATCGACCGCGAAACCGTGGTTCTGCGAGGTGATGGCGACCTTGCCGGTGGCCAGATCCTGCACCGGGTGGTTGGCGCCGCGGTGGCCGAACTTCATCTTGACCGTGCGCGCGCCCGAGGCCAGCGCCATGATCTGGTGCCCGAGGCAGATGCCGAACACGGGGGTGCCGCTGTCGATCAGGGTGCGCGCGGCCTCGATGGCGTAGTCGCAGGCTTGCGGGTCGCCCGGTCCGTTCGACAGGAAGATGCCGTCCGGCTTGAGTGCCAGCGCATCCTGCGCGCTCGATTGCGCCGGCAGCACGGTCACGCGGCAGCCGCGCCCGGCCAGCATGCGCAGGATATTGGTTTTCACGCCGTAGTCGTAGGCCACCACGTGCAGGTGCGGCGCCGGGTGCGGCGCGCAGCCTGCACCCAGCTGCCACAGGCCTTCGGTCCATGCGTAGGGCGCACTGGTGGAAGCGACGCGCGCCAGGTCCATGCCATCGAGGCCGGGGAAGGCGCGCGCCAGGGCCAGCGCTTCGCCAGGCTCGCCGCCGACCACGATGGCGCCATTCTGGGCACCCTTTTCGCGCAGCAGGCGGGTCAGCTTGCGGGTATCGATATCGGCAATCGCCACCACGTTCTGCTGCACCAGATAATCGGACAGGCTTTGGGTCGAGCGGAAATTCGATGCCAGCAAAGGCAGGTCGCGGATAATCAGGCCGGCGGCCTGCACGCGCGCGGACTCGCCATCTTCGCCGTTGATGCCGGTGTTGCCTATATGAGGGTAAGTCAGGGTGACGATCTGGCGCGTGTAGCTCGGATCGGTCAACACTTCCTGGTAGCCGGTCATGGCCGTATTGAACACGACTTCGCCGCTGGTCTGGCCGCTGGCGCCGATGGCGCTGCCTTCAAACAAGGTGCCGTCCTGCAATGCCAAGGTGGCGCGCGGGCGTGCGCCGGTGCTGTTACTGAGAGGGTGCTTCATCTGGTCTCCAAAATAGGGCACCCGCTGCCCGGCCCTGGCAATGTTCACCTTGCTATTGAACAAGAAAACCCTGCTTGATCCATCTTCGTTGCGGCGAGTGTTGGAATACAATACAGCATAGGATTGCAGTTGCCCTACAGAAATTAATGTGTGACGTTTTATCCCAACACTTAATTTTGAAATTGCCAATTTCCTCTTTGTAATTAACGATGTACAAGAAAACAAGCCGGTGAGTTTGTGTTACTTAGCACATTGAAACTATCAGGGCGAAGGTACGGCTCAACAGCATCTTTGGCAGATCAAAATCTTGCGGAGTCGCCGATTTGGATGATAATGGCAACCTTCTGATCTCTTTGGAAACAGCTAGGCAATATGACAAGACTCTCACTCATTGTTGCAATGGATGCCGCACGCGGAATCGGCATCGACAACACCCTGCCCTGGCGTCTGCCGGAAGATCTGGCGCACTTCAAGCGTCTGACCACGGGTCACCCGATCATCATGGGCCGCAAGACGTTCGACTCGATCGGCCGCCCGCTGCCGAACCGGCGCAACATCGTCATCAGCACCAATCCCGGCTGGCGCCACGAGGGCGTCGAACGGGCCGCCTCGGTGCAGGAAGCGATCGCGCTGGTGGACGGTGGCGATGCGCCGGCCTTCGTCATCGGCGGGGCCCAGATCTACGCGCAAACCCTGGCCCTGGCGCAGCACGTGATCGTCACCGAGATCGCGCACAGCTTCGCATGCGATACTTTTTTCCCCGCGCTCGACCCGGCCGCATGGACCGAGACCGCGCGCGAACCACACCATTCGGCCAGCAATGGCTTCGATTACGCCTTCGTCACTTATAGCAAAGCGAGTTAATACCATGTCGGGACACGGATTTCACGTACACGGACCGCACGATCACGCGGTCGAACACGCAGCCCACGGCAGCGACACCTTCTCCAACAATATCGCGGTCATGACGGCGGTACTGGCCACGGTCGGCGCCATGTTCGGCTACCAGGGCGGCGCCACCCAGAACGATGCGGCGCTGTTCAAGAATAACGCCGCGATCGAAAAGACCAAGGCCGCCAACAGCTGGAACTATTATCAGGCCAAGTCGAACAAGCAGAACCTGGCAGAACTGGCGATGGTGCTGCCCGGCGTCGACCCGGAAAAATACAAGACCGACGTGGCGCGCTACAAGGCGGAGAAAGATGACATCCGCAAGGAAGCCGAGGCGCTCGACAAAAAGGCCGACGAGTGGAACCACCAGTCCGACACCAAGATGCACCAGCACCACCAGTGGGCGCTGGCCACCACGGCCGAACAGATCGCCATTTCGCTGGCGGCGATCACCCTGCTGACCCGTAAGAAGTGGCTGATGATGGGCGCCTACGCGGTCGCCGCGGTCGGCATTTTGCTCGGCGTGTTCGCCTGGCTGCACATCGATCCGATCGGCGCGCTGTTGGGCGCCGGCGCCGTCGCGGCGCACTAAACGGACAGCGCGCGGGGTGCGCGCCCCGCGCGCGCGCCTGTTGTGCGACACTACGGCCCGCTTGTAGTTAATCTAGCAAAAGTTTTTCACCGGATTTCCGCCATTTCTGCGAAAATCCGCTTCTTATTTTTTATCGGTGCCGCGAGCGGCGTCCCGCAACCTGCGCGGACTTCCCTCGCGGCGCTTCGCTTTGGAGCTGTCCATGAAATTTCGTTTCCCAATCGTCATCATCGACGAGGATTTTCGTTCCGAGAACACCTCCGGCCTCGGCATCCGCGCGCTCGCCGAGGCGATGGAAAAAGAAGGCATGGAGGTACTCGGCGTCACCAGCTACGGCGACCTGTCGCAGTTCGCGCAGCAGCAGTCGCGCGCCTCGGCCTTCGTGCTGTCGATCGATGACGAGGAATTCGGCTCCGGCTCGATCGAAGACACCGATTCGGCCCTGATCGCGCTGCGCGCCTTCGTCAAGGAAATCCGCCACAAGAACTCGGACATCCCGATCTACATCTACGGCGAAACGCGCACCTCGCGCCACATCCCGAACGACATCCTGCGCGAGCTGCACGGCTTCATCCACATGTTCGAGGACACGCCCGAATTCGTGGCGCGCCACATCATCCGCGAAGCCAAGTCCTACCTCGATGGCCTGGCGCCGCCGTTTTTCCGCGCGCTGGTCAACTACGCCAACGACGGTTCGTACTCGTGGCACTGCCCCGGGCACTCGGGCGGCGTGGCCTTCCTGAAGTCGCCGATCGGCCAGATGTTCCACCAGTTCTTTGGCGAGAACATGCTGCGCGCCGACGTCTGCAACGCCGTCGAAGAACTCGGCCAACTGCTCGACCACACCGGCCCGGTCGCCAAGTCGGAGCGCAACGCGGCGCGCATCTTCAACGCCGACCACTGCTATTTTGTGACCAACGGTACCTCGACCTCGAACAAGATGGTCTGGCACTCCACGGTCGCACCCGGCGACATCGTCGTGGTGGACCGTAATTGCCACAAGTCGATCCTGCACTCGATCATCATGTGCGGCGCGATCCCCGTGTTCCTGATGCCGACCCGGAACCACCTCGGCATCATCGGCCCGATTCCGCTCGAAGAATTCACGCCCGAATCGATCGCCCGCAAGATCGAAGCCAATCCGTTCGCGCGCGAGGCCGTCAACAAGAAGCCGCGCATCCTGACGATCACCCAGTCGACCTACGACGGCGTGGTGTACAACGTCGAGACCCTGCGCGAAATGTTGGACGGTAAGATCGACACCCTGCACTTCGACGAAGCGTGGCTGCCGCATGCGACCTTCCACGACTTCTACAAGAACATGCACGCGATCGGCAAGGACCGTCCGCGCGCCAAGGAATCGATGATCTTCTCGACCCAGTCGACCCACAAGCTGCTGGCCGGCCTGTCGCAGGCCTCGCAGGTGCTGGTGCGCGAATCGGAAACGGTCAAGCTGGACCAGGATGCCTTCAACGAGGCCTACCTGATGCACACCTCCACCTCGCCGCAGTATTCGATCATCGCCTCGTGCGACGTCGCCGCGGCCATGATGGAAGCGCCGGGCGGCACCGCGCTGGTCGAGGAATCGATTTTCGAAGCGCTCGACTTCCGCCGCGCCATGAAAAAAGTCGACGCCGAATTCGGCAACGACTGGTGGTTCCAGGTGTGGGGCCCGGACACCTTCTCGGAAGAAGGCATCGGCACCCAGGACGACTGGATGATCCGCGCCGAGGACGACTGGCACGGTTTCGGCAACCTGGCCCCGGGCTTCAACATGCTCGATCCGATCAAGGCCACCGTGGTCACCCCGGGCCTGACCCTGGACGGCGTGTTCGGCGACTCCGGCATTCCGGCGTCGATCGTCACCAAGTACCTGGCCGAACACGGCGTGATCATCGAGAAGTGCGGGCTGTACTCGTTCTTCATCATGTTCACCATCGGGATCACCAAGGGCCGCTGGAATACGCTGGTCACGGCGCTGCAGCAGTTCAAGGACGACTACGACAAGAACCAGCCGATGTGGCGCATCCTGCCGGAGTTTGCGGCGGCCAACCCGCGCTACGAAGCGATGGGCCTGCGCGACCTGTGCCAGCAGATCCACGACTTCTACAAGACTTACGACGTGGCGCGCCTGACCACCGAGATGTACCTGTCCGACATGATCCCGGCCATGAAACCGTCCGACGCCTTTGCCAAGATGGCGCACCGCGAAATCGAGCGCGTGGCCATCGAGGAGCTGGAAGGCCGCATCACGGCGATTTTGCTGACGCCTTACCCGCCGGGCATTCCGCTCTTGATCCCGGGCGAGCGCTTCAACAAGACCATCGTCGACTACCTGCGCTTCGCGCGCGACTTCAACGAGCGCTTCCCCGGCTTCGAGACCGACGTGCACGGCCTGGTCAAGCGCGAAGTCGATGGCAAGCGCGGTTATTTCGTCGATTGCGTGCGCCAGTAATCGCCAATCCATGCAGCACGCATGAAAGGAACCTTCGGGTTCCTTTTTTTTTGGGCGCGCGAGCGTGCGCGTGACAATTGATGAGTATTCGCGGGTGCGCGCCGTGGCAAGCTTGCAGCCATCGCAAGACCATCCACGGGAGAGTTTTCATGCAGGAGATACTCGTCAGGCGCGTGCAGCACCCGGTTGGCCAGGGCGGCTTTCACATGGCGGACATGTGGGTGGAGGACGAGCCGTTCCGCTATATCTACGATTGCGGATCGGACAATCCGGATGCGATTCGCACCGTGCTGGCGGGCCTGCATCGAACCGAAGACGAAAAAAAATTCGACTGGCTTGTCATTTCAAGTTTCGACATGGACCACTGCAACGGCGTGACACTGTTGCTCAAGGGGGGCTATACGTTCAAGCGCGTATTCCTGCCGCACCGTCTGGATAGCAAGCTGCTGGTCTGGCTGTTGTGCTGCTACGTGCTCGATGGACGCAGCCTTGCGGAGATTCAGGCTGCCCTGGCGTCGCTGCGCGAACTGCGCGAGCTTTCCGATCAATTCGGCCGCGACGGCGACGAGGACGGCAGCGTGCTTGAACGGGACGGGCCGAATCCGGCGAATCAGGTCAACATCACCTACCGTGTCAAGGACGCGGACTGGATGTTCCGCTTCTATTCGCGGGAGACGAACTATGCTGCGCTGGTCACGGCCTTGTTCGGCAACGACGAATTCAAGCCGCTCAAGAAGATCATGGAAGCGGCTGCGAGAACGGTCAGCGGAAGGGCCGCGCCTGGCGATACGACAACCATCCTGGACCAGCTGTTTTCGGTCCTCGGCAAACCGCCGGTGGCAGCGGCCGATGGCACCCCCGTGAGCACGGAGACGGTCAAGAAGCTCTTGGGAAAAGCCTATCAAGCCCTGACCAAGGACGGCGCCCGCGTATTCGGAGACTATAACGAGGTATCGCTCTGCCTGTACTCCGGCCCGCGCACCTCGGGCCAGAGCGCCGCCAGCCGCTTCAACGTGGCGTGCACCATAGGACACCATTCCGACTATTCCGTCCGCGATGGAACCCGCCGCGCCGGTTGGCTGGGACTGGGCGACATCGGCTTTCGCACTCGGGCATTGCTCGAGGAGCTGGCGCTGTACTACCGGTCGGAACTTGCGCTGTCGTGCACGAAAATGGTGCCGCATCACGGCGCGCAGAGTAACTACGGCACGCATCTGGCCACCTTGACGCCCTTTTTCGGACTCGACGACACGCCAACGCTATGGGTCGCGGCGGCCCACCCGCTCGCGGGCTACCGGCACCCGGCCGGCATCGTGGTGCTGGAATCGGGGAAGAACGGCAGCTTCGCCATGGTCTCGGACGACCCGGGATCGCGCATCGAAGAGACCATCCGCTCGGCGCCGGCATTAAACAGGGCGACCGCGCGCTACCTGATCCACCTTTTGCACAATGCCGGCTATCGATAGCCGGGCTGCGGCAATCAAGCCTTGGGAAGCGTGACCCCGACCTGCCCCTGATATTTGCCGCCGCGGTCCTTGTACGACACTTCGCACACTTCGTCCGATTCGAAGAACAGGACCTGGGCCACGCCTTCGTTGGCATAGATCTTTGCCGGCAGCGGCGTGGTATTGGAAAACTCCAAGGTCACGAAGCCTTCCCATTCCGGCTCGAACGGGGTGACGTTGACGATAATTCCGCAGCGGGCGTAGGTCGATTTGCCCAGGCAGATGGTCAGCACATTGCGCGGGATGCGGAAGTACTCCACGGTGCGCGCCAAGGCGAACGAGTTGGGTGGAATGATGCAAAAGCCCTTGCCCGAGACGTCGACGAAATTGTTTTCGTCAAAATTCTTGGGGTCGACGATGGTGGTATTGATGTTGGTGAACAGCTTGAATTCATCGGCGCAGCGGATGTCGTAACCGTAGCTCGACGTGCCGTACGAAACGATGCGCTGGCCATCGCGTTCCTTGACCTGCCCCGGCTCGAAAGGCTCGATCATGCCCGTTTCCGCGGCCATTTTGCGGATCCATTTATCGGATTTAATGCTCATGCGTGTGATTCCAAAATAAAGAATAGGTCAATAGAACGCCGTTTCAATGGCGCTCTCTCCGCCGCCTGGGCAGCGCTCGCTTCGGAGCTGGCCGGCGCGAGGCCTGCCGATCGGGTGCGGCGAAAAAAGAAATTCCCGCGATTTTACGCGAAAAGCCCTTGCCGGCGGCGATTGGCGGCCTGTTTTTGCACTGGCGTCCGCCGTTTCCGCCCACCGTGCCGGGACGGCACGCCGCCGAAGTGAGCCGCCTCCTGCCTGCCGATGAGCCGATCGGCGCGGCATCGCCTTCATGGGGGGTAGCCGCCGGCGTCGGCGCGCCCGGATTGCGGCCCGCTCGCAGCTTGCCGGAAGCAATTCCTGCCCGCACGCTTGGCATCGTACATTGCCTGGTCGGCCGCCTTGAGCAGCAGGTCCGGTGTCATGCCGGCTTCAAAATAGGCGACACCGATACTGCTGCTTACTTGCAGCGTGATGCCGCCGATGTCGAAAGCCGGCACCATCGCCTCGACCAGTTTGTGCGCAAGTACCGCGCCATCTTGCTCCCCGGTCATCCCTTCCACGATCAGGACGAATTCGTCGCCACCGAGCCGCGCCATGAAATCGGACTCGCGCAGCATCGCGCGGGTCCGCTGGGCATACATGCGAATCACCTGGTCTCCCACGTCGTGCCCGTAGGTATCGTTGATCTGCTTGAAGCGGTCGATGTCGAAGTACATCAGCGCCAGGCCATGACGGCGCTGCGCGCGCTTGACCGCCTCCTCCAGCTGGCTCTGGAAGTATCCCCGGTTCGGCAGTCCGGTCAGGCTGTCGAAGTTCGCGCGCCGGAACAGCTCCTGCTCCATGTATTTGCGTGCTGTAATGTCCTCGGTGACTGCAAGAACGCCGACCACCTTCCCTTTGTCGTCTTTCAAGGGGATTTTGCTGGTTTCGATCCAGCATTCCGTGCCATCCGAGCGGACGTCGGTGGCCTGCATGCGCATGCGTGCCACCCCTGAGCGCATCACCTCGCGGTCGACCTGATGGAAATGCGCTGCCTGATCGTGCCAGCGCAAGTCCGCATCTGTCTTGCCGAGCAACTGATCGATGCTTTGCAGGCCGGCCACCTCCAGCAATGAGCGGTTACCCCCCTGATATTGACTGTCGATGTTTTTCCAGAAGACGTTTTGCGGAATATTGTCTAGTATGAGCTGCAACATTTGCCTGGATTCGTAGAGCGCCATTTCGGCTTGTTTGCGGTCGGTGATATTTTCGGCGAACACCAGCACATGGCTGAGCTTATCGGCCACATTCATCGGTATCATGACGATCGAGAGGTCCGAGCTGCGCCCGTTGGCGGCAGTGATTTGGGTGGTGTAAGCGACAGCATGCCCGGCAAGGACTTCGTCGAAATGCCGCGCCGCCGCGTCGCGCTGCCCGGTTGCGATAAACCTGTCGTCCGTGGTGCCGATCAGCGCTTCGCCGCTCACCCCGAGTTCCTTGGCCATCTGCTGGTTGACCTGGATGAATCGGCGCTGAGAGTCCAGTGCATAGACTGCGAACGGATGGTGGGCGAAAAAACCGCCAAACCGTTCCCTGAAGTCGACAATCGCGCGCTTGCGTGACAGATAGCGTGGCCAGGCCGCCGTGGCATAGCTCGCGATCAAGGCAAGCAAGAGTCCGATAGCGAACACCTGGGCTCCCGCGCGCCTGGACTTGGGTCCCAGGTCGGCCTGTTTCGCATAAAAATAGACCAGCCATGTGCGGTAGGCGAACTGCACTTCGGCGCGGTGCGCCAGCAGTTGGTCCGATTTCGCCTCCAGGGCATGCGGCCGCTGGTCGGCGTCGAATACAATATTGTTGGCTGCAACGCTATCCTGGAACACTTCGAGGTCGAAGTGCCGGGCCAGGTGCCCATCGTCGAACTTCAGAAACAAGTGGTTCACATACAGCGCTGAAAATACGAAGCCGGTCAGATTGTCGCGCTGTGCCGTGGCCGTGCCGGGGCCTGGCCGGGATGCCCGTACCGGAGCGAATATCAGCACCACGGGACGGTTGCTCGCATCGCGCAGCGCCATGTGGAGCCGGGTGGCGACCGGTTCATCGCGTGCCTCGGCCTCCCGCATCGCGGCCCGGCGTTCGGGAACCGCCGAAAAATCGAAGCCGCGCAGCCGGCCGGCACGGGCCGGGTCGCCGCCATGCTGGCCATACAGCAGAGGAAAGTAGGCATCGATACCAGCGCGCCGATTCAGGATGCGGTAGCGGGGAAAGAGCAGGCTCGCCTCGGCCTCGAAGCGATCGGCCTGTGCGGCAGGCACCTTGGGCAGGTAGCCGAACGAACTAATCCCCGGCAATTTTTCGAACATCCGGCTAGCGCCGATATAGTGGTCGAATTCTCCGGGCTGGACATCGTTCGAGGCGCTGAGAAAGGCCGCCAGCGCCCGGCTTGCGCTCACGTACAGATCAAGCCGGTGTCGCAACAGCGACGTGTAGTTCTTTGCAACTTCCTGCAATTGGCTGAGCTGTTCCGCTTCACTGCGTTGCGCGCGGTCCACGTAGCCATACGCGGAGAGCGCCAGGCCGATCACGAACACACCAGCCGGCAGCCCGTGGCGGCCAAGTGCCATTTTAATGTGTTCCAAGAGCAAAGCCATTCTTTCCCCTGCCAGTTTGCTGGCGAATCCGGCGCGAGGGACCGCGCCCGCCCTTGCCGGGCGATACGGCTTGACGGCGATGATGTCCTGATCTTAGCAGCCTCCTTTTTTCATCGCGGCAATGCACAAGGAATATTCCCGACAGGGTCAGCACAAATACAACACGTTCAGCTTGCATCGGTGCGCGATGGCGGTCAGGAACGCCGGGGAGCACTTACCGCATTCAAGCTGGCCAGACTGGGAAGACGGCCAAGGCGGCCATCGAGGTGAAGTGTGAAGCGGCAGACATCATGGCCACGATGGCATCACCGCCGTCGAGCGGGAAGCGTGCGCGTCAAAACCGGCCATGGCTGCGATACCAGGCGACGGTATCCGCCACGGTTTGTTCAAGCGGCCTGAACTTCAGTGCGAGTTCGCGCTCGCTCTTGGCGTGGTTGAAGTGGCTGCGTCCGGCTTCCTTGACCATCAAGCGCACTGTGGCCAGACCGAGCAAAATGGGCCTGCCGGTGATGCGCGCATAGAGTTCTTGCGCCGCCGCCAGGACGTACAAGAGGGGTAAAGGCAGCTTGCGCACGGGTGTCTTGACGCCGGCGATCTTGCCCAGCAAGGGCACCAGTTGCTGCATCGTCATGTGGCGGCCCGCCGCCAGGTAACGTTCTCCGCGTTGCCCGTGCAGCGCCGCCGCGATATGTGCCTGCGCCACGTCGCGCGCGTCGACCACGGAAAAACTGCCTGGCACCAGCCCCGGCAATTTGCCGAGAACCACATCATTGACAAATTGTCCCGACGAGGTGGGACCGATGTCTGCCGGTCCCCACATCCATCCGGGCAGAACCAGGCTGGCGTGCATGTCCGGGTGGCCTGCCAGAAAGTGCAGCACGGCTTGATCGGCCAATTTCTTGCTGCGGTAATAGTCGTCGGCATCGTCCAGCTCGCGCAGGCAGGATTCGTCGATGGGTGCGCCTGCTTCGCCATTGAGCACGGCAATCGATGAGGTTTGGACAAAATGCCGGATGCCGGCGCCGTAAGCCTGTTCGATGAGCGACCGGGTCCCATCGACATTGATGCGCTTGAGTTCCTTCCAGTGGCTGCCGCCCTTGTAGTTGTCGCGGAAGAAGGCTGCTGTGTGAAACACGACATCGCATCCTCGCAGCTGATCGGCGAAGGCGGACACGTCCGCCATGTCGCCCAACACCAGCTCGACGCCTTCCAGTCCCCTGAATTGTTGCTGGCCCTTGTACAGCGAGCGCACCAGCGCCTTGACGGCAAAGCCGCGCCCGATCAGCTCGCGCACGAGGTTGTTGCCGAGGAGACCAGTCGCGCCGGTGACGAAGGCGGACTTCAGTTGCGGATCTATTTTCATATCATATGAATTTCAAAGTTCGAATGATATTTAATGTGCGGGAGCCACCCCGGGGATGTCAAGCAGTATCTCGGCCCATATCCAGAGTTCGTGTGATATCTTAATGAACATGAGTCCAAGCACACCACGAAAGCGCCTGTCCCGCGAGGAAAGCCAGGCCCAGACACGCGCGCGTCTGATCGACACCGCGCAGCAGCTATTTGTCACGAATGGCTATGGAGGCACGTCGATCCGCGATATCGCGGATTGGGCGGGGTATTCGCAGGGGGCCTTCTACTCGAACTTTGCCAGCAAGGAGGAGGTTCTTTTGGAGTTGCTGCGGGGACATATGGAGGCCGAAGCCGCGCAACTTTCCAACCTCGTCGACAGCGGCGGACGGACGCCGGAACAGATATTGGGGGATCTGGAGTCTTGGGCCGCCACGCTCAACAACGATGCCGACTGGTGCACGCTGTCGATTGAACTGCAGCTGCATGCCAATCGTAGCCCGACCTTCGCGCTCGAGTACCAGACGGTGTGGGATGCGCACCGGGCTGGGCTCGGCCGCGTGATCGGCAAATTATTCGCCACGCTCGGACGCACGCCGCCAGCCGAACCGGAGGAGCTCGCGGCGGCCTTCATGGCGCTGACACATGGCCTCGCGCTGCAAAGAGTGGCGGGGCGGCCCGATCCGTCGGGACGCTTGATCCTGGTGTTTCTGCGCGGGCTGATCGCCAGCGCCGGCTTGCCGGACACGGCGCCTGGCGCTGATCCGCAGCCGGCGTTGCCGGCATAGGCCGAAAGGATCAACCGGAATCGACTCCTGGCGCGGCCTTGGCCGCGCTGGGGAATCGCTAAACCCGGTGCTGCGGGAGCAGCCTGGCGATCATCTCGCGCGTCAGGCGTCCGGCCAGTTCGGGCGACTCCATCGGAAACAGGTGGCCGCCGCCGGGTATGTCGGCGAAATTGTCGCCCACCAGTTTGCGCGTCGCGTCCAGGCCCGCCTGGCGCAGCTCCACCGATTCGGTGCCGGCGATGAAGCCGATCGGCACCGGGTAGGCGCCGTCCATCACACTGCCCAGGTGATGCGGCAGGCCGCGGTAAATGTCGGTCTCCACATCGCGCGAGAAGCGCAGCTGCACGCCGTCCGGGTGCGGTTCGAGGCCATGTTCCAGATAATCGTGCAGCACGCCGGGCGCCCAGGCCGCGAACACCGGCTTGGAGGCAAAGTGCTCGTAGGCCGCCTGCACGCTTGGCCACACCGTGCGGCGCCGGCGCGACAGGCGGGCCGGCGACAGATAGTCGCTCCAGCTCTGGTTCACTTTCACCAGCCGCCACAGCATGGCGCGCCAGCCCGCCACCACGGGCGAATCGAGCATCACCACGCAGCGCACCAGGTCCGGGCGCTCCCTGGCCGCCATCATGCTCAGCATCCCGCCCAGCGAATGGCCGACCAGGATAGCCGGCTGGCCGTAGCTCTCCAGCGTGGCGATCAGGTGCTCGACCAGCTTGGGCCAGCCGTCGCTGACCGGGTAGGCCGGATCGTGGCCGTACATGTCGACCGCGCGGATATCGAAGTCCGGACGCAGCTGGTCGAGGAACTTGCGGTAGGTACCGGCCGGGAAGCTGTTACCGTGTGAGAAATGCAGGATCGGTGTCGTCATTTTTCGATTGTAAGACGATTCCGCGGCCTGCCATACAGGATTAGAGGGAAACCCCTACTGTCAGGGTGGCGACATAGCCCAGGCTCGCGCTGCCGCTCACCTTGGCGATCTGCAGCGCCGTGCCGTCGCTGAACACGTTGTCGGTCGCGTAGCTTATATTGGCCAGGTTGCGCACGCTGGCGCTGTAGCCGCTGGCGGCGTAGGCGTCCGACAAGGTCGAGGTGGGAAAGCCGAACTGCGAGGTTTTGATGCGGTTGGCCGCGCTGGTGCTCTTGGCCAGGCTCGGGTAGACCTCGAAGTGCACGTGCGGCATGCGGCCCGCGTAGCAGCCCGGGAAGATGGTGGTGAAGGTGACCATGCCGCTGGCGTCGGCCTCCTGCACGCCGCGCAGGTAGTTTTCGGCGGTGACGCCGCTGGTGTACATCGAATAGCGCCCTTCGCGGTCGCAGTGCCACAGGTAGACGGTGGCGCCGGCCAGCGAGGCGCAACCCGATTTCACGTTCACCATCTGCAGCTTGATCGTCAGCGGTACTCCCTCGGCGACACCGGTAGCGCCGGCGATGCTGGCGCGGATATCGGGCCGCACGATGCCGGCCAGGATCAGCGCATTGGCCACGCCGCCCACGCTGCTGTTGGTGCCGTCGCCGGGGTACGGGCCGCCCGTCTCTTCGGGGATCACGGCGCAGGAAGCGCTGCTGCCGGTGGCGGGCGTGGTGCCGGTGTCGGCGACCGGGTTGGCGGTCACCGTGCCGCCTCCCGAATCGCCGCCGCCGCAGCCGGCCAGCGGCAACGCCGCCGCCGAAGCGAACATCCAGCGCAGCGACTGGCGCCGGCTCAGTGTCATGTTCAGCATGGTTTGAATGTCCTGGGCGAGGCTGTGATCGTGGTGTTCCATGGTGTTGTCCTTGTGCGCCTGGTCAGGCGGTAGTGTTAATCAGGTTGCCGGCGGGTCCCGCGGCGTCAAGTTTGGTGGCCAGGGTTTGCAGGAACTGGCCCAGCTTGGACGACGAATCCGCGCTGTCCAGGCCAAGGGCGCCGAGCAAGGTGCCGAACGAGGATTCCAGCCTGGCCGTGCTGCTGGAGACGTCGGCGGTGTCGGTTATGTCGGTCGTGTTGCTGTCGTCGGTGTCGATTGCGCTGCTGGCCTGTTTGCTCAGGCTGCCGACCAGCGATGCCAGGTCGGACTGCATGCCCCCGCCCCCCGGCCGCGGTCCTCCCCCACCCGGAGGCGGCCCTTGCGGACCTTTGCCGCCGGCCGGCTGCAACGATGCCATCAACTCATTCAAAAAGTCGCCCAGCGCAGCGGCCGGATCGGCGCTCGCGCTGCTCTCGGCCGCATCGGCATCGGCCACGCCGATCTCCTGCAAGGCGCTGGCGATGGCGCTGACAAAGGCCTTGCCGTCGGGCGGCGCGCCGGCCGCCGGCCTGGCGGCGCCCGTGGACGCGCTGCGGTACTGGCTTGCCTGGGTAGTCGTGGTCGGGCTGGATGCCCCAATGGCGCTGGCGGACATGGTGTTCTCCTCGGGGATCAGGGACGCGGCTGGTGGCGCGGACGATTGTCGGCGGACTGCTTGCGCTGCTCCGGCGTGAGTACGGCGCGCACCTGGGCGTCGGTACGGGCGTCCAGCAAGGCCAGAGCGGCCAGCGCATTGCCGGCGGCCTGCGCCAGGGAGGATGCCCTTGTGTCGTCGAACTGCTCCGCGTTACCGAGTGCGCGCAAGGCCTCTTGCGCATTATGCAAGGCACGCCTGTGCTCACGGCGCTTCGGTTCCTGCGCATGCATGATGGCGAATACCTTGTCTTCCTGGGCGTCGGTGAGGTCGACGCCATGGCCGAACAGCGGACCGCGTTCGTGCGGGCCGTGCGCGCCCATCGCCGGCCCCGGGCCTTGCCCCGGACCCTGAGGTGGCGGCATGCCGCCCTCCCCCGGCGCGGCAAACGCGCCAAGGCAGGCGGTGCTTAACAAGACGGCGAGTACACGTTGTTGAATGTTTTTCATGGCGGTTCCAGTCAGTGCGTTACGAAGGACTCCATTGTGCGAGGACGATATGTAAAGCGGTGTCAGGGACATGTAAAAGCGCGTAAAGGCGTCCGCCCGGCGCCCGGCCCGGGGCCTCCGGTTTGCTATGATGGGTGCATGAATCAAGTGCTACTCATCGATGACGACATTGAACTGGTCGGGATGTTCCGCGAATACCTGGAGCAGGAAGGATTTCGCGTCAGCTGCGCGCATGACGGCGAGGCCGGCGCGCGCGAGGCGCTGTCCGGGCGCAGCGCCATCGCGGTGCTCGACGTGATGATGCCGCACATGAATGGCCTGGAAACCTTGCGCCGCATCCGCGCGCAAAGTCAACTGCCGGTCCTCATGCTGACCGGCCGCGGCGACGACACCGACCGCATTCTCGGGCTGGAACTGGGCGCGGACGACTACGTGACCAAGCCGTGCACCCCGCGCGAACTGACGGCCCGCATCCGCGCCATCCTGCGCCGCACCAACGCGCCACGCGGCGATGGCGAAGGCATCACCATCAGCGTCGGCAAGCTGTCGATGCAGCCGGCGCAGCGCCGCGCCAGCTGGGACGGCGCTGCGCTGGAACTGACCAGCACCGAATTCAACCTGCTCGAAGTCCTGGCGCGCAACGCGGGCCGCCCGGTCAGCAAGAACGACCTGTCGGAACAGGGCCTGGGCCGGCCGATGGCGCGCTTCGACCGCAATATCGACGTCCACCTGAGCAGCCTGCGCCACAAGCTGGGCACCCTGGCCGACGGCCGCTCCTGCCTCCAGACGGTGTACCGTCTCGGTTACCAGCTGATTCGCGACTAGCGCATGGGCCGCCTGTTCTGGAAGTTCTTTTTGTCGATCCTGCTGGCGCAGCTGGCGGCAACCATTGGCGTGGGCACCGTGTTCTGGCTGCGCGACCAGGCGCGCGCGCAGGCGGCCATCGACTCGCCGCGCGCGACCGGCATCGATACCGCGCCGTCGGCCGAATTCATGATCGACAGCGCGGCCGCCACGCTCAAATTCGGCGGCAGCGCGGCCTTGCGCGAACTGGTGAGCGGCAGCACGCGCCACAGCATTTTCGTCATCGACGCAAACGGCCGCGAGATGCTGGGCCGGACCGTCACACCCGCATTGCGCGCCCAGGCCGAACGCATGCTGGCGCATCCGGCGCGCCACAATGTGGTGCGCACCCTGACGGCGCCGGACGGCGCGCGCTTCCTGGTGTTCGTGCGCTGGCTCGACCAGCGCGGACCGGGCGGCGGTCCGCCGGAAGGCCGCTTGCCCCCGCCGGGCGGCTTTGGCGACGGCCCGCGCCCAGGCGCTCCGGGTGACCAGGGCGGTCCGCCGCCGAATCGCCATCTGCTGCCCTATATCACGATGACCGGCGCGACCCTGGCCAGCCTGTTGTTCGCGGCCCTGCTGGCGTGGTATTTTTCCCGGCCGATCCGGGCCCTGCGCGGCGCCTTCGAAGCTGCCGCCGGCGGCGACCTGTCGCCCCGTTTTGCCGCCGTCACGGGCGTGCGCGGCGACGAGTTGAACGACTTGGGACGCGATTTCGACCGCATGAGCGCCCAGTTGCGCGGCCTGATGGATGGCCAGCGACGCCTGCTGCACGACGTCTCGCACGAACTGCGCTCGCCGCTGGCGCGCCTGCAGGCGGCCATCGGCCTGGCGCACCAGCAGCCGGACAAGATCGGTGCGTCGTTGGAGCGCATCGAGCGCGAGAGCGTGCGCATGGATAAGCTGGTCGGCGAGCTGCTGACCTTGTCGCGCCTCGAAGTGTCGGCCGCGCTGCCGCGCTACGAAGATATCCCCTTGATGGACCTGATCGACGAAATCGTGGCCGATGCGCGCTTCGAGGCGGAGCAATGCGGCCGCCGCATTGTGCTGTCGGGGCAGGCGATTGTGACCGTGCGCGGCGCGCCGGACCTGCTGTGGAGCGCGATCGAGAATGTCATTCGCAACGCCATCAAGCACAGTGGCGAAGGTGGCTTGATTGAGATAGGAATCAGCGCCGACGCCGACCGCCTGCAATTATCCGTGTGCGACCGCGGACCGGGCGTGGCGCAGGCGGATTTGACGTCGATCTTCCAGCCGTTCTTCCGCTCAAACGCGACCAGCAACAACGTCGACGGGCATGGACTGGGACTGGCGATCGCGCAGCGCGTGATTGATGCCCATCGCGGCACGATCCAAGCCAGCAACCGCGAAGGCGGCGGGCTGCGCGTCGATATCATGCTGCCGCTGGCTGGCTGAAAATGTAGATTCCGAAGATGCGCTGCGATGGCGCCCTTGCCAAAGGCTCAAATTCGGCACCGAAGCCCAGTCCCGGAAGGGCGCTGCCCGTCGGGTAGTGCATGTCTTCGTCTTCGTCGAAGAACAGGTCGCAGAAGTCGGTTACGTTGGCCAGTTCATCACCAACGCGAATTTTCCCAAACAAGACACCCGTATAGCCTTTGAACACGGCGATCGTGGCCAACGTGCCGTGCGCGTTGAAATGCAGTTCCACCGCGCCGCGTCGGTAATAGAATGTATGTCCCGACCGCTCGCCGTTCGACGACGCCGCGACGGACGCCTGCAGCCAACCGTCGCACTGCGCAACCGCCTCGCGCAGCGTAAGCCGCGCACTGTCCCACCGCATCACGCGCGCGAAGATGGAGCGTATCTGCGTCAGGTGCGCTCCCAGGTGGAACCCGGCCGCGCCTTTGCCAGGGACGATGTCGGCATTCAAATCAATCGTATTCATCGACTCCCCTTCTGATAACGCTGGCCATGACGGCGGTGAAGCGCACGCCTACTTTCCGTACCAGTAACGCGCATGTTCTCGCCGGTATTCGACCGGCGCGAAGCCGCTGGCCGAATCGAGCATGATCGCTCCCGATTCGTCCGAGCGCAAGCGTTCGATGCCTAGTTTTTCGTAGCGCTCCACCACCTCCGTCTTGGGGTGATGGTAGCGGTTGCGATAACCGACTTGGAACAGCACCAGGCGTGGCTGCACAGCGGCCAGGAAGACCGGTGTCGACGAGGTACCGCTGCCATGATGCGGCGCCAGCAAAACCTCGGCGCGCAGCAGCTGCGCCGATCCGGCGACCAGCTTCGCCTCCTGCGCGGCCTCGATATCGGCCGCCAGCAGGATGGAATGGACGCCCGCCGTGATCCGCAGCACGCAGCCGCGCGCGTTCGGTTTGAGGCTGGCATCCGCATAGCTTTCCACGCTCGGATGCAGCATCTCGAAGCGCACGCCATCCCAGGTCCACTGCTGCCCGCCGCTGCAGCGGGCATGGCGTGGCGCGGCCTTGACGATCGGATGGTCGAACCACAGCGACGACGACACCCAGCCGACCTTGAGCGCGCCGAGCAAGGTGCGCGCGCCGCCGGCATGGTCAATGTCGCTGTGGCTGACGACCACGCCGTCGAGAAAGCCGATGCCGCGCGCCTTGAGGTACGGCAGGATCACCCGGTTGGCACCGTTCGACTCGCGGGTGTAGGCCGGTCCGGTGTCGTACAGCAGCCGGTGCGTGCCGGTTTCGATCAACAGCGCCATGCCCTGCCCGACATCGAATGCGGTCACGAACACCTCGCCCTGCGGCGGAGACACAGGCTGGGCGGTGAGCAGCGGCAGCCACGCGGCCAGCCCGGTCCAGCGGTGCGGCCAGCCGCGCGGGGCGAGCATCCACAAGGTGCCGACGACCGCGAACACGAACAGCCACGGCTCGGGAGCCGGTGCGCTCCACACCGCAAAACGCAATCCCGAGCACCATGCGAGCGCCCAGGCCAGTCCCTGCACGGCATAGTGCGCGGCATTGAGCAGCAAGGTGGACAAGGGTGCCGGCAGCATGCTGCCGGCCAGCGCGAGCGGCGTGACGACGAAGCTGACCACCGGGATCGCCACCGCGTTGGCCAGCGGACTGACGATGGACACCTGCGAGAACAGCAGCATCGTCAGGGGAACCAGCGCGAGCGTGACCACATACTGCGTATGCGCGGCCACCAGCAGCACGCCGCGCCAGCGCGGCTGCCTGACAACGGTGCGGCCGGTGGTCGCGAACAGGATCGCCGCCACGGCCCCGAACGACAGCCAGAAACCGGGCGAAGCGATCGCCCACGGATCGAGCACGACGACCACGCCGAGCGCCACGCACAGCACGTGCGACACCTGCGTGAGCCGGCCGAACCAGAGCGCGGCGGCGACCACGGTCAACATATACAGAGTGCGCTGCGCCGGCACGCCGAAGCCGGCCAGCAGCACGTACAACAGCGCGACCGCGGCGCCCGTCAAGGCGGCCACCTTCGGCGCCGGCATCAGCAAAGGCAGTTGCGCATCGGTGAAAAACGAGCGCCGCCACAGCAAGGAGGCGAGCGACGCGAACAGTCCGGCCACCATGGTGATATGCAGGCCGGAGATGGAAATGAGGTGGCCGATTCCGGTGCGGTTGAACACGTCCCAGTCGGCCTGCCCGATGGCGCGCTGGTCGCCGACGACCAGGGCGACGATCACGCCGGCGTATTCCTTGCCCGGCAGCGCGCGCAGGATACGCTCGCGCAAGGTGGCCCGGCAATGTTCGACCAGGTTCGACAAGCTGAAGACGAAACCGTCCAGGCGCCGGGTCGTGCCGCCTTCCGGCCGCACGTAGCCGGTGGCGCGCACGCCCTGCTCCAGCAGCCAGGCCTCGTAATCGAAGCCGTACGGGTTCATGTTTCCATGCGGGCGTTGCAGGCGCACGACCAGCTGCCAGCGTTCGCCGGGCTGCACGTCGCCGATCGCTTGCGCGGCGTCGCGGTAGCCGGCATACCACGCCAGCGACACCCGCGGCGGCACCACCACCGGCTCGCCCAGCACTCTTTCGACCTTGAAATTGAAGCGCACGCCGTCATCGAAGCGGAACGGCAGGCTGTCGACGATGCCGACGACCGTGATGTCGCGGCCCTCGACGGCTTTGGCCAGCGCCGGCGCCAAGGCCAGATGGGCGGCCAGCGCGGCCCAGCAGAAACCGGCGAGCGCACCGGCCATGGCCAGCCTCGCAACACCGCGCAAACAGCAAAGCAGGACCGCGATGGCGGCGCATGCGGCCATGGTCGATGGTGATGGCAGCACCGGCTGGATTTGCAGCAGGCCGGCGCCACAGGCAAATCCCAGGATGGCGGCGCGCATGGCTCTCCGGTGGCGTGGACAAAACCCCTAGCATGCCACCGGGTGCAACGCCGCACTTTGGCGTGCGTCAGTCTTTCGCCGCCTTGCGCCAGCAGGCGAAAGCTGGCGTTCCTGAGCCCCGGGGCGATGCCGTCACGGTCGGTCGGACCGGAGCCGGCAACGGAAGGCGGCAATATCATTTATGCAAAGCTGACGTTAACGCCACCTTGGCACGTTCGCCGTTTACCCTGGCGCGTGCGTCCGCTGCCCCATCGCTTCCGTATCCTTCATCGGCGGCAAGCCGAACATGCGGCCATATTCGCGCGTGAACTGCGACACGCTCTCGTAGCCGACCGCAAACGCCGCGCTGCTGGCCGAGACGCCGTCCGACATCATCAGGCGGCGCGCCTCGATCAGCCGCAGGTGCTTCTGGAATTGCAGCGGCGAGAGCGAGGTCGCCGCGCGGAAGTGATGGTGGAACGATGATGGACTTATTCCGGCGGTGGCGGCCAGGCGTTCGACCGGCAGCGCCTGCGCGAATTCGGCGCGCAGCAAGGTGACCGCGCGCGCCACGCGCTGCGCATGTCCGTCCGGCCCGGCGAGCCGGCGAATGGCCGCTCCGTGCCGCCCCGCCAGCAGCCAGTAGTGCAGTTCGCGCACCAGCTGGGCGTGCAGCACCGGCACCGATGCCGGCCGTTCAAGGAGGCGCATCAGGCGCAGCGCCGCATCGGCCACCTCGGCATCGGTCGGTTGCACGGGGGCGCCGTCCGCGCGCGGCAAGGTCATCATCTGCGCGGTCAGTTCGGACAGCACGGCCGGATCCAGATCGAGAACCAGCGAGATATACGGCGCTTGCACGCTCGCGCGGGTGACCTGGCTGATGGTCGGCACGTCCGCAGTAATGAGCAAGGAGTCGCCCGGGTGGTAGGTCACGCACTGCTTCCCCATCGCCACCTGCTTGCTTCCCTGAAGTACCAGACAAACCAGCGGCCGCGCAACCGCGTGCAGCAAGCCGGTGGGCGCGGTGGCGCGGATGGTGAGCAGGCCGGCGATGGGCGTTTGCGCCATGCCGGCGGCGTCGGCATGCGCGTCCACGTAGCGGCGAACGGCGTTGAGCAGGAGATCGGTCATGCCGCATCCTAACCGATTCCTGACCGGTGCCGGCGCGAGCTGGAGGAATAGGCAAACAACCGGGAGGTTCCGGCTACGTTGCCCGCGCCTTCGCGACCTAAGATGAACTTCCCCCACACAACAGGAGTTCAGCATGACCAAGATTGCCATCGTTACCGGCGCCAGCCGCGGCCTGGGCCGCAACACCGCGTTGAGCATCGCCCGTGGCGGCCATGACGTGATCATTACCTACCAGGCGCGCGAGGACGAGGCGCGCGCCGTCGTGGCCGAGATAGAGGCGATGGGACGCAAAGCCGTCGCCTTCCAGCTCGACATGGGCAAGGTCAATGCCTTCGCGCCCTTCGCCGCCAGGCTGCGCACCGTCCTGCGCGACACATGGCAGCGCGACAGCTTCGATCACCTTGTCAATAATGCCGGCCATGGCGAGCACGCGCTGATCGAACAGACCACCGAAGCCCAATTCGACAGCCTGGTCGACGTGCATTTCAAGGGCATTTTTTTCCTCACCCAGGCGCTGCTGCCGCTGATCGCCGACGGCGGGCGCATCGTCAACCTGTCGACGGGCCTGACGCGCATGACCTTCCCCGGCTACGCAGCCTATGCGGCGGTGAAGGCGGCAATCGAGACGCTGAGCGTGTACATGGCAAAGGAGTTCGGCGGCCGTGGCATTACCGTCAACACGGTGGCGCCGGGTGCGATCGAGACCGATTTCGGCGGCGGCGCGGTGCGCGACAACCCGGAGCTTAACCAGAGCGTCGCCGGCATGACGGCCCTTGGCCGGGTGGGTCTGCCGGACGATATCGGGCCGATGATCGCCAGCCTGCTGTCGGATAATAACCGCTGGGTCAACGCCCAGCGCATCGAAGTCTCCGGCGGCCAGGGCCTCTGAACCAGGGCCGCTGACGGCTACAGGAGCGGCAGGCGGGGAAGCGCGGCCAGTGCGTTGGCGCAGGTGGCCGCGCGCACTTCCTCGATTGTCAAGCCGCGCAGCTCCGCCAGCACGGCACCAATGGCAGGCAGTTGCTCGGGACTGTTGCGGCCCGGGTGAATCCAGGCCGGCGAAATATCCGGCGCATCGGTTTCAAGGACGATCGATGCGAGCGGCAAGGTGGCGGCCAGGCGCCGGATCTGCAAGGCGCGCGTGAACGTCATGGCGCCGCCGAACCCCAGTTTGAATCCCAGGTCGATGTACACCTGCGCCTGCTGGAAGCTGCCGTTGAACGCATGCGCGATGCCGCCGGCCGGGCGGATCTGGCGCACATGCTTGAGCACCTGGTCCTGCGAGCGGCGCACGTGCATCAGCACCGGCAGGCCGACGTCGCGCGCGATGCGCAACTGCTCGCGGAAAAAATGCGCCTGCTTTTCGCGCATGGCCGGTTCGCACAGCATCGGGATGAAAAAATCGAGCCCGATCTCGCCGATGGCCACGAAATTCGGGTCGGCCATCGCCCCTTCCACCGCCGCGCGCAAGGCAAGCAAGTCATCTTCCGTCGCGTTGGGCACATAGATCGGGTGGATGCCGAGCGCGTAGCTGGCATTCGGCGCGCTGGCGGCCAACTGGCGCACGGTGCCGAAATTACCCCGTTCAACCGCCGGAATGACGATCATCGACACCCCCGCCTCGCCCGCGCGGCGCGCCACGTCCAGCGACTCGGCGCCGAATTCGTGCGCGTCCAGATGGCAGTGGGTATCGATCCACATCGTCACAGTTCGGCCGGTTGCAGTCCGTGTTCGGTCAGGCGCAGCACGCGGTCGCAGCGGCGCGCCAGTTCGATATCGTGGGTGACGATGACGAAGGCGGTGCCCAAGGTCTTGGACAGTTCGAGCATCAGGTCGAAAATCTGCTGCGCGGTGGCGTGATCGAGGTTACCGGTCGGTTCGTCGGCCAGCACGCAGCCAGGCTGGGTGACCAGCGCGCGCGCCAGGGCCACGCGCTGCCGCTCGCCGCCGGACAGCTCGCCCGGCACGTGCACCACGCGCTTGGCCAGGCCCACCCGTTCGAGCACGGCGCGTGCCTTGTCGATGGCGACCGCGCGCCTTTCACGGCGGATCATCAGCGGCATGGCGACGTTGTCGAGCGCCGAAAACTCGGGCAGCAGATGGTGGAACTGGTACACGAAGCCGAGCGCCTCGTTGCGCAGGTCGCCGCGGGCGGTTTCCGACAAGCTGGCGAAGTCCTTGCCCAGCAAGGTCACCGAGCCGGTGGTCGGCGTATCGAGGCCGCCCAGCAGGTGCAGCAGGGTCGATTTGCCCGAGCCGGATGCGCCGACGATGGCCACCCTTTCGCCGCGATAGATGGTGAAATCGACATTGGTCAGCACCGGTACCGAGTAGGTGCCCTGGGTGAAGGTCTTGCCCAGCCCCCGGCAGGCCAGGACCGGCGTGCCGCCGGACGTGTTCAGATTACTCATAGCGCAGCGCCTCCGCGGGTTTCACGCGCGACGCCGTGTAGCTCGGGTAGAGCGTGGCGACAAACGACAGGACGACGGCCACGCCGCCGATCTTGGCCACGTCGGGCCAGCGCAAATCGGACGGTAAGGCGCTGATCAGGTAGATATCCTTGGGCAAAAACTGTACTCCTAATAAACGTTCAATAAACGGGACGATGACATCGATGTTCAGCGCCACCAGCACGCCCAGGCCAACGCCGGCCAGGGTCCCCATCAGCCCCACCAGCGCGCCCTGGATCATGAAGATCTTCATGATCGAGCGCGGCGACGAGCCGAGCGTGCGCAGGATGGCGATGTCGGCCTGCTTTTCCGTCACCGTCATCACCAGGGTGGCGATCAGGTTGAAGGCGGCGACCGCGATGATCAGGGTCAGCACGACGAACATCATTTTTTTCTCGGTCTGCACGGCGGCGAACCAGGTGGCATTCTGCTCGGACCAGTCGCGGATGCGCAAGCCGCCCGGCATGCTGGCCTTGAGTTCCAGCGCCACCGCGGGCGCGGCGTGCATGTCGGCGATGCGCAGGCGCAGGCCCGATGGCGCGTCGAGGCGCTCCATCTTCTGCGCGTCTTCCAGGTGCACGAAGGCGAAGCTGGCATCGTATTCGTAATGGCCGGCTTCAAAAATACCCACCAGGGTGAACGTGCGCGTGCGCGGCAGCATGCCGGCCGGCGTGGTCTGGGCCTGCGCCAGCAACATGGTCACCTTGTCGCCGATGCCGATGCCGAGCGAGCGCGCCAGCGCGTACCCCATGACGATGTTGAACTGGCCCGGCACCAGCGCCGCCAGGCTGCCCTGGCGTACCTGGCCGGCCGCATCCGACACCTTGTGTTCTTCCAGCGGCAGGATGCCGCGAATGACGGCCGGGCGCATCACGCCATCGCGCAGCAGCATGCCCTGGGTTTCGACGAACGGCGCGGCGCCTTTGACGGCCGGGTTCTTGAACGCGTCCTGCATCGCGGTCTGCCAGTTGGGCATGGTGCCGCGCGGGTCGAATACTTCGATATGGGCCAGTACTGACAGCATGCGGTCGGTGACTTCTTTCTGGAAGCCGTTCATCACCGACAGCACGACGATCAGCGCTGCCACGCCGAGGGCGATACCGGAGACGGAAATGAGGGAAATAAACGAGATAAAGCTGTTGCGGCCACTGCGCTTGCCGGCACGCGTATAGCGCAGGCCGACCAGCCATTCGTACGGTAAGTTGTGGATGATGCTCATGTGCCCCGGCAGTGATTGATTGCAAGTGCGCAGTTTGCCACACAAAGCGAATCCCGGGCAGGGTTGTCACAATTGAATCACGCGTTGCCGCCGTGGTTTTTACAAAAAATCGTGGAACCTGCCGCCCGCGCCGCACTCCAACTCACTAATGGAGAACGGGAGGGGAAATCATGGCATTCAGTCTTTTCGATTCAAAAGGCGTGGACATCGACAAGCAGCGCTTCACCTGGCGTGAAATGGTGCAAAAACCGATCAGCAAGCTCGACGACGACGCCTTCACGCGCATCCGGGTCATCCTCGTCAACGGGCTGGAAACCGAAGCGCTTCGTTTCGGCCACCTCGCGGCGCGCTTCAACCGCGAGCTGCGCCTGCCGCTGGCCAAGGTGCGGCGGTGCGAACAACACCAGGCCGCCCTGGTCAACTGGCTCATCGCGGCCGATCATTCGCCGCTGGAAACCACGGTCGCCTACGAGCAGGTTGCCATCGAAGTCACGGCGGCCATCGCGCAGAGCGAGCCGGACCCATATCTGGCGCAGGTCTACCGCTTCGGCCTGCTGGAAGACTTCGACCATCTATACCGCTATGCGGCGCTGCTCGACCGGCTGGAGGGCAAGGACGCGAACAATATCCTGCAAAGCTACACCGACATCCTGCCCGGGCGCCCGACCGCCGAGCACCACCGGGCACCCGAGGACGACCTGCGCGAGCCCTACAACGGCGCCACGGCCGCCTTCCAGACCAAGGTCAACGCGCTGACCATCGTCGCGAGCGAATACCAGACGCACGACTATTACATGAACATCGGACCGCTGTTTTCCGACCCGCTGGCGCGCCAGCTGTATGCCGAAATCGCCTCTGTCGAAGAACAGCACGTGACCCAGTACGAATCCATGCTCGACCCGGGCGAATCGTGGATCGCGCAGTGGCTGCTGCACGAGGCGGCCGAGTGCTACACCTATTACAGCTGCGTCGAGCAGGAAAGCAATCACCACATACGGGCGATCTGGGAGCGCTTTCTCGACTACGAACTCGGGCACTTCCACATGGCGTGCGAGGCGTTCAAGCAGTTCGAGCGGCGCGATCCGGCCGAAATCGTCACGAGCGACTTTGCCGCCCCGCTCGCCCTGCGCAGCCAGCGCGACTTCGTGCGCAAGGTGCTGGTCAGCGAAGTCGACGTGCGGACCGATGGCACAAGCTTCGTCAACAAGGAGCTTGAAAGCCCGCTCTCGCTCGACTACCGTGCCATGGTCAACGCCGACGGCTCACCGAGCGACATGGTGGCCGCCGGGTACATCTGGCGGCCCGGAACCGAGCTCACTCGCAGAGGCATGCTGGCCGCCGCCGGCGTGAGCGCGCCCTGAATTCATTTGGAAACAGGAGACAAACTATGAGTAATGTACAGACGGAACACGTAGGCATGAACCGCACGGGCATCCAGATGTCGCCCATCGACAGCAAGGCCATGCAGGATGTCGAACCGGCCGTGTGCGACAGCGATGGCGTCGACGAGATGGCCTTGGCCGAGTTACGCAGCGAGTACATCGCCAACGCCGACACCTTGGGCTCGGTGCCGCTTCCGGGCACCATCACCGGGGCCGTGACGATGGGGGTGTCGATGCTCAAGGGCGACAGTCCGCAGATCCTGCTCGACAAGCTGGGCGAACGGCTTGCTTTCGAGCGCACCGGCACGCGCCTGTATGACGCGCTGATTACGAAGTGCGAGGTGATGCTGGCCGGCGACATCAGCATGACGATCGACGACCTGGAGCAGATACGCGCCGATGAAGCACGCCATTTCCTGATGCTGGCGGATGCGATCGAATCGCTCGGCGGCGACCCGACGTCGCAAACGCCGAGTGCCGATCTGGTGGGGGTGGAGTCGCTCGGGCTGGTGCAGGTATTGAACGATCCACGCACCAGCATTGCACAGTCGCTGCACGCCATCGTCACTGCCGAGCTGAGCGACAAGGCAGGCTGGGAAACCCTGGTGGCGCTGGCGGATGAGCACGATCTCTCGGACATGGTCGACCGCTTTACGCAGGCGCTGAACGAAGAACGCGAGCATCTGGCGCTGACGCAAACCTGGTACGAAGAGGCAATCGGGCTGACGTATGGGGATGTGGAGGTCGACGAACTGCCGGTGCAGCCCCAGTCGCAACCGCCGCCCTGAGCAGCGGCGCGGGCTGGAGGTTACCACCCCTACGCTCGGCACGAACGGCCAGATCGGCACGACTGGAGGAAATAGCCTGGCCGCAGCGTGTTGGTGCGTCACGACGGTCCATCGCGCTGCCGCCACGGCAGCGCGATGGATGCCTAGCCCCTGCCCGCCATCTTGACGACCCGGTTGTTCACGCCTGAAATACTCTTTTTAGGTTCAGCGGTGGATTGCCAGCGCACGCTGTTATCCACGCCTTCCACGGTCAGGGGTGCTTTTGGGGCCAGTTGAATCGTCACGGAGTTGCCCGAACCGGACACCTCGAGCGCCGAGCACACGCCCGTGAACGTGATCACGTTGTCCGTTCCTTCGATGACCGCGCGGCGGCCTTCGCACGGGAACGAGCCTTGATGTCCGTTGCCGCTGATTTGAATCTTGTCCTTGCCCGACGCGACGGCACCGACACTGTCTTCCTCAGCCATAGCCACACCAGCGGTGCCAAAGGCAGCCATTGCCGCCAAACCCAATATAAATGATGCACGGAACGACATATCAACCCTTTTCATCAAAATGATTGCATAAATACTAAACCATTAATATATATTTGGCAATATTAATGCCCGCTGCATGGCACGCCAGGATTTTCGGGTTTGCCGTTTTGTCCTACAATGCTGGATGACCCAAATTTCGCTTGTCCTGCCGTTCGCCTTGCCCCCTCCCGAGCTCGCCCCCGATTTAATCCGCGCATTGCAGGCGCCGGCCCTGGCCGCGCTCATCAGCCGCACCGCATCGCACCAGCAGTTGCCTGTCGATGAAGACCTGCGCGCCCTGCCCCACGAAGCCTGGCTGGCGCGGGCGCTGGCGGTGTCCGCCGACGGCAAGCCGGCCTTCGCCGCCGCCGTCATGGCCGGCTACGGCATGGCGCCGGCGCAAGGCACCTGGTTCATCGTCAACCCGGCCCACACCCAGATCGCCCGCAGCCACCTGCTGATGGCCGACATGCGCCGCCTGCAGCTGTCCGAGGAGCACGGGCGCGTCCTGTTCGACATCGCCAAGCCCTACTTCGACGACAACGGCATGACCCTGCTGTACGGCGACGCCGGTACCTGGTTCATGCGCGCCGACGACTGGGCCGACCTGGAAACATCGACACCCGATTCGGCCGTCGGCATGAACCTGACCGACTGGATGCCCAAGGGCCCGCCGGCCCGCGCGTTTCGCAAGCTGCAAAATGAAGTCCAGATGCTGTGGTTCGAGCATCCAGCGAATACCGAACGCGAAGCGCGCGGCCTGGCGGCGATCAACTCCTTCTGGCCATGGGGCGCTGCCGCTGCCGGCTCCAGGGTCGATACCTCCGCGCTGGCCACCAGCGCAGCGTCGCCGTGGCTGGCGGCGCTGGCCGGACATCCCCAGACCACGCCCGTCACGCCGATCGACACGATGAGCGGCGACGCGATCCTGGTCTGCGACGCCCTCACCGAAGCGGCCATGGCCACCGACTGGGCAGGCTGGCTGCAGCACATGCACCACCTTGAGCAGTCCACCTTTGCGCCTGCGCTGGCCGCGCTCAAGGATGGCCGCCTCCAGCAGCTGCAACTGATCCTGAGCCACCGCACCAGCCAGATCGCTTTTACCACCACCCGTTTTTCGCAACGCGCCTTCTGGCGCCGCCCGACCTTAGACAGACTGCTGCCATGACCCGTATCACCACTCGCCCCTGCTCCTTCCGTACGTCCGAAATGCTGCGCCAGACCGGCGTGCATCCCGTGCTCGCGCGCCTGTACGCCGCGCGCGGCCTGACCGACGCGCGCGAATTATCGAGTGAACTGGGCAGCCTGATGGCCCCTGCAGGCCTGCTGCACATCGATGCCGCCGCCGTGTTCCTGGCCGACGCCATCAAGGCCGGCAAAAAAATGACCATCGTGGCCGACTACGATTGCGACGGCGCCACCGCCTGCGCCGTCGCCCTGCGCGGGCTGCGCGCGATGGGCGCCACGGTCGACTACATCGTCCCCAACCGCTTCGAGTACGGCTACGGCCTCACGCCTGAAATCGTGGAACTGACCGCGCGCGAAAAGGCGCCGGACATCATCATCACCGTCGACAACGGCATCGCCAGCATCGACGGCGTGCTTGAGGCGAAGCGGCGCGGCATCGACGTGGTCGTCACCGACCACCACCTCCCCGGCGACACCTTGCCCGATGCACGGGTGATCGTCAATCCGAACCAGCCCGAATGCGGTTTTCCCAGCAAGCACCTGGCTGGCGTCGGCGTGGTGTTTTACGTGCTGCTCGCGCTGCGCGCCGAACTGCGCAAGCGCGGCGTGTTTGATGCCCAGACCCAGCCCAAGCTGGACAGCCTGCTCGACCTGGTCGCGCTGGGCACCGTGGCCGACGTGGTGCGGCTCGACTCGAACAACCGCATCCTGGTGGCGCAGGGCTTGAAGCGCATGCGCGCGGGCCGGATGCACGCCGGGGTGGCCGCGCTGTTCCGTGTGGCCGGACGCGAAGCGCGCAGTGCCTCGCCGTTCGACCTGGGGTTTGCGCTCGGTCCGCGCCTCAATGCCGCCGGGCGCCTGGAAGACATGTCGCTCGGGATCGAATGCCTGGTCACCGATGACGACGGGCGCGCCTGGGCCATCGCCCAGCAGCTCAACGAGATCAACCTGAAGCGCCGCGAAATCGAGGCCGACATGCAGGACACGGCCCTGCTGCACCTCGACGCCTACGAGCCGGCCGACAGCAACACGATCAGCGTGTTTGACGAATCCTGGCACCAGGGCGTGATCGGGATTGTGGCTTCGCGCCTGAAAGAAAAATTCTTCCGCCCGACGATCACCTTCGCGCCCGGTGCGGAAGGCTGGATCAAGGGATCGGGGCGTTCGATTCCGGGCTTTCACCTGCGCGATGCACTCGATCTGGTATCGAAACGCGCACCGAGTTTGATCGACAAATTCGGCGGCCATGCGATGGCGGCCGGGCTGACCATCCGCGCCGACGCCTTCGAGGCGTTTTCCGCCGCGTTTGAGGAAGTCGGGCGCGCCTGGCTCAACACGCAGCAACTCGAACGCATCATCGAAACCGACGGTCCGCTGGAAGACGCTTACTACACGACCGAATTCATCGGCCTGATGGATGGCCAGGTGTGGGGCCAGGGTTTTGCCCCGCCGGTATTTTGCGACGAGTTCCGGGTGGTCAGCCAGCGCATTTTGAAAGAGCGTCACCTCAAGCTCCAGCTTGAGCGCAACGGCCAGCGTTACGATGCGATCTGGTTCGGCCACACCGCCTCGGTCGGCGAGCGCGCCCGCGTGGCGTTCCGCCTGGACGCCAACGAATACAATGGCGTCACGCGCGTGCAACTGCTGGTCGAACACGCCGAGCCGGCTTAAGCGCGCCTGGACCGGCCGGGCCGGCAAGCGGATGTGCCGTAAATCGGTGCGCGCGCCCTCAGAACGACCGGGTCAAGCACGTACCCGTGTCGCTCAGCCGGTTCCAGTCGAGCTTCCAGCATACGATGCCGGTACGCCGTGCTATTGCGGCGGCAAAATCGTGGCTCGCTTGCTCGCTGCGAAACCGCCTGAGCAAGCTCAGCTCAGGCGGCG
This sequence comes from Massilia antarctica, assembly GCF_015689335.1. Lineage (GTDB taxonomy): Bacteria > Pseudomonadota > Gammaproteobacteria > Burkholderiales > Burkholderiaceae_D > Telluria_A > Telluria_A antarctica. Next base: position 5,073,112 of record NZ_CP065053.1, on the reverse strand, counting down.
CGCGTCGGTTTTGCTTCTCTCTCACATCCAATGCATGGCACAAGGCGACCGAGTAATAATGGACCTCGACCGGCCCGTTCCTGCTCACTGGTGCGTCATTCAAGACAGCTTTTCCAGCATCGCCTTGCCACCTTCAAGCTCCGCCTCCCTGAACTGCCAGCACGCAATTGCACAACGCGCCGCCATGGCTTGGGTAAATGCGAGGCACTCCTGCTCGGTGTCAAAGTGCTCCACCCGAGTCAACGGCCAGGGATGACGATGACGAACCAGATCGCTCACCCTACTTAACACGCTGGTGTAGCCCATCTCATCTTCAACCATTTGCGCGTAACATACCGCCGCGACACCACTGAGCGGAATCTTCCGCGATATCAGCGGCTCGCTACCGTCGGCGTAGTGCCTGCGTGTATTCCACGTGCGGTTGCCGAAATCGATCCATTCGCGCGATGTCCAGACCTGGCCAGGCTTCGACTTTTGCTTCATGTAACCCCACCCGGCTGCTGCCGGAACGGCAACAATCCACATGGCCTGGGTAACGCTGTTTTCCCCGACGATGAATTCCAGGAGCACCGTCACAAGTCTCGCTAGCGCAAGGGCAACAACCCCGTAGATCAAGGCCGCAGCCCTGGCCATCACCAAACGGCCTTGTTCCGTCGCTTCCCGCGCTTCAAAGACCCAGTGATCCGGTTCATCCGGTCCAGCCGCACCCCGGCCATCGGCAAACGGTCGATTCACAACGTGGGGAGTGCGCATTTCGGGGATAAAACGAGGAATGTTGGACATGTCTGCTTGACACCACGCATGGTTGAATTGACTATATTATGAGGCTTGGCCCATCTGAAAGAAAAACAATGCTGCGCTGCCGCCTGAGTCCTGCGAGCTGGGTCTTGCCTGTCGCGCGCCCGCCTTACCGTCCGCAAGCAAGCTCAAGCGGCCGAATCATTCTTTGCGCGGCCTCATCAACACTTTGATGGCGATTGGCTTGCACACGACACGAAGATAGAGTATAAATACTCCATAACCGGAGCCCATCATGAATCTTGCCTACGCATATCCAAAAAGTCGCTTCGAGCCGGCCGTGCTCATCGACCTGAACGCGCGCGCGGAGCGGGAGCGCTTGTCCAAATCCGCGCTCAAGGGTTTTTTTGCCCTCATGGCCGCCTGGAAGCTGCGCGACGAAGATGCCCGCGAACTGCTCGGCGGCATGTCATCCTCCACTTTCTACGAGTGGAAAAAGAACCCCGACCGCGTCCTCGAAGTCGACCGCATTACCCGCATTTCTTACCTCCTCGGCATCTACAAAGCGCTCCACATTCTGTACGGCGACAAACTGGCCGACGAATGGGTCACCCTCCCGAATACCAATCCCATCTTTGCCGGACGCACGCCGCTGTCGCAAATGCTGGCGGGCGGCTTGCTGTCCATGCAAACGGTCCGCAAGCTGCTCGACGCACGCCGCGGAGGCCTCTGACTTGACGGTCATTCCCAAGCTGACCAATTTGCGGCAGTTCGACACCTGTCGCCTGATCCCCTCGCGCTTCGCCGACGTGGAAGATTCCGTACTCAGCCCGCTGGCCGAGGATCCTGATGTCTTGCGCGACCTGTTCGACATCGACAACGCCACCAATGAACGCCTGCGCGGCGAATACGGCAGCCTGCCCGGCATCGGCGTCGACGAACTGGTCTTCGGCGTGCCGAATTTTCGCATCATCAACGCGGCCTATACCTATCCGCGCCCGGAAGGCAGCCGCTTCAACGATGGCGAACGCGGGGCATGGTATTGCGCCTTCGAAGCCGAAACCGCCCTGGCGGAAATCACCTTCCATAAGACCGTGGAATACCAGGAGATCGGCCGTTTCGACGACAGCGTGACGTATCAGGCGCTGATCGCCGACTTTACCAGCACCTTCCACGACATTCGCGGGGTCGATGCATTTGCCAAATACCTCGATCCGACCAGTTACATCGACTCCCAGGACCTCGCCACGCAACTGCTCGACAGCGGTTCGATGGGCGTGATCTACCCGAGCGTGCGGCGCCCCGAGGGCACTTGCCTGGCGTGCTTTCGCCCCGCCCTGGTCGGCAATGTACGCAAGGGACAGGTGTACCGCCTCACCTGGTCCGGCTCGCCGACACCCGTCATCGACATCATCTGAACGATCGTCCTACGATCGACTCCACCTGAACTATTGAGTAACTGTATGCAAACCGAGCCTGAAAACGACACCGAACTGCGCGCCAAAATCAACCTCGAAACCGCGCGCCTGCCCTGGTCCGAACTGGTACGCCACTTCGCCCAAGGCAATGTGGTCTTCGTCAGCGCCGATCTCGACCTGGTCGATGTTGCCGTGCGCATTTCGCATGACGACAAGGACAGCATCGCCCGCTGGATGGGCGACGGTAAGATCGGCAAGGTGTCCGATGCGCAGGCGCAAGCCTGGACCGACACCGACGCCATGTTGTGGACCTCGGTCGTCCATCCGTTTATTCTGGTGCAGCCGGAAAAAACGGTCCTGCACTGACCGGAAGCGAGCCTAGCGCCGCTTCAGGATCGAGCCCAGCACGCCGCGGACAATTTCCCGTCCCACCTGCGAGCCGATGCTGCGCGCGGCCGACTTCACCATCGCCTCCACCGGCGATTGACGCTTGCCGTTGCCGCCACCGAACAGGCCGCCGAGCATGCCGCCCAGGGACGTGTCGGGCACCGACTCGGGCGCCTGGGTGCGCGCGCCGCCGGCCGGAGTCCTGGCGCGCGGCGCGCGGGTGTCGGCCTGTTGCGCAGCCGCGGCGCGGGCGGCAAGCAGTTCGTGCGCCGATTCGCGGTCGACACCTTGTTCGTACACACCGGCCACCACCGACTGCGCCATCGCGCGCTGGCGCTCGGCAAGGTCAATCGGTCCGATCTGCGATACCGGCGGAAGGATGTAGGCACGCTCGACCATATTCGGCCGCCCTTTCTCGTCGAGGAAAGAGACGAGCGCCTCGCCCAGCTCCAGTTCGGTGATGACCTGGGCGGTATCGAGCGCGGGATTGGGCCGGAACGTTTCCGCAGCCGCCTTGACGGCTTTCTGGTCGCGCGGCGTGTAGGCCCGCAAGGCGTGCTGGACACGGTTGCCGAGTTGCCCGAGCACGGTATCGGGAATGTCGAGTGGATTCTGGGTAATGAAAAACACGCCCACGCCTTTCGACCTGATCAGCCGCACCACCTGCTCGATTTTTTGCAGCAAGGGCTTGGGCGCTTCGCTGAACAGCAGGTGGGCCTCGTCGAAGAAAAACACCAGTTTCGGCTTGTCCAGGTCGCCTACTTCGGGCAAGTTCTCGAACAATTCCGACAGCAGCCACAGCAGGAAAACCGCATACAGTCGCGGCGCATTCATCAGCTTGTCGGCGGCCAGGATGTTGACGATACCCTTGCCTTGCGCGTCGGTTTGCAGCAAGTCATCGATATTGAGCATGGGCTCGCCGAAAAAGCGGTCGCCGCCCTGCTGCTCGACCGCCACCAGGCCACGCTGGATGGCGCCGATGCTCGCCGCCGAGATGTTGCCGTACGTCGTGCGGAAATCCGCCGCGTTGTCGCCCACATGCTGCAGCATGCTGCGCAAGTCCTTGGTATCGAGCAGCAGCAAGCCGTTATCGTCGGCAATCTTGAAGACCAGTTGCAGCACGCCTTCCTGGGTATCGTTCAGGTTCAGCATGCGCGCCAGCAGCAGAGGACCGAGATCGGAGATGGTCGCCCGCACCGGATGGCCAGCTTCCCCGAACACATCCCAGAACGTCACCGGGCAGGCCGACCAGAGCGGCGCCTCCACGCCAAGCACATCCAGCCGCCCGCGCATTTTTTCCGACATGCTGCCGGCCTTGGCCATGCCGGACAAGTCGCCCTTGACGTCCGCCATGAACACCGGCACCCCGATCCCGGACAGCGCCTCGGCTATCACCTGCAAGGTCACCGTTTTGCCGGTACCGGTTGCGCCCGTGATGCATCCGTGCCGGTTGACCAGCGCCGGCAGCAGATCGAGCATGCGCGGCGGTTGGCAGGCATTGTTTTTCGCAATCGGCAGCAGCATGGACATGGCGGCAATCTCCTCGGCGCGGTAGGAAATCAATAGTACATCACGCCACCGGCAAGGATTGGTAGTAGTTTCACGGCAATGTTCCAAATGTGGTCCAATAGTGCCGCGGTGACTTGCCGCACGCTATTTTTGACGGAGACCGCCATGCGTTCGATACTTGTTTTCCTTGCCGGATGGCTGTGCGCCAGTGGTGTCCAGGCTGCCAACGGCGTAACCGCCGGCGGCGTGGTTCTGCTCCAGGCTGAACCGGTGATCCAGGCGCGAGTGACCGCGGACAAGCTCGCTCCATACCTCAAGCAGGTCGACACTGCCGCCACGCATGCACTCAAGGCGGCGGCGAGTGTGCCGGCTTCCGCTGGATTTGTCGTGGTGGCGATTCGCCCGGGAGAACAATCGGCATTCTGGCTCGATTTCACTCCGCCCTTGCCGCAGGCGCTGGCCAACGACCTGATTGCCGGCGCAAAAGCCGTCCGGGTACCGATGGTGAAGGGCACCGTCGTAGTCGCGATGAAATACGGTGTCGCCGGCGGCACTGCGCCGTCGCAACCGATGCCGGCGCCAAAGGAGTGGTCGGCGGCGGCCAAGGCGGCGGGAAAGCCGCTTGAGATCGGCGACCTGGTCGAACGTATTTGGAAATAAGCGGCATCAAGGCATCAAACCGGTCCGTTAAGACCTGCAACGTCGTTAAACCATACGAGGCAATGCGTGGAAATACCGTGGATCCAAGCCAATCTTCAGCTTCAAGGAAAACATATTGAACTCCGTCCACTGGAGTTCGACACCCTCGACGCCCTGTTCGCCGTCGCGCAGGACGCTGAGATCTGGCGCCTTACCTCGGTCGACTACTCGGTTCGGGAAAATTTCTATCCGAACTTCACGGCCGCCCTCAAGGGGCGCGAAGCCGGCAAGACCTATCCCTTCCTGATCTACCACACGGGCAGTGCGCGGATTATCGGAACGACCCGGTTTCTGGAGATATGCCCGGAAGACCGTAAGCTGGAAATTGGCGTCACCTGGCTGGCAAGCCAGTACTGGGGCACTGGGGCGAATGCCGAGTGCAAGTACCTTCTGCTTGAATATTGCTTCGACACCTTGAAGGCGAACCGCGTTCAATTCAGGGCCAAGTCGGACAACATGCGATCGCGACGGGCCCTTGAGAAAATCGGCGCAACGTTCGAAGGCATTCTCAGGAAGGACAAGATTGAACCGGGCGGCAATGCCAGGGACACCGCATTTTTCAGTATTCTCAACGACGAGTGGCCCGAGCTGAAGCCAACGCTGGCAGCCAGATTGTAGACAAGCCGGGACCGTCATCGCAATGACTCCCGGCGGTGGGCAGAATCACCCCGCTTTCCAGCGCAGTGATGCCATCACCTGCCATGCATGCCAGCCCTGAAACGGCGCTGGCATGCCGCTGCCTGTCAACCGATCAAACCGGCCTCTCCACAAAACCCATCCCCACGAACACCCGTCCCGCGTTGCCGCGTTCAGCCTGGAAATGATGCATGCGGCGGTCGGATTTGTTCTTGCCCTCCTCCGACTTGGCCAATTCCCCCAGCTTGCTCAGCAACAGCTGCGCGGCCAGGCGCTTGTTGGCATGCTGGCTGCGCTCGGTCTGCACTTTCACCGACAAGCCCGATGCCACATGCGTTGCCCGGATTGCACTATCGGTCTTGTTCACATGCTGGCCGCCCGGTCCGGAGGCGCGCGTCGCTTCGTAACGAATCTCGCCAAACTCGGTCGACACCGCCGGCGGCGCGAACGCCGCGCCATTGAGGAACCAGTTCTTCCGCTTGTGCAGCTTGCGGTAGGGACTCTCGCAAATCCATTGAATGCTGCCGCACCAGCGCGCAGCCAGTGCCTGTTCAGGTTCCGCCGGACCATCCAGCTCAAGCAGCACCGAGCGCAAGGTTCCACCAACGGGACCGTCCAGTTGCTCCACCACGCTCACCGTCACACCCGCCTTCTGTGCCTCGCGGCCCAGCTGCGTGAGCGCCTTCGTCACCGCCAGGCAGCACTCCGCCGGGCCCGTATTGGCCGTAATTTGTAACCAGATCATCAGCAGCACTCCCCACGCGTTTTGTAGGTCAGCACCGGCTTGCTTCTGGATACCACCCTCGCCAATCCCGCGCCCACAAGCGAACCGAGCACGCTGTCGACGTTCTTGTACGCCTGCGGCGCCTCCTCATAAATCAGCGCGCGGTCATTGCAGATCACGCGCCCGCCCATCGACGTACGGCTCAACTGTGCCGGCGTCGCCAGTTTGTCCAGGCGGCCCTTGCAATCGGTGCGCTGCCACTTGCGCCCTGCTCCGTGCGCCAGCGAATGCAGGCTCAGTTCACCGGCCGACGGCACCGGTGCGATCAGGTAACTATAATCGTCTCGCGAACCGGGCAACATCACCAGCCCCTGGTCGCTCGGCGTGGCGCCCTTGCGGTGCAGCCAGCCTGGCTGGCCATCGATGCACGCTGGTGTCACCGTGTTGTGATGAACGTCGAGTACGCGCACAGCTTCGCAACGCAAGCGATGAAAAATCCGCGCGGCGATCAGCGAACGGTTCACTTCGGCATACTGCAAAGCTGCATCATGCTCGCGCAAATAAGCCACCGCTTCCGGACTGCCATCCAGCAGGCCGGCGTGACTGTGCGCCTCGACATGCGCGCGCAGAATCACTTGGCCCAAGCCCCGCGAGCCGCTATGCACCAGCAACTGCAGGCACTTGCGGGTCAAGGTCGTACGCCCGATTACCTCTTCATCTTCGACCGAATCGATCACCTGAAGTTCCGCGAAGTGATTGCCGCGGCCGATGGTGCCGAGCGAGCGCAGCGGCCCCAGGTCAAGGCCAGCCGCGGCCAGCGCGGCCGAGAGCGCCTCGATCCGCGCCGGCCAGGTAGGATCGCGGCGTTCCAGCGCTGCCCATTCTTCCTCGTCGATCACATCGTCGAGGTTGCCGATCTGCTTGTCGATCTTGTCGAGCTTGGCCTTGCCGGCAAGGATGTCGGTTTGCCACAGCGCCATGCCGCAGCCGATGTCGTTACCCACCAGCGCCGGATACAGGCGCCCGGTGGAAAAGAAGGCGGCGCCGACGGGATAGCCGCGGCCCGGGTGCAGGTCGGGCAAGCCGACCACGCGCTGCATGCCGGCCAGTGCGGCCGTGGTTTTGGTTTGTTGTATTGCTGCGTCTTCGAGCCACAGACGGTCGGACGCGATGATCGAAATACGATCAGAAATGTGCTGAACAAAATTGCCCATGTGATGCCAATCCAAAAAAATACTATACGGGATTGGGCGCTGGCGGAGCGCTGACGATTAACTCGTCAAGAGAGGGCTAAAACGATGCGACAGACGGGAGAACGCCGTCGGTTCAATGCAGGATGTAGCCAGCCAGACCCAGAAAAAGAGCGTTGATGTTCAGTTTTTGCATGATCGATCTCCTTTTCTAAAATGGTTGGCCTGCTTGGGAATGCGATAGTAGGTGATTTTTTGCGGTGATGCAAGTGCTTATTGAATGCTCGTAGCTGATTGCTGCTGATCCGTCGCCCACCCGAAGGCGGGGGCCAAAATTTCCCGATGCCGCCGGCAGCGGAACGGGCTTGGGCCCCCGCCTGCGCGGGGGCGACGGAGCGTGGTTCACCGGAATCGGTTCAGATACCGGTTAGACAGCATGGAATTTTATCGGACGGCGCAGAAGCCGAACGATTGGGTGCCCTTCGCCTGCACAGTCGCGTTGTACGGCTGGCCCGATGCCGTCAAGACCGCACCTGCCTGGGTATAAACAGCGTTCCACAGGTTGTTGATCTTGCCTTGCACCGGTACCTGGATCTTCCACACTACCGGCGTCGTGCCGGTGTTGGTCACCGTCACATCGGCGCAATAGCCAGCCGACCAATCGGACGAGATCTTCACCGCAGCCGTGACCGTTGGCGTTGGCGTCGGTGTCGGGGTCGGTGTTGGCGTCGGTGTCGGCGTCGGTGTCGGCGTTGGCGTTGGCGTCGGTGTCGGCGTTGGCGTTGGCGTTGGCGTCGGTGTTGGTGTTGGCGTTGGCGTCGGCGTCGGCGTTGGCGTCGGTGTTGGCGTCGGTGTTGGCGTCGGTGTCGGCGTTGGCGTTGGCGTTGGCGTCGGGGTCGGGGTCGGGGTCGGCGTCGGCGTCGCACCGGCCCACAAATTCTTCAGCAATGCCATCTTGTCAGGCCATACCGTGTTCCAGTCATCCTGCAAGATGCCGCCGGTGTCGCCGCTGTTCGGATTGAGCGTCCAGTAGAACGAGCTGATCATGCCGCGTTCTTTCAGGTATTTCACCAGCGCATCCTGCCAGACCTTGTCTTTCGGATTGCCGCCGCTGTGGCCGTACTTGCCGCCCCACTCGCCCAGCACCACGGGATAATCCTTGGCGAACTTGCCCCACTGCAGATCCCAGATCGCAGGCATGTTAGCCGGGAAATTGGCGGCCTTGAAATAATCCATCTCGAACACGTCCGGACCGTACACGTGTGGCGACAGCACCAGCTTGTTGCGCGGAATGTCCAGCGGTTTGCAGTTCATCGGCTCCAGGTTGCCACCCCAGAAATGGCCGTATTGCCCTTGGCAGCCGCCCGGATTGCTGGCAATGCCTTCGACAAAGATCAACAGGTTCGGATTTACCGCCAGAATGCGCTTCGATGCGCGCTCGGCCGCGAGATTCCAGTCGGTCTTGAGATTGCCCGTGCCCCAGCTGGCCTGCCCGTGCGGCTCGTTCTTGATGTCGAGCGCGATCAGGTTGCGCAGGCCGGAATAATGCTGGGCCAGGTACTCGAGGTCGGTCAACCACTGTTCTTCGGTGTACTGCGGCGTCGTCCACAGCTCCGAAATCGCGTTGCAATCCGGACGATGGTGGTCCAGCAGGATGTAGATGCCGCGACGGTCGACTTCTTTCAGGAACACGTCGAGCCACTGGCGCGAGTTCAGTCCCACCAGGTCGGGATTGGCCAGCGCGTCGATGTTCGGCTTGACCGACGATTCGCGGAAGGTCGCCGGGCACACGGGAATGCGCAGGGCGTTGAAGCCGTTCGCTTGCACCTGGTCGAGCATGCTCTTCCAGTTGCGTGTCCACAGGCCATGCACCGAGCCGTCAAAGGTCTCGAAACCGAACCAGTTCACGCCCTTGAGCACGACCGGACGGTTGGCATCGTCCAGGATCTTGTTGCCGGATACGGTAAAGGCCTGGCCGGCCGTGGCCGCGAAGGCCAGGGCCAGGGACAGCGCCAGTTTACTTACAACTTTCGGGGTAATCATCGTGCGTCTCCAATATAAGTGAGATGACTTGAAGCGGGCCGGTTACAGCCCGGCTGGTAGCGGCCGGAAACCGGTCACCGCTGCGACCGCGGCACCCGGGAAGGTGCCGACGAGGGCGTTGTAGCCTTCGGCCGACTTTCCGTAACGGTTGCGGGCATCGGCCAGCGCAAGCTCGTCTTGCGGCAATTTGCCGCGTAGTTCTTTGAGTGAGGACACTGTTTCCAGCTCGGGCGCGCCGCGCGTTCCCGCCAGGCGGTACAGCACGCCGGTCAACTCACCCTGATAACGCTTGTAGGTATCGACCGCTTCCGGGTCGTTCAGCACGTCGCTGTTGGTCGGCAGCGCACTGGCGCGCACCAGGCTGGTACGGGCCTGGTCGACGAAGGCTTGATCGAGCCCGCCCGAGCGCGCCGCGCCTTCGAGCGCGCTACTGGCCAGGCGCGCGCGTTCGGCGTGGATGCGGGTCAGGTCGTGCCAGGCGTCGGCCCCGCCCGCCCTCGCGGCGCTGAGCGTGTTGTAACTGATGCCGCCACCTACCCCGGCGACGGCGAGCACCGCCGCGAGCGCTGCGATTGCCATCTGTGTTGAACGCATCGTCATCGTCGTCCTCCTCTGTTTTCACATGCCTGTTTCAAACGCAAAAAATCCGCGCGGACCATGGATGGCCCGCGCGGACGACTAACAATTACTTGACAGCGATAGTGCAGCTACGGCCAGCCCAGCTGACGGCGGTCGGCAACACTTTGGCGCCGCTGTAAGCCAGTTGCATGCCGAACTCGACATTGCCGCCGGCGGCGATCGTCGCATTCCAGCCCGTTGGGGTGGCGCTGAACGCACGGCCGCTCTGGGTCACGGTGGCGCCCCACGAGTTGGACAGGGTAACGTCGTTCGACGCGGTCCAGTTCAGTGTCCAGCCGGTGATCGGCGCGGTACCGGTGTTACGCAGCACGACCTTTGGCACCTGGCCCGAACCCCAGTCGTTGGTGGTGTCGAAATCGACAGCGCAACCGCCGGTCGCCACATCCTTGTCCGCTTCGGTGGCCAGCACGTTGACGGCGGCTGCCGTCGGCGCGCTGACTGCGAAGGTGGCAGTGCCGTTCAGGCTATCCGCATCAACCGCCGCGGCAACCGTCACCGCCTGCGTCACGTTCCAGTTTGCTGGCGTGAAGGTCAAGGTCGCACCACCGGCAACCGACAGGTCGGTGTCGCCGGTCAGGCGGGCTGCGCTGACCGTGACGTTTGCTTTAGGAGCGGCACCCAGGCGGACCTGGAAGGTGCGCGATGCGCCTTCCGGTACGGTCAACGGCGCGCCGGTGACAACCAGGCTCACAGGAACGACCACATCGCGGTCCGACTCGGTGGCCACCGTGGTGGCGCTCAGGTAGCCAGGCGCCGTGAAGGTGTAGCTGGCGCTGCCGTTGAGGGCATCCGCGTCCACTGCGGCGTTGATCGACACGGCTTGCAACACGTTGTAGTTAGCCGGCGTGAACAGCAGGCTGGTCTGTGGCGTGTTCAGGTCGACGTCGCCGCCGGCTGCCTTGGCGATGGCTACCGTGACGTTGGCGGCAGGCGCCTTCGACAGGCTGATGCGCACGCTGTTCGAGCCGCCTTCAGGCACGCTCAGGGCGTTGGTGCTGGCCACGATCGATGGCGTATCGGTACCGCCGACGATGTTCGCGTAATCGGCCAGCGCATTGGCGATATCGGCCTGGGCCCAGAAACGGTGGTAGCGCCAGGTTGGTGCCGCGCCGCCGTCCAGGTAGGATTTCAACTTAGGCCACTGCGGATCGTCCTTGTATTTCGGACGGATGCTCAGGAAGGTCGCGCTCGAATCGATGGTCGCGCCCTGGCCGTTGGTGCCGGTCCAGCCCTGTGGAATGTACACGCCCGAACCGGTGGCCGGATCGTAAGCCTCGGTGAAGCGCTTGTAGTCGGTGCGGGTTTCGTCAACCACCAGGCCGGCCGTATCCTGATACTTGGCCCACATGCGGTCCAGCAGTTGCTTGGCCAGCGCTTTGGCAGGTTCGTTGTTGGCTTTGGCACCGTAGTAGATCAGGGTGCGTGCCAGGGCGGCGGCGACACCGACGTCGTTGGTGCTGTCGACGATTTTCACGCGCAGGCCGGCATTCGCGCCAGGGGTTGCCGCGTTCCAGGTGTCAGGCGCGCCGCTCCATGCCAGGGTATTCGGAATGGTGTAGGTGCCGTCCGCTTTCAGGACCGTGTTGGCCGATGCCCAGGCAACCCATTTGTCCAGAACCGCTTTGGCGCGCGCGTCGCCGCTGGCGTAGTAGTACTCGGCCACACGCTGCATCGACCAGGCCTGGAAGCCGAACCAGGTGTTCGACGCCGGATCGTGGTAGACCGGTTTTTCATCGTAGAACATGCCGTGGAAGGTCGGGGTGCCTGCCGGTGGGGTCAGGTAATCGCCACCCCAGCTGTTGGTCGCGCCGCCGGCGATCGCGCCGTCAGCCGATTGCAGCCAGCGGTAGAATTCCATCTGACGGGTCAGACTCTTGCCCCAATCGCCAGCGGCGCTTGGCGACAGTGGCTTGAAGTCGGCCTGGGTCGACAGTGCCCATGCTGCCAGCGGATTCTGGTAACCGAAGTGGTTGTGGCTCGAACCGATGCGCCATGCCCAGCCTGCGTTGGCATCGGTAGCGCCGCCCCATGCGTAATACCAGCTCATCAGGTAATGCTGATTGTCGCGGTCGCCTTGTGCATCCGGCTGGCCGTTGCCGCCTGGGCACGAATTGGCGTTGGTGCAATTGCCGATTTTTTTGAAGTACTTGTCGAACATGGCGTAACGCAGGAAGTCGCCCATCTTGGCCGCTTTGGTGACCAGGTCGGCCACTTGCGCGCTCTTGCCTTGCTGCTTGGCCCACACCGACGCCCAGTACACGGCTTGCACGGCACGCGCATCGGCGTCAGGCGCATTCGTGTAGCGGAATTGCTTGGCGCGGTTGTTGTCGCCGATGAACAGGCCGAGGAAGCCTTCGCCGCCGCCGTTTTTACCCCATTTGAAGGTTTCGCACGATGGATGCGGCACGGTTTCCCATACCGATTCCTGCGAGCCGCGCTGGAAGGTGTTGATGTACGACGGACGCGTGGTGCCGTCGCCGCATTTGCCGTAGCCGTACCAGTTATCGACGTCGACCAGCCAATGCATACCGTAGATATTGCTGGTGCCGTAAGCCGATTTCAGTTCGTTGGCGATCGGATCCTGGCCGACCGGCACGCTGCCGTTCAGCGGTGCGGGATAGTTCTTCGGCAGGTCGTATTCGGCGGCATAGGTTGCCGGCTTGCCTGGATTGTAGAAGCTGTTGGTCGGCTGGTCCGACTGGGTTGGAATGATGTACTTTTCCATGTTGGCCCAGGCCGCGTTCAGCGGAGCCCAGTCGCCGGTGGCGCGGCCGTACTGCGCTTCCATCCATAGCCAGTAGCTGTAGGCTTCCGACGTGGTTTCGTGGCCGTAGTCCGGTGCTTCGACCATCAAGGTTTCGACCGAGTGGTAAGGTACGCCTTCCTTGCTGAAGTAACCGTTCGCAGGATCCTTCATCTTCTTGTACTGGGCCAGGAAGCGCTGGGTGTATTCCGCATCGGCGGCGGCGTGGGCCGTTGCCATCATCGGCAGGCTGATCGCGGCGGCGCTAGCAGCCGTGATGGACAGGGCCAGCAGGCCGCGCAACGCGCTGCGCGCCAGGCTGCGGCCGCTGCCGCTGCTGCGCAGGGCGTCGGTGACAGCGTTCAATTTAATTTTGGACATCGAATTCATTCAGGAGTCTCCTCGCAATTGTCGTACTTTATGGCGTCCGTGAAGCACGTACGCCGGCATGGTTGTCGCCGTCTTTCCGGATGCACCGGTGCGGATGGCGCTTGTTTCAGCTTGTTTCATTGTGTTTCCCGCGTTCCGGTCCGTGGCGGGCGGCCACGGCGCGGTTCACGTTGCGCCCGCCGCCGCCTGCCGAAACAGGAAACAACTTGCGCCCGAAGACAGGTGGATGCCTTCGCTGTCTGCACGCGCCGCACCTTCCACTGCCCAGAGCAAGGCTGCGCCGCATACAGGGCCTGCTCGGTGGGGCCGGCTATGCCGTCCCCGCGCTACACAGACTTGAAAACGTTTTCAGCAATTTTTCAAAAAAAACGATCAAATGACCGCTTCTTATCGAACTAGCCTGGCGACGGACGTGTCCGGGCCAAGGCACACCATGGGGTAACAAAAACCAGCTTGTCGCCCAGGTATTGACGCAATGTAGCCGGTGCAAAGGTTAAATGTCAAGAAGACAAAAATGAGGGTTTTTGCATTGCACATATGACAATTGCTGGGAGAAAACAGGTGTGTGGATTGTGAAGCGTTTCGGAACCGATTCCAGAAAAAAGAACAAGTATCGCCCTCAACCACGGGGCTTTCACGACTTTCATAGAAAAACGGGTGAAAAAGGACACAAAATAATGATGCTTGCTGTTCAAGATCACCTGCGAAAAAGAAATGTAAAATTCCCTGACGTGCATATCCGGGACGCGTCACTAAACAGCGTGCGAAGCGACGAAACAGGCGTGGCGAAAAACTGACGCTGGAAAAATTAACACCCTTTGAAATCGCTTTCATGCTAAATAAATCTTTACTTGTTCAATTTGAGAAAGTGGCCCGTTCCATGGGCTTGCCAGGCTGCCCGCAGTGCTACCATCTTGCGTCTTTCACCTCCAACCCAACCGGAAAGTGACCTCGCATGCCAGCCTGCCAGCTCGACCACATCACCATCACCGCGCCAAGCCTTGCCCTGGGCGCCGCCTGGATCGAGGACAGGCTTGGCGTGCGCGCCGCGCCGGGCGGAAAACACCCCGCCATGGGCACGCACAACCTGACCCTGCGCCTGGGCGACGCCCTCTTCCTGGAAATCATCGCGGTCGATCCCGACGCTGCGCCACCGAACCGTGCGCGCTGGTTCGCACTCGATACCTTGGCGGCGGACGCGCAGCCGGCGCTGTCGGCCTGGGTCGCGCGCACCGGCGATATCGCCGCCGCGGCGGGTGCCCTGGATAAGATCGCGCCGCCCGGCCCCATCACGCCCATGAGCCGTGGCACGCGTAACTGGCTCATCACCATTCCGGCCGATGGCAGCCTGCCGCTCGCCGGCATAGGCCCGGCGCTGATCGAATGGGAAGCGGGACCGCACCCGGCCGCCGGCATGCCCGATCTGGGTCTCTCGCTGGACGAGCTGGAGCTGTTTCATCCGGAGCCGCAGCGCGTCGTTGCGATGCTCGATTCGCTCGGCATGCACGCGCTAGTGACGGTGGTACAAATCGAGGCGGGGGAGCGGCCCTGCCTGCGCGCCCATGTCGGCACGCCGGCCGGCGTGCGCATTCTCTAACACCCATCAACGAGGAAAAAACCGATGAAATTACTGAACATCGCCGTGGCCACCGGCGCCGCGCTGGCTTGCTCGATGGCGTACGCCGCCAAGGTGACCGAACTCACACCGGAGCAGGTCGATGCCTTCCTGTCCCGCCCCGGCTACGTGGTCGTGCAACTGACCTCACCGGACCGCAGGTGCAAATACTGCATCGGCGCCGACAAGACCTTCGATCAGGCAGCGGCCGAATCGACCGCCCCCGACACCGTGTTCGCGCGCGTGCAGTGGCCGGTCTGGTACAAGGCGCCCAAGCTCGGTACGCGGCTCGATGGCGGTGGCGTGCCGGTCCAGATCGTGTTCAAGGATGGCAAGGAGCAGCGCCGGGCTGGCGGCAGGCCCGAAAGCGCGAGCGCGCTGCTGGCCAATATCGACAAGATCCGCCAGCTGCCGCCTGCGCCGGGCAAGGATGTGACCCAGGATTCCGGGCCGGAGCAACCTGCCCCGGCGCCGCACACCCCGTTGACGGCGGCCCAGCAGGACGTGCTGCGCCTGTACACCCGCAAGGACTTGTTGAAGGAGCTGGTGGCGGCATGCGCCAAGCTCGCGCCGCCGCAAGCGCCCGCCTACGAACGCGCCCTGCAAACCTGGACCGTCGCTCATGCCGCAGCGCTCAATGAAGCGGCCATGCTGAAGCTGTCGCGCTCCAGCCGCGAAGACGCCAGCGAAGAAACCGCGCTGACCCAGCGTGAAATGCGCGATGTTGAAGCATGGATGGCCAAGGACCTGGACATCACCAGGAGCAAGGGGCCAGGCGCGGACAGCTGCCGCGCCCTGTCGGCCTATCTGGAAGCCGGCAAGCGCTGATCCTGGTGTTCCTGCGCGCGGTGCGTCATCGCATGCGCCGCCTCATGCAGCAGTTGGGCGGCGCGTCGCGCGTCGCGCGGGTAGCCCAGCGCGCCTTCCTGCACGTACATGGCCATCTGCTGAAGCGCTTCCGGGTGCTCCAGTTCAGCAGCCGCTTCGAGCCAGCGCCGCGCCGCCGCCAGGTCCGCCGTACAGCCCTCCCCGGCCGCCAGCATGGCCGACAGGGTGAACATGGCCGGCGCATGGCCACGCAGCGCGCTGGACTCGATCAGCGCGAACGCGCGCAAGGGCTCGCGCGCGACGCCGATGCCATTGCGCGCCATGCGGCCCAGGTCATACGCGGCTTCCGGGTCCTGCCCGGCCGCCTGCCGCAAGCGCGCCGCGCCGGCCGGATCGAGCGGCTGGGCGTGCGTCACGCCGCAGCACAGCAGCGCCGCCAGCAATGCGCGCCGCATCATTTCGACAAGTCGACCGCGTACAGCGCAAAACCCTTGCCCAGGCCATCGTCGGCGCGCAGCATCGACACATTGCCAAGGCCCGCCTGCTGCGCCAGCGGCAGCATCGCGGGCGCCGAATGGAACACCACCGGCCCGGCGGTGCGCGTTTTGGCGAAGCGCCAGCTGCGCTGCTGGCCGTTCTGCGCGCGCGTCAGGCTCTTCACGTCCTTGATGTAGGCGATCAGCACATCGCGGTTCGCGTCCGGCGCGGCAAGCGCGGTCTTGCTGCCATCCAGCCCCGGAAACCCGCCGCCGCCGCTGGCGCGGTAGTTATTCGTCGCCACCAAAAATTCGTTGGAGGCGTTGACCGGCTTGTCGCGAAAGCGCAGGTTCTTGATGCGCTGGCCCGGCGCCCTGGTGACATCGATCTCGTAACTGACTTCCTTCGACGTGAGCACATCGAAGTTATAAGTCGGGAACGCGGTGTTGACCAGTTCCTGCGGCGTCGCCAGCTCCGGATTGATGGTATTGAAGCGTTCCGCCGCGCGTTCCAGCCAGTCCTTCAGTTCCCCGCCATTGACCTTCACCGCGTACAGCGAATTCGGATACAGGTACAGGTCGGCCACATTATTGAGCGCCAGATTGCCAGCCCGGACGTCGGTGTAGTCGCTCACGCCGGCGCTGCCGCCCTTGAACGGCGACGCCATCGACAGCACCGGCAAGGCCGCGTACTGCGGCAGGTTGGCCTTGACATACTTGACCACGTAATCGGTCTGCGCCTGGTTGACCACCGTGACGGCCGACATGTCGCCCACGTCGGCAAAATAGGTCGACATGCGGAAGTCGGTCGCGCCGACCGGCGTCTTGACGTAGCGGATGGTCGCTTCGTGTTCGCCCGCGATCAGCGCGGCGATGGCCGGATCGGGCGCGATGAACGATTTATCGGCCTGCTGCGCGGCGCGCGCTTCCACCGTCGTCTGGCTGCGGTCGACCACCCAGCGCTGGCCGTCATACGACAGGTGCAGGCCGATCACGCCGAGGTGCTTGCCCCATAAATTGGCCATCACCGTCGGCACGCCATTGACCAGGCCTTTGACCTTGTCCACCCCCGGCAGATTGAATTGCGGGACTGTGCTGGCCACGTTCGGAAATGGCAGGTGCGAATGCCCGATCAGCATGGCGTCGATGCCGGGCACCCTCGACAAATGCCAGTTCCCGTTTTCCATCGACGGCGCGTAGGTGCTGTCATCGAGGCCGCCGTGCGAAATGGCCACCACCAGATCGGCCCCCTTGGCGCGCATCTCGGGGATGAATTTTGCCGCGGTTTCACGCAGCCCCTCGGTATAGACTTTCCCGTCCAGCCAGCGCTTGTCCCACGACAGGATGGTCGGCGGCGCGAAGCCGATGATGCCGACTTTGAGCGTGGCCGTCACCGGCTTGCCGTCGGCGTCCAGCGCCGCGATCTGCTTGTCGATGATGCGGTAAGGCGCGAACAGCGGCTGGTGCGTTTTGAGACTGTAGACGTTGGCCAGCACTTGCGGGAACGCCGGTCCGGCGCAGCGCGGCCTGGACGGATCGACGCCATCAACCTCGAAGCGGTTGCCGGTCACCTGGCTCAGGTAAGCCAGGCCGTAGTTGAATTCGTGGTTGCCGATGGCGCCGCCGTCGTACCCCAGCTTGTTCATGACCTTGTAGATCGCCAAGGTCTGGTCGCACTTGAGCGGGTTGGCCAAGGCCTGGTAGTCGGCCAGCGCCGTGCCCTGGATGGCGTCCCCGTTATCGAACAATAGATTGTTCGGGAACTGCTGGCGCGCCTGGGCGATCAGCGAGGCGGTGCGGTCCAGGCCCAAGGACGGCTCGGGCGCGAGCTTGAAGTAATCGTAACCGACCACGTTCGAATGCAGGTCGGTCGTTTCCATCACGCCGACCACCGCGGTCGAACCGGTCGGTGGCGCGGCGGCAGCGGTGCTGGCGCAACACATCAGGGACAGGACGGGAATGCAAATTTGATAACGCATAAGGGCGCTTTCGGGCGAGTGGACGGAGATATTCGCAGCATAATACGCAGCGCCGCAGCGCCGATCAAGCCGGGTGCGCCGCGATGACGGGAAATGTGGCGCGCTGGGGTATAATCGAAGGTTCGATTTAACCAATTCAATAAGACCGGAAACGCCATGGAAGCCGAACGCATTAACGCCCTCTCCGCCCTGCTCAACGACCTGACGGATCGTGAAGCCGAACTTCGGAGGTATCTTTGACTTCGATAAAAAGTCAGAGAAGCTCGAACAAGTCAACGAAGAACTAGAAGATCCGACCGTCTGGAACGACCCGAAACGCGCCCAGGATCTCGGTAAAGAGAAAAAAGCGCTGGAAGGCGTCGTGCACACCTTGATCAAGGCTGACGCCGACCTGAAAGACGCGAACGACCTGTTTGCGATGGCGCGCGAAGAAAACGACGACGACACGCTCGAAGCGGTCATCGTCGACGCCGACGCAATCAAGGCCGTGGTCGAAGCGATGGAGTTCCGCCGCATGTTCGGCAATCCGATGGACGCCAACAACTGCTTCATCGACATCCAGGCCGGCGCCGGCGGTACCGAAGCCCAGGACTGGGCTTCGATGCTGCTGCGTCAATACCTGCGCTATTGCGAGCGCAAAGGCTTCAAGGTCGAGATTCTCGAACAGTCCGACGGCGAGGTGGCCGGCATCAAGACCGCCACCCTCAAGGTCGAAGGCGAGTACGCCTACGGCCACCTGCGCACCGAAACCGGCGTGCACCGCCTGGTGCGCAAGTCGCCGTTCGACTCCGCCAACGGCCGCCATACGTCGTTCACCAGCCTGTTCGTGTACCCGGAAGTGGATGACTCGATCCAGATCGACGTCAACCCGGCCGATATCCGTGTCGATACCTACCGCGCGTCCGGCGCCGGTGGTCAGCACATTAACAAGACCGACTCCGCGGTCCGCATGACGCACGGCCCGACCGGCATCGTGGTCCAGTGCCAGAACGACCGCAGCCAGCACCGCAACCGCGCCGAAGCGATGGAAATGCTCAAGGCGAAGCTGTACGAGCACGAACTGCGCAAGCGCATGAGCGAACAGCAGAAACTCGAAGACTCCAAGACCGACGTGGGCTGGGGTCACCAGATCCGCTCCTACGTGCTCGATCAGTCGCGCATCAAGGATTTGCGCACCAACTTCGAAACGGGTAACACCAAGGGCGTGCTGGACGGCGACCTGGACGACTTCATTTCGGCCTCCCTCAAGCAAGGCGTGTAATTCATGACCGCTACCCGACGCGCATTCATCTTCGACATGGACGGCACGATCGTCGATAACATGTCCTTTCACACCGAGTCCTGGATCGCCTTTTTCCAGCGCCGCGGCAAGGACATCGACGCCGACGAGTTTTTTCGTGCCACGGCCGGACGCCAGGGCAAGGAAATCATCCGTTCGCACATGGGCGAGCACCTCAATGACGACGAGGTGCGGGCCCTGAACGACGAAAAGGAACTGGTCTACCGTGAGCTGTACGAGCCGCACCGCAAAACGGTGGCCGGCTTCGACGGCCTGATCGCGCTGGCCAAGGAGATGAACGTGGCGCTGGCCGTGGCGACGGCCGCGCCCAACGCCAACATCACCTTCACGCTCGATGGCCTGGACCTGCGCCGCCATTTCG
This sequence comes from Massilia antarctica, assembly GCF_015689335.1. GTDB lineage: Bacteria > Pseudomonadota > Gammaproteobacteria > Burkholderiales > Burkholderiaceae_D > Telluria_A > Telluria_A antarctica. The sequence goes on along the minus strand of NZ_CP065053.1, from coordinate 5,053,437 downwards.
ACACCGTGGTCGGCGCGGCCGATGTTGCGCGCGGCAAGCCGCACCCGGACGTATTTTTGCTCGCGGCGGAGCGCTGCGGCGTCGCGCCCGAGCACTGCATCGTGTTCGAGGACGCGCCGCTGGGCGTGGAAGCGGCGCGCCGCGCCGGCATGCGCGCCGTGGTGCTGACCACCACCCTGCCCGCCGAGGCCTTTGCCGAATTCGACAACGTCATCCACATCGCCAGCGATTTTTCCGAGCTGACGATCGATGAACTGTTTTCGTCCTGATTTATACGCAATCTCAAACCTGCATCAACCCACAAAGCGACACTCACCATGACTACGGACATCCAAGACCAAGCCCCCGCCCCGGCAGACGAAAACAAACTGATCGCCGAGCGTCGCGCCAAGCTGGCCACCTTGCGCGAAGGCGGCATCGCCTTTCCTAACGACTTCCGTCCGCAGCACAAGGCGGCACAACTGGTCGAGGAATTCGGCAGCAAGACGCGCGAGGAACTCGAAGCGACCGAGGTGGCCGTGGTCCTGGCCGGGCGCATGATGCTCAAGCGCGAAGCCGGTAAAAAAGCCGTGTTCGCAACCCTGCAGGATTCGTCCGGCGCGCGCGCCGACGGCCGCATCCAGATCTACGTCACGCTCGACAAAACCGGCGAAGCGGCGATGGAAGCACTGAGCCACTACGACCTGGGCGACATTCTGGGCATCGAAGGCACCTTGTTCAAGACCAAGACCGACGAACTGACGGTCAAGGTATCGACCCTGCGCCTGATCACCAAGTCGCTGCGTCCTTTGCCGGACAAATTCCATGGCCTGTCGGACCAGGAAACCAAGTACCGCCAGCGCTATGTGGACCTGATCACCAATGACCAGGCGCGCCGCACCTTCAAGGCCCGTACCGCCGCCATGTCGTCGATTCGCCGCTTCATGGAAAAGAACGACTTCATGGAAGTCGAAACGCCGATGCTGCATTCGATTCCTGGTGGCGCCGCCGCCAAGCCGTTCGTCACCCACCACAATGCGCTGGACATGGAAATGTTCCTGCGCATCGCGCCGGAGCTGTACCTCAAGCGCCTGGTGGTCGGCGGTTTCGACCGCGTGTTCGAAGTAAACCGCAACTTCCGCAATGAAGGCGTTTCGCCGCGCCACAATCCTGAATTCACGATGATGGAATTCTACGCGGCCTATACCGATTACCAGTGGATCATGGACTTCACCGAAGCGGTGATCCGCCAGGCGGCCATCGATGCCCACGGCACCGCCGAACTGACCTACGGCGGCAAGCCGCTGGACCTGTCCAAGCCATTCCGCCGCATGACCATCGTCGGCGCCATCAACGCCTACGCGCCGCATTACACCGCGGAGCAGCTGCAGGATGCGGAATTCATCAAGGCCGAACTGCTCAAATTCGGCGTCAAGCCGTTTTCGACGGCCGGTTTGGGCGCGCTGCAACTGGCGCTGTTCGAGGAAACCGCCGAAGCGCAGCTGTGGGAGCCGACCTTCATCGTCGACTACCCGGCCGAAGTATCGCCACTGGCGCGTGCGTCGGACACGGTAGCCGGCATCACCGAGCGTTTCGAGCTGTTCATCGTCGGGCGCGAGCTGGCCAATGGTTTTTCGGAGCTGAACGACTCCGAAGACCAGGCGGCGCGCTTCCTGGCGCAGGTAGCGGCCAAGGATGCGGGCGACGACGAAGCAATGTTCTACGACGCCGACTACATTCGCGCGCTGGAATACGGCATGCCGCCGGCCGGTGGCTGCGGCATCGGCATCGATCGCCTGATCATGCTGATCACCGATTCGCCGAACATCCGTGACGTGATTCTCTTCCCGCATCTGCGCCGCGAAGAGTAAAGACGGAGGCGGGTGCAATGCCCGCCACCCCCGTCGTGCCGCCACCACCGTCGTCGTCCCCGCGCAGGCGGGGACCCAAGTTTGTCGAGCCGCCTGGCTGCGGTAGAAACTTGGGTTCCCGCCTGCGCGGGAACGACAGGGATCACCATACCCCACCGTTCGAACAAACATTCTATCGAACACCCTCGTACTATCGGTACACTCCTTGGTTCCATTGCAATATTACAAACAAGCGAGGAACCCCCATGTCTGCCACCACCTACGTCCCGTACAACGACAACCTCGAACAAAAGCAGGAAAACGAAGACGAGATCATCGACAGCGTGGTCGCCTCGATGATGCGCGTAAACACCCGCGTGTTCGACAAACACCGCCACGCCAAGCGCGACGCGCACGCCAAGTGCCACGGCGTGCTGGTCGGCCACGTCACCGTCTACGACAAGCTGCCCGCGCACCTGGCCCAGGGCGTGTTCGCCCGCCCCGCCACCTACCCTGTCGTGATCCGCCTCTCCACCGCGCCTGGCGACATCCACAGCGACAAGCTGCCGTCCCCGCGCGGCATGGCGATCAAAATGCTGGGCGTCGACGGCCCGCAGTTCCTGCCCAACCGCCAGGATGCCAGGACCCAGGACCTGCTGCTGGTGAACCACCCCGTGATCGCCTTCGGCCACGCCGCCGCCTACCTCAAGACCCAGAAGCTGCTGGAAAAGCACGCGGACGACCCGGACATGGTGCGCCGCATCGTGGCCGCCCTCGCCCGTGGCGGCAGCAAAGCCTTGCACGCACTGGGCATCGACAATCCGGTGGTCGACACGCTTGGCGCACCGAACAACCATATCCTCGGAGAGACCTTCTTCAGCATGGCCGCGGTGCGTTACGGCGACTACGTGGCCAAGCTGTGCGCCGCGCCCCTGTCCGACAACGTGCGCGCCCTCACCGGACAGCCGCTCGGTGACGACGCCGACGATTCAGCCCTGCGCAACCTGGTGGTCGACTTCTTCTCCGGCCAGGGCGCCGAGTACGAACTGCGCGCGCAGCTGCTCACCGACATCGGCAAGATGCCGATCGAAGACGCCTCCATCGAGTGGCCGCAGGAAGACTCGCCCTACCAGCCAGTCGCCAAGCTGACCATCCCGCCGCAACAGGCATACAGCCCGGCGCGCCGCGTGTTCGCCGACGACGTGTTGTCGTTCAACCCGTGGCACTGTATCGAGGCTCACCGCCCTCTCGGCTCCATCATGCGCGCGCGCATCAAGGCCTACGAAGCGTCGTCCAAATTCCGCCACGAGATGAATGCGCAGCCGCGCATCGAGATCGACAGCATCGGCCAGGTACCGGATTAAGCAGTCCCGCAGCCGGCAAGCAGTATCACCATTTTCATCAAGACCCAAGGAGCAATCATGAGCGACACTACCCCACACAACAAATCCTCTACCGACCTCGCCGACATCAAGCGCAAGGTCCAGGAGGTCCTGGGAGACGCCCCCGACCTGCTCAAACTCGCGCTCGAAAACATGCTGCGCGAGCAGGACCCGAATACCGAAGGCCACGTGGGATCGGCTGGCCGCATCGGCCGCCAGTCCGGCAAGATCTCCGAACTGACGGCCATGGCCACCCTGAAGCCGGGCGGCGCCGAGCGCCTGCGCCGCATCTTCAAGCTCGTCAACGGCAACTTCGCCGGCGCGCAAAAGGTCTCGACCCTGCACGACATGCGCTTCGTGTTTTTTGAAAATGATACCAAGATCCTCTTCGCCACGACCTACGACGGCGACTGGGACACCTACATCGAAGACTTCGCGACCAAGATTCCCGACCTGATGGATTTGCTGTTTTCGTCCATCGAAGGCTGGCCGGGCATCGCCGACCCTGGCGTGAAAGACTTCATCGCCGGCCTCCAGATCACCGCCGCCGGCTGGTACGTCGCCAATCCGAACCTGTCGGTCGTCGAAACGCGCCGCCTGCAAAAGCAGAACGACGCGCTCCAGGAATTCCTGGACAAGATTGCCTGAGGTTCCCATGACGATCATCGACACACTCAAGAACCTGGTCCATTCCTCGCCAACCCTGGAACTGGACGACATTCAGGCCACCATCCTCTTCAAGCGCCCCGACCCATACTTCGGCACCCACGTGCTGCTGAAAATCGACGACGCCGCGGGCGGCCGCGCGCTGCTCTCGCGCCTGGCGCCGCACGTGCGCAGCGCCGCCGACGCGCGCACCAATAGCACCGCATGGATCGCCGTCGCCCTGAGCCACGCGGGCCTTGTGGCGCTGGACATCCCGGCCGATTCGCTGGCCAGTTTCCCGGCCGCCTTCCGCGCCGGGATGGCGGCGCGCGCCGACCGCCTGCAGGACATCGGTGCGAGCGCACCGGCGAACTGGGAAGCGCCTTACGGCAGCGGCGACGTGCACGTGACGATTTCGATCTTCGCGCCCGACGAAGCGTCGTGGAAGCATGCGCTGGCCACCGCGCAGAACGAATTCAAGGATATCCAGGGCGTCACCTTGCTGGGCATGCACGACTTCGGCGCGCAGCCGGACAGCCTCAATCCCTTCGGCTACCGCGACAACATCAGCAACCCGGCCATCGACGGCGGTATCGAAGACCTGCTGCCGGGCCAGGGCGATCCTATCAAGGCGGGCGAACTGATTCTCGGCTATCCGGGCGAATCGGGCGTGCCGATGGCGATGCCGCAACCGGAAGCGCTCGGGCGCAACGGCACCTTCGTCGTGATCCGCAAGTACCAGGCCGACGCCGCCGCCTTCAACCGCTTCCTGCGCGATAACGCCGACGACGACGCCGGCCAGGAACTGCTGGCCGCCAAGCTGGTGGGCCGCTGGCGCAGCGGCGCGCCGCTCACGCTCGCCCCGGAAAAGGACGATCCGGCCCTGGGTGCCGACCCGAAGCGCAACAACGACTTCACCTACAAGGACGACCAGGCCGGCCTGCAGGCGCCGCACGGCTGCCACATGCGCCGCATGAACCCGCGCGACAGCAAGCTGGCCGTGCTGACCGACGTGAACATCCACCGCATCATCCGCCGCAGCACCACCTTCGGTGCGCCGTGGCGCGCGGACCTGCTGGAAGACGATGGCCAGGAACGCGGCCTGTTTTTCATCGGGATCAGCGCCAAGGCGCCGGAGACGGTGGAATTCATGCAGGCCGAGTGGGTCGACCATGGCAACTTCATGGACCTTGGCAAGGAGCGCGATCCCATCCTCGGCCAGCAAGATGAAGACAGCACCTTCACCATCCAGAAACGCCCGGTGCGCCAGCGCATCCACGGTATCCAGACCTTCTGCACGGTGCGCGGCGGTGAATACCTGTTCATGCCCAGCCTGACGGCATTGCGCTGGCTAGCCGGCGAAGGCCGCGACCCGGCCTGACCGGCAATCCTCCCCGATGCTGCGCTCGCGGCTCCACTTGCCCCGGCCATGCGCCGGGGCACTCGTTAGTCGTCAATCGCGCACCGCCTGCCGCTTATTCCGGCATCTTCGCAAATCCCACCGCCAGGCGGTTCCACCCATTGATGGTCGAAATCAGCAAGGTGAGGTCGACCATTTCCTCGGCGCTGAACTGCGCCGCCAGCGCCGCGTAGCTCTCGCCCGTCTCCGGCTGCTGCGCCAGGCGCGTCATGGTTTCGGTCCAGCCCAGCGCGGCGCGTTCGCGCGGCGTGAAAAACGGCGTCTCGCGCCATACCGATACCGCATGCAGGCGGCGCGCGGTCTCGCCTCCCTTGGCCGCATCGGTCGCATGCATGTCCACGCAAAACGCGCAGCCATTGATCTGCGAACTGCGCAAGCGCACCAGCTCCGCCAGCGGCTTGTCGATACTCGACGTGGCGATATACTGTTCGAGCGCCGACCATGCCTTGATGGCTTTCGGCGACGCGGTTTGAAAATTGATGCGTTCCATGCTGATTCCTTTGTTTGTTGAAGTTGATTGCTTGGCCTTACAATCATTAGACGAACCCGTCGCAGCGTTTGTGACAGCCTTTCTCAAAAAAGAATGACCGACACCTTTACCATCCAATTCCACCAGATCCGTCCGCGCCTGTTCGGCATCGCCTACCGCATGCTCGGTTCGCGTGCCGACGCCGACGACGCCGTGCAAGATACCTGGCTGCGCTGGAACGCCAATGACACGCGCGCGGACCTCGCCAGCGCCGACGCCTGGCTGGTCACCGTGACCACGCGCCTGTGCATCGACCGCCTGCGCAGCGCCATCGCCGAGCGCGAAGCCTACATCGGCCCCTGGCTGGCCGAACCGATCGTCACGCGCGCCAGCGACTTGCCCGAGTCGCGCCTGGAACTGGCCGGCGACATGTCGATGGCCTTCATGCTGATGCTGGAGCGCCTCGGCCCCGAGGAACGCGCGGTGTTCCTGCTGCACGAGGTGTTCGACTGCGACTACGCCGACATCGCCGCCGCCGTCGACAAGACCGAGGCTGCCTGCCGCCAGCTCCTGCACCGCGCGCGCGAACGGGTGCGCGCCGGCAAACCGCGCTTTGCGGTCAGCGAAGCGGCCCACATGGAACTGCTGGGACGCTTCGTGACGGCCGCGCAAAGCGGCGAGCGCGTACAACTGGCGCAACTGTTCGCGCCGGATGCCACCTTCCGCGCCGACGGCGGCGGCAAGGTCTCGGCCACCATCAACGTGGTACGCGGCGCCGACAAGATCGCCCGCTTCTACGAAAGCATGGCGCGCAAGTACGGCGCCGCAACGACCTTCGAACATGCCATCATCAACGGCCAGCCTGGCCTGCTGCGCCTTGTCGACGGCCGGCTCGATTCAACCATGTCGTTCGATATGGAAGATGGCAGGATCGCCGCGATCTACGTCGTGCGCAACCCCGACAAACTGGCGCGCGCATCATGAATTCCGACGCCGGTTCGACATCCCTGGCCCGCCTGCGTGGCATGGTCGCCGCGCGCGCGGTGAATGAAGGCCGCACCGATTCGATCTGGCCGGGCCTACGCTACTACCGCTTTTCGGCCCCGGTCCGCTACGACAAGACCCAGACACTGGCGCCGGGCATCGTGGTCGTGCTCCAGGGCCGCAAGAGCGCACGTCTCGGCGCCAGCACCCTCGCCTACGACGAAATGAGCTGCCTCGTGCTCGGCGCCGAAACACGTTGCGACGGCACCGTGGTCGAGGCCAGCCCCGGCCAGCCCTACCTCGCGATCCACATGGACCTGCCGCCCGACCTGCTGGTGAAGACCTTCATCGCGCTGGCCAACGCGGCGCCCTCGTCAACCACGGACCCTGCCCCGAACTACGTCGCGCCGGTGGACGAACGGGTGCTCGACGCGTTCACGCGGCTGCTGCCGGCGACCGACCAGGCGATCGACCGCGCCACCATCGCCCCGCTCATCGTCGAGGAAATCATCGTGCGCCTGCTCCGGTCCGAAGCGGCGGGCGCCATCCGCGACGCCGCCAAGGTCAAGCGTTCGGCCGCCCGCATCCAGAAGGCGGTGCAGCTGATACAGCAGCACTTCCACCGCCCGCTCGACATCGCCGAACTGGCCGGCGCGGTGGCCATGAGTCCCTCGCACTTCGCCCACACTTTCCGCGAGGTGGCCGGGCTGGCGCCGATGCATTTTTTGCGCAATACGCGCCTCGACGAGGCAAGAGTACTGCTGCTGGCCGGCGGCAGGCGGCCCGGCGAGGTGGCCGCCATGACGGGCTTCGACAGCGCCGCGCACTTCACGCGCGAATTCAAGCGCCGCTACGGCGCACCGCCGGCCCAATACGTGCGTCAACTGGCAAGTCAGCAGCCACGGTCAATATAAGCGCAGCGCGGGCGCTGGCGGCGCCGCGCGCGAAGGCCTATCGTGTGCACACGGCCGATCCGCGGCCGCAACCACCGTACGCAAAGCGAAGCAACCATGACTGGCACCACCTTTATCATCACCTTCACCACCCGGCCCGAGGCGGCATCCGATTTCCGCGCGATGCTCGACAACGTCAAGCGCGACCTGCCCGCCGTTGCCGGCTGCCGCGGCGTGGACATCTTCCGCGCCAGCGACGATCCGGCCGTGTTCACCCTGGTCGAGCAATGGGATAGCGAACAGGCGCACAAGAAGCACATCGAGACCGTGACCGCCTCCGGTGGATGGGATGCCATTGCAGCCTTCTTGCTGGAGCCGCCATCGGGCCGCTACGCCAGTCGCTTGTAAGCGTTCCACCCGCCGCAGCGCGGGCGCAGGCACTCGAAAAAAACTGCGCGCCGCGCCCCGATTGCGCCCCTTGCCCCGCCAGAAACGTTACAATGCTGGCATGTATTTTATTCAACGCACCCTGCCCAGGACGACACTGTCCCTGATCCTGTTCGGGCTCGCCGCGCAGCCGGCGCGCGCGCAAGACGCCGAGGTGGCGACAGTGACCGTGACAGCCAGGAAGGAACCGGTCGTCAACAAGCTCGATAAGACGGTGTATGACGTTTCCAACATGGCAAGGGCGGCGAACGGTACAGCCCAGGACGTGTTGCAGTCGACACCCGGCATATCGGTGACGTCCGACGGGCACATCGCGGTGAAGGGAAATGCCCAGGTCACGGTCCTGGTCAACGGCAAGCCGACGGCGATGATGTCGGGCGATGAGCGGGCGGTGGCGCTCCAGACCATGAGCGGCGCCGATATTGCCGGCATCGAAGTGATCACCAATCCCTCCGCCGCCTACAACGCCAATGGCGGCGCGATCGTCAACATCGTATTGAAGCGCAACCGCAAGCCGGGGGCGCACGCGCAGGTCAAGGCCAGCGCCGCCGACCACGGTCTGTGGAATGTCGGCACGTCGGGCGATGTCACCGGAAAGGAGATCAGCGTTCATGGCAACCTGGCTTACCGCCGCGACGGCACGCAGAAATTGCGCCGCTCGGCGGTCGACTGGAATAATCCTCTTGGCGGCCAGGCCGGAACGACCGTGCAATCGTCGGAGGTATTTGTCCGCCGCAAGGTCGACAGCGCGGCACTGGGCGTCGATTACGCCCTCGGCGACAGCGATAGCCTGAGCCTGTCGGCGGGATATAACGGCCGCCGCTCGCACCCGCTGTTCGACGTACTCAACGAGGCCCGCGATACAGCCGGCCAGACCATCTATCATCGGATTTCCTACGGCCCCAACGAGCAGTCCGACGCCAACGCCAGCCTCAGCTATAGCCATCAGGACAATCGCAGCGCGCTGAAGGCAATGGTCCAGCGTAGCAAGACGAGCGGCCTGATCGACAAGTCATACACCGACGTGTACGTCGAACCGGTGCGCGCCAGCGCCTACAGTCACGGCGCCACCCGCTCGGCGCGCGTACTCAAGCAGGCCACCGTCGACTGGAGCCGTGCAACGGAGCACGGCCAGTGGGGCATGGGCCTCGACCTCCAGGACGAGGTCAACGACCTCGACAATTATCAGGCGTCGGTCGATCGCTTGACGGGAGCCGAAACACAAGATCCGCACACGACCAACGGCTATGCCGTGGCGACAAGCTTGAGCGCGGTCTATCTTACCGACCAGATCAAGCGTGGAACGTGGGAAGCGCTGCTGGGCGGACGATTCGAGCGCATGGCGCTTCGGGTGAGTCCGGCGCAGGGCATCATGCAGACAGGGCATTGGCAAGCATTCAATCCCAGCCTGCACATCAAGCACGCCGCCAGCGACAACACCGACCTGACGCTCACCTATCGCCGCAGCCTCCAGCGCCCGGATGCGCGCGACCTCAATCCGTTCACCACCTACGTCGATGCGCAAAACCTGAGCCGCGGCAACCCCGGCCTCAAGCCGCAGCAGCTGACCTCATGGGAAATCGGCGCCGATGCGGAACTGGGGCAGTTGAGCGGCAGCGCCGGCGCCTTCTACCGGACCAGCCGCGATACGGTGGCCGATGCGCGCAGTTTCGCCGACAACGTGCTGGTGACCTCGAAGCAGAATGGCGGCCAGGCCCGCTCGGCCGGCATCACGGGCTCGCTGGCGTGGACACCAGATGCGGCGCTGCGCCTTGGCGTGGACGGCGGCGCCTACCGCGTGGCGCTGTCGACGCCCGACCTGTATGGCATGGTGCGCCAGGACGGTCTCTCGGGCTATGTGAATGTCAGCGCGGCCTACAACGCGGGACCGGACAACGTGTCGCTCGACGCGCACGGCCAGTCGGGCGGCATCACACCGCTCGGCCGGCATGGGGCGAGCAGCAGCGTGAACCTGAGCTGGAAGCGCCAATTGAGCAAGACGCTCAGCTTCACAGTCAACGCCAGCGATCTTTTCGATGGCAGCAAACGCAGCTATCGAACCGACGCGAGCACGTTCCGCCAGGCCGGCTTCGATCATTTCGTCGCACGGCGCCTGTATGTGGGCTTTGTCAAAAAGCTCGAATGAAGCCGGCCCCGGACCGGCGGCGCACCGTTGAAAAACAGGTGCGCGCCGGCCGGCGCCTGGCCTGGGCAGCTCAGGTAATCACGCGGTAGCAAGGCGTATAAGCCTTGCCCGGCAACTTCATCCGGCTCTGCGCGACGAAGGAGGACAGCAAGGCATCCATCGGTCCCATGATGGCGGCGTCGCCGTGAATCTCGAAATGCCCGAATTTTTCGATCGCGCGGATGCCCTCGTCCTTGACGTTACCCGCCACCACGCCCGAAAACGCTCGCCGCAGGTTGGCCGCCAGCAGATGCTTTTCCTGGTTCTTGTGCAGGGAGAGGTTGCGCATGTTTTCGTGCGTCGGCCGGAACGGACGCTGGAATTCCTCGTCGATCTTGAGCAGCCAGTTGAAATAATAGGCATCGCTGCGCGATTTGCGGAATTCGCGCACCTGGCGGATCCCCAGCTGCATCTCCTTGGCCACCATTTCCGGATCGTCGATGATGATCTTGTAGCGTTTCTGCGCTTCCTCGCCCAGGGTATCGGCGATGAACTGGTTAATCTGGATGAAATAGTCGCGCGCCGTCTCCGGTCCCGTGAAAATGAGCGGATACGGCATGTCGGCATTGTCCGGATGGAGCAGGATGCCGAGGATGTACAAAATCTCTTCGGCGGTGCCGGCGCCGCCCGGGAACACGATGATCCCGTGCCCCGTGCGCACGAACGCTTCGAGCCGCTTTTCGATATCCGGCATGATCACCAGGTCGTTGACGATCGGGTTGGGCGACTCGGCCGCGATGATGCCCGGTTCCGAAATGCCCAGGTAGCGCCCGCCCGCCAGGCGCTGCTTGGCGTGGCCGATGGTGGCCCCTTTCATCGGCCCTTTCATCGCACCCGGTCCGCAACCGGTGCAAATGTCGAGGTCGCGCAAGCCCATCTGGTAGCCGACTTCCTTCGAATAATTGTATTCGATCCGGTTGATCGAGTGTCCGCCCCAGCACACCACCAGGTTCGGATTGCGCTGCGGCTGCAGCACATTGGCGTTGCGCAGGATATGGAACACCGAATCGGTGATCCCTTCGGTGCGCGACATGTCGAACTTGGGATTGTCGGTCACCTCGCTGCTGATGAAAATAATGTCGCGCAGCACCGCGAACAGGTGCTCGTGGATGCCCTTGATCATTTTGCCATCGACGAAGGCAATCGCCGGGGCGCCCCGGATCTCCAGCTTGATGCCGCGCTCGCGCTGCACGATGCTGATATCGAAGGATTTATAACGTTCCAGCAGTTCTTTTCCATCGTCGATGGTGCTGCCGCAGTTCAGGACCGCCAGCGCGCAGTTGCGGAAGATTTGATACAGGCCACCCTGGCTGGTGTCGAGCAGCTTACAGACTTCGGCTTTCGAGAGCACTTCCAGCTGGCCTTCCGGCGAAATCAGGGTATCGACAACGTCATGTTCCATAGTACAAATCCTTTTCGATTCTGTGTAACAAACAAGCCTGCAATGCCAATATACGACAACTCGCCGCTCTTGGGGGACACAAGTTCGGCTGTGCTTGCGCCACCGCGTTTCATGGCTTAATTAGCACATCTGGCAAAAATTCGCTGGGCGTAGTCGATTTACATTAAAATGCGACCCTATTGGAAATCCGGGGTCACGAGCCGCGGCTGTCCATATGATTTATCCGACCATAACCATAATTCAGGAGAAACCGCATGAGCGGTGCCGCTACCACACCCCACCAGGAAGTTGTAATCCCGGAGTTCAAGCAGATCTTGGGTCATCCAAGTCCGCTCTGGATGTTGTTCATGACCGAATTCTGGGAGCGTTTTGCTTTCTATGGCATCCGCTGGGCGCTCGTGCTATATATAGTCACGCAGTTCTACGGCGGTGATGCCAGCGGCCAGCAGCCGGCCAACCTGACCTATGGTTCCTACCTCGCGCTGGTGTACGCCGGCGCCGTTTTCGGCGGCTATGTCGCCGACAAAGTCATCGGCTACCAGCGCTCGATCCTGATCGGTGCCGCCTTCATGGCTGCCGGCCTGTTCGCCATCACGGTCCCGAATGAAGATGTGTTCAAACTGGGCCTGGCTACCATCATCGTCGGTAACGGCCTGTTCAAACCGAACATCTCGACCATGGTCGGCAAACTGTATGCGCTCAACGATACCCGCCGCGATTCCGGCTTCACCATTTTTTACATGGGCATCAACGCCGGCGCATTCCTCGCCCCGATCTTTACCCAGCTCCTGGCCCAGAAGGTGTTCAACACCGGCGACATCCCGGCCTACAAGGTCGTGTTCTTCGCTTCCGGTATCGGCATGCTGATCAGCCTTGTCTGGTTCTTCTTCGGCCGCGCCGCCCTCAAGGGCATTGGCGCACCGCCAGCGGCAGACAATAGCCCGAAACGCATGCTCATGGTGGGCGGCGGTGCGCTGCTGGTCATTCCGGTCATTTACTTCCTGCTCAAAGCCGGTGCCAACAACCTGCAGGTCGTCCTCACCATCCTGTTCCTGATCCTGGCCGGCATGCTGATCGCCGAAGGCATCCGCGACGGCAAAGTCGCGCGCGACAAAACCTTCGCGATGATGATCATCTTCGCCTTCAATATCCTGTTCTGGATGTTCTTCGAACAGGCAGGCAGTTCGTTCACCTTCCTGGCCGAGAGCATCGTCGACCGCAAGGGCGCACTGTCCTTCATCACCGCACCATTCGGCATGACCGAGTTCCCGACCGCCTGGTTCCAGAGCGTCAATTCGGTCGCCATCATCGCCTGCGCGCCGATCATCGCGTGGGTCTGGATCGCCATGGGCAAGGTCAACGCCAATCCATCCATTCCGCGCAAATTCGGCCTGGGCATCATCTTCAATGGCCTCGCTTTCGGCCTGCTCATGTACGCGCTGACCCACCTGGTCGATCCTACCTACGGCAAGATCCCGTTCTGGACCCTGTTCGCGGTTTATTGGGTCCAGTCCATCGGTGAGCTGTGCCTGTCCCCAATCGGGCTGTCGATGGTCACCAAGCTCGCGCCGACCCGCCTGGTCGGCCTGGGCATGGGCGGCTGGTTCCTCTCGACCGGTATCGGCAATAACCTGTCCGGCATCTTCGCCAGCAGTGTCAGTGGCGAATCGGGCATGTCGATCGCCTCCGCGCTGCACGGCTACACCTACGGTTTCGGGTCGCTGATGGTCGGCGGCGTGCTGCTGTTCCTGCTCGCACCGGTGATCCAGAAGCTGATGCACGGCGTGAAGTAAGCGCTGTAGCACCATGAACAACGGCGGCCTGCGGGCCGCCGTTGTCGTTTACCCGATCTGATCGAGCGCGCGCTGCATCTCGTTCATTTCCGCCACCAGCCAGGCGCGGAAGCGCTGCACCTTCGGCATGTTCTCCTTGCTGCGGTTGACCAGGAAGCGGTAACCGCTGCCGAAGGGCGCGCTGCGGCAGCTGATCTGGCGCAGCGACCCTTTCAGGATATCCTGGAACGCGATCCCGTACGCCACCAGCGCGATGCCCTGCCCCGCCACCGCCGCCTGCGCCAGCACGCCCCAGTGGCTGTAACCGCGCGAAAAATCGTATTTACCCTTCAGCGCCTTGTTCTCGTTCAGAAGCTGAAGCCACGATTCGGTCGAATTCTCGTACAGCAGCGGGAAGTTGGGCAGGTCGGCCAGGGTCAGTTCGGCCTGGCCGGGCGCCAGCAGGTCCGGGCTGTAGACGGCGATCAGGCGCTCGCGAAACAGCAGCGCCGGGTCGCCATCGCTGACCGGCCCGTAACGCACCGCCACGTCACTGCTGTCATCTTCCAGGTTGACCGGCGCATCGTTCGAGTCGAGCCGGATATCGAGTTCCGGATACAGCTTGGTAAACCGGTGCATGCGCGGCACCAGCCACTTGATCGCGAACGAATGGGTGGTCGAGATACGCAGCACCGATTCCTCGTCGCCGCCTTGCAGCGCGCCGACCTTGGCGCGCAGTTCGACCAGCATGCGCGCAACCACCACCGCCAGCTCCTGGCCCTTGGCGGTCAGGGTCACATGGCGCGCGTGGCGGATGAACAGGGCAAAACCCAGGTTTTCTTCGAGCTGCTTGACCTGCTGGCTGATCGCCGCCGGCGTCTTGTGCAGCTCCTGGGCCGCCAGCTTGAAGCTGCCCCAGCGCGCGGCGCAGTCGAAGTCGACCAGCCCGGAGAGCGTGCGCAGCGGCTTCATGCATATTCCATGACTAAGGTTTTCTTGCTCATTGCTTCAATTTTTCTCGGTTGTTGAATCGCCATACTAAGCAGAAAATATACTGGAATCAACAAAGGAATGCGATGCGCAAGAATATATTGGTGATAGGGGGTACCCGCTACTTCGGCAAACTGCTGGTACAGCGTTTGCTCAACGCGGGTCACCAGGTGACGATTGCCACGCGCGGCAGCACGCCAGACCCGTTCGGCGCGCGCATCGCCCGCATCCAGGTCGACCGCCGCAACGAACACGCCATGCGCACCGCGTTTGCCGGAACCGACGGCTACGACATCGTCTACGACCAGATGTGCTACAGCCCCCTGGACGCCGCCATCGCCATCAAGGTCTTCGCCGGCAAGGTCAAACGCTACATCGTCGCCTCCACCATCGACGTCTACCGCGATCTGCTCGGCCGCCAGGATGCGCCGTTTGCGGAAGACGACATCAATATGCTGGCCCAGCCGATCGACACGCGCTACCCGTGGCACGACACCCGGCTCGCCACCCAGAGCTACGTGATGGGCAAACTCCAGGCCGAAGCCTATCTGTACCGCGACGGCTCGCTGCCGCTGGTGACGGTGCGCATCGGCCACGTGCTGGCCGGCGCCGAAGACTTTACCGGGCGCCTGGCCCATTACGTCGACCTGGTGCGCCAGCACGCGCCGCTGCGCTACGCCAATGCGGCCGCCGCCAGCTCCTTCATGAGCGCCCAGGGCACCAGCAATTTCCTGCTGTGGGCCGGCGCCCAGGACTTCCTGGGGCCGGTCAACGCGGCCTGCGACGGCGCCCTGTCCGCGTTCGACCTGTACCAGCGCATCGGCATGCTGCTCGAGGTGCCGGTGCGGGCCCTGCCCGTCAAACCGCCGGTGCCGGCCGGCGAACTGAGTCCCTTCGACTATCCGGCCCCGTACATGATGGATACCACGCGCGCCGCGCAACTGGGCTACCGCTTCGGCCACAGCGACGACTGGCTCGACCACCTGATCCTGCAGCACGACCTGGCCTTCGTCTGAGCGGACGCGGGGCCACCAAAGCGATCGACTATAATTCGCCGGACAGGGCCGTCACTCTCGGCACGGCCCGCTCTGGCGGATACCGTTTTGACTACAGACACCTTTTTAAAGCGCTGGCTGACGCGCAAATACATCCTTCGCGCCCTGCTGCTGGCGCTTGCCGCCGGCCTGCTGATGGTCCTTGGCCTGCTTGGCTACTTTTACGGCGTGATCGTGCCGCGCGTGCCTGCCATCGACGCGGTCACCGACTACCGCCCCAAGATCCCGCTGCGCATCTACACCGCCGATAATGTGCTGATCGGCGA
Source organism: Massilia antarctica (assembly GCF_015689335.1). GTDB lineage: Bacteria > Pseudomonadota > Gammaproteobacteria > Burkholderiales > Burkholderiaceae_D > Telluria_A > Telluria_A antarctica. The sequence goes on along the minus strand of NZ_CP065053.1, from coordinate 5,037,698 downwards.
ATTCGGCGAAGAGCACCGCGACTTCATCCCGATCGAACAGGTGCCCGAGCTGATGAAAAACGCCGTGCTGGCCATCGAAGACACGCGCTTCTACCAGCATGGCGGCGTGGACTGGATCCGCGCGGCCGGCGCGGCCCGCGCCAACCTGCGCGGCGGCTTTCGCGAAGGAGCGTCGACCATCACCATGCAGGTCGCCCGCAATTTCTTCCTCACGCGCGACAAGGTCCTGGGCCGCAAGGCCGATGAAGTCGCCCTCGCCTTCAAGATCGAGAGCGCGCTCAAGAAAGACAAGATCCTCGAACTGTACATGAACCAGATTTTCCTGGGACGGCGCTCGTACGGCTTTGCCAGCGCCGCCCAGGCTTACTTCGGCAAGCGCCTCGACCAGCTCTCGACCGCCGAAATGGCCATGCTGGCCGGCGTGCCGCGCGACCCGGTCGGCAACAACCCGGCCGTCAACCCGCGCAACGCCAAACAGCGGCAGATGGTCGTGCTCAAGCGCATGCGCGAACTGGGCTACCTCAGCGACGCCCAGTATGCGAGCGCGAAAGAGGAACCGATCCACATCGCGGCCAAGCGCCAGGAGTTCGACACCCATGCCGAGTACGTGGCAGAACTGGCGCGCCAGTCGGTGGTCGACCAATACAAGGATGACGCCTACACGCGCGGCATCAGCGTCTACACCACCATCCTCAAGGCCGAACAGGACGCCGCCTACGATTCGCTGCGCCGCAACGTGCTGGCCTACGACCAGCGGCACGGCTACCGCGGCCCGGAATCGTTCATCGACCTGCCGGCCAATCCCGAGGAACGCTCCGACGAGATTCGCGAGGAATTGCGCAAGCGTCCGGTCAGCGATGGCCTGATGCCGACCGTGGTGACCGAGGTGTCGGCCAGACTGGTGGCCGTCGAAACCATGGACGGCGAACGCATCGAAATCAGCGGCGCCGGCCTGCGCTTCGCCGCGCCAGCTCTGGCGGCGGGTGCCAAGGAGGCCGTCAAGCTGCGTCCGGGCGCGGTGGTGCGCATCGCCCAGGACAAAGATAAGGACAAAGACAAAGACAAAGACAAAGGCAAGGACAAGGACAAGGACAAGGACGATAAGGAGTGGGCTATCGTCCAGCTGCCGCAGGTGGCGGCCGGCTTCGTGGCGATCGATTCGGCCACCGGGGCCTATCACGCGCTGGTGGGCGGCTTCGATTACGGCCTGAATAAATACAACCACGTCACCCAGGCCTGGCGCCAGCCCGGCTCCTCGATCAAGCCGTTTATCTATTCGGCCTCCATCGAAAAGGGGTATTCGCCGGGCACCCGCATTCTCGACGAAGCGCTGGAAATGCCTAGCGGCGGCGGCAACACCTGGACCCCGCAGAACGACGACGGCAAGTTCGACGGCGAAGTGACCATGCGGCGCGCGCTGGTGCACTCGAAGAACGTGCCGTCGGTGCGCCTGCTGCGCGCCATCGAGGTCGGCTACGCCCATGAATTCCTCGGCAAATTCGGCTTCGACCTGACCCGCCACCCGAAAAACCTGACCATGGCGCTCGGCACGGGCGCGGTCACGCCGCTGCAGATGGCGGGCGCGTATGCGGTGTTTGCCAATGGCGGCTTCGCCGTCAAGCCCTACCTGATCGCCAGGATCAAGGATGGCAATGGCACCATCCTGCTGGAGACGCCGGTGCCCGCCGGCGGCGACGAGACCACCCGCGTACTCGACCCGCGCAACGCCTTTTTGGTCGACAGCATGCTGCGCGACGTGACTCGCTTCGGCACCGCCGCCGCCGCGGCCAAGCAGCTTGGCCGCGGCGATTTGGCCGGCAAGACCGGCACCACCAGCGACGCCTTCGACGGTTGGTTCGCCGGGTATGCCGGCAACGTGGTGGGCGTGGCCTGGATGGGCTACGACGACCCGCGTTCCTTGGGCGGACGCGAATTCGGCGCCACCCTGGCCATGCCGATCTGGGTCGACTACATGCGTGCCGCGCTCGACAAGCGTCCGGTCAAGGAACGCGCCGTGCCGGAAGGCGTGATGCGCGAGGACGATGACTGGATCTATGCCGAATACGCGGGCAGCAGCGAGTTCAAGACGATCGACATGGACGCGCTGCCGGCGCTGCCCGCGGACCCCGCGGAGCCGGGCGAACCGGGTGAACCGGCAGTGCCGAGCCAGCCGCCGGTTCCGGGCTTGCCCGCCGCACCGCCGGTTCCGCAGCCGCCGCAGGCGCCGCAACCGGTGCACGGAGCCGAATCGCAGGCCGGCGGCTAGCCCCACCCCATCGTTCCCGCGCAGGCGGGAACGCATGCGTTCCCCCCAAGTTCCTCGAGCAGCCAGCGGCTATTGTGCGAAATTGGGTTCCCGCCTGCGCGGGAACGACGGAACAATTGCGGTTTTTCCCTTCGATTCAATCAGATACACCCTAGCCGGCCCCTCGTCGTTTCTGCCAATGGCAGAAGCGACGGGGGAGCGGCGGGAACGACGGCGTTACGCATTTCACTTCCGCGTTTGCGCTTTGCCGGCTATGATGAGACGCTTTTTTCGTACCCCTTTCTCATACTGGAGCAGTCGATGGCGAACGTCGTACAAGCCGGACCAAAAGAAATCACGATCAGGGGAATCATCCTCGGAATCGTCATCACCCTCGTCTTTACAGCCGCCCAGGTCTACCTTGGCCTGAAAGTCGGCCTTACCTTCGCTACCTCGATCCCGGCCGCCGTCATCTCGATGGCGCTCCTGAGCGCCTTCAAGGACGCCACGATCCAGGAAAACAACATCGTCCAGACCATCGCTTCGGCGGCGGGCACCCTGGCCTCGGTGATCTTCGTGCTGCCAGGCCTGTTGATGATCGGCTGGTGGGCGCACGTGCCGTTCTGGCCGACCTTCGGCGCCTGCGCCATCGGCGGTGTGCTGGGCGTGATGTATACAGTACCGCTGCGGCGCGCGCTGGTGTCGCAGTCCGACTTGCCCTATCCGGAAGGCGTGGCCGCGGCCGAAGTGCTCAAGGTCGGTACCTCGTCGCGCAGCGGCGCGGCCGAAGGCAAGCTCGGTCTGATGGCCGTCATCTGGGGCAGCGCGACGTCCGCGCTGTTCGCGGCCGCCGCCGGCGCCAAGATCATGGCCGCCGAAGTGGCCGTGTACTTCAAGACCGGCAGCGGCGCCACCGGCATCGGCGCCGCCAGTTCGCTCGCGCTGCTGGGCGCCGGCCACCTGATGGGCATCACCGTCGGCATCGCCATGCTGGTCGGCCTGATCATCGCCTGGGGCGTCCTGGTGCCTGTACTGACGTCGATCGACCCGATGCCGGCCCTGTCGGCCGCCGACCACGCGCTCGGCGCGTGGAGCAAGCAGGTGCGCATCATCGGCGCCGGCGCGATCGGCGCGGCCGCCATCGTCACCCTGGCCGGCCTGGGCAAACCCGTGCTGGGCGGGCTCAAGTCGGCCCTGGAGACGGCCCGCAAGGCCAAGATGACCGGCGCCGAGATTCCACGCGCCGACCAGGATCTGCCGATCTTCGTCGTCGGCCTGGTGACCCTGCTGGCCATGGTGCCCGCCGGCTGGCTGATGGCCAGCTTCCTGCAGGGCGGCGTGCTGTCGAGCCTCGCGCTGCCGCTGGTGATCGTCGGCGTTGGCTACATCGTGGTGGCCGGCGTGTTCGCCGCCGCCGTGTGCGGCTACATGGCGGGCCTGATCGGCTCATCGAACTCGCCAGTGTCCGGCATCGCCATTCTCACCATCCTGGGCGCGTCGCTGAGCGTCGGCTTCGTCGGCAAGCACATGATGGGACCGGAAGTGGCCCATGCCCTGGTGGCCTACGCGCTGTTCGTCACCACCGTGGTGCTGGCGGTAGCTGTCATCGGCAACGACAATCTGCAAGACCTGAAAACCGGCCAACTGGTGGGCGCCACGCCGTGGAAGCAGCAGGTGGGCCTGTTGATCGGCGTCGGCGCCGGATCGGCCGTGGTGCCCCTGGTGCTCGAACTGCTCAACCGCGCCAACGGCTTCGCCGGCGCGCCGAATATCGGCGTGATCTCGGCAAGTCCCCTTGCCGCGCCCCAGGCCACCCTGATTTCGACCCTGGCCAAGGGCGTCATCAGCCACAACCTCGATTGGAAACTGGTCGGTTACGGCGCCGCGCTCGGCCTGCTGCTGGTGATCGTCGATTTCGTCATCAGGAAGGCCAGCAAGGATCGCTACAGCCTGCCGCCGCTCGGCGTGGGCCTGGCAATCTACCTGCCAAGCGCGGTGACCGCGCCGGTAGTGGTCGGCGCCGTCACCGGCTGGCTGTTCGAACGCGCCGTGGAGAACGCGACCTGGGGCGAAACGGCCAAGCGCATCGGCGTGCTGATCATGTCCGGATTTATCGTCGGCGAGAGCTTGTTCAACGTCGGCCTGGCCGGCCTGATCGTCGCCACGGGTGTGGGCGAACCGCTGGCCATCCCCAACAGCATGGGCGAAGGCACGCAGATGCTGATCGCCCTGGTGCTGGGCGGGGCGATCGTCGGCGGCCTGTATCGCTGGGCGGCGCGCAACGCCGAAAAAGTGGCCGCCTGACCGGCCCGGGCGCCGCTCCCCGCGGCGCCTTTTGTTCCCGGGACGCTGGCCGGCGTCCTGGCGAACAGTGGATGAGCTCGTTCGATGCTACACTTGTTGTCGTTCGAATATTATTCCACGTACCACGCTCATGGCGCCTTCCCGACTCAGTCTCTTCATTGCCGCGCCCATCGTGCTGGTGTCCGCCCTGGCGCTGGGCCTGGGCGTGGCGCTGCAAGCGGACCGCCTTGACGATACCACGCGCGCCATCGAGGAATCGCGGCTGCGCTTCACCCTCGACGACTTGCGCGAGCGGTTCGAGGCGCGCATGGCGCTCGGCCTGCCGCTCAAGGCCATGCCCGACGCCGCCGCCGCGCTCGAACGCGAACTGCGGCGCGACCCCGACATCGTCTTCATCAGCGTGATCGACAACGCCGCCGCCCCCGTGTTTCGCGCGGGCGCAGGCGCGGCCGACGCCGACCCGCCGGCGCTGCGGCGCCAGGCCGCCGCGCGCGACTGGCTGCTGCGCGAACCGGGTTTCGTCACCCTCGGCGCGCGCCTGTCGCGGCCGGGCGGCGTCCCGGCAGGCACGCTGCTGCTGCGCCATGCCACGCAGCGCCAGGCCGGCGCTGTCGCCATGGTGACGCGCGAACTGACCCTGGCGACCGTGTGCGCGGTGCTGCTGACCACCGTCTGTATCGTGTTCGGCGTCGACCTGCTGGTGCGGCGCATGGACGGCATGCTGGCGCGCATGAACGCGGCGCTCGGCCGGCTCCCTTGCGCCGATGGCGCCGCCGCGCTGGTGGACGACGTCAACCAGACGGCCGCCAGCGCGCTGCACGATCTGGCGGCGGCGCGCGACACCTTGGCCCCGGGCGCCAGATGATGCAGGTGCAGCGACGCGACCGTGAACTCTACGCGCGCCCCATGCGCCAGCTGTGCGCTTTTATACTGGCCGTGATGCTGCTCACGCAAGTGGCGCTGGCGGCCTACGCCTGGTCGCTGGCGGACCAGCGCTTCCTGCCCGCGCTCGAACGCAAGGCCCAGACCATCGGCGTGGCGCTGGCCGGACGGCTGACCTTCGCCATCGACCAGGGAACGCCGCTGGCGCAGGCGGCCAGCGCCAGCGCCGCATGGCAGGCCATCCTGGCACGCCACGGCGACATCGCCTACATCCTGCTTACCGACGCCAGCGGCAAGGTGCTGTACCGCGGCGGCGCGGGCGCCGAAGTGATCGCACCGGAGAACTACCTCGACACCCATGCCGACATCGTGCACCGCTACGTACGGCACGGGCAGGTGCACGTGGGCGTGGAGCGCGGCTACCTGCGCACGCGCATGCTGGCGCTGCGCTACGACCTGGCGATCCTGCTGCTGGCCAGTCTTTGCATCGCCTTCGAGGCGCTGTGGTTCATCGTCACGCTCAATTTCTCGGCCCCGGTGCGCCAGGTGATCGCGGTCATGCGCCACATGGCGGCCGGCGACTTTCGTCACCGCACCAGCGCCGGCCCGCCCGATGCCCTGGCGGCACGCCTGAACGCGCTTGAAGCACGTATCAACGACGGCTTTCGCGAGGTCGCGCAGCGCGCCGCCATGCCAGGGCAGCAAGCGGTCGGCGCCATCGTGCTGCGGCGCCTGCGCGCGCGATACCGCTTCGACGAAGACGGCAGCGGCGTCGCGCTGCCCCGCCTGCGCATCGTCACGGTGCGCCTGCTCACCTTCTTGTGCGTGTTTGCCGCGATGGTGGCGCAGCCGGTGCTGGCGCAGCATGGCGCCGCGTCAGCCCTGCCGGTCAGCGCCTTCGTGCTGGCACTGGCATTCACGCTGGCCTGGGCCGGGCCGTGGTCGGACCGCGTCGGACGCCGGCGCAGCTATGTGACCGGTGCGCTGATCGCGGCGGCGGCGCTGGCCTGTACTGCGTTCGCGCCCGATCTCGCGCTACAGATGCTGGCACGCGCCACGGCCGGCGCCGGCGTGGCGCTGATGCTCAGCGCCTGCCATGGCTACGCGCACGACAACGCCGACGGCGGCAGTGCGCGTGCGCTGGCACAATTGGCCGGCGGTGCGGCGCTGGCGGCCTGCTGCGCGCCTGCCGCCGGGGCCCTGCTGGCGGACCATGTCGGTCATGCCGGGGCTTATCTCGCCGGCGCCGCGGCCGCGCTGGCCGGCGCAGCCCTGGCAGCGGCGGTGCTGGACGGGCGCGCGGGCCGCTCACGGCTATCCGGGCCGGCACCGCGAATGACACCGGCGTGCCTCGGCGTCATGGCGGCAGCCTTCCTGTACGCGGCCCTTGTCATGTTCCTGATTCCACTGTTAACAACGCAGCTGGACGGCGCCGGCCTGTTGCCCCTCCTCGGCGGGCTGGGCGCGGCGCTGCTGGCACTTCTGTTCGCACGCGCCAGCCGGCCGGGCCGGCGCTGGTGCATGCTTGCCGGGCTGGCCGGTGCGTGCGGACCGCTTGCCGCCGCCCTTCTCGCGCAGCGGTTCGGCCCTGACCTTGCCATCCTGTGGCTCGGAGCGGCCGCCCTCGGCGTGGCGCTGCGGGCGGCACTGGCCCTGATGGCAAGGGCCTGTCAGCGGTGGGCACCCGCAGCCGTGCCGTCCTGAATCCGCCTTCGCCCCTCTTCAGGGCTGGAAGCGGGTGCAGTACGATCACGACTTGCAGTTCCTTGCCGAGGCCCGCGACCACTATACGCTCGACGAAGCTGCGGCATCGACCGAACCGGATGTATCCCGCTACCATCACCTTGTCAGCCAGAAGTCACTCACCGGCATGCAACACGAAGACGAAGAAGGACGCTTCGATGAACGGGCAAGGGATAACGCGTTTGTTCCGGGAGCCGACCTGGCCGATTGGCGCCGCCCGACCGCGCAATTCGGACCGATCTGCTACTCCCTCGCCCCGGCCTTCCGAGAACTTCGCCTTTTTGCAACAAGCTGTGCGTCGCGCATCGCCCCTTCCCCACCAGCCCGGGCCGAGGTTTTTCCCCTGGCAAGGCGGACAAAGCCCACCCTGCGTGCTAGCATGGCAGATATGCGACCTCTGCCCACCATCGGCGGCGGTCCACCTTCAGGAGCCGCCTTGTATTTTTGGAAGCAACTTTCACCGTCCACACCGCACCGCCTCGCCGCCGGTACGGCTTTTGGCATGACCGATACCGGCACCGTCCGTCCCTCCAACGAGGATAATTTCCTGATCGATACCGCCCTCGGCCTGGTGGCGGTGGCCGACGGCATGGGCGGACACGAATCGGGCGAGATCGCCAGCGCCGACGCGCTCACCTCGCTGGCCCAATTCCTGCACGCCAGCGCCGACGGCGACGGCGACGGGGTGCCCGCCAACTTCCGTCCCAGCCCGTTCGACCCCGACAGCACCGATCCGGACGGCATGGCCAGCGAAGCGGCCCTGGCCGCCATGGTCACCCTGCACGACGCGGTCGAGTTCGCCAATCAGCGCATGTACCAGACTAATCTCGCCAACCGGCGCGGCGATGGCGGCGGCATGGGCACCACCCTCACCGGCCTGTGGCAGCCGGCGCCGGGCAGCCCGCTGCTGGTGTTTCACGTCGGCGACAGCCGCCTGTACCGCTACCGCGCCGGCCGCCTGACCCAGCTCACGCGCGACCAGACCATGTACCAGGAAGCCATCGAAGCGGGCGCGACCGAACACTTGCCGCCGCGCAATCTGCTATTGCAAGCGCTCGGTCCCTCGTGCGATACCCATCCGGACCTGCGCATCGAGGCGGTGCAAGCGGGCGATTTGTATCTGCTGTGCAGCGACGGCCTGTACGGGGCCACGTCCGACGAGCGCATCGCCGCCGTGCTGGCCGGCGCCAGCGTGGAACGGCTGGGCGAGTGCTGCAAGGAATTGATCGCCACCGCCTTGCAGGACGGCAGCCGCGATAACGTCACGGCCGTCCTGCTCCAGTGCGACTAGGCGGGCCCTGACGCCGGCAGCATGAGCGGGCCGCGCAAGCGTACGATTTGCTCGACGCCAACGGCCTTGATCTCCAGGATCTCGCTGCGCTCGTCATCCACAATCCCCGGCAGCGACGCGTAGCGCGATGCGATCCGGGCGCCGATGCGCGGCGAATCGACCTCGATTTCGACTTGCTTTCCAGGCAAAATATTCGATATTCCATCGAAAAAACCACGCCAGGCAGATTTATCCCGCTTTTCGGCGCGCATGACCATCTCCTCCAGCTCAAGGTGTATTGGACAGGCGCCAAGGAATAAAATTCCGATGTGGCGGACGATTTCCACCGATGTTTCTACCGAGTAATCGGTTAAAATCCCGGTGAGGGCCTTTGTACAGGTAAAAAGAGAAATACGATGAAACGGTGGCTAGATCGATTGTTGGGCAGCGACAGCGAAGAAAGCAAGCCTGCGCCCGCCCCCGTCGTACCCGTGCCCGCTCCTGTGCGCGTGCGCGCGCCCGACCCCGTGCACGCGCAACAGGTCGACGCGCTGTTCTACCGCTGGCTGGCCGGCATCACGCCAAACAGCGGCGCGTCGAGTGACGAAAAAATCATCCTTGTCGACTTGGCCTACATGGGCCAGCTTCCGATGAGCGAAATCACCCTCGCGCCCAGCATGCCCGCCCTGTTTCCGCATCTGTTGCGCAGCATGCGCGACAGTACCGTGTCCGGCGCCGACCTGGCGCGCCAGCTGTCGCAGGACAAGGAACTGGAGGCCGAAATCCTGCGCGAAGCGAACCGGCCCTGCCACCACCCCCACTATCACACCAGCGACCCCGTGACCACGGTCGAACGGGCCACCATGCTGCTCGGGGTGAACGGCTTGCGCATGCTGGTCGGGCGCGCCGCGCTGCTGCCGATCATCATCAGCATGACGCCGGGGCCGTTTTCGCAGTTGTCCACCCCGCTGCTGTGGCGCCAATGCGAAAAATGTGCGCTGGCGGCCAGTGTGCTGGCGCCGGCCGTGCGCGCCAACCCGGTCGAAGCGTATTTCGCCGGCCTGCTGTACAACCTGGGCCTGATCGTCTGCTTCCGCCTGCTCGACCAGGTCAATACCGAACCGGCGCTGCCGCAGTCGGAAGGCTTCATCATCGCCCTGCACGCCCAGGCGCGCGCCCTCTCGGTGCGCATCGCAAAGGCCTGGGACTTTCCTGATACAGTGATCGGCGCCATCGAGCAGGCCGGCCAGCCGGACGGTACACCGCTGTCGCAGGCGCTGGCCCTGGGCGACATGATCAGCCGCCTGCGCATGCTGGTCGACTCGGCCCACTTCGAGGCAGACGACCCGTTCGTGCTCGAAGGGCTGGACGCGGCCGGCCTGGCCTGTTTCGACGAACTGCAGAACGAGGATGAGTAATGACGTTTGAGATTGAGGGCAAGCTGGTGATCGGCGTAGCGTCGAGCGCCCTGTTCGACCTGACCGCCTCGCACCAGGTGTACCTGGACAGCGGGCCGGACGAATACCGCAGATACCAGGAGCGCAACCTCGATGTCATACTCGGCAAGGGCGTGGCGTTTCCCTTCATCCGGCGCTTCCTGAACATCAACAAGGTATTCCCGCGCCATAAGCCGGTGGAAGTGGTGCTCTTTTCGCGCAATTCGCCCGAAACCGGGCTGCGCGTGATGCGCTCGATCGCCCACTACGGACTCGATATCTCGCGCGCCGCTTTCATCACCGGCAAGTCGCCCTACACCTATCTGCCGGCGTTCAACGCGGCGCTGTTCCTGAGCGCGAACGAGGAAGACGTCAAGAGCGCCGTCGCGGCCAATTATCCGGCCGGCCTGGTGCTGCCGTCGAAAATCGTCGACGACGATGACGACATCGAACTGCGCGTGGCCTTCGATTTCGACGGCGTGATCGCCGACGACGAGTCGGAGACCATCTTCAAGCGCAATAACGACGTCGATGAATTCCACGCGCACGAAACCCTGCACATGGCCGTCCCGCACCAGCCGGGCCCACTGGCGAAGATGTTCCGCAGGCTGTCCTTGATGCAGCGCCTGGAAGACCGTGCGCAAAAGCGCGACCCGGGCTACAAGAAGGTGCTGCGCATTGCCATCATCACGGCGCGCAACGCGCCGTCGCACGAGCGCGTGGTGACCACCCTCAAAAGCTGGGGCGTGTCGGCCAGCGAAACCTTCTTTTTGGGCGGCATGAACAAGACGCGCGTGCTGTCGATCTTCAAACCGCATATTTTCTTCGACGACCAGCTGACCCACCTGACATCCTCGCCCGGAGGGACGATCCCGATGGTGCATGTGCCGTTCGGAATCGCCAATCGGCGCCCGGCGTAGGCCTGCCGCGGGGCGCCGGCCGGGCGCAGTCGCCGTTATCGATATCCAGCTATAATTACCCGTCCCGCTCACAGCCCGCCGCCCGCATGCCTTTCGATTTAAAGAAATCACTCCCGAAATCCGGTAACCGCTTCGCCTTGCCGACCCTGTACGGATCATCGGACTCGTATGCGCTGGCGGTGGCGGCGCTCGAACTCAAATCGGCCAGGCAGATGCTGACCGTGATCGTGGCCAACGCCAGCGACGGCCAGCGCCTGCTCGATGAAATCCCCTGGTTCGCCGACGGCAAGCTGGCCTGCCACCTGCTGCCCGACTGGGAAACGTTGCCCTACGACGCTTTCTCGCCGCACCAGGACCTGGTGTCCGAGCGCCTGGCCACCCTGCACGAAATCCAGAACGGCCAGTGCGACGTCCTGATCGTGCCGGCCACCACGGCGCTGGTGCGCCTGGCGCCGCCCTCGTTTTTGGCGGCCTACACCTTCTTCTTCAAGCAGGGCGAAAAGCTCGACGAAACGCGCCTGAAAGCCCAGCTCACCCTGGCCGGCTACACCCACAATTCGCAGGTCATGTCGCCCGGCGAATACTCGGTGCGCGGGGGCCTGATCGACCTGTTCCCGATGGGTTCCGCCCTGCCCTACCGGCTCGACCTGTTCGGCGACGAAATCGAAACCATCCGCACCTTCGACGCCGACACCCAGCGCTCGCTCTACCCGGTGCGCGAAGTGCGCCTGCTGCCGGGGCGCGAATTTCCGATGGACGAAGCGGCCCGCACCACCTTCCGCAGCCGCTGGCGCGAACGCTTCGAGGGCGATCCATCGCGCTCGGTGGTTTATAAAGATGTCAGCAGCGGCATCGCCTCGGCCGGTATCGAATACTACCTGCCGCTGTTCTTCGAGCAGACCGCGACCCTGTTCGACTATTTGCCCGAGAAAGCCAGCCTGGCGCTGGTGGGCGACATCGACGGCGCCATCAAGCGCTTCTGGCTCGACACCGAATCGCGCTACCGTTTCCTCAAGGCCGACCGCGACCGCCCGATCCTGGCGCCCGATGAACTGTTCCTCAGCGACGAGAACTTCTTCACCCTGGCCAAATCGTACGGGCGCTGGGTCCTCACGAAAGACGCCGACCTGCAGGCGTCCGAACTGTCGGCGCCGATTCCCAATATTGCGGTGAACCGCCGCATCGACGACCCGCTGACCAATCTGCGCGCCTACCTGCTGCAGAACCAGCAACACGACTCGCGCGTGATGATCTGCGCCGAATCGAACGGCCGCCGCGAAACCTTGCAGCAGTATTTCAACGAATACAACCTGGCGCTGGTGCCGGTCGAAGGCTTCGCCGGCTTCGTGCAGTCGGACGCCAGGCTGGCGCTGGGTGTGGCGCCCTTGCAGGCCGGCTTCGAGCTGTCCGAAGCGGGCACCGGGAACCTGATTTTCATCACCGAGACCGAGCTGTATGCGGGTTCGGGCCGACGCGCCGGAAAAAAGAAGCAGGAAGGCGTCACCCAGGTCGAGTCGATGGTGCGCGACCTGTCGGAACTGAAGATCGGCGACCCGGTCGTGCACATCAACCACGGCATCGGGCGCTACATGGGCCTGACCAGCATGGACCTGGGCGAAGGCGAAACCGAATTCCTGCACCTCGAATACGCCAAGGACACCAAGCTGTATGTGCCGGTCTCGCAGCTGCACGTGATCTCGCGCTATTCGGGTGCCTCGCCCGAAGACGCGCCGCTGCATTCGCTCGGCTCGGGCCAGTGGGAAAAAGCCAAGCGCAAGGCGGCCGAACAGGTGCGCGACACCGCCGCCGAACTGCTTAACCTGTACGCGCGGCGCGCTCTGCGTCAGGGCCACTCCTTCGAATACTCGGCGCACGACTACCAGAACTTCGCCGACAGCTTCGGCTTCGAGGAAACGCCCGACCAGGCCGAGGCGATCAACAACGTCATCAAGGATATGACCGCCGGCAAACCGATGGACCGCTTGGTGTGCGGCGACGTCGGCTTCGGCAAGACCGAGGTGGCGCTGCGCGCGGCCTTCATCGCCGTCATGGGCGGCAAGCAGGTCGCGATCCTGGCGCCAACCACCCTGCTGGCCGAACAGCACGCGCAAACCTTCGCCGACCGCTTCGCCGACTGGCCGGTGCGCATCGCCGAACTGTCGCGCTTTCGCACCGGCAAGGAGATCAACAACGCGATCAAGGGCATGGCCGACGGCACCCTCGACATCGTGATCGGCACCCACAAGCTGCTCTCGCCGGACGTGAAGTTCACCCGCCTTGGCCTGGTCATCATCGACGAAGAACACCGCTTCGGCGTGCGCCAGAAGGAAGCGCTGAAAGCCCTGCGCGCCGAAGTCGACGTGCTCACGCTCACCGCCACCCCGATCCCGCGCACCCTGGGCATGGCGCTGGAAGGCTTGCGCGACTTTTCGATCATCGCCACCGCGCCGCAAAAGCGCCTGGCGATCAAGACGTTCGTGCGCAGCGAAGACGGCTCGATCATCCGCGAAGCGTGTCTGCGCGAACTCAAACGCGGCGGCCAGATCTACTTCCTGCACAACGAGGTCGAGACCATTCAAAACCGCATGGCCATGCTCACCGAGCTGCTGCCGGAGGCGCGCATTGGCGTCGCCCACGGCCAGATGCACGAGCGCGACCTGGAAAAGGTGATGCGCGACTTCGTGGCGCAGCGCTATAACATCCTGCTGTGCACGACCATCATCGAAACCGGCATCGACGTGCCGACCGCGAACACCATCATCATGCACCGCGCCGACAAATTCGGCTTGGCGCAGCTGCACCAACTGCGCGGGCGGGTGGGCCGTTCGCACCACCAAGCCTACGCCTACCTGCTGGTCACCGATGTGAGCAGCCTGACCAAGCAGGCGCAGCGCCGCCTGGACGCAATCCAGCAGATGGAAGAACTGGGCAGCGGCTTTTTCCTGGCGATGCACGACCTGGAAATCCGCGGCGCCGGCGAAGTGCTGGGCGAGAACCAGTCCGGCGAAATGCTCGAAATCGGCTTCCAGCTGTACTCCGACATGCTCAACGCGGCGGTGCGTTCGCTCAAGGCCGGCAAGGAGCCCGACCTGGCCGCGCCGCTGGCCACCACCACCGAAATCAACCTGCATGTCCCGGCGCTGCTGCCGGCCGACTTCTGCGGCGACGTGCACGAACGCCTGTCGATCTACAAGCGGCTGGCCAACTGCGCGGCGCAGGAAAAGATCGACGACATGCAGGAAGAGCTGATCGACCGCTTCGGCAAGCTGCCCGACCCGGTCAAGGCCCTGATCGAAACGCACCGCCTGCGCATCGCGGCCAAAACGGTCGGCATCATCAAGATCGATGCCCACGGCGAAGCGGCCAGCCTGCAATTCATGGTCAATCCGCCGATCGACTCGATGCGCATCATCACCCTGATCCAGAAGAACCGCCACATCAAGCTGGCCGGCCAGGACAAGCTGAAAATCACCGCCAGCATGCCGGACCTGGCGGCGCGGGTCACCCAGGTCAAGCAAACGATTAAACAACTGTTAGCGTAAAACGAACATGACGACCATGAACCTGGTGCTGCAAGGCCCCGACACGACCATCGACACCCTGCGCCGCATCGGCGCGCTGGCCGATCCCGCGCGCGTGAGGGAGCTGGGCGCAGGCGCCATCCGCTGCGAACAAGTCGACTTCTCCGAGGCCCTCAAACAGACCATCGAGGCGGCCGCCGGCGCGGCCCGCATCGACGCCACCTTCATCGCGCCGGGGCGCACCCTGGCCGACTTCAAGCTGGTGGCGATGGACATGGACTCGACCCTGATCACCATCGAATGCATCGACGAAATCGCCGACATGCAGGGCCTCAAACCCCAGGTGGCGGCGATTACCGAGGCGGCCATGCGCGGTGAACTGGAGTTTGCCGAGAGCCTGACCCGGAGGGTGGCGCTGCTGGCGGGCCTGGACGCCTCGGCCCTTGAAAGGGTGTATGAGGAGCGTCTCGCCATCTCGATGGGGGGCGAGGCGATGCTGGCGCAAGTGCGCGCGGCCGGCCTGCGCACCCTGCTGGTGTCGGGCGGGTTCACCTTCTTCACCGAACGCCTGAAAACGCGCCTGGGGCTCGATTACACGCATGCGAACGTGCTCGAAATCATGGACGGCAAGCTGACCGGGCGCGTGCTGGGCGGGATCGTCGACGCCGAGGAAAAGAAGCGCACGGTCGAACGCGTGTGCGCCGACATGGGCATCGATACCTCGCAGGCGATCATCATGGGCGATGGTGCCAACGACCTGCGCATGATGAGCATCGCCGGCCTGTCGGTGGCGTTCCGCGCCAAGCCCGTGGTGCGCGAGCAGGCCGACGTGGCGCTGAACTACACGGGCCTCGACGGCCTGCTCGCCATCCTCGCGTAAAGCGCTACAGGCTGCGCCCCATGCGGGTCAGCCGGATCACCACCCCACCGGGCAGCGGCAGCGCGATCGGCTCGATCGCCACGAAGCCGTGGGCCTGGTACAGCGGCTCGCCCGGCATGGTCGACACCAGTTCCAGCGAACGGAAACCCGCCTGCGCGGCCGCCTCCACGCAGTGCCGCAGCAGCATGCTGCCAAGGCCGCGCCGCGCCATCGCCGGCTCGACGAAGAATGCGCGGATGCGCGCCGGCTCGCTGGCCGGGTCGAGCAGGCGGTCGTTGCCATGCTTGGCGCCGTCGCCGCCGAAATCGGTGGCGCGCCGGCTCCAGCCGCCGCAGGCCACCACGGTGCCGCCATCCTCGATCGCGAAATACGTCCCGTCTTCCACCAGCGCGCTGTCGACGCCGAACACCTCGCGCGTGACGGCATCGGCTTCCTGCGGCGTATAGAAACCATCGGCCAGTCCAATGCCGGAGCGCGCGATGAGCGCTTCGAGCAGCGGTTTTTCGGACATGCGCGCCGGGCGGATAGTGAACATGGCGAATCGATTCCTGATAACAGAGGTTGGCCAAGGGACGGCGGGGGAATTGAGGCTCAAGTATAGCGACAGACGCATTATCGCCTGAAGCTGAGCAACAAATTCCCTTCGTTTTTGATGCGTACCTAGTACATTTTCAAGTCAGTCGACCTGATCTACGTCAATATTTAGCGACGTTATCAGCACGTCCTTGCTGTTAGTCTGGAGTTCTGCCCGGCCCGGGCAGCGATTATTTCCAGGAGGTAACGTGTGCAATCTTTCCTGTTTCTTCGTCCTGCCGGCCTGCCTGATGGCCGTTTCGCTGTACGGATATGCGCAAGCGCCTGCCGCCATGGCATTGGAAGTCGGGGCAGGTCCTGGCCAGATCGGCCTGGAGATGCATCCCAACCAGGACTGCCAGGGACCGGCCGCCATGGTCGCCGCCGGTGACGATGCGACGGCGCTGCTCGACAAGGTCAACGGGAAGATCGTCGTGGTGGCAGCCGCAGGAAGGCACGACATCGCGCTACCGGCCGACCTCCTCGAACCGGTCGATGTCATTGCCACTTCACGCGGCTTCCTGGTTGTCGGGGCGCTTGGGGAGGTCGCGATGGTGAGCGCGAAGGGCGACGTGCTGGCGCGCACGCGCACCGGCCACGATCCCGAGGCGGGCGTGCCGCGCCTGATCGCGCTGGCGGACGGCTTTGCGCTCGACGACCTCAATGGCAAGCGGGTCAATGTGCCGCTTTCGGCACTGCAGACAGGGACGCCGGTGGTTGCGAACCTGGCCGCCGCCGCGTCGTATGCCGCGACGGCACCGCATACCGATCCGACGACCATCGTCATCGCATCGGCTCAGGTGGCCGGCCCGCTTTCAACAATGACGCTCAAGTCGCGCATGCGCATCGTCGACGCCCGGGTCCTGTGGGTCAACGAAGGCGAAGGTGCGCTGGTGGCGCTGCACGAGAGCCGGCGCCTGCCTCACGAGGCTGCCTACGTGCGCCTGCTCAAGGTCGATGCCGCCGGCGCCGCGCACGCCGAAGCCTATGTCCGCCCTGCTGCCTTCGCCTGCGATACCCGCCGCCCATACGCGCGCCGCGCCGACGGAACGGTCGTCAGCCTGGTTTTCCAGGACAACACCATCAAGCTCGATATCATCCAGTTTTCGCCGGTGGGCAAAGCCGAGCCGCTGGCACTCGGACCACATCCTGCCGGTGCGACGCTCATCGCGGAACACGACGACACCTTGCGCGCACTCGAACGCCTCAATGGCGTTTCCGGCGCCACAAATATCGCCATGACATCCATCAGCGCCAGCCAGATCCTGCAACGTGCCCGCGCGCCGCTGGAACTGGTGTGGCGCCTGAAGGCGAGCGCGTTCGAGCACGTCGCCGTCGCCAACCGGTGCGCTCCGCCGTCAAACATATGGCGTCGTCCGCTCCGCCTTGACGGCATGCTCGGCAAGGATGTCACCGGCATGCCTTACCGCTGGGGCGGCTACATGAGTGCGCTGGCCAATTTCTCCAAGCACCTCGACGCGGGACGGCTCGCCGGGGACGACTGCACCTGCCGCAAGGTCAACTGCGTTTATGCCAACAGTACGGGGATGGATTGCTCGGGTTTTGTTTCCTACGCATGGCAAACCGGGCGCTACTTCACCACCGGCAGCCTTCCCGACCGAGCCGTGAGCAGGCCGGTGCTCTGGCACGAACTGTCTCCGGCGGATATCGTCAACAAACCGCGCAGCCATGTGCGCCTGGTCGAGTCGGTTCACAACGGGCCGGCGGGACCGGTGGTGGTCGTCATCGAATCGGCGGCGAACAAATCGTGCGGGGGCGTGTGCCGCAGGTCGTACACGCAGGGCGAGTTGCAGCAGGCCGGATACAAGCCGCTGCGGCGTATAACCCTGAGCAATGAAGGGGAGCGCAAATGAGCACGCGAATTCGCTTTTGCTGGACCGTGTTCGCTGTCCTGTCGCCCTGCGCGGCGGCCCAGGACATGCAGTGCCTGTTCACTGCCAAC
Source organism: Massilia antarctica (assembly GCF_015689335.1). Classification (GTDB taxonomy): domain Bacteria; phylum Pseudomonadota; class Gammaproteobacteria; order Burkholderiales; family Burkholderiaceae_D; genus Telluria_A; species Telluria_A antarctica. Next base: position 5,019,961 of record NZ_CP065053.1, on the reverse strand, counting down.
CAGGGCGCGACCGTGCATATCAAGTACGAGTACAGCACGCCCGACGGCACCGGCGTTGACTATGGCACCGGATTCATTGTCTCGCCGGCTGGTCATGTGCTGACCAACGCCCATGTCGTCAGCCCGCAACTGAAGGACCTGACGATCAATTCAGCGATGGTGACCGTGCGCCCCGGCTCCCTGCTCAACCCGCCCGTCGAAGCGAGCATTGTCTCGCGCGATCCCGAATCCGACCTGGCGCTGCTGAAGCTGCCGGCGGCGCCGGCGAATGCGCCGTGGCCGGCCGTGACGATCGCCGCGCCGGGCGATATTGCCGTGGGCGCCCCATTGAGCGGACTCGGCTTTGCCGGTTCGGCGGATCTGGCGCTGGTACCCGGCGGACAGAAAACGGCGCAAAACACCATCGTGGAAGGTCAGATCAAGCCGTGGTGGCAAACCAATCTGGCATTTAGTCCGGGCAATAGCGGCAGCCCGGTGTTCGGGCAATATGGCACGGTGGTCGGGATGGCGGTGGCATTGAACGACCGTGGGCAATTGATCACCTACGTGATTCCGATCGCCCGCGCCCAGCATCTGTTGAGCGCCGCCGGGGTGGGATCGAAGAAATCCGCCGCCTGCGCCGCCTACCCCGTCTGCCAGCATCCCAGCCACGGGATCGAACGCTATGCCATCGATGAACACAAAAAAGATTGGGGCGAGTGGCGCGGAGGCGGCTTCAATCGCACGGCCGCCTGTAATGACTATCTGGAACGGCTTAAAAAAGACTATCCCGGCGCTGTGCTGACCTTCATCCGCAACGACGAAAAGAGCAGGGATAAAGGTTTCCGGCAATTCGAATACAGTTACTACTGCGAGTTCCGCAGGCAGGAAAATCCCGTGTACGTGTCCAAGCAGAGTTCAGCATGCATCGAACCGGAGAAATGATCGCCGCGGCCAGGCGCTACAGAAAAAAAACGCGCACCCTGGGTGCGCGTAAAAGGAGACGAAGGGTGCAGCGGCAGGCGCGGTGGAACGCCGTCCGCCTATCGTCTGGCTGTAATCCTCGTTCGATCGAGGTTATGCGGGATCTTCGCCTGCTCCACTGGCACGGCGTTGATTGTCAGGATGCCCCAGATGAAATCGTTGGCGACGATATCGGCGGGCAGTTTTACCGTGCCCATGGGGTGCGAAGTGAGTTGCTTGATGTAGGCACTGCCGTCGCGGCTGAAACCCGCGCTGGCGTGGCAGGAAATGCACGAGGAACGCTTGATCGGGATCCCGGCCGCGACCCGCTCGGTGAACGAATTGCCGTGCATGAGCGGCGTGCCGTCGCGCGCCACAAACGCGATTTCGGAGGCCTTGAGGCAGTAGTTGTTCCACGCCGGCGCCACGCGCTTGACCTCGAACAGTTTTTTCAGCGCCGCCGTCTTGGCGCAGTCGGCGTACTGGCCGTTGTGCGCACCGGCCTGCGGGGCGATGGTGCGGCGCGCCGCGCCGTAGCTGTCGTTGCAGCCCATGGTGTCGCAGCGGCCCGGATTGAGGCGGTGCTCGAAGCTGGCCCAGACCCAGTTCGGCGCGTCCTTGGAACTGATATGCATGGCCACCAGCGCGAAGCTGGTTCCCTGTGCGAAGGTGGTGTGGAACTGGGCGCGTACCTGCGAGCCGGTCAGGCGCACGCCGTTGCGTCCCAGCCAGGCGATCAGGGTCTCGACCGGCACCCAGTCGGCCTTGACCTGGACCGCGTCTTCCGGCAGCGACACGCGCCAGCCGCTTTGCGCCTTCTGGTAGGCGGCGGCCAGCCCGGCCTGGGTATTGAGCCCGTTTTGCACGATGTAGCGGTAGGTGGCGAGATTGCGCCTGACTTCCTCCGCGAAGCACGGCGCCTGGCCGGGCTGCGGGGCCTGGACCGGAAAATTGCCCGAGCCGGCGTCAAGCACCGCGCCGCAATCGCCAACCGGCGCGTCAAGGCTGCCATGGGGCGCCAGCACGCGCTGCAGCACGCTGCTGCGCAGGCGCCGCTGGGCGGCGTCGTCGCCCGGCCAGGCCGGGGTCTCGGTGTAGATGTTGTCGTCGGCCGCCCAGGTTTCGAATTCGACCCGGCCGTGCCCGGCCGGCGCCACGATGCCGGCGAAGTGCTGCCACGCCAGGCGGTCGGAGTGGATGCCGCTGGCCAGCAGGCCGCCGCTGGCGCCGACCGCGCCGGCGGCGCGCGCCGGCAAGTCCACCGCCATTGCCAGCAGCGCCAGGGCGATCAGGATCCAGTCACGCAGCTTCAAGCATGACTCCATAGGCGGTAATGCCGCTCGGCGGGGCCGATTTTTGCACCTTGCGCGCGGCGAACCAGCCGGTCAGGCGGCCATCCTGGCTGCTGATGATGGGACACGAGGCGCTCAGCATGGTGCCGCGCCCGTTTTCGCCCACCAGCGCGCCGCCGCCGGCCACCACGGCATTGCCGCGCGGCGCGGCCACCAGCGCGCTCGGGTATCCGGTCAGGAGGCTGGTGTTCGAGACGATGTGGGCGTCCAGCGCCACGTCCGGCCCGGTGCGGATGCCGATCACGAAGGCAGTCACGCGGGCCTGGTCCACCGCGTCGTGGTCGCGCCCGGCGGCGCTCCAGCCGCAGATCTTGCCGTCGGCGCCGATCAACGGGTAGCTGGCGGTGAGCATGTTGCCGTTCACGGGGGTGGCGTAGTTATCCTGGGCGCCGCCGCCGGTGCCGATCCAGCCGGCGCCGAGCTTGACGCTCACACCCGGTTCCGACACCAGCGCGCTGGTGGCCGAAAACACTTGCTGCTCGACCTTGACCGGCACCCCGTCGCGGGTGATGCGGATGCCGACCGCGTACACCGCCAGCGGCACCGGGTCGGCCAGGCCGAAATCGCGGCCGGCCGCGGTCCAGCCGTTGAAGACGCCGGCGTAGTTGCGGGTCGGGTAGCAGGCGGTCAGGGTGTTCGAGGTGCCGCGGCCCATGTCGTAGGCGCCGCCGCCAGTCAAGGTAAAGCCGGGCGGCAGCCATACCTGGGCCGTCGGCCCGGTTGCCCGGGTTGCCACGCCAACAAATGCATAACTCTCGATCACGATACCCATGTTTCCTACTCTCTCTTGCTGATTAGCTATTTGCAGCCCGACAAGGCTACCCTTTGATACATAGCAACTCCCGTGCCACACTGATAAGTGCGTCAATGACATGGCAATTCCTTGATTTACAAGGAAAAACATGTCAACGAGCGTGTAAAGGAAGGGCTCTTTACATGTCCGAAGGCAAGATGATCCGAAAGCCGCCGCAGGGGATGCGGGCCGAAACGTGTAAAACACGTGTAAAGCGCCAGCTCTTTACATGTCAACAATTGGCAACCTTGCTCTATAATTAGCAATTACTAAACGCTGTGCCATGGAGCCGAACGGTGAATGATGTTGATAACACGCTGACGACGCAGCTTTTCTCGCAGAAAAATGGCATCACCAGTGCCCTGCTGGGACTGACGATCCTGTGGCATCCGGAAACCGAGCGCATCGGCGAGCAATTCATCGGCCCGGCCGAGGAAGGCGCGATCGAGGTGTGCCGCTACGCGCCGCTGTTCTTCCGTCCCGGCCAGGATGGCATCGCGCTGGGCCACCGGGCCATCGCGCGCGCGCCGCTGATGGTGCGCCGCACCGCCAGCGACAGTGTCGAACTGGCCGCGCCGGACAGCCGCATGGCGCTCGAAGTCAATGGCACCTTGCTGAGCGGCACCCGCAGCTTCAGCCGCGAGGACGTGGCCGCCGGCGTGGTGCTGGGCCTGGGCGGCCATGTGCTGCTGTGCCTGCACTGGATGACGAGTTTTCCGCGCCCTAACCTGTTTCCCGGCCTGCTGGGCGTGAGCAGCGGCGCCATCGCCACGCGCGAGCTGATCCGCCAGGTGGCGGGCACCGACCTGGCCGTGCTGCTGCTGGGCGAGACCGGCACCGGCAAGGATGTGGCCGCGCGCGCGATCCACCAGGCCAGCAAGCGCAGCGCCAATCCGCTGGTGGCGGTGAACATGGCGACCCTGAGCGAGTCGCTGGCCGCGGCCGACCTGTTCGGCGCGGCCAAGGGCGCCTACACGGGCGCGCAGGCGCCGCGCCAGGGCTTGTTCGCCGAAGCCGACGGCGGCACCCTGTTCCTCGACGAACTGGGCGACACGCCGGCGTCGGTACAGCCGATGCTGCTGCGGGTGCTGGAAACGGGCTGCTACCGCCCGCTCGGCGCAAGCCAGGATGCGCGCACCACGGCGCGCCTGATCGCCGCCACCGACCAGGATCTGGACGCGCGCGGGTTCAACCAGCCTTTGCTGCGCCGTATGGAAGCGTTCGTGATCCGGGTGCCAACCCTGCGCGAACGGCGCGAGGATATCGGCGTGCTGCTGCTGCACATGTTAAAAGGCTGCGGCTTGAGCGCCGAGGAGCTGGCCGCCTTCCCGCCCGCGCTGGTGAGCGAGATGTGTAATTACGATTGGCCGGGAAATATCCGCCAGTTGTCCAACGTGGCACGGCGCATGGTGATGGCGCTGCAGGCGGGCGAGCGTCCGCTGCTGTCGCAGTACGTGCAGGCGGCGGCGCCGCAGCGCTCGGCCAGCGCCAGCCTCGCGGCCCCCTTCGAACCAGCGCGCAGCGCCAGCCTGAAGGAGCCGTCCGAGGCGGCCCCACGCCGCAAGCTGGCCGAGATCAGCAACGACGACCTGCTCGGCGCGCTCGAGGAGCACGGCTGGCAGATCAGCGGCGCGGCCCAGCAGCTGGGCTTGTCGCGGCCATCGCTGTACAAGCTGATCGAAGCGCATCCGGCGATCCGCCCGGCGGCCCTGATTCCGCGCGATGAACTCGACGCCGCCTTGCGCGCCGATGGCGGCGACCTGGCCCGCTGCGCCTCGCGCCTCAAAACCCCGAGCGAGGCGCTGCGCCGCCATCTGCGGGTGCTCGGCCTGGATACTGGCACCAGCTGAGCTGGCCGATCAGGCCGGCACGCCGCCGTTGACATCGCCTTCGGGCATGCACGCCATGCCGTCGCCGCTGTCATCCATGTCGGGCGGGGTCACGCCGGCGCCGACCACGCCTTCAGGATCGAAGGCGAACACGCGCCTTTCCTGCCTGCCGGAGCAGCGCGTGATTTCGACGGTCAGCACGAACGAGACTTCCCAGCGACCGCTGTCGTCGCCGACGGTGAGGAACTGGTCCCATTTGCGGGAAATCGTGTGGTATTTGCGTCCGCCTTCCTCGCTCGCATGGGCATGGCCCGGGCCGAATTCGTCCGCCGCAACGCTCACGCAGGCGCCGGCCACGCCATCGAAGGGCGACGGCCTGGCATACGCGGCCAACTGGCCGGGCGCGATGCAGACGATTTGCGGGCGCGTGATCAGCGAGCAGTCGAGCACCTTGAATGATTCGAACTGTTCGTAGCCGCCCGCGCGCACCTTGATGTGCACCAATTCGCCCATGGTGAAGTAGATGGCGCCGGCGTAACGGCCGGTGACGGGGTTGCCATCCCCATCCTTGCGGCTGAACTTCCATTCCAGGGTTTCGCCGATCTGGTTAATGTCGAAATTAGCTTCCAGAAGCATGGATGTCGGTTTCTTCATTTGTCACTTTCTGTGGTGGAATCAAAGTAGCGCGGGTCGCGCCGCAGTCCGATCAGGTCGGGCTCGGCGTTGATGAGATGGACGGGATAGCCGCGCTGGCGCGCCGCCGCCAATTCCGCCAAGGCGCGGTCGCGCTCGCCCAGCAGCTCATAGGCCATGACGGCGCGAAAGCGCAGGTTGGCATCATCCGCGCGCATTTCCACGGCGCGCCGGGTATGTTCCAGCGCCGGTGCGCGCTCGCCCAGGCGCGCCTCGTACAGTCCCATGCGCGACTGCAAGGTCGGGTCGCCCGGAGCCTCGGCCACCAGCGGCTTGAGTATGCCGAGCGCTTGGCGGTAAGCCTTGCGCGACTCGTCCTCGCGTCCCGGGATCCAGCGCAGGGTGTCGCCCAGGTTGGCCCAGCGCAGATAATCGGAATGGCTCGCGAACGGGGGCGCGACGGCGCGCTCGAACGCCTCGGCCGCGCCGACGTAATCGGCGCGGTTGAACAGGGCATTGCCCAGGTTGGTGTAGAGGTCGCCCGTGGGACGCACCTGCAAGCCTTGCTGCAACACTTGCAGGCTTTCATCCATGCGGTTCTGGCGCTGCAAGGCGAGGCTGAGGTTGGCGTAGGAATTGACCGTATCCGGCTGCAGCTTGATGCTGCGCCGGAAAGCCTGCTCGGCATTCTGGAATTGCCCCTGCTCGTAAAACATGGTGCCCAGCAAGTCTTGCAGCACATGGTCGGCCGGATAGAGTTTGATCGCTTCGCGCAGGGTGTGCTCGGACTCGGCAAACCGGCGCGCGCGGGTCAGAACGTTACTCTTGGCAATGAGCCCGAACCAGTTGAGCGGGTCGAGCCGCAAGGCATGCTCGGCCAAGGTCAGCGCCTCCGGCAGCCTGCGCTGGCCGGAGCGCACGATGGCCTGGGCCGCGTAGCCCAGCGCCAGCTGGGGGTTGAGCTTGATGGCGAGCTGGGCGCTGGCATCGGCGCGCTTGAGCCAGGCGTCGTCGCGCCGTTCGCTGGTTTGCTTGAAGCAGTAGGCGAACGACAATCCGGCGGCGGCGCCAGCATGGTTCGGATCGTGCGCGAGAATGGCGGAAAAGCTGCGCACTGCCAGGTCCAGGCTTTCGGGACGTTCGAAGGTCTTGAGCGCCGTCAGGCCGGTCTGCATCGCCGTCGCTTCGGAAAAGAAGGGATCGTTGCGCTGGTACCAGTCGCCCAGGCCGCCGCCGCGCAGCACGCCGCCCAGGCCGGCCGCGAGCGCGAGCCCGGCCACGACCATGGCGATGCGCACCTTGTTCCGGCCGAACCAGAGCGCCGCGTCTGCGCCCGCCGGCGTGGCCGGTGCCTCCGCTGCTGGCGATGGATGGCGCAGGCCCAGCGCCGCCTCCTGCACCGCTTGCATCGAGGGGAGCCGGTCCTCGACCTGGCGCGCCGTCATCGCGCGCACCAGCGCGACCACGCCGGCGCTGGTTTCGGCCGGAAACGGCCACAGGCCGGAGGATGACTGAATGTGGGCCGCGGCCAGCGCCAGCCCGCTCAGGTGCGAAAACGGACGGGTGCCGGTGAGCAGCTCGTACATCACCACGCCGAGCGAATACACATCGCTTTGCGCGCTCAGGGTGGAGCCCATCATCAATTCCGGCGCCAGGTAGGCGATGGTGCCCTCGGTCTGGTCGAACACCACCGATTCGGTCGCCTGCGGATCGATCTTGCGCGCCAGGCCGAAGTCCATGATGCGCACCTTGCCGGACGCTTCGAGCATCAGGTTGGCCGGCTTGATGTCGCCGTGGATCAAGCGCGCGGCGTGGGCTTCGCGCATGGCGTCGGCCACCTGGGCCACGATGTCGAGCACCGACTCCTCGGACATCGGGCCGCTCTTGCCTGCTTCGCGCAGGGTACAGCCGTCGACGAATTCCATGACGATCGATTGCTGGGCGCTATCGCCCTCGATCGAGAAAATGCGCACGAAGCACGGATGGCGCAGGGACGCGGCCAGCCGCGCTTCGTCGAGCAGGTTGTCCGGCCGCGACGACAGCAATTGCGGTTTGAGTCGCTTGATGGCGATGGTACGCTGGAGCTTGGAATCCCAGGCCTCGTATACCTGCCCGAAGCCACCCTCACCCAACAGACGCTTCAGCCGATAATGACCCAGTTCTTGCTCATCCACCTGCAAATCGCGCTCCACGTCATTTGGTTATAAAAATATTTCCATAGTGTACATGTAGGAAGGTGTCAACGACAATAAAGTTTCACCTCTCGCCATCGTTGTAACAACGTGTAATTAGGCGCGCCGCTATGCGCCATTTGCCTATAGTGATAGCATGAGCATGAGGAGTTTACCGCCATGAAAAACCTGTTACTGATCGGGGCCCTGGCCGCACTGGGCGGCTGCGCCACCTACCCTGCGTCCCCGCGCTACGCCCAGCCGTCCGACCCATCCCAGTGGCACGTGGTGTCGGTCACCCCGGTCGCGCCGGGCACCGGCGAGCGCGTGGCCGCGGCCTCGCCCACCGGCTCGCGTGTCGAGTATTCGTCGCGCCCGGTGACGGTGGTGGAGCGGGTGTATGTGCCGCAACCGGTGTACGTGCCGGCGCCCGTGTACATCGAGGAGCCCGCCTATTATTATCCGCCGGTCACGCTGAGCCTGGGATTTGGCTTCGGCCATTACTGGGGCCACGGCGGCCGCGGGAGCGCGTATGTGGGGCGCGGCTGGCGCCACCGCTGAGCTGGCGGACGCGCGCTACAGGTAGCCCGTTTCGGCGGGCGGCTTGTCCCATTCGTCGTTGCGTCCATCGACGTAGCGCACCGGTACCCAGGACAGCTCTTCGTCGCTCACGCCGTCCAGGCAGGCGATATTGACCCCGTAAAATTTGCCCAGCCGGGACGACTGGCCGATGCCGAACGGGCGCACCCCGCAGTGGCGGCAAAACAGATGGTGCTCGATGCGGCGCTGGAACTGGTAATCGCTCAACTCCGAGGCGCCGCACAGCAGGCGGAACGATTCCGGCCGCACGATCGCCGCCCACCAGCGGATTTTTTTGCACATCGAACAATTGCAGCGCACTGTTTCCAGGCTCAGGTCGATATCGGCCTCGAAGCGCACCGCGCCGCAGTGGCAACTCCCAAAATACGTTTTCATCGTCGTTTCAGCGCCTCGCAGTGTGGTCCGGTCGGATGGTAGTTTCAGTCAAGCATTTGGAGTGAGTGTACCAGCAAGCCTGCCCGGCTCGCATGGACATTCGCCACGCCAACGGATATGCTGGACCGCATGAACATCCACCAGCAAATCGCCCTGACCCTGAACACCGCCGCCGACCTGGCCAACTGGCGCGCCTGGGCGGCGCTGGCCGCCATGATCGTAACCATCGGCGGCATGCTGGCGATGATGTGGTTCCTCTCTTCCCAGCCCACCTCCGATGCGCGCGGCTGGCTGTGCGGCGGCGCCAGCGCGGCCGGCCTGGTGCTGTGGCGCGCGCTGCTGCCGCTGGCGGTGGCGCACGGGCGGCGCGGGCGTTGAGCCGTTTCATCAAAGGCGGCGGCCGGTGCGGTAAAATCGTGCCCACCGTCCCCCTCACCGGCCATCGTTCATCCATGCCAGCAGCATTTCCCTTGCGCCGCAGCGGCGCCGCCCACTGATGCGCCTGCGTTCCCACTACATCGTCCTGGCCCTCGCCATCGGCATTCCGGTCGCCCTGTTCGGCGCCATTGCGCTGCACATCCTGCAGGATACCCAGCACAGTTCGGCCATCGGACGCATCGAGCAAAGCGCCACGCTCACCGCGCGCGCCATCGACGCCGACATCTACCGCGCCCAGTCGGTGCTCAAGGTGCTGGGCCACTCGCATGCGCTGGCGCGCGGCGACCTGGCGCTGTTCTACGAGCAGGCGCGCGAAGCGAGCGCCGCGCCGGGCGGCTGGATCATCCTGTACGACAGCAGCGGCCAGCAATTGATCAACACGCGCCGTCCATATGGCATCGGCCTGCCGCGCCGCCCCGATCCGGAACAGGTGACGGCGATGCTGGCCTCGGGCCAGGGCCAGGTCACCGGCATCAAGTGGGGCGAAGCGCTGAAAAACTATTTTGTCATGGTCGAACAGCCGATCCAGACCCCGAGCGGGCAGCGCTATGTGATCGGACAAGCGTTTTCGCCGGCGTTTTTTGCCCATTCCTTCGCCGGCGGCGCCCTGCCGCCGGGCTGGCGCGTGGCGATCCTGGACCGCGCCGGCGTCATCATCGCGCGCAGCGAGAATGCCGACAAATTCGTCGGCGTCACGGTCCGTCCCGCCACCCTGGCCGCCATCGACAAGATCCGCAGCGGCGTGTTCACCCATCTTTCGGGCGACGACAACGAGATGGTCGACGCCTTCACCCGCTCCGAACGCTCCGGCTGGTCCATCATCATCGGCGCGCCGGTGGCCGAGATCAACGCGGCGGTCTGGCGCGGCGTGCCGGTGATGAGCGCCGGCCTGGTGATCGCCCTGATCGCGGCGCTGGCCCTGGCCATGCTGGCGGGACGCCACCTGGTGCGCTTCGTGGCGCGCGCCTCGCAGGCGGCTGCCCTGCTCGGGCGCGGCGGCGCGGTCGACTCGCTGCCGCGCTCCGGCATCCATGAACTGGAAAGCCTGAACGAAGCGATCCGCGAGGCGAGCAAGCGCCTGCAGGCCGAAATGCGCTCGCGCAGCGACGCCGAGAACGAGCGCAACGCACTGCTGGTATCGGAAAAGACCGCGCGCGCCCGCGCCGAGGAACAGAACGCCGCCAAGGACGAATTCCTGGCGATGCTCGGCCACGAGCTGCGCAACCCGCTCAGCGCGGTCGCCAGCGCCGTCTCCATCCTCGACAATGGACGCAACATCGACGACGCCATGGCCCAGCGCGCGCGCGACGTGCTGCGGCGCCAGACCGACCACCTGCGCAAACTGGTCGACGATCTGCTCGAAGTGAACCGCGCCCTGATGGGCAAGCTGGAACTGGACAAGGCGCCGATCGACCTGGCCGAGATGGTGCGGCGCTGCGTCGACACGCTCAAGGCGAGCGGGCGCACGGCCGCCTTCACCTTGCGCATCGATACCGTGCCGGCCATCGTCAACGCCGATCCGACCCGCCTGCTGCAAGTGATCGACAACCTGCTCGACAACGCCGTCAAATACAGCCCGGGCGGCGGCGAGATCGTGCTGTCGGTGCGCCAGGTGGGCGACGCGGCGGAACTGAAGGTGCGCGATTCCGGCCTGGGCATCCCGGCCGACCTGCTGCCGCACGTGTTCGACATTTTCGTGCAGGGCAAGCAGAGCCTGCAACGCGCCCATGGCGGACTGGGGATCGGCCTGTCGCTGGTGCGCCGGCTGGTCGAGCTGCATGGCGGTTATGTACGCATCGACAGCGAAGGCAGCGGCAAGGGCAGCACCGCCACCGTCACCCTGCCGCGCCTGGCCGGGCACGCGGCCGTGGCGCCGGATGCGCCATCGATTCCGGCGGCGCGCCTGCGCCGCGTGCTGCTGGTGGAAGACAATACGGACGCGCGCGAGATGATGTCGATGCTGCTGCAACTGCGTTCGTGCGACGTGGTCAGCGCCGCCAGCGGGCCGGAAGCGATCGCCGCGGCGCTGGCCGGGCAGCCGGAGCTGGCCTTCATCGATATCGGCCTGCCCGGCATGGACGGCTATGCGGTGGCGCGCGCGCTCAAGGCCGACGAGCGCACCGCCGCCATCGAACTCATTGCGCTGACCGGCTACGGCAGCGCGAACGACCGCAGCCTGGCGCTCGATGCCGGATTCGCCCGGCACTTCACCAAGCCGATCAGGCTGGAAGACCTGGATCTGGCACTCACGGCGCAGACTCAGGGGAGCACCGTAGAATGATTTTTTTGGCGTCCACGCACTGGCATGGCGCGGGTTATTTGTACATGCGCTTGTCGAAAACGAAAGAACGAATGACAGTGAGCGCGACCCGGGCATAGTCGTGATGATGGGGATTGAGGATCAGGTTATTCTCTTCCGGGACAATCGCTGATGGCACTTTCAGGGCGAGCTGACCTGCGTGCGCGAGCCACGCCCCACCGAAGGACTGGGCGACAGACGAGGTAGGCATATCATCCCACCCGGGCGGCAAGGCGCTGATGCCTGGCTCGGCAATAGTGCAATCGTCCGGAACATCAACCGCAACGAGAACTTGTGGAGGCAGCATCCCGCTATCGATATGTACGAACTTCTCCAGGGCGCAAAGCGCGATTGACGTGCCGCAATAGAGTGCCGGGATTCCGATCGGATTCCATCTGCCGCCAAACTGGGATGCTCCCACGCATAGTTTATCCATGGCATATTTCTTTTGTGCGATCCGCCAAAACCTCATGCGGCGCCGCCTGTCGCAATGGCGTTCAACACTTGGCGCACTGACATTGCGCCAGGTTCCGTGTCAAGATAGTCCAGAGGCGCCAGATTCAAAAAAGTGCGATTCGGCGTCGTCAGCCACAGTTTGGCTGCAGCTTCATCCTCGAACACATCCTCGGCCATGTTCGTCAGATCAGCGAGTCGCCAGATGCGCTCGGAAACACTGGCGTCCAAATTCGCGCCGCGTTTGACAAGCGTAGCCACTGCGGTTTCCGGAAGACGCACGATCGCGCCGATCCGGTTGGCCGGAACGTCGAAATACGCGCTTGCGTCCTTAAGCATACTGGCGGGAAAACCGTTGCGAATCGCATGGATCGCCTTACTCAGATCCGACGACAGCGTACCGACAAGGTCCGCAAACGCGTTCTCGCCGATGTCGGGTGACGCTGTTCGTTCAAGGCGCGTGCGTACCGCCTCCGCGCGATGCATCGCCTTGGTCAGCATTCCAGGGTCAGCCCTAGCCGGGTTTGATGCACGTAAATTTTCGGCAGTCGCGCGATCGCGGCCAGGCCCGGGTCTCGGGGACTTACCGGTGACAAACGTTCCCGCTGAAGACGCGGTGTCCGGCGTTTCCGCGCCCTTCTTTCCAAGTACGCCAAGTCGTTTGGTCGCCATCGCACACCTCCACAGAGTGGTTCATATTACGCCGTTCAGGGCGTCGGTGCGGCAGTGAGGTCCTCGCCATGCGGCGCCATGCCGAGCGCCGCGCGCAGGTCGAGCGCGTTGGGCAGGGCCGCGCCGGAGGCCGTATTGTCGAAGATGCACCAGACATCGCGCCCGTGCGCCGCGTGGGTCGCCATGTCGCACGCCAACTGGGCCAGATAGTCGGCCGCATACGGCGAGTAATAGATGCGCGGCGCGCCATGCAGGCGCACGTAAATGCTTTCGGTGGTCGGCACGTGCGCGCCCTCCTGGCCCTTGGCCGGGTCGGCGATCACGCGCGTGACCGTTTCACGCCGCAACAGCGTGCTGGCGTCCTCGCCGAACCAGCTCGGATGACGCGCTTCGCAGGCGATCATGCAGCCGAAAGTATCTTTCAGGCGCGCGAAAAAATCGCCCGCGACGGCTGGATCGAAATCGCGCTTGGGCGGCAGTTGCACCAGCAGGCAACCGAGCTTGTCGCCGAGGGCACCGGCTTCGTCCGCGAACTGGCGCAGCGCCGCATCGATGCCCACCAGGCCCGCATCGTGCGTGATGGTGCGCGGCAGCTTGACCGCGAAACGGAAGGCCGGCGGCACGCTTTGCGCCCAGCGCGCGTAAGTCTTGGCCTGGTGCGGACGGTAAAACGAGGAATTGATTTCGACCGTGCCGAGCACGCGCGCATAGCGTTCCAGGTGGCTGCCTTCGGTCTCGAACGCGCCTGCCGCCTCGCGCGAAATGGTCCAGCCGGCGCAGCCGATGCGCAGCGCGCCCTTGTGTTGATGTGTAGGATTTGTCATGGCGAGAAAGTGTAGCAGCCAGTCGCGCGCGAGCCGAACACGGTTGGCGGCGCGCGGTCTACAATGGCGTTTTACCAATCAGTACGCAGGAGGATTTCATGACCGACCCCGTCCACATCGTCTGCCCGCATTGCGAAGCGGTCAACCGGCTGGCGCACGAGCGCCTGAACGACACGCCCGTGTGCGGCAAATGCGCGCGCGAGCTATTCGCCGGCATGCCGATCGACGTCAACACGGAACGCTTTAACAAGCATATCGAGCGCAACGATATCCCCGTGCTGGTCGATTTCTGGGCCGAGTGGTGCGGGCCATGCAAGATGATGGCGCCGGCCTACCAGCAGGCGGCCAAGCGGCTCGAGCCCCGTATCCGGCTGCTCAAGGTCGATACCGAGCGTCTGCAGGATCTCGCGGCGCGCTACAACATCCGCAGCATTCCGACCCTGGCACTGTTTCGCAACGGCCGGGAAGTCGCGCGCCAGCCGGGCGCAATGGATGTGAACGGAATTGTTTCCTGGGTGGATGCTCTGATGCGTCATGCATGATATGCACACGAAACGGCAAGAGTTCCGGCGGAGGGACTGCTACAATCGGCTCACATTGCTAAAGGAGCATGAATCATGACGCAAGAGCTGACACTCGATTCCAATCTGGAAGATCAAAAGAACATGGTGCGCATCCTGTACATCGTGCATGCGCTGGCCCTGGTTTTCTCGCTGGGCCTGCTGTCGGTCGTGCCTTTGATCGTGAACTATATCAAGCGGCCCGAAACGGAGGGGACGTACTTGTACAGCCATCACAGCTGGATGATCCGCTCGTTCTGGTGGTTTTTCGTATGGGCCATGGTCGCCGCGTTTTTCTGGATCGCGCTGTTTTGGCTGCTCGGCCTTGGCATCTTCATCGCGTGGGTCGTGGGCGGGCTGGCGTGGATCTGGAAGGCGTACCGCTTGCTGAGGGGGTTTTTCGATCTGGAGAACAATAAGGCGATGCCGGGTTAAGCGTGCCTGACAAAACCGGTCACTTATCCTGAGAGCAACAACGGCGTGCACTGAGCACTGCGACCCGCCGCTTTCGGCCAGAAGCCGCCTGTCGCTGACCACTCTCCCATCAAAAACGGATACGGTAAAAAAATTGGATGCTGACCAAGTTCGTGCAAACGCAGAGAAGTTGCGCATTGCGCAGGCAAAAATTGGCGAAACGCTCAAGTTCCGCTCGGAATCACCGGCTGGGCGGGCGGCGTGGGAAGCGGCATGTACGCATTTTCACGCGTACTTTGATGAATCGTTTTTTCCCGGTGGGGATGCGGCGTGGTCAGGGTTCTTAGCTGGCGAAAAAGATAGCATTGAACTGGCACTAATTTTCCTCGAAGTCGATCAGGTCACCTTTCGGTCCGGTTATCACAAGGAAATTGTTTGGGATAGGCTGAAGAGGCTTCGTCTCACATCGGAACAGCAGGGACGCCTTGAAGAAATTGCGCTCTTGTACCTACACAGGCGTGTGCGCCGCGAGTTCTGGAGAATGGTCAATTTTATGCGTCAACGAGGATCAGCCTCTTTTTGGCAAAGTGTCGAGATCATTGCGGGAAGCGGGCAGGAAGGCAGCGGCCAGAAAGCTCGATGGATGCTGCTCGCCCGGAGAAACGTATCCGTTCGTCGGTTAATTGGAGCGGAACTTTTTCGGGCTAGGTATGAGCCAAACTATCTCCCTCAACTGGACTTTCTTTCAAGTGGATAGCACTGAGTCGATGCTCCCGGAGGTCGGCACCGGGGCGTCTGCCGGCGTCACTGATACCGCACCGCTACCGTCGAGTACAATCGGCAGTGATCGGCCAATAGAGGACGGTCGTGGGCCAGCGCCCGCTTACGCATCTTCGACAGGAAAACCGTAGTGCGGCAACCTGTCATCCGGCAACCAAGGCCAGTCCGAGCGCCTTGCAATGGCTTGTCGAGCGGCAATGAATTCCTGTTCGGTCAGGAACATCCCGAAAAGATCGTTGCCGCCATTGATTGCGTAAAAATGGTAAGTAGAAGCCTCAAGACTTGCATTCACGATCTGGAAAAAGGCAACCGTGGCACGCTCCCAGCCATCGTTGTTCTGCTTACCGCTCTCCAGCACTTCCCAGATTACAAATTGCCTGCCACCGGCTTCAACGGTGTACCCAAGACCATCGTTGCTTTGGACCTCAGTGACTTCAAGTGGTGCCGCAGAATACTCCTTGAGCCGGGGCAACAACTCGCTATAAGAGGTCAGGATACCCTGCTCCGCCAAACTCTCCGCGTCCAAAGCTACTAGCTGCTCGTAGTCCAGTGGGTTTACTGATACTGGCGGGGATGCTGGCTGGCTAAGGCCCAACAGGCTTTTCAGGAGCTCGACAAGTCGTTTCATACTTTGATTATAACGGGGTGGTTTGCTATCTGGGCATCGTCCGGCCAAGTAAAAGCCGCCCGAGCAATAGGACTGCTTTGGGGCGCTAGCGGCAAAACCGGCCGACGCCAGTTCGCGGTTGAGTACAATCAGTGGGAGTCGGCCAATAGTCACCATTTGATTGCAATTTAAGGATTACGAAGAAATGCATAAGATCTTGCAAGCGCTTGCCCTCACCCTGGTATTCATTTGCACCACTGTTGCATCGAGCGAACTTCACGATGTTTCGATGATCCAGCTCATCGCGAACCCTCAGCAATTTGACGGTAAGTCGATTCGGCTTATAGCCTATTTGAACTTGGAATTCGAAGGCAACGCTCTCTACCTGCATCGCGAGGACTTTGACAAAGCCTTGTCGTCAAATGCGGTTTGGATATCGCTTGACGATAATCAGGTTCGCACGTCCAAAAAACTAAGCGGGGGCTACGTCCTGGTCGAAGGTATTTTCAGCGCGAAGGAGCGGGGTCACTTTGGCATGTTCTCCGGCTCAGTTCAACAAGTTACCCGCATTCAAAGTTGGGAACGTCGTCGAAAATGACGGCAGATCGAGCGTCTGCCATGGGGTGGAAACTGTCGTACGTGCCCGCGGTCCGCGCGCTAAGATGACGGCCGTATTCGCAGACAGACCGATGCCATGGCTCAAGCCCTTCTTCCCGAAGACCTTTGGCCGCTTATGGAAGCTCATCTTCCAACTCACAGTAGATCCCCGAAAGGTGGGCGACCGCGCATCAACGATCATGCAACCCTGACGGGAATCCTGTTTGTCCTCAGAACCGGACTACCTCGGGAGTACCTGCCGCGTGAGCTCGGGTGCGGGATCGGCATGACGTGCTGGCGTCGCCTTCACAAATGGATGCGAGCAGGTGTTTGGCAGAGCGTCCACGAGGCGGTGCTGCGGCGACTCCAAGAGTATGACCAAATCATGTCGGATCGAGCCTGCATTGACGCAGCCAGCGTACCGGCACCGGCTGGTGGCGAGCATACTGGCCGAAACCCGACTGATCGCGGCAAGCTCGGCTGCAAACACCATGTGCTGGTAGATCAGCGTGGACTGCCGCTGGCAGCCCAAATCACAGGCGCGCAGGTCCATGATTCGCGCATGCTCATCCCTCTCCCAGAATCGATTCCGGCTGTTAAAGGGCTATCCGGCCGCGCGCGCAAACGTCCAGGTAAGCTACATGCCGACCGAGCCTGCGCTTCCAGAGCACATTGGGCCTGGCTGCGCCGGCGAGGAATCTCAGCACGGATCGCAGGCTACGGCGTCGAGTCACGCGAAAGGCTGGGCCGATGGCGTTGGCACACGCGGCCCATGACCGTTTCTTGTTGGTGCTTTCGTTCCAAGGCGGTTTTCCGGACGCTGGATGGGATAGGGGCTGCATACGCTCAGAATACGAACAGGATACTCTTGGGGTTTCAAGGCCGCGCCGCACAGCGGCCATCTTCTCGAATCGGTGTATCAGTTCGCAACCGCTGTTGACGGTTTTCGTACTTGAATGTCGGGATAGACCCCGTCAGCGGGGCCGTTGAAGATCGGTTGTTCGACCTGCTTGGTCCGCACGTCATAGACAATTCCCCAGAAATTGCGGCCACCGTCACACACAATCACGGGCCTTTCAAAAGGCGCCCAGTCGGCCGTCCAGCGCTGTTCGCCGACCTCATAACTGGGGAAAAAATTCCCATAGATGTACCGTGCACCATGGCGCGTGAAGCCAATATACTGACCGTTGAAGCGCGTGCCAGGATACGGCAATCTCAGGCCGGCCTGCTCCCGTTGGGACATCACCCTGATCATCTGCATTTCCAGATCAAGGATTTGTTCAGCGGTTGGTATCCAATAGTCACCGGATGCCTCGGGGACCTCACGGGAACACTGGTGAAATGTGTCAGCGGCATACAGCCAACTAATGGTCGTGGTGCCACTTGGGAGGAACAGATAGGGTCCGAGCAGCCAGATACTCAAGCCACACAAGATAAGCACAAACAAGCCAATGAAACGTCGCATATGCTTCCAGTTCAAGAGGGAGCCGCCTCTGGCATTGACAGAGCCAACGGGGGTAGCGACGGGAAGGTCAAGGGCTTACAGCCGCGCCAGCCCCTGCGCCAGGTCGGCAATCAGATCATCGGCATCTTCCAGCCCGATATTGAAGCGCACCAGCACCCCGGCATCCTTCCAGTCCTTGCGCATCGCCTGCATCCGGTACGGCATCACCAGGCTGTTCGCGCCGCCCCAGCTGTATCCGATGCCGAACAAAGCCAGGCTGTCGACGAAACGGTCGGTCTGCTCCTCGCTGTAGCGCGCATCGAACACCACCGAGAACAGGCCGCCCGCGCCGGTAAAGTCGCGCTTCCAGAGCTCATGCCCCGGACAATCGGCCAGGGCCGGATGCAGCACCCGCGCAATCTCCGGGCGCGATTTGAGCCAGTGCGCCACTTTGCGGGCCGCCGCGTCGTGCGCCTCGAAGCGCAGCTTCATGCTCGATAGCCCGCGCAGCACCAGGTAAGCATCATCGGCGCTCACGCCCAGCCCCAGGCGCATGTGCGCCATTGCGATGCGGTCGTTGAGCGCACGCTCGCGCGTGATCACGGCGCCCATCAGCACATCCGAGCCGCCCGACTGGTATTTGGTCAGCGCCTGCATGATGATGTCGACGCCATGCTCGAAGCCGCGCAGCGCCAGCCCGGCGGACCAGGTGTTATCCAGCGCCACCAGCGCGCCCGCGGCATGCGCCGCCTTGCAAATCGCCGGCAGATCCGGCACTTCCATCGAGACCGATCCGGGCGCCTCGGTCCAGACCAGTTTCGTATTCGGCTGCATCAACTGTGCAATGCCGGCCCCGATCATCGGATCGTAATAGCGCGCGGTAATGCCGAAATCGGCGCTGAGCCAGCGGCCCAGTTCGCGGTTCGGGTTGTACACGTTATCGGGCAACAGCACGTCGTCACCGCTTTTGAGCAGCGCAAAATCGACCATGGCGATGGCCGCCAGCCCGCTCGGCGCCAGCAGGCAGAACTGGCCGTCTTCGATGGCGGCCAGGCGCGCTTCCAGGGTGAAGGTGGTCGGCGTGCCGTGCAGGCCGTAGGTGTAGGCGCTCTTGTCTTTCCAGTCGCCCGAACGCATGGCCGCGACATCCTTGAACAGGACCGTCGAGGCGTGATGGATCGGGGTGGGAAACGCCGCGAAGCCGGCGGGCGGCTCGTAGGCGTGATGAATCAGTTGGGTCTGGGGGGAAATTTTCATCGGCTGGCGCTCTTTCCGGTGGCCAGCGCGGCCACCGGTGCGGCCGTGCCAGCCGTGATGAACTAGACCACCGAGGCCCAGAGATCGTGGGCGTCGGCGGCGGTGATGGTAACCTCGGCGAATTCGCCGACGGTCAGCTTTTTGCCCGGCACCAGCGAGCGCTTGATGTGCACCACGCCGTCGATTTCGGGCGCATCGGCCCACGAGCGGCCGATGGCTTCCTTGCCGCCGACTTCGTCGACCAGCACGCGCATGGTCTTGCCGACCTTGGCCTGCAGGCGCTTGGCCGAGATTTCTTCCTGCAGCAGCATGACGCGGCCACGGCGTTCTTCGCGCACTTCTTCCGGCACCGGATTGTCCAGCAAGTTGGCGGTAGCGCCTTCCACCGGCGAATACGCGAAGCAACCGAGGCGGTCGATCTGGGCTTCCTTGAGGAAGTCCAGCAGGTATTCGAATTCGGCCTCGGTTTCGCCCGGGAAGCCAGCGATGAAGGTCGAGCGGATCGTCAGGTCCGGATTCATGGCGCGCCAGGTCTGGATGCGGTCGAGGTTTTTCTCGCCGCTGGCCGGACGCTTCATGCGCTTGAGTACGTCCGGATGGGCGTGCTGCATCGGAATGTCGAGGTAAGGCAGGACCGAGCCGCCGCTCATCATCGGGATGATCTGGTCGACATGCGGATACGGATACACATAGTGCAGGCGCACCCAGGCGCCGAACTGCGCGGCCAGCTGGCCCAGCGCTTCGACCAGTTGCGTCATGTGGGTCTTGACCGGACGGCCGTTCCAGAAACCGGAGCGGAACTTGACGTCGACGCCGTAGGCGCTGGTGTCCTGCGAGATGACCAGCAATTCCTTGACGCCGGCCTTGAACAGGTTTTCGGCTTCCAGCATCAGGTCGGCGATCGGGCGCGAAACGAGGTCGCCGCGCATCGATGGAATGATGCAAAAACTGCAACGGTGATTGCAGCCTTCGGAAATCTTGAGGTAAGCGTAATGCTTCGGGGTCAACTTGATGCCTTGCGCCGGCACCAGGTCGAAGAAGGGTTCATGCGGCTTGGGCAGGTGCAGGTGGACCGAGTCCATGACTTCGCCGAGAGCGTGAGGGCCGGTGACGGCCAGCACTTTCGGGTGCACTTTCATGATGATGTCGTCGCCGGCAGCATCTTTTTTGGCGCCGAGGCAGCCGGTGACGATAACGCGGCCGTTTTCGGCCAGCGCTTCGCCGATGGCGTCGAGCGATTCCTGGACGGCGGCATCGATGAAGCCGCAGGTGTTGACGATGACCAGGTCCGCGCCTTCGTACGACTTGGCGGTTTCGTAACCTTCGGCGCGCAGCTGGGTCAGGATCTGTTCGGAGTCGACCAGCGCCTTAGGGCAACCGAGCGAGACAAAGCCGACTTTTGGAGCGGCACCAGGAAGGGGAATACGACGAAGTTCGGACATGTTGGAGGCACAATAAGGCAGGGTAATCTGCGATTATACCTGTTTGGGGCGGGGAGTTGGTGGTTTAGGCGTTGCCGCTGCGCACGAGCTCCGTCGTTCCCGCGAAGGCGGGAACCCAAGTTCGTACTGTAGACGCCGGCGGCTCGATGAACTTGGGTCCCCGCCGAGTGCCGCCTTGGCGCGGGGACGACGAGGTCGGTGGTGGGAACGACGCTCTGGTAACGCGAACGGCTACAGGAAAAGTAGCGAGCTAGAGATTACTTCTTCTCCACCGGCGGAAACGGAAACGCCGCCCCAAAAATGCTCTTGCTCTGGTTTTGCATCTGTTCCTGCATCTGCACGAACAGGTTTTTGCTCTGGTCGATGTAGTTATTCATCATCCCTTGCATCATCGGTCCCTGCACATTCATGAACTGGGTCCACATTTCAGGACTGAACGGCTTCCCCTCGAACGCCCCGGTCTGGCCGGTGGTGAACTTGTTCTGGATATCCGTGAAAGCCTGGACATTTTTCTCCAGGTAAGAGCCCATCATCCCCTGCATGGCATGGCCGTAATAGCGGATGATTTGCGACAGCACGCCGCTGGAAAACATCGGCGCGCCGTTCGCTTCCTCTTCCAGGATGATCTGGAGCAGGATGCTGCGGGTCAGGTCTTCGCTCGTCTTGGCGTCGATCACGGTGAATTCATCCGCGTCGAGCACCAGCTGCTTGACGTCCGTCAGGGTGATATACGAACTGGTCTGGGTATCGTACAGACGACGATTCGGGTACTTCTTGATCAGGCGTTCCGTACTCTTTTTTGCACTACTCATCT
The DNA here is from genome assembly GCF_015689335.1 of Massilia antarctica. Taxonomy (GTDB): domain Bacteria; phylum Pseudomonadota; class Gammaproteobacteria; order Burkholderiales; family Burkholderiaceae_D; genus Telluria_A; species Telluria_A antarctica. The sequence continues at coordinate 4,998,665 of NZ_CP065053.1, read as the reverse complement.
CAAGGTTCCACTTATTGCGCCGCAGCGCATGTTGACTGATCACGAAAAAAAAGCGGACTGAGGTCCGCTCCTGACACGCCTACTTTTTGCATTATAGAGTGGATATTCGCAAAAATACCACTTTACCGGGCCGCGTGCAGCAAATAGTGCGCCGCACCCAAATCATAGGTACAGGGCAACCCCCATTGCCCCGTCCCATTGCCCGCCTCAGTCCGCCCGGACCTTGACGTAACGCCCCGGCGCCGGCTCGATCGGCGGGTAGGCCTTGCTGCCCGCCTTGGCCGGCGCCTTGACCTGCTTGCCGCCATGGTCAGCCAGGAAAGCCGCCCATCCCGGCCACCAGCTGCCCTTGTGCTCGGTCGCGCCATCCAGCCATTCCTGCGCCGGCGCGACACTGGCCTTGGCCTTGCTCTTGCCTTTGCCAGCGGGGGGCTGGTCATTGGTCCAGTAACTGCGCTTGTTCTTCGAGGCCGGGTTGATGACGCCGGCAATGTGCCCGGACGCCCCCATCACAAACCGGTTTGCCTGGGCATTCCTTGGGTTGAGAATGTGCATCGAGCCATACGCGGCGCTCCAGGGAACAATGTGGTCTTCCCTGGAACCGTAGACGAACACCGGCGCCTCGATCGCGCCCAGGTCGACCTTCGCCCCGGCCACGGTCAGCTTGCCCGGCACCTTGAGGCTGTTTTCCAGGTAGGTATTGCGCAAGTACCAGCAAAACATCGGCCCTGGCAGGTTGGTGCTGTCGGAATTCCAGTACAGCAAATCGAACGGCGGCGGTTCCTTGCCCTTCAGATAGTTCGACTGCACGTAATTCCACACCAGGTCGTTCGGACGCAAGGACGAGAAGGTCGTGGCCAGGTCGCGTCCCGGCATCAGTCCGCCCTTGGCCAGGGCTTGTTCGCGCATGGCGACCTGGGTTTCGTCGATGAACACTTCCAGCACGCCCGTGTCCTGGAAGTCGAGCAAGGTGGTCAGCAAAGTCAGGCTGGCCGCCGGCTGTTCGCCGCGCGCCGCCAGCACCGCCAGCGCCGTGCTCATGATGGTGCCGCCGACGCAGAAACCGAAGGCATTGACCTTGTCGGAGCCGGAAATGGCGCGCGTGACCTCGATCGCCTTGACCGCGCCGTTCTCGACGTAATCGTCCCAGGTGGTCGTGCCCATCGAGGCGTCCGGATTGCGCCACGACACCAGGAACACGGTATTGCCCTGCTCCACCGCGTAGCGCACCACCGAGTTTTCCGGCTGCAAATCGAGAATATAGAATTTATTGATGCAAGGCGGCATCATCAACAGCGGCACCTGGCGCACGGTCGGCGTGGCCGGGGTGTACTGGATCAGCTGGAACAGTTCGTTTTCGAACACCACCTGGCCCGGCGTGGTGGCCACGTTGCGGCCCACCTCGAACGCCGACTCGTCGGACAGCGAAATGCGCCCTTTCTGCATGTCCGTCAGCATGTTGGCCAGGCCGCGGGTGAGGCTCTCGCCCTTGGTTTCGATGAGTTTTTGCTGGGCTTCCGGGTTCGTCGCCAGAAAATTGGCCGGCGACATGGCGTCAACCATCTGCTGGACGGCGAAACGGATCTTTTGCTGTTCGCGCGGGGCGGCCTCGACGGCGTCGGCCATGGCGGTCAGAAACTCGGCGTTTAACAGGTATGATGCGGCACTGTAGGCGGACATCGGATTCGACAGCCATTCGGGGGCGGCAAAGCGGCGGTCGCTGAGCGCGGGAGTTTTCCCGGCCAGGAATTCCTGCCACAATCCCGCTGCTTTTTGCAGGTAATCGTTGCGCAGCGATTCGAGCGCTTGCGGCGGGATGGTCGCGCCGGCATCCTTGAGCAGGTTGGCCACGGGGCTGGCGTCAAGCGGCGCCGCCTTGAACATCGCCTGCCAGGCGGACGGATCGGTCATTTGCGCCATCCATGCGGAGGCCATCGCTTGCGGGTCGGGCATATTCATGTTTGCGTTCATTGTTTCAATCTTTTCCAAGGAAAGTTGTATGTGGCTTGTCGCTATTGCATGGATCTATGTTGTTGGCCTGATGGCAATTACCGAGCACAGTATTGTCGCAGGGATTATGACGTTTTTGGGCTATTGTGTGTTGCCTTTGTCAATAGTCTGGTACATCGCCGGCTCCAAGATGCGGCGCATGAAGATCGCACACAAAGAGGAACAGGCGCGCCGCGCACGCGCGCAGCGCGAACGCAACGCGGGCCAGCACACTGACGACGAGCCGCGCCGCCACGATACCAGCGACTTCAGCGACGCCGGCGGCGGCGATAGCGGCAGCAGCGACAGCAGTGACAGTGGCGGCAGTGACAGCGGCGGCAGCGACAGCAGCTCCAGCAGCGACTAGCGCCGCCGGCCTCATTCGATCCAGATCAGGCTGGCCTGGCGGCCCGTGACCTGGTCGCGGCGGTAGGAATAAAAGCGGCCGGGCTCACTGGCGGTGCAATAGGTGCCGCCGGAAACATCCGTCACGTTATCGCGTGCCAGCGCGATGCGCGCCAGCCAGTAGATATCGGCCAGATACTTGCCCGGACGCCCGGGACACGGCGTGAAACACTGCGCGCTCTGGCTTTCCTCGTCAGCGCCATCCGCCTCAGCAATAAAACAATCGACCACGTCGCGGCCGACCTCGAACCGGGCCGGACCGATTGCCGGGCCCAGCCAGGCAGTGATCTCGCCGGCACCGGCCGCGCGCATGGCCGCCACGGTGTCGCCCAACACCCCGGCGGCCAGCCCGCGCCAACCCGCGTGCGCGGCGCCCACCACCTTGCCGTCCCTCGACGCGAACAGCACCGGCAGGCAATCGGCCGTCATGATGGCGCACACCACGCCGGGGACCTTGGCGATGCTGGCGTCGCCCACCGGCACCGGCTGGCCCGGCTGCACGCCGGCGGCGTCGACCACGGCCACCCCATGCACCTGCGACATCCAGGCCGGCTCACAAGGCAGCGACTGGCGCAGGCGTGCCCGGTTCAGTCCTACGAGCGCCGCATCGTCGCCGACATGGTCGCCCAGGTTCAGCCCGCCCCCGCCAGCCCCGTCGTCATACGGCGCCGGGCTGACGCCGCCGGGCCGGGTGGTGGCGATGGCCCTGACCCCGGCCGGCATATCCGGCCAGTCGGGCACGATGACATGCACGCCAGGCATCACACCTGCTCGGGCTCGGGGATGCCGGCGCGTGCGATCAGCTCGGCGAAATCATCGGCCAGCGGCACGATCCATTCCATGTCCTCGCCCGTGGCCGGATGCACCAGGCCCAGACGGCGCGCCTGCAGGGCCTGGCGCGGGAAGACCGGCGTCAGGTGCTGCTTGCCGTACACGGCGTCGCCCACCAGCGCGAAGCCGATCGAGAGCATGTGCACGCGGATCTGGTGGGTGCGGCCGGTCTCGAGCTGGCATTGAACCAAACTGACGGGACGACGGTCCAACATACCGGTGGCGATGCGCTGGTAGTGGGTAATGGCCGGCTTGGCCGAGAAATTGGTCGACACAGCCATCTTGACCCGGTCTTTCGGGTGGCGACCCATCGAGGCGTCGATGGTGCTGCTCAGTTGCGGCGTGCCCCAGACCAGCGCAAAGTACTCGCGCTTGACGCTGCGCGCCTGCAATTGGCGCACCAGGTCGGTTTGCGCCGCCAGGGTTTTGCCGATCACCATCAGGCCGCTGGTATCCTTGTCGAGCCGGTGCACGATCCCCGCGCGCGGCACGCCGGCCAGTTGCGGGCAGTGGTGCAGCAAGCCGTTGAGCAGGGTCCCGGACCAGTTGCCGGCGCCCGGATGCACGACCAGACCGGCCGGTTTGTTGATGACGATGATATGCTCGTCCTCGAAGACGATGTTCAGTTCCATCGCTTCCGGCGTGTAGGCCTCGTCTTCCGGCGCGCTTTGTGGCAGGATGACGACCGCTTCGTCGCCGTAGGCGGTGTCTTTGCCGCGCGCGGGTTTGCCGTCGACCAGCACGTGGCCGGCTTCGAACCACAGTTGCAGGCGGCTGCGCGAAAATTGCGGAACCAGGCCGGCAATGACCTTGTCCAGACGGTGGCCGCAAGCGTCCGGCGTCAGTTCAAGGTGGATCGGGGAGAGGTCGATGCCGGGGGCGGCAGGCACGTATTCGTCGCCTGCCTCGTCGTCGAGGTCGATCTCCAGATCGGGGTCTAAGGGCAAATCCGCCGAATTCGGCGTTGGAGTTAATATCACAGCAGTCCCATCGGCTATAATCAGCCTTTCGTTGAATCTCAGTTAATACTCTCTTGCAAAAAGTTATGCAAAAAAAATTATCGCGTGTTGTTGCCCGTACTGTTGCTACTACCGTTGCTGCTTCTCTTCTGCTCGGTTTGTCCGCTTGCAGCTTGTTGCCGGAAAAAACCGACGAGACCAAAAACTGGCCGGTGACGAAATTATACGCTGAGGCACGCGAAGAAATGGCCGGTGGCCACTACGAGGCGGCAATCAAGCTGTTCGAGCGCCTCGAAACCAACTACCCGTTCGGCAATTATGCAGTGCAGGCGCAGATGGAAATCGCCTACGCCTACTACAAGAGCCAGGACCAGGCGCAGGCGCTGGCGGCGGTGGAGCGCTTCATCAAGCTGCACCCGAACCATGCCAACGTCGACTACATGTACTACCTGCGCGGGCTGATCAACTTCAACGACCAGATCGGCTTCCTGAGCTTCGTCTACGAGCAAGACCCGACCGAACGCGACCCGAAAGCGACGCGCGAAGCGTTCGCCGCCTTCAAGGCCCTGGTCGACAAGTTCCCTGAGAGCATCTACGCGGCGGATTCGATTGCCCGCATGAAGTATCTGGTGAATGCGATGGCGCAGTACGAAGTGCACGTTGCCAACTACTACCACGATCGCGGCGCGTATCTTGCGTCGCTGAACCGTGCGATGGCGGCGGTATCGGACTACCAGGATGCGCCGGCGCGCGAAGAAGCGCTGTTCCTGATGATGCGCAACTACGACAAGCTGGGCATGCCGGAGCTGCGCGACGACACCAAGCGCATTTTCGTGCGCAACTACCCGAACAGCAAGTTCCTCGACCCGAACGCCAGCGGCAAATCGTGGTGGAAGTTCTGGGCCAGGTCAAACCGTCCGGCCCGCTGATTGCATTGAGGAAAATGAAAAAGACCGGGGAGACCCGGTTTTTTGTTGGCGCCAGTAGCACGTCGCCCCTTATCGCGTCGACCTAAATTCCGTCGCCCCCGCCGAGTGCCGCCTTGGCGCGGGGGCGACGGTTTTAATGTTAACGTCCTTCGGCGCTATTTGCGATCACGCGCAATTGGCCTCAAACCTCGACCTTGCGCCTGAACACCCACGTGCGGTCGTCGGAATCATGCTTGTCGAACGCATAGCCATCGACCTTGAAACTCTTGAGCTTCTCGGCATCGACAATGCCCTTGACCGCCGCATAGCGCGCCATCAACCCGCGCGCCCGTTTGGCGAAGAAGGAAATGATCTTGTACTTGCCGCCCTTCCAGTCCTCGAACACGGGGGTGACGACCGGCACCGACAGCAGCTTGGGCTTGACCGACTTGAAGTATTCCTGCGACGCCAGATTGACCAGCACCTTGGCCCCCTTGGCAGCAATCGCCTCATTGAGCGCGCCGGTGACGGTTTCACCCCAGAACGCGTACAGGTCCTTGCCCTGCGGCGTGGCCAGCTTGGTGCCCATCTCGAGCCGGTGCGGATGAATCAGGTCGAGCGGGCGCAGCACACCGTACAGCCCGGATAAAATACGCACGCTGTGCTGCGCATAATCGAGCTGGCCCGGCTTGAGGGTGCGCGCATCGAAGCCGGCGTAGACGTCGCCGTTGAAGGCCATGATCGCCTGGCGCGCCTCGCTGGTGTCCTTGCTCCAGCTCGCGTAGCGGCCGACGTTGAGGTCGGCCAGGGTATCGGACAGATGCATCAGGCTGGCCAGCTCGGGCGGCGAATAGTGGCGCAGCACGTCGATCAGCGCGCTGGAACGGTCGAGAAAATCGGGCGTGGTGTGAAGTTCGGTGGTCGGGGGCGTTTCAAGGTCCAGCGATTTGGCGGGCGACAAGACAATCAGCATAAGATTCAATCAACTTACTACGAATAAACAGACCAATATGATACCCGCTCCAGCCAAACGCATCGTGCTCGACACCAATGTCTGCCTCGACCTGTTCGTCTTCCACGATCCGCGCTGGGCCAGCCTGCTGGCCGCCATCGAGCGTGGCGCGGTCGAGGCCGTCACCCGCGCCGATTGTCGCGAGGAATATCTGGTGGTGCTGCACTACAAGCACCTGCCGCTCGACGAAGCGAGCCGCCCGCTTGCGGCGGCGCGCTTCGACGCCTTGATCGCCGTCGTCGCGCCGGACACCAAACCGGTGCGCCTGCCGGTCTGCACCGACCGCGACGACCAGAAATTCCTGGAACTGGCGCGCGATGCGAGCGCCGATATCCTCATTACCAAGGACAAGGCGCTACTGAAACTGGCGCGCAAGACGGCGCAGGCGGGCATGTTCCGCATCATGCTGCCCGAGGCCTGGGTCAAGCTGACAGCTGCGGAACCGGCCGCTCAAACCTGACAACTCCCGCCGGCGCCTGCCGAATCAGCGCGCAACGCACCCGGATTTCACGCGCATTGCCTGTCCGTTGTGGGACTGACTGGACAGTAAAAAATTGTTCTTGCCAGGTTTATTCCATGAGCATGGCGGCATCGGCCGCCAGGCAATTCGTGGAAACATCCCTTCGATCATGCACGGGCCGGCACAGCGCGAGGTAGCGCCGTGGAATGTCCCCTTTGATGGAAGCAGCGAAACGGGGCGCTCATCCGCATCGATGAGTGGCACAACACCCCGCTCGCTCCGGTGGACGCTTGGCCGCGGAGCCTGCGCACGAGCGTCAGCCTGTGCCTGGCGTCGAATTTCCCCGTCTCGTATTTGCACAAAAAATAACTCGACCGGAATCAGGCATGCGGAACTTTGGCGCTAAGTAGGCTCGTAATGAATGCTGCCCGAGGCGATCAACGCGTTCAGACCAACTCCAATCAATTGAATAGTGGCGCCGCCCTCCCTTAAGATCGTATCGCCGCCAACTTGCAACATCTGGTCGAAGACAACCAGTCCGTCATCATTGCTTCCAACCGTTCCGTGAAGGATACGAAGAACGTCACCTTCGGCAAAATTAAAATCGGTGATGATATCGGTTCTACCATGACCCCAGTCGTAAAACCTAAAAATATCCGCGCCGTGTCCACCTGATAAACGGTCGACATCACTGCCGCTACCGCCGCAGATGGCGTCGTTACCGTCGCCACCCTGGATGATGTCGCTTCCCTTGCCGCCATTCAGATCATCATCTCCGAAGCCGCCATCAAGCGTATCGTTGCCGTAGCCTCCGGACAGATAATCGTCGCCGCCCAAGCCTTCGAGAATGTCGTTGCCGCTATTTCCTATCATCTTATCGTCGAAATTATCGCCCGTGAAATGATCGTCGGACTCGCTACCATACCAAAGTTTAGCCATTTTAATAATCGTTTTCCTGTTAGAAATAATAATCAAAAATCCTTATCCGGCAATGCGATGCCGATGGCTTGTTCGCTGCGTGAAGGCCCATAGGTTGCAGTTCGTTTCGTACCCCATGATGCTTTCTCAGGCAGATATGCCATAATGATAATTGTCGTTATTCTTGTCGAATATATTTTTCGCAACAATTTGTGAGCGTTCAGCGATGCATTTGGGGCATCATATTCACCAAATGAGCGACGAGTGGGTGAGTTCGTTCACGTCCTCCCATGCTGCCCGAAGCCAGGGTCAAGCTGGCGGCTGCGGAGCCGGCCGCTCAAGCCTGACAGCTCCCCCGCCGACGCATTCCTGCGCACAACGATCAGCCTGTGCCTGGCGTCGAATTTCCCGTCTCGCACTTGCGCAAAAAGCAATTCAACCGGAATCAGGCATGCGGAACTTTGACGCTAAGTAGGCAAATAATGAATGCTGCCCGAGGCGATCAACGCGTTCAGGTCAACGCCAATTAATTGAATAGTGGCGCTACCCTCCTTTAATATCGTATCGCCGCCCACTTGCAACATCTGGTCGAAGACAACCAGTCCATCATCATTGCTTCCAACCGTTCCGTGAAAGATCCGAAGAACGTCACCTTCGGCAAAATTAAAATCCGTGATGATATCGGTTCTGCCATGACCCCAGTCGTAAAAATCAAAGGTATCCGCGCCGCGTCCACCTGATAAACGATCGACATCGCTGCCACTACCGCCGCAGATGGCGTCGTTACCGTCGCCACCCAGGATAATGTCGCTTCCCTTGCCGCCATTCAGATTGTCATTTCCGAAGCCACCATCAAGTATATCGTTGCCGTAGCCTCCGGACAGATAATCGTTGCCGCCCAAGCCTTCGAGAGTGTCGTTGCCGCTGTTCCCTATCATCGTTTCGTCGAAATTATCGCCAGTAAAATGATCGTCGGACTCGCTACCATACCAAAATTTAGCCATTTTAATAATCGTCCTTTTTTAAAAATAATAATCAAAAATCCTCATCCGGAATTGCGATGATGGCTTGTTCGCTGCGTGGACGCGCATAGGTGCAGCTCGCTGCGTACCCGCATGATGTCTTTACAGGCATAAATGTGATAATGATAATGATCGCCATTCTTGTCAAGATTTATTTTTTCGCAACAATCTGTGAGTATTCAGCGACGCGTTCGGGCCACCATGTTCACCAAATGTGCGGCGAGCGGGTGAGTTCGCTCAGTCTCGATATGCTGTCCAATGTGTTGAAAGGCCAAAGCAGAAAGCCTTGCGGCGCTTGACTTTCTTGTCGACATAACGCCGCATCAAAGCCATTTCCTGCATCTTAAAAAAATTGCTTGTGGCTGAAATTAGATACCACAACATTCGACAAGCTGGGTTTGGCAGCTGAAAAAATCAGGGCTTTGAATGGCAACTACGTGACGATTGAGGGGATTTTTAGCGATAAAATTCTGGCGCAGATGCATATGAATAGCGGGGCGATCGTAAGGATCACGCGCCATGAATCGAGTGGCAGGAGGCGAGCCTGAAGTCATACCGTTATACACATCTTTTCCCGCTCAGCGCTACTTGAGCCCAGAGCGGCGATTTTCATGAAATTTTGCCCAAAAATTAGGCAGAAATGTGGGCGTTTGGCATCAGTCGCATCATTTCTGCGTTCGCCCATGCTGGTGGCGACCGGAGCAAGGCCGCTGCAAGTCACTGATTTTGTTAATGAAAAAAGATGTGTATAACGATATGGCCTGAAGTGGACTCCCCAGTGGAACTATCCTTGATGCATGGCCAGGAAGCGACTAGCGATTGAGATTATTGAACTCGCTGAGCCAGGTGAAACCGCAATAATGAGATCGCCGAGAGAATTTCAAAAAACAATCAAGAAACGGCGACTTCCAGGAACCTGCTCATAAAGCATTGTCGACTTCAGCTCAAGCCGGTCGGCATGGGACATTCGACAGCCCTGCTGTCGACCGCCCCGGCGAATAAGGCAGGCCAGCACCGGCCGCCCGCGCCTGCGCCTGCGCTAGAATAGTTATTCCCTTCACTATCCGAACGCTCCATGTCCACTCCCGTCCTGCATACCCGCCTGCCCGCCGTCGGCACCACCGTCTTTTCGCTGATGTCGGCGCTGGCCAGCGAGCATGGCGCGGTCAACCTGGGCCAGGGCTTTCCCGATTTCGCCTGCGACCCTGCCCTGCTCGATCATGTCGACACGGCCATGCGCGCCGGTCACAACCAGTATCCGATGATGACCGGCGTGCCCGCCTTGCGCGAAGCTATCTCCGCCAAGATTGCCGCCCTCTACGGCGCACAATACAACCCCGCCAGCGAGATCACCGTCACCGCCGGTGCCACCCAGGCCTTGACCACCGCCATCCTGTGCTGCGTGCACCCCGGCGACGAAGTGATCGTCATCGAACCGGCCTACGACAGCTACCTGCCCGCCATCACCCTGGCCGGCGGCGTGCCAGTGCCGGTCGCCATGCAGCTCGGCGAGCAAGGCTACAGCGTGCCGTGGGACCGCATCGCCGCGGCCGTCACCCCGCGCACGCGCCTGATCGTCATCAACACCCCGCACAACCCGACCGGCTCGATCCTGCGCGCGCCCGACCTGCACGCCCTGGCCGACATCGTGCGCGGCAGCGACATATTGATTTTGTCGGACGAAGTCTACGAACACATGGTCTACGACGGCGCGGGTCACGAGTCGGTATGCCGCTATCCGGAACTGGCCGAGCGCAGCTTCGTGGTATCGAGTTTCGGCAAGACTTACCACGTGACCGGCTGGAAAATCGGCTACGTCGCCGCGCCCGCCAGCCTGATGGCGGAGTTCCGCAAAGTCCACCAATACAATGTCTTCAGCGTCAACACGCCGATGCAGCACGGCCTGGCCACCTACATGGCCGATCCGGCCCCGTACCGCGACCTGCCCGCGTTTTACCAGCGCAAGCGCGACCTGTTCCGCGACGGCCTGAAAGGCTCGCGCTTCACGTTGTTGCCAGCCGACGGAACTTATTTTCAGTGCGTCAAGTATGAGGCGATTTCGCCTATACTGGAGTCGGATTTTGCACAATGGCTGACCACCGACATCAAGGTCGCCGCCATTCCCGTCTCGGCGTTTTACAGCCAGGGCCGGGAGTCCGGCATTGTGCGTTTTTGCTTCGCCAAGAAAGACGAAACCTTGCGCCTGGCGCTGGAGCGCCTCGCAAGACTGTGATTCACCAGGCTGGAACATCATCATGGCAATCAGGCGCATCACCCTGGCAGATCTGGCATTCGGCGAACCGCTGCGCTGGGATATTTTCAGCACGCCCTCGTCGAACCGTCCGCTGCTGCAAAAAGGCCAGGTCCTCGCGCCCGGCCAGCTGGACGACTGGATCGAAGCCGGCCTGTACGCCGAAGCCTCGTCGCCGGTGTCGGTGCTGCAATCGCTGAACCAGATCAACCGCCGCCTCGAACGCACCCTGATGGACTTGCGCGACCAGGGCAGCGCCGACCGCGAACTGCGCGCCATCGCCGAAGACCTGATCGCCACCGTCGAACGCGGTGCCGACATCGCCCTGGCCGCCATTTTCCTCAACCAGATCGCCGGCGCCTATGCCGTGCGTCATTGCACCGAGGCGGCCGTCGTCGCTTGCCTGATCGCGCGCGCCATGCTCAAGACACCGGCCGAAGTGCTGGTGATCACGGCCGCCGCCCTGAGCATGAACGTGGGCATGGTACGCCAGGCCGAACTGTTCCAGAACAAGGATGGCGCGCTGTCGCACGAAGAACGGGCGCTGGTGCGGCGCCATCCCTCGGCCAGCGTCGACATGCTGCGCTTTGCCGGCGTCAGCGACGACGCCTGGCTCGACCTGGTGCTGATGCATCACGAAAATGACGATGGCAGCGGTTATCCGGCCGGCAAGCTGGGCGACGAGATTTCGCAAAACGCCAAGCTGATCGGGCTGGCCGACCGCTATTGCGCCTTTGTCTCGGCGCGCAATTACCGGCGCTCCCTGCTGCCGCCGGTGGCCCTGCAACGCTTATGCGCAGGTAACGAGATGCCCTACGACCAGATCGTGCTCGGGCATTTCGCCACGCAGATCGGCGCCTATCCGCCCGGCACCCTGGTGCGGCTGGAGAACGGGGAGCTGGGCGTGGTGGCGCGACGCGACGAGGACGGCGCGGGGCTGGCGGTGCACGTGCTGCGCGCGGCCGACGGCAAGACCTTGCCCGAGGCGCAGCAGCGCCTGACCAGCCAGCCCGGCTGCGCGATCGCGGAAGCCCTGCATGAAGACCATGCGAAGTTACGCTTTCCGATGAAGCAGATCTGGGGCGAGCTGGCCAGTTTGTAGCGCCAGCCTCAGGCTGCGATGCGCTTTTCCATGAATATACTCATCGGATCGTCCTTGTAATCGCCATACGGTCCGCGCCGCGCATAGCCGGCCGATATATACATTCCCATCGCCTCGGGCTGGAACGGTCCGGTTTCTAGCCGGAACACCTGACAGCCCGCCGCCATGGCCCGCGCTTCGAGCAATGCCATGAGCCCCCTGGCGACGCCTTGCCCCCGGCTCCGGGGACTGACATACAGGCGTTTGACTTCGCCAAATTCCGGTTCGAGCACGATCGCCCCGCAGCCGATCGCCTGGCCCGTACTGTCCCTCGCCACGGCAAACAGGACATTCGATTGCTTTAACGACGCCAGGTCCAGCGCATACCTGCATTCCGGCGGGTACAGGCTGTCCTGGTAAGCATCGAGTTCGGCGATGAGGGCGGTCACGTCAGGCTGGTCGGGCGATTCGTTGGCGATGCTCATGGCTGGATAAGGAAATTGACGTGGGAGAATAATAATACGTCACGTTTCCGAACCTTGCAGGGCCGCGGCATGTCAGCGCCCCAATGCGCCCACCTTGCGCTCGACAAACCCCTGCAACTCGGGCGACAAGGTCCCCGCCGCCCGGGCGCGCTGGAACGCCGCCAGCGCTTCCGGGAGCCGCTTTTCGGCTTCCAGCGAGATCCCCAGTCCCATCGACCACACAGCATTGTCGGGCGTGCCGCGCAGCGCGGCCTGATACTGCTCCACCGCCTCCTGGTGGCGCCGCTCGCGCTGCAGCGCGCCGGCCAGGAAGGCGTGGTACTCGCCATTGCCCACGGCCGCCGGCAAGCTCGCCATCAGGGTCGCTACCCCGGATCCGCCGCTGTCGATCTGCAGGCGCGCCAGCAGCATGGCCATGGCCGGCTGTCTGGTGTCGAGCGCCAGCCCGGCCTGCAGCAAGCGCATCGCCTCGTCGGTGCGGCGCTGCTCGATCAGGATGCCGACCAGGGTCTGGCGCGCCGCCTCGTGGCGCGCATCGATGCCAAGCGCCTGCTCCAGCTGCGCCACCGCCTCCGCTATGCGCCCTTCCTGCAGGCTGGCCAGGGCGCGCCGGTAAGCGCCCTCGGCACCCAGCCCGGCCGGCGCCTGACGTCCGGACTGCGGCGCCACCTCGACGTCCGTTTCCAAGGTCTTCGTGCGCAGTGGGGCCGCCGGGCGATTTTTGCCGGCTTCAGCCGCGGCCACCTCCGGCTCCCGGCTGCGCCTGATCCGCTCCCGTTCCGTCCGCGCCAGCGCGGGAAGCTCCTTCTGCGCGGACTGCCCGGCGGGCAATCCCTTGTCCGTTACCGCAGGTGCAGCCAGGGAAGCATCCCGGGTGCTCTGAAGCAGCGTCTTTTGCATCTTTTCCAGCTCCGGAATACGCCTGAGCGTGGACGACTCCGTTGCCGGACTAGCCGCAGGCTGCGGTGGCGGCGGCGTCGTCGCCACTCTCGCAATCTGGGGCGGCTGGACGGCTTGCGGCAGCGGCAATTGTTCCGGCGGCTTGATCACGAGCTGCGGGCCCGGCGCCACCGGCTGCTGGTGCAGGAAACGCCAGCCGATCGCCGCGCCTGCGCCCAGGATCAGCACGCCCGCCAGCGCCCCCATCACCACCGGCAGCGGCACGGCGCGCTCGCTGCGCCCCACCGGGCGGATATCGGCCGGGGCGCCATCGGCGCCGGGCGCGCCGCGCTTGTCGAGGTCTTGCAGCATCTTGTTGATCAGACTCATGTGTTCAAGGCCCAGGTAAGTCCCCCGCCCGCCGCCAGGGTCAGCGCCAGCGCGACAAACCAGGGCCACAGACGGCGCCTGGCGGAAATGGTATCGCGCATCGCCGCGCGCACGTGGCGGCGGCTCACTTGCTGCTTGCCCTGCCCGTAGCACAGCATCAGCGCCTTGTGCGCGAGGATGTTGACCAGCCGCGGAATGCCGCCGCTGGCCGCATACAGCGCGCCTACCGCCGGCCGGCTGAACAGGCGCGCGCCGGTGAAGCCGGCCACCCGCAGCCGGTGCGCCAGGTAATACTCGACGTCGTCGCGGGTCAGCGGTCCCAGATGGTAGTGAAAGGTGATGCGCTGGGCCAACTGGCGGATCGATCGCAGGGCCAGGTTGCGGTTCAGCTCGGGCTGGCCGAACAGCACGATCTGCAACAGCTTGCGTTTTTCGGTTTCGAGGTTGGTCAGCAGGCGCAGCGCTTCCAGGCTGTCGATGGGAATCGCCTGCGCTTCGTCCAGGCACAGCAGCACGCGCTTGCCCTCATTGGCCAAGGCCAGCAGCCTGTGCGTGATGGCCTTGATCAACTGATGCTGGTCGACATTTTTGTCCAGCACCACTTCCAGTTCGTCGGCCAGGGCCAGCATCAGGGTGCGCGGTTCCAGGTAGGGGTTGGGAATGTAGGCGGTGAAGAAAGTGTCGCCCAGGGTCGCCATGAATTTACGGCACAGCAAGGTCTTGCCGGTGCCGACTTCGCCGGTGATCTTGATGAAGCCTTCGCCATTCCTGGCGGCCACCAGCAGGGTATTGAGCGCTTCCTGCGAATGCGGGCTGGTGAAAAAGAAACTCGTGTCCGGGGTAATGCCGAACGGGACTTCGCGCAGGCCGAAGTGCGAGGTGTACATGTCAGCGGCGCCCCGCCGCGTTCGGGTCCAGGTCGTCGAAGCGGCGGCTGGTGTCGAGCAAGTCCTGATTCCAGCCATTCGGGCCGTCGACGATGGTCGGCTTGATCAGCACCACCAGTTCGCGCTTCTGGTTGACATTGGCCTTGTTGCGGAACAGGTTGCCGATCACCGGCAGACTACCCGCGCCCGGCACTTGCGAACCGTCGGCGGTCGAGGATTGGCGCATCAAGCCGCCAATGGCGACCACCCGCCCATCCTGGCCGCGCACCATGCTGTCGATTTCCGACGTGGACGAGGCCGCCAGCGGCAGGCTGAGGTTGCCGGCGCTGCCCAGGCTGACGGACTTGCTGACCGTCGTCACCTGGCTGACCGAAGGATGCACGTGCAGCAAAATATTGCCCTTGTCATCGATCTGCGGGGTCACGTCGAGCACCACGCCGGAAAAGAAGGGTTGCAAGGTCACGCTCGGGCTGACCGTATTATTGGTCGCGCCCGTGCTGGTGGTGGTCGACACGCCGGTCACGTAAAACTCGTCGGTGCCGATCTTGAGCACGGCTTTCTGGTTGTTGATCGTGGCAATGCGCGGGCTCGATAGCACGTGCACGGTGCCTTGCGATTCCAGGAAGGAAATCAGCGCGGCGAAATTGCTGGTCTGGAAGGCCAGTCCGAACATCGATCCGGCCGCCGACGCCGCATTCGAGAGCAGGAAGCCGGTGCTGGCGGCAATGCCCTTGCCATCGGTGATGACCGGCGGCTGGCCGCCGTCGAACGGCAGCGGCCTCAAGGTGGTGCCTGGTGTGAGCAAGCCGGTCGAGACACGGTTGCCGTGCGAGCCGGGGAAGGAGGCGAACGAAGCCCAGTTGATGCCGCTCTGGTAGCTGTCGTTCAATTCCACTTCGAGGATCTTGGCTTCCAAAATCACCTGGCGCCCGACTGACAGCTGGGTCGCCTTCAGGAACAGGTCGACATTGCGCAATTCCTCCGGCATGGCGCGGATCACCACCACACCCGACTGCGGATTGACCACCACCGTGCGGCCATCCTCTTTCGACCCGATAATGGCGCCGATCGAGGCCTTGAGTTCGACCCAGAAATCGCTCTCCGAGGTGGTGCTGACATTGCTGCTGTCGGCACGCTCGGTGGTGCTGCCCTCGCCGCCCTGGTTGTTGTTATTGTTATTGCCGCTGCTATTGTTGCCCTGCCCCGAGCTGCCGCTGCCGCCACCGCTGTTGCTGGTGCCGGCATTCGAAACCGAGGTGGAGGTCACGCGCAGATTCGATTTGCCCTTGCGGTTGCCGACCAGGTAGTTGACCTGGAACATGCGCGTCTGCATGGTGAGCGGCTTGATCGAGACGCGGTTGCCCTCGATGCGGTAGTCGTAGCCGTACATTTCGCGCACGGCGTCGAGCGCTTCGGCCAGGGTCACGTCCTTCAGGTTGGCGCTGATGTTGCCGCTGACCTCGGGATGGATCAGCATGTTGTAGCGCGTGCCGGTGGCGATCGAATTGAAGAATTGCTGCGCCGGCACGTTGTTGAAGCTGACATTGAAGCGTTCTTCGAGCGCTTGTCGCGACTTGGGCAATTGCCCGGCCAGGGCCGCGACCGGCGGCAGCAGGGCCGCCGCCACCGGATCGTCGGGCCGCGCCGTGGCGGGCACGGGGCGCGCGGCGGCCGCCACCTGGGCGGTGATGTTGTCGTAGGTGTCGCGCTTGGGCGTGGCCTCGCAGCCGGCCAGGAGCGCGGCGCTTGCCATCACGAGGTATACCACACGGTGTTTTTGCATGCTGTTTGTCAGTCTCTCTCGTTGTGCCGCTGCGGCGGTGGCGCCGGCGGGTACAGCCGCAATACGCGGCGGCTCTTGCCGTCCACCAGGACAACTTCGGTTTGCGTCATCTGGGCCACTCTTGCGCCCTTGAACTGGTCGCCCAGGCGCACGGTCTGGCCGTCGATCACCGCCACGTGGCGCCCGCCGGGATGGCGCGCGATCAGCACCGACTGCAGTTGCGGCGCCGCGTTCGCCATTGGGGGCGGCGGCGCCGTGGCCGGGTCGCCGGCCGGTGCGTAAAAGCGCGCTGGCGGGCGGGTCGGGTCGGCCAGCGGCTGGGCCATGGCCGCGCCTTGCAGCGCCAGCGCGGCGGCGCACAGCAGCAGGCGCGCGTTCACAAGGCCATCCATTTCTTGTCCAGGCTGAGTGTGTACAAGGTCAGGCTCAGACGCGCCTCCGGATACGCATCGACCTCCAGGTGGGCCTTGCCCCAGAACAGCTGGGCCGGCATCGCTTCGAGCGCATCCATGTAATTGATCATGTCCAGGTAATTGCCGCGCACCGTCACCTCGACCCCGTGCTGATAGATGGCGCGGCCGGTAATCCCCGGCGACGCGCCAGGCGACGCGCTAGGCGACGCGCTAGGCGACGCGCTAGGCGACGCGCTAGGCGACGCGCTGTCGGTGGCCGGGGCGTCGGCCAGGCGCGGATCGGGCTCGAATGCGCCGCCGTACGCGGTCACCGGCAAGCTTTTCAGGGCCACCAGGCGCAGCCGGCCATTGGCCTTGAGGATCGATTCGAGCAGCGGCGCGATGCGTTCTGGCGCCACCAGGCTCTTGTGCGCCGTGCGCAGGCTTGCCGACAGGGTGGCACTGGTTTCCTTGAGCGCCGCCAGGCGCGCCTTGCTGGCCAGGTCCGGATCGATCGCGTGGGCTTGCACCATGGCCGTGATTTCGGCGTCGATGCCCTGCATATTGTTTTGCTGCTGGCTGATCTGGCTGCGCAAGGTTTTCTGGCGCGCGAACAGCGGGTCGAACAGCATGGCGAACATGACGAACACGATCACGCCGACCGTGGCGCCGAACACCATGGCGCGCTCGCGCACGCTCATCGCATCGATTTTCAGTTGCAGCTTGAGCAGGCGCGCTTTCATTTGGCAACCTCCGCCTTGATCCGGTCCGCCACCTGGGTCATCTCGGAGGGCGCGGTGGGCGCGGCGAAAACGGCGCCGGCGGACACTGCCGCCCGCTCGGCCGTCACATCCTGCAGGGTGAAATCGATATACGGGGCCAGCCGGGACGGGTCTTCCGATTCCTTGCCGTCCACCTGCAAGCGGGCGCGGCTGATCTGCAGGCTGGAAAAGCTCTTGCCCTGCATGGCCGGCTCGCGCGTGAGCCGGCTGACATAGGCCGGCACCAGATTGGCATCGAGCGCCCTGCCCTGCAGCGCGATCTGCGACTGGACCCCGCCGATGCGCACCCCGGTCAGCCACAGCTCACCCGTGGACTGGCGCGCCAGCGCCTTGAAAAAGCGTGAATAGCCCTTGCGCGCGTCGCTCATGGTCTTGCCGTTGAGCACAGCGGACACCTGGTGCAGCGAGGCCAGCTCGGCTTGCGCGCTGGCGATCTGGTTGTCGAGCTCCTTGCTTTTCTGGCGCGGGGCGAACTCCGTCATGACCCTGGCCTGGCGTTCCTTTTTCAAGGCCAGCTGCTCGGCGCCGGCCGCCGCCTCGGCTTCGAGCACGGCCACCGTGTGACGGCCCACCATCACCAGCGCCAGCGCGCCGGCCACCAGCACGCCAAGCGCGAGCAGCATGGCGTGGGACGTGAAGATCTTCTTCTGTGTGAGAAATTCCGGGTTGAACAGATTGATCTGCTGGCTCAAGAGGCGGCCTCCTCTTGCCGCAGCGCCGCACCCAGGGTCAGGAAGAAGCGCTGCTGCTGGGCCAGCGCAGCCAGGTCCGGCACGCTGCCCAGATCCAGCACCGAGGCCAGGTCGAGCGATTCGACCTTGGTGTACAGATTGCTGGACAGGTATTCGTCGAGACCGCTCGCACCGGTCGGCGCCAGCACCAGTTTCGAGACATTGATGAAGTTGTACTGGCGGTCGAAATGGTCAAGCGAACGCTGCAATTCGAGGGTGATCTTGTCGTAGCACACGTTCTTGCGATCATGATCGCTGTCGAGCAATTGATCGAGGGTCACATCGATGCGGCGCGCCAGGTACAGCTCGCCTTTGTAGGTGACCGTCAACAAGCCCCCCTCGGTGCCGAACGAGAGCATGGCCACGCCGCGCCCTTCCGGCTCGACCAGGGCCGAGATATTCCGCTGCGCCATTTCGGGAATGTCGATCACGCTCAGCGGCACGCCGGCGTCGACAAAGCGGTTCTGGCGGCTTTCGATCAGGCTGTTGCGCGCGGCCACGGCGAACACGGACTGGCTGCGGCCCTGGGCTTTATCGGTGGGAATGTCGAGCACGTCGATGCTGGCCTGGTCGGCGGGAAAGTCGAGCATGTCTTTCAGGCGCCAGCGCACGGCGGTGCGCAGTTCGTCGGCCGGCACATTGGGCGACTCCACCGACAGTAACTGGTATTCACCGGCGCCGAGAATGGTCGTGCAGCGGAAGCTACTCGCGTGCAAATCCTTGCCCGTCTTTTCCAGCATGTCCGGGCCGCTGCCCTTGTCGGCAGGATAAAACGATGCCATGGTAACGCGCGGCAAGCCCTCGGCCTGGCGCTTGATCCGGGCGGCGAACACGCCCTCGCCATGCAAGGCGATCGCCAGCAAGCCATCCTTCTTCTTTGATTTCGAGAAAAATCCCATGCCCGCAATCTATATGAATACCGCGCGCGAAGTTCGCACGGTAGCGTCTTGATTATATTCAAGTTTCACCGCGATTTAACACGAAATTTGCGATCAGCAACTAAAACCGTCTGATTTCGACCGCATAGCCTTAGCAGGATGGAATGTTCTTGACGCGCCCTCATCAGAAAACCTCGCGGATGTAGATCAGCGGGGTCGGTTTGTACACGCCGAAAGTCAGCTTGCCGGCCGTCGGCGGCAGCCACACGGGCTGGTTGACGCTCACGTTCACGCTGCCGGTCTTGTTGGTCGGCGCGAATTTGAACGTTACCAAACCGTTGACCATTCTCGTGCCGGCCAAGGTGGCCTTCGGATCGGGAAACGGGGTGACCGTGCTGCACGCAGCCATGTTTTTCAAGCATTGCGAATAGCTCAGCACCAGCTGGCCGGCGGTGACGCTGTGCGGGAAGGTCACCACACCGGAGCCGGGCAGCGGCGTGGCGACGATGCTGATCGTGTCGGTGCGGCTGTCGGCCCAGCGGCCATCGGTCGCGGTGGTGCCGGTCCAGTATTGGGCGCGCATGACGACCGGCAGCGCCAGCAATTCCGAACCGAAGGCGTTTTCGATCAGCAAGCGCCCGCGCATGATTTTGGTGGCGCCCTCGACCGACAGGCCGGAGCGGCCCGAGGTCACCAGGTCGGCGTCGCTGGCGCGCAGGTAAATATCGACCGCCGCCATGCTGCTGGCGGAAAAATCGAAACTCGGCCAGGCCGTGCCGCTGCCTTGCACGAACGCGCTGGCGGCGTTGGCGATCGGGCTCGGGTTGAGCGTGCCCGCGGGCGACTGGGTCAGCCCGCCGAGGGCGGTGTAGGCCAACAGCTTGGGCGACTTGACGAACTTGCCCTGGTAAAACTTGGTGATATTGCCGGCCGCATTGTAGGCGGTCACGATGGTCTGGATCGGCTGCTTCGAGTAATGCAAGCCGATATTGACACAATTGAGCGGGTGCGGCGCGGCGCAGGTGATCGCGATCGGCACGGCGGTGCGGAAATGGTCGGGATAAAACCGGCCCAGCGCCACGCCATCGCTGGCGACATCCTCGACCCCAAGATAGTTGCTGTTATTCATGTGCACGCTCACATTGACGATGCCGACCTCGGCGAACGTGAAATTGGCGCCCGTGGCCGCGCCCGCGCTGAAGGTGCCGAAACTGCCTTCCACCTTGGGCACCGGGTCGCCCGGGTCGGTCGCCATGTCGGCGAAGGGCAAGGTTTCCGAATTGCTATCGCCGGGGATGGCGAAATTGGTCGAATCGATGGTCGGCGTGGTCAGCAGCTCGACGCCTTGCGGCGTGGTTTCCTTGCCAAAATTCGGGGTCGCAGTGCTGTCCGCCGCTTGCGCCACCACGTTCAAGGTGAAGCCGGCGCCGGCTGCCCAGAAGCGCCCGATGGCGGCGGTCATGTTGTCGGCCGAGACCGCGCCAGCGGGATTGCTCAGGGGCGTGCTCAAGGCAAATTTATACGGCCTGACCACGAACTGGCCGCTGGTACTGGTCAGGGACACGGCGGACGCCGTTTCCGACAGAAACAGCTCGATCATGCCCACATCGCCATACACGAACTGCATCAGCGCGCTGCTGGGCGAGCCGGTCGCAAATGCCATGGCGATGCCTTGCCACTGGGTCGCGCTTTGCAGGGCGGTGCTGGAAATACAGGATTTGAGCGCCACGCCCTTCAATTTGGCCACGCCGCCGGCACCGGTGATGGGATTAACGCAGCGAAATGAGAATTGCAGGGTCGGCGTGGTCGATGGCGGCAAGGCTGGCAGGAAGTTGCTGTCGACAAAGGTCACATACACGGGCGATTGCACCCCCGCCTGCAGGGTCGGCACGCTGAGCAGATTGCATTTGCCGGCGGTACCGAACGCGACCCCGACGTCGCAGGGCATGTTGGTAAACACATAGCGCGCGCTGCTGAAGGTGATGGTATTGCTGGCACTGTTATTGGCCATGTCATTATCGAACTGCAAGCCGCTGACGGTCGCGCTGCTGGTCATGCTGTTGGGCGCCGTCAGGCCGATCCTGGCCGTGATGGTCAGCGCCGGCGCCGATGCGTTCAGATCGAGCGCGGCGGCGCTGGTGCAGGTGACCACCTGGCCGCTGGCCGTGCAGCTCCAGCCGGTGCCGGACGAGGACAGGTAAGTCAAGCCGTTGGCCAGGGTATGCTTGACCGTGAGCGGCCCGGCGTCCGGCAAGGGGCCCTGGTTGGTGACCGTGTGGATCAGGTTGATGTTGTTGCCGCGCGCCGGCGTGCCGGTCAACGCGATCGCCAGGGACAGGTCGGCCACGTCGACATTCGGCACCGAGACGATTTCGGCATTGAGCAAGACCATGTCCTGGCCCGACTCGTACAGCATGGAGGCGGTGGTCTGGCCGGCGAACAGCTTGGGGCTGGCCAGCAGGTAGGAATCGAAGTCGACCCCGTACGACAGGTTGTCAACCGTGCCGCCGATATTGCTGGTGGAATTGAACTGGTTGCCGCTCGGATTGGCGGCATCGACCATCTCGGCGCCGTTGAACTTGAGGTTCTCGCCGCCGCCGGAGAGCGTGCTGTCGCCTTCCCAGGTGACGTGGGCGATGCGCCCGGTGGCGGTGCCCAGCGGCGACGGCGTCCTGAAATTGCTCAGGTTCAGGCTGACCTTGATATTGTCGGCGCCGTAGGTGCGGATGTACTGGAAGCCCTCGTACAGGTTCAGCACGCGGAATGCTTCGTTCGGTTCGGAATAGATGACCAGCAGCGAAAAGCCGCCCAACACCCCTTCCACCCCGCAGTAGGTGGACGAGTTGTCGACGGTGAGGTTGGAAAAGGTGTAGTCGGCATTGCGTTTCGCCGTCACTTGCGCCGTCACGTCGACCGCACCCGAAAAATAATTGTAGCCGATGGTGGCGGTGGTGAAGCGGCGGTTGGCCGGCGCGCTCAGCGCCGCCCCATCCATGCTGACCGTGTAGTCGGGGGTGCTGCTCGACCCGGCCCAGTACAGGTGCGCGCTGACGATCTTGGCTGTGGCGGGAATGCCGGCCAGCTTGGCCGTCAGTGTCCCCGTATTGATCGAGCACGGGCTGGTGCCGTTGGCCCCGGTGCGCATGGTTTTCTGGGTCCCGGTGAAATTGAGCCGTCCGGCGTAACTCTTGAACAGAGAGATCGGCGTGTCGGCCCGGGCCGGCAGGCTGCCCAGCAGCAGGCCGGCGCTGCACAGAATGCCCAGCGCGGCGCGCCAGAAGGTGTCGATGCGCTGCGTCATGGCTGCCCCGGTTCGCTGAATTCGACATGCACCACGCGCTGCACATAGTCGATGCTGTTGGTCGGACTCGGGCAGGCGCCCGCGCCCGGGGTGTTGCAGGCGGTGCTCAGGACCGTGTAGCGTTGCAGCTTGCTGACCGCATCCAAGGTGCGCGTGCAGATCACCGTCACCTTCATGCGCGCCAGGGTGCTGTCGGCCGGCAGCGGGAAGGTGCTGGTGGCGCAGGCCCCATTGGCGCGCGTGACCTGGTACACGCCCCATTCTGCGCCGGCGCGCGCCGCCAGATAGGCGCGCGTGCCCTGCAAGTCCAGCGCCGAACTGGTTTGCTGGCTGGTGGCCAGGGTCACCATCGCCACCGCCAGCCCGGCCAGCACCACCAGCAGGAAAATGGCGGTGACCAGGCTCACGCCGCGCATGCGTTCCGGGTTGGGAAAGCGTTTCATGGGTTATTGTCCACGTGCACCTGCTGGATCAGGCGGATGGCGCCATCGTTGCCATTGGCCCGGCGCAGGGTCAGGGTCAGGCGCACCAGGGCCGAGCGCGTGTTGCCAACCAAAAAATAATTGAATTCGCAGGATTCCACATTGGTCGCCAGGATCGCCGGCGCGGCGCTGGGCACCGGATTTTGCACGGCGTTGTAGCCATAATTGGCGTGGCGGTACAGCATGCCGTTGGCGCAGCTGTAGGTCACCGGCTGGCCGATCACCTGGAAGCGGTGCAGCGGATGGGCCATGGGCGGGTTTTGCGCCGCGAACGGGTTGGCCGCCAGCGTGATCAGCTTGTTGGGCGCATCCACCGCCGTCACCTGGGCGCGGTTGGTCGGCACGGCCGCGTACACATTGGCCAGGTCGGCATCGATGGACATATTGTTGACCACCACCGTGTCGCCCGCCACGATCTGCTGGGTCCCACCCTGCAAGGGGCCGACCACGCGGAAGTCGAGGTCGGCGCTGTTGACGAAATTGAGGTGCTGGCCGGCCTCGACATCCTCGGCGGCCAGGTAGCGCCCGCCCGTCTTGGTGGGCACGAACTCGATCGAGGTGCCCGCCGCGCCCGCCACCCGCACCGTGTTCGGCAGCGCCAGGCGCAGTTCGCGCACCATGCGCCGCACGGCCGTGTCGGCCACATCGGTCAGTTCGGCGCGGCCGGCGCTGTCGACATAGTTTTGCACCGGCAGGCGCAGGAAGGTGGCGACAATGCCGCCCAGGATGCCGGTGATGACGATCACGACGATCGCCTCGACCAGGGTAAAACCGTGCTGGCGTGAAGGTGGCGGCATCATGGCGGCGAATTCGGTGCGTAGCGCGCGCGGTAGCCGTCCAGCACCACCGTTTCGACATTGTTGTACGACACCGCCACCCGGATCCACAGAACCTCGGACTGCGGCAAGCCGGCGCCCGCGGGGCCCAGCAGGCTGGTGGGTGTCACGGTCAGTTTAACGGTGTAGCCCGGCAAGGGAATGTCTTGCCCGGCCGCGTCGCTGAGCTTGCCGGCGGTGAGGAAAGCCTGGGTGGGGGTTCCGTAAGCGGCGACGTAATCGTTGACGTTGTCGAAGGGACGGGTGCCGCCGGCCTCGTTGCCGACGTTCTCGACCAGGGTAGCGCAGCCGGCCGGGCCGATCGCCGCGCTGGTGGCGCTGTCGACCTGGTCGTCGGTGGCGTCGCAAAAGGTGAAGCGGGCCAGCTGGACTTCTTCCATCAAGCCCTCGGCCAGCATCAGCGCCTGCTTGCGCACCAGCGGGTCGGCGCTGACCCGGGTGGTCAGGTTCATGGCGTTGAGGATGCCGGCCAGGCCGACCCCGATGATCACCATGAAAATGATCAGCTCGACGAAGCTGATGCCGCGCTGGTGAGCGAAGCTGCGCGGGCGGCTGCGGGCGCGCTCAGTGCACATGGCCGGTATCGGCTTCGACCACCAGGGCGACGCTGCTCGCGCCCGACTTGACGGTCATGGTCATCCTGGTGAACGCGGCCGCCCCGACATTGGCGGGACGGCCCAGCGCATCGTAGGAAAAAAAAGCAGTGGCGGGATTGCTGGTATAGCTGACGCCGGGTGGATTGCCTTCGCAAGCCCAGCTGGTCGACCCGGCGCAGCGCGCCAGGGTATTGGTGCTGGCGGTATTGTTGGCCGAGGGCGACATGACCCGCTGGTCGGCCGCGCAACTGCCGTCGGCCAGGTACACAAAGCACAGCGCCACGCTGTTGCCGTCGAGCCGCACGAACACGGGACGGTTCTGGGCGACGGCCACTTTCTGGCCATAGCGGATCAGGGAGCGGACTTGTTCGGTGAAGGCGGCCGCGTCGTACACGGCGCGGTCGAAATAGCGGGCGGCGGCGGCGGCGCCGAGGATGCCGACGATCACCATGACAACGATCAGCTCGACCAGGGTGAAGCCCTGCCTGAGGTGCTTGCCGTGGCGCCGGGGGATGCCGCTCATGGGGAAGTTGCAGGGAGGACTGGCGCACCGGGCAGCGGCCTTGGCCGCGATGCCCATGGTGCCGTGCGCCAGTGCGCCAGTCACTCGGTACGGCTTAGCAGGAGGTGACTTTGACGGTGATCACCGGCGGGGTCGCATCGGTGGCCGGGGCCACTGGTGCAACTGCTGGCTTGTAGTGCACGTAGCAGTTCAAGCCCTTGACGGTGCCCGCCACGCTGGTCGGCACGATCGCCACTTCGCCGGCCACAGTGGTCGGGGTGTTGACCGAGCTTTGCGCGGTGGTGATGAGCAGGTAGTCGGTCGCTTTCAGGCCGGCTGCGTCGAGCAGGGCGGCGTCGCCGCCGGGATAGCCATTGGTGACGGTCACCGCGGTGCCTTCGAGCGATACGGTCGCGGTCGGGGTGATCAGGTACTTGCCATGCACCATGGCCGAGACGGCTTCCAGGGAACCCTTGGCCGCCTTCATGGTGGCGCCACGGGCGTCGCCGCCGAGGTCGGCAAATTTTGGCAGCGCGGTGGCTGCGAGAATGCCGAGGATGACGATCACAACGATCAGTTCGATCAGGGTGAAGCCGGCTTGGGCGGTGCGAATGAACTTACCGTGGGATTGCATTTTCATGTGGATCTCCAAATTCGATTTAAGCAGTGAAATATGAGGTGCGTAACAGAAACACGACTACCGTATTCTTTAACGGCGGTTTAACTATTAACTTGAGTAAGGGCAACGGTCTGTGACTCTGACGTACCACTCTGCTTGGCGGGGATTGGGGGCAAGCGAATGAATTCTACCTTGAAGTTGATGCGATTCACGGTGCCTTGTGGAAATTTTTTTTCCTTACTTATCAAGTACACCAAGGTTTTGGTTTTCCGGTCGAAATACCAGTTGCCTGGAGCGACCTGGGCCGGGGTCGGCGCGAAGTATTCGCCGGCATAATTGCGCGGCTTTTCGGCCAGCCACTCGATCGGGTTTTTCCCAATGAGAGAGGGGATGTCCGCCTCTTTTCCACGGGCCTGCAACTGGCCGATCTTGAGCACCAGCGCGGTGCGCAGCACGCCGGCGAGCTGTTCGACGGCGGCCAGTTCGGCCTGTTCCCGATAGTAGAGCAAGCGTTGTAAAAGCACACCAGTCAACACCGCGATCACCACCGTGCACACCGCCATTTCCAGCAGCGAAAAGCCGCGCGGGCGCAACAGGCCCGATGACAACGTTGGTGGGGTGGCAAGCTGTCTCATTTGTGCAAAGCGGCTTTACCCAGATCCCAGATCGGCAGGAAGATGCCCAGCGCCAGCACCAGCACCATCGCCCCCAAAAACACGATCATGATCGGCTCGATCTGGGCCGACAGGGTCTTGAGTTCATAATCGACTTCGCGCTCGTACATTTGCCCGATTTCATCCATCAGATCGTCGAGCGAGCCGGTTTCCTCGCCCACCGCGACCATTTGCAGCACGATCGGCGTAAACACCCCGGCCGCCACGGCCGTGCGCAAGATGCTCTCGCCGCGCTCGACGCCATCGCGCATCTGTTCCACCCTGGAGGACAGGTAGGCGTTGTCGACCGTTTGCGACACCACCGTGAGCGCCTGCACCATCGGCACCCCGCTCTTCATGGACAGCGCGAAACTGCGCGCAAAGCGTGCCATGGTGCCTTTCAGGATGATCTTGCCGGCGATCGGGAGACGCAGGCGCACCCGGTCCCACCACATGCGCCCGTCCACCGAATTGATGTAGGAGCGCCAGCCGAAAAACCCCACCACCGAGAATCCCAGCATCGCCGGCCAGAAGCGCACCATGAAGTTCGAGCTGGCGATCAGGATGCGCGTCATCAGCGGCAATTGCGAATTGAAGCTTTCGAACACCTTCACGAACTGGGGAATGACGAAAATGTTCACCACGATCATCGCCAGCAGCATGGCGATCATCACGAACATCGGATAGCGCGTGGCGGTTTTCACCCGTTCGCGCATGTCGCGGTCGAATTCGAGGTGGTCGAACAGGCGCAGGAACACATCTTCGAGGCGCCCGGTCATTTCGCCCACCCTCACCATCGACAGGTAGAAATTGGAAAACACGGTCGGATGGCGGCGCATGGCGGCCGACAGTTCGCGCCCGGAATCGAGCGACTCGCGCAAATCCTTGATCACCTTGCCGAACGACTTGCTGATGGCCGATTCCTGCAGCCCGGCCAGCCCGCGCATGATGGGCACGCCGGATTTGAGCAAGGTGTAGAGTTGACGGCTGAATAACTGCACATCCATCGACGTGACTTTTTTCTCGAACATGCGGTCGAGCCAGCTTTCTTCATCGCCGCTGCTGGTGACCGTGCGGCTGGTCGCGGTGATCTCCAGCGGCGTGACGCCGTTGCCGAACAGCTGGTCGGCAACGGCCCCGCTGTCGGCGCCCTCCAGCACGCCTTGCATCAGCTCGCCTTTGGCATTGCGTCCCTTGTAGGCGAAGAACGGCACGGTTTATTCCTCGATCTGGTTACTGATGCGCATCGCTTCGGACACCGTGGTGCGGCCCTGCACGGCCAGCTGCACGGCGTGGCGGCGCAAGGTTTCGCCCTGCATTTCGGCGTGCGCCGCCTTCAGGAAGTGGGCCGGATCGGGATGGTTGGCCGCGTCCACCACGGCGCGCGTCATTTCCAGCAGTTCATACACGCCGGTCCGGCCGCGGTATCCCATGCCGTTGCAATGCGAACATCCTTTACCGTGGAAAAACTGGGTGCTGTCGGCATGCTCGTGCAATTCCGCGCGCAGCCATTCGCGCTCGGTCGGGGTCAATTGGTACGTGGTGCTGCAGCTTTCGCAAATCACCCGCACCAGGCGCTGCGCCAGCACCGCTTGCAGGGAGCTGCCCACCATGTAGCGCGGCACGCCCATGTCCATCAGGCGCAGCGGCGTGCTGGCCGCGTCGTTGGTGTGCAGGGTCGACAGGACCAAGTGACCCGTCATGGCGGCGCGCAGGCCGATCTGGGCGGTTTCCTGGTCGCGCATCTCGCCGACCAGCACAATGTCGGGATCCTGGCGCAGTGCCGAGCGCAGCACGCGCGCGAACGAGAGGTCGATTTTTTCGTTCACCTGTACCTGGTTGATGCCGGGCAGGCGGTACTCGACCGGGTCTTCCACCGTGATCAGCTTTTTCTCGACGGAATTGAGTTCAGCCAGCGCGCTATACAGGGTGGTGGTCTTGCCGCTCCCCGTGGGGCCGGTGACCAGCACCAGGCCATTGGGGCGCTGCACGATGGCGCGGAATTTTTCCACCAGGCGCGCCGGCATGCCGATCGCGTCCAGCCGCAGGGTGGTGCCGCCCTGGTTCAGCAGCCGCATGACGACCGATTCGCCGTACTGGGTCGGCATGGTCGAAATCCGCACGTCGATGCGCTGCTGCTTGACCTTGACGGCGAAGCGTCCATCCTGCGGCAAGCGTTTCTCGGAAATGTCGAGGTCGGACATCAGTTTCAGGCGCAGCGCCAGCGGGGTGGCGATCTTGATATCGGCCTCGGTCTGCAAATGCAGAACGCCATCGATGCGGAAGCGGATTTGCAGCCGCGTTTCCTGCGGTTCGATGTGGATGTCCGAGGCGCGCACCTGGGTGGCGTCGTCGAACACCGATTGCAGCAGCTTGACGATGGGGGCCTCTTCCAGGTTCGGATTGGCGGCCAGGGTGCCGAAGTCGACGAAAGTGTCACCCAGATCCAGTTCCAGCTCGCGCGCGAAGTCGGTGATTTCATCGGTGCGGCGGTAGATGCGGTCGATCGCGGCCAGCACCTCGGTCTCGTTGACCACGGCCAGTTCGATATTGCGTTTGACCAGGCGTGCGATCTCGTCGTAGGCGAACAGGTCGGTCGGGTCAGACATGCCTATCAGCAGTGCGCCGCGCCGGTCTTCCAGCGCGATGGCGCGGAAACGCCGGGCCTGGGTTTCCGGCAACTGGCGCACGATATCCGGGTTGGTGTTGTAAAACTTGAGGTTAATGTAAGGAATGTCGAGCTGCTTGGCCAGCGCGCCCGAGATTTGTTCCTCGGTCACGAAACCGTTTTCGATGAAGACCCGGCCCAGTTTGCGGCCGGTGCGTTTCTGGTCCTGCAACGCCGCGCCCAATTGGTCTTCGGATAACAGCTTTTGCTGGACGAGGATTTCGCCGAGGCGGACTTTTTCTGGGCGTGCCATGAAGACCTTTGTTGATTTGCTTGTCGAGTGAATAAGACAGTGGCTGCACCGTCTACCGCTACACCCAAATCCGTCATTCCCGCGCAGGGCTCGGCGCACCCGCAGGAATCCAAGCTCTGCTTGCTGAGCGAAGGTGCATTGGATTCCCGCCTGCGCGGGAATGACGGTTTTTAAGATAGCGGCATTTGCATCCGTGTTCGAGAAACCGTCGAACTATTCTATTCCAGAAACACTCGTTTTTTACATTCACAATGATTTTGTGTCGTACGAACGTGCAACCATTGTGCAAGCGACACTGAATGCGCTACAGTCGGAAGGTCGCTCCCTGTCAACCTTGCATCCTATGCCAACATTGCCAACATGAGCACACCCGCGCTGCGCTTCCGCCAGCTAGTCAAACGCTACGCCGGCACGCCGGTGCTGGAAGGCATCGACCTCGACATCGCCGCGGGCGAATGCGTGGGCCTGGTCGGCGTGAACGGCGCCGGCAAAACCAGCCTGTTGAAATGCCTGTTCGACTTCGTTTCCTTCGAGTCCGGCAGCATCGAGATCTTCGGCCACGGCCACCGCCAGCCGGCGGCGCGCCGTCCCCTCGCCTTCCTGCCCGAACGCTTCATGCCGCCCTACTACCTCACCGGCGCCGAATTCCTCAAATACATGGCCAAACTGCACGGCAATCCCTACGACACGACGGCGGCCCACACCATGCTCGATGCGCTCGACCTCGACCATGCCGCGCTATCCCTGCCGGTACGCAAGCACTCGAAAGGCATGACCCAAAAGCTCGGCCTGGCCGCCTGCTTCCTGGCGAACAAACAAGCCTACGTGCTGGACGAGCCCATGAGCGGCCTCGACCCGAAAGCGCGTGCACACTTGAAAGAACGCCTGCGGCATGCGCGCAAGCAGGGCGCCACCGTGTTTTTCAGCTCGCACGCGCTGGCCGACATCGAGGAACTGTGCGACCGCATGGCCATCCTGCACGACGGCAAGCTGCGTTTCACCGGCACGCCGGCCGCCTGCCGCGACGCCTACGGCGCCGCTACCCTGGAACAGGCTTTCCTCGCATGCGTGCACTAAATCCCATGTACCACCAACACTTCGGCCTGCACCAGTCACCCTTCGGCATCACGCCCAACCCCGCCTTTTTCTACGCGGGCAACACACGCGGCGAGATACTCGACGCCCTGCTTTACGCGGTCGAACACGGTGAAGGCATCATCAAGGTCACGGGAGAAGTCGGCAGCGGCAAGACCATGCTGTGCCGCATGCTGGAAAGCCAGCTGCCGCCCCATATCGATGTCATCTACCTCGCCAATCCCACCCTGAAAAACACCGAGGTGGCCTACGCCATCGCCGGCGAACTCGAACTCGACGTGAGCGGCAAGCGCATCGACGAAGTCACGCGCATGCTGCAGGCCGACCTGATCGCCCGCCACAGCGCCGGCAAGCAAGTGGTGCTGCTGGTCGAGGAAGCCCAGGCCATGCCTTTGGCAACCCTGGAAGAGGTGCGCCTGTTTTCCAACCTGGAAACGGCGCGCCACAAGCTGCTGCAGATCGTGCTGTTCGGCCAGCCCGAGCTTGATGAGCACCTGAACCTGGCCAGCATGCGCCAGTTCAAGGAACGCATCACCCACAACTTCGTGGTGCCGGCCATGCCGCCCGACGTGATTCCTGACTTCCTGGCATTCCGCCTGCATGCGGCCGGCTACAACGGCCCGGCCGTGTTCAGCGCCGCCGCGAGCAGACAGATCGCGCGCGTGTCGCGCGGGATCGTCCGGCGCATCAACATCCTGGCGGACAAAGCCCTGATGGCTGCCTACATCGACGAATCCGAGCGGGTCGAAGCGCGCCATGCCAAGGCGGCCATCGCCGACTGTGCCTTTGCCAACGGCGGCCACACGCGCCGCTGGCTGACCCTGGCCGGCCTTGGCGCCGCCACCCTGGCGTTGCTGGCGTGGCTCGTTTCGCGCAGCATCTTCTTCCATTAAACGTGCAGCAATTGCCCCACGCTTACTTTTCCGCCATTATTGTGCCTTGGCACTCAAGAGCGCACCAATGACCCTGAAAAAATCCGTTTTTCCGCTGAGCACCGCCGGCGCCGCCATTGCCTGCGCCTTCCTGGGCGCGTGTGCCACACCAACCCTGCCCGGTTCGCCGTCGCATGTGACCCAAGCGCCCCCGGCGGCCGGCCGCATTCCCGACCCGGTCATGCACAGCGCGCCGCTGCCGCCGCCCAAGGCCACGCCCAAGGCCGAGACCTACAGCGTGACGGTGCACAAGGTGCCGGTGCAGTCGCTGCTGTTTGCGCTGGCGCGCGACGCCCGGCTGAATGTCGACATCCACCCCGGCATCGAAGGCGCGGTGACCCTCAACGCGCTCGACCAGACCCTGCCGCAACTCCTGACCCGCATTGCGCGCCAGATCGACATGCGCTACGAAATCGATGGTACGACCCTCACCGTGTTGCCCGATACGCCGGTATGGCGTAATTACAAGGTCGATTACGTCAACATGGCGCGCAGCACCAACAGCAGCGTCAACATCGCCACCCAGATTTCGACCACCGGCGGCGGCTCCAGCAGCCCCACCTTAACCAACGCCAACGGCACCACCAGCGGCGGCGCGGCAGCATCCGGCGGGTCAGGCAACAATAATTCGACCACCTCGGTCACCAACCGCTCGGAAAACAATTTCTGGGGTAGCCTGGAAAAAAATATTCGCGACATGCTGCGCGATACCACGCTCAATGACGCGCCGAGCACGATCTCTTCGGCCGCGCCCCCGGCGGCGCCCGGCGCGGCGGCGCCCGGCGCGGCCCCGGCCAACCCGAACCAGCCGGCCCCGCCCGCGCCGCAGGCCGTGCCGGACACCGTGCTGGCCGCCTTCAACGCCTCGTCGAACGAGCGCCAGCGCAACGCGCCATCGGTCATCGTCAATGCCGAGGGCGGCTTGCTGGCGGTGCGCGCAACCGGACGCCAGCACGAAAAAATCCAGCAATTTCTCGACATCGTGCTCGGCAGCGCCAAGCGCCAGGTGCTGATCGAAGCGACCATCATCGAAGTGCGCCTGTCCGACCAGTACCAGCAAGGCATCAACTGGAGCCGCCTGCATGGCGGCCTGACCCTGACCCAGAAGCCGGTCGGCAGCGCCCTGCCCGCTTCCGGTGTCGCCATCGGCAGCACGCCGGGCCTGTTTTCGATCAATTACCTCAACCCCACCTCGGCCTTGGGCAATATCACCACCGCGATCCAGTTGCTCGAATCGTTCGGCAAGGTCAAGGTGCTGTCCAGCCCGAAAATCAGCGTGCTGAACAACCAGACCGCGATGCTGAAAGTGGTCGACAACAACGTTTTCTTCACCATCAAGGTCACCCCCGCCGTGATCGGCGTGAACGGCAACGTCACCACACCGGCCACCTACGAATCCAAGCTCGAAACCGTGCCGGTCGGCTTCGTGATGAGCGTGACGCCCCAGATCGCCGACTCGGACGAAGTCACCCTCAACGTGCGCCCAACGATTACCCGCATCGTCGGCTACGTGACCGACCCCAATCCGGCGCTGGCGGCCGAAAAGGTGACCAGCCAGGTACCGGTGATCCAGGCGCGCGAAGTCGAATCCATCCTCAAGGTCTACAGCGGCGACATTTCCGTGCTTGGCGGGCTGATGCAGGATTCGGTCGACAACGCCAAGGATGCGGTGCCGGGTGCCGGTGTGCTGCCGGTGATCGGCAATTTCTTCTCGTATCGCAACGAAAAAGTCAGCAAGACGGAACTGGTGATCTTCATCCGTCCGGTGGTGGTGAAAAACGCCAGCGTCAACGGCGACTACAAGGATTACCGCTACCTGCTGCCCGACACCACTGGCGCAGGGTCGGCATCATCCGAACCGTACTCCGAACCCGTGCGGGTAAAGGTGAACTGACATGAGCCTCCTGATGCAGGCGCTCAAGAAAGCCGAGCGCGCCAAGCAAAACCACGTTCCCGACGAGGAACTGGCCAAGCCGTCCGAAGCCTACGACGAGGTACTGGCGCTGGCGCCGCATGAGGAGGCCACGGCCGCCGAGCCGCTGAGCCTGTCGCCACTCGAGGCTGGCCCGGCCGAGGCGCGCGCCGAACCGTCCATCGGCTTCGTGCCCGAGCCGCCGCCGCGCATGGCCGTGCCGGACCCGCAGGCCGCGCCGCCACGGCGTGCGCGCAACGCCCCTCCACCGCCACCGCCGCGTGTCAAGGCGCAAAAGCGCGCCATGGCGCGCATGGACGCGCGCACCATCCGCATTGCCGTCCTCGGCAGCATTGCCCTGCTGATCGCGGCCGTGTTCGGGTACATCTATTGGCACGCGGTGTACGGTCCCGGTTCCAGCCGCAACTTGCCGATGGTGCCGATGCCGGGCCAGAACCAGCCGGCCGTGCCCGATCCTGGCGCAGCCGCGCCAGGCATCGCGGTCGTTGCCGCCCAGCCCGGTGCGGATGCGCCGATCCAGCCAGCCCAGCCGGTCCAGGCCGAGGCGGCGCCGGCGCCGGCACCGGCACCGGCACCGGCGCAATCCTCGCGCGACCAGATCCCGCCCGATGAAGCCATGCGCATCGCGCAGTTGCAGCAACAGTCTGCGCCGCACGCCATGCCGCGTCCGGCCCGGCGTGCGCCGGCTGCGGACGCGGACAGCAGCGGCATCCGCGTGGCCCGCTCAAGCAAGCCCGAGCAAGTCAATCCCTCGCTCCAGAGCGGCTTTACAGCCTACAACAATGGCGACTTGCCAAGCGCGCGCCAGAGCTACCAGTCGGTGCTGCGGCAAGACCCCAACAACCGCGACGCCCTGCTCGGCATGGCCGCCCTCGCCGCCCGCGACAACCAGGCCGAGCAAGCAGCAGGCATTTACGCGCGCCTGCTCGACCTCGACCCCAACGACACCGACGCCCTGGCCGGCCTGACCAGCGTGCGCCAGGGCGACCCAAGCCAGTCCGAAGGCCGCCTGCGCCGCGTGGTCGAGCGCAATCCCGAATCCGGCCCGCTGCTGTTCGCCCTGGGCAATCTGTACGCGCGACAGGGGCGCTGGCCGGAAGCCCAGCAGCATTATTTCCGCGCCTATTCCGCCAATCCGAACAATGCCGATTACGCCTTCAACCTCGCCATCGGCCTGGACCGCCTGAACCAAGGCAAACTGGCGCTGAGCTATTACCAGCGCGCGCTGGAACTGGCCCCACGCGGCGCCGTCAATTTCGACAGCAACGCGGCCGCCACCCGCGCGCGCGAACTGGGCGGGCAATAGCCGCATGTCGGAACCTGCAAAATTCCCCCTCGGCAAACTGCTGATCCAGAAAGGGGTCATCAGCGAAGACCAGCTGCGCATCGCGCTGATCGAACAAAAGCGCAGCAGCGAGCCGCTCGGAAAACTGTTGATCACCCTCGGTTTCGTCACCGAAGCGACGGTGCGCGAAGCGCTGTCGGAAAACCTGAACCAGCAAAGCGCCGACCTCACCAGCCTGGTGGTCGACGCCATCGCCCTGAAACTCATTCCGAAGGATGTCGCCAAGCGCTACCGCGTGTTCCCCATCGTGTACGAGCGCGATACCGACAACCTGATCCTGGCCATGGCCGACACCAGCAACATCGTCGCGCTCGACCAGATCAGCGCCATGCTGGTCAAGGGCATCACGATCGCGCCGGTGCTGGTGAACGAATCGGACATCGCGCGCGCCATCGACCAGTACTACGGCTTCGAGCTGTCGATCGACGGCATCTTGCTGGAAATCGAGACGGGCGAAGTCAATTACGCCGCCATGGCCGCCACCACCGACGAATACAGCCAGCCGATGGTGCGCCTGATGGATGCGCTGCTGGCCGACGCGGTGCAAAACGGCGCCTCCGACATCCACTTCGAGCCGGAACAGAGCTTTCTGCGCATCCGCTACCGCATCGACGGCATCCTGCGCCAGATCCGCAGCCTGCACAAATCGTACTGGCCGGCGATGGCGGTACGCCTGAAGGTGATGAGCAATATGAACATCGCCGAATCGCGCGCGCCGCAGGACGGGCGCATCTCGATCAAGTTCTCGGGCCGCCAGATCGACTTTCGCGCCTCCGCCCAGCCGACGACCCACGGTGAAAACTTCGTGCTGCGCGTGCTCGACCGGCAAAAAGGACTGGTGCCGCTGGACGGCCTGGGACTGGGCGAGGATGAACTGCAGCTCTTGAAACTGATGATCGCCCGTCCGCACGGCGTCATCCTCGTGACCGGGCCGACCGGCAGCGGCAAGACCACCACCCTGTACTCGATCCTGAACCACATCAACACCGAGAGCGTGAACATCATGACCTTGGAAGACCCGGTCGAGTACCCGATGAACATGATCCGCCAGACCTCGATCAACGAATCGGCCAAGATGGGCTTTGCCGACGGCATCCGCTCGATGATGCGCCAGGACCCGGACATCATCCTGGTGGGTGAAGTGCGCGACAGGGAAACCGCCGAAATGGCGTTTTCGGCCGCCATGACCGGCCACCAGGTGTACACGACCCTGCACACCAATTCGGCCATCGGCTCGGTATCGCGCCTGCTCGACATCGGCATCCTGCCCGACATCATGGCCGGGAACATCATCGGCATCATCGCCCAGCGCCTGGTGCGGCGCCTGTGCCAGGCCTGCAAGACCGAAGCGCTGGCCGATGCGACCGAGCGCCGCCTGCTTGGCCTGGGCGCCGAGGACCCGCCGGCGACCATCTGCCAGGCGGGCGGCTGCGAAGCCTGCGGCCACCAGGGCTACAAGGGCCGCATGGCGATCATGGAACTGCTCAAGGTGAACGCCGACATCGACGAAGCCATCGCCCGCCGCGCCTCCTTGCGCGAACTGAAAGACAGCGCGCGCGCCGCCGGCTTTCGTTCGCTGGTGGACGACGGCATGCGCCGCGTGCTGGAGGGCGCCACCTCGCTCGACGAAGTGGCGCGCGTGGTCGACCTGACCGACAGGCTGGCCTGATGCCGCTGTACGCCTACCGCGCGATGGACCTGGCCGGCCAGATGGTGCCCGGCGCCATGGACGCGACCAACAGCGCCGACCTGGAGCTGCGCCTGCGCCGCATGGAGCTGGACCTGATCGACTTCCATATCGCCGGCCAGAAGGCAGTCGCCTTCGGCAAGCGGGTGGTCAAGCGCGCCGACCTGATCAACTTCTGCTTTCACATGGAGCAGCTGACCGCCGCCGGCGTGCCGATCCTGGAAGGCCTGGGCGACCTGCGCGACTCCCTTGACCACCCGCGCTTTCGCGAAATCGTCACCGACCTGATCGAATCGATCGAAGGCGGATTGACCTTGTCGGAAGCGCTGCGCCACCATGACGAAGTGTTCGACAACACCTTCACCAGCCTGATAACCGCCGGCGAATCGAGCGGCAAGCTGGCCGAGGTATTCCGCAACCTGTCCGACAGCCTGAAATGGCAGGATGAACTGGCCGCCCAGACCAAGAAAATCATCACCTATCC
Organism: Massilia antarctica; assembly: GCF_015689335.1. Classification (GTDB taxonomy): domain Bacteria; phylum Pseudomonadota; class Gammaproteobacteria; order Burkholderiales; family Burkholderiaceae_D; genus Telluria_A; species Telluria_A antarctica. Next base: position 4,962,236 of record NZ_CP065053.1, on the reverse strand, counting down.
GATTGTCGTCGCCGTCGTGGTGCTGGGCGTGACCTTTTTTCTGATGATCGTGCTGGTGCCGCAACTGACTTCCTTCATCAAGAACATGGGCGGCGAGCTGCCGTTTCACACCCGGGCGCTGATCGCCGTCTCGAACGTCTTCATCCACTACTGGTATGTGCTGCTTACCCTGCCGCTGGTGGCCTGGTTCGGCGCTCGCGCATGGCTGCGCCGCAGCGACAGCGCGCGCCTGCTGGCCGACGGCCTCAAACTGCGCCTGCCGCTGATCGGGCCCGTGCTGCACAAGATCATCCTGGCGCGCTTCGCCACCTTTTTCGGGCTGATGTACGGCTCCGGCATCACCATCCTCGAATGCATCCGCCTGTCCGAAGGCATCGTCGCCAACCGCATGGTCGCCGCCGGCCTGCAACGCGCCGCGCAATTGATCTCGGAAGGCCAGAGCGTGACCCTGGCGTTTCAAAACAGCGGCATCTTCCCGCCGCTGGTGCTGCGCATGCTGCGCGTGGGGGAAGCGACCGGCTCGCTCGACAACGCCCTGCGCAACGTCAGCTACTTCTATAATCGCGAAGTGAAGGAAATGATCGAGCGCGTGCAGTCGCTGATCGAACCGGCCATGACGGTCACGCTTGGCCTGCTGCTCGGATGGATCATGCTGTCCGTGCTGGGACCGATCTACGACACCATGAGCCAGTTGAAAACCTGAGGATGGCGGTGCTGCCCAAACAATTATTCCATGTGACGAACGACCGGCTGTGCGCCTTCGAGTGGCGCGCCGGGGCTCTTGCGCCCGGACCCTGCTTTGGCGCCGACCGTGACGGCATGGAGGCGTTTGCGCGCTACCTCGATGGCGCGCAAGGCACGCGCGCCTACCTCGTGGCCGACCTGGTCGAAGAAGACTTCCAGCGCTGCCTGCTGCCACATGTGGGCGGATCATCCGGACGCAGCCTGGTCGAACGGCGCCTCGCGCACGCCTTTCGCGACACGCCGTTCCGCCACGCCGATATCCAGGACCGCGACAGCGAAGGCCGGCGCGACGACCACACCGTCTTCTCGGCCCTGACCAATGCCGCCATGGTGCAGCCGTGGGTCGCCCTGATGGAGCAGAACCGCATCCCGCTGGCCGGCCTGTATTCGGCCGCCCACCTGTCGGCACGGCTGGTGCGGCGCATGGGCATGGCCCAGCACCATCTGCTGCTGATCGCCGCACAGGGCGGCGGCCTGCGCCAGAGCTATTTCCAGGGCCCGTACCTGAAATTTTCGCGCCTGACGGTGCTGGCCGCGCACGACGACGTGGTCGACGCTACCGCCCTGGAGACCGCCAAGATGCGGCAGTTCCTGACCAGCACCCGCCTGCTGGGACGGGGCGAGATGCTGCACGTGGTGGTGCTCGCGCCGCCAGCGCGGGTGGCGGCGCTGGAGGAGCGCTGCGAGGACGATCCGGAACTGGCCTTCCACTTCATCGACATCGACAGCGCCTGCGCGCGCCTGAAACTCGGCGGCGACGTGGACACGGCAGAACAGCTTTTGCTTGGCCTGCTGGGCCGCGACTCCCTGCCCAGCCAGTACCCGCCAGGTGCGGCCGGGCGCTTTTACCAGATCTGGCGCGCGCGCCTGGCGCTCAACTGCGCCAGCGCCGCGATCGGCCTCGCCGGCGCCGTCTGGCTGCTGGCGGGCGTCTGGGGCGGCGTGCGCGATGGCGGGCAAGCCGCGCGCCTGCTGGCCGAGGCGGAGCAGCTCGATGCGCGCTACCGCGCCATCATGGCCACCCTGCCGCCGACACCGGCGCGCAGCGCCAACATGAAGGCCGCGGTGCATCTCGACCGCCTGCTCGGCGCCACCGCCCCCGCGCCGGCGCCGCTGGTGGCCCTGGTCAGCCGCGCGCTCGAACGCGCCCCCGCGATCCGCCTGCTGGCGCTTGACTGGCAGGTGCAGCAACCGGCGCTCGCGCAAGTCGGCGCTGCCGCCAGCCTCACGGCACCGGCGACCGGCGACGCTGCCGACCCCATTCCGGCGAGCGTGGTGGGCCTGCCATCGGCGCCGGTGCAGCTACTGCGCATCGACGGCGACATCGACGTCGGCCCATCGGACTACCGCGCCATTCTCGACAGCGTGAACCGGTTCGCGCTCGACATGGCCGCCAATCGCGGCGCGGCGGTGCACATCGTCGAAGCGCCGCTCGACGTGCGCCAGAGCGTCAAGTTAAGCGGCAAGACCGATACTGGCGACGCCGCCGTCAAGCCGCGCTTCGTCATCAACGTGACATGGAAACCATGATGGCCAAGCCGAACGCCCTGCGCGCCAAGCCGGCGGAAACGAATACGCCCACCTGGCGCGATGAACTGGGCATGATCGCGCCGTCCGCGCGCCTGTGCGCCGCGGTGCTGGGCGCCGCCGTGCTGCTGGTGGGCGCGGCGACCTGGTACGGCACGCGCCAGGCGGCGGCGCTGGCGCAGGCGGCCCAGGTGCGCGGCGCGGCGGCCGGCCGCTTCCAGAACGTCGAATCGGAAAAGCAGGACATCGCCATCTACCAGCCGCGCTTCATGGAACTGCAGGCGGGCGGCTTGATCGGCGACGAAAACCGGCTGGCGTGGATCGAAGCGGTCAAATCGATCCAGGGGACGCGCAAGCTGGTATCGGCCAGTTACGACATCGACGCGCAGCAGCCGCTCGCCTTCAGCGTGCCGATGGCGCTGGGCGACTACCAGCTGCGCGGCAGCCGCATGCGCGTGGAACTCGGATTGGTGCACGAACTGGACCTGTTCCACTTCATCGACGACCTGCGCGGCGCCGGGCGCTTCACGGTCCAGGACTGCAAGGTGAAACGCACCGACGCGCCGGCCGAAGCGCTTGGCGTGGCGCGCCTGACGGCCAATTGCACCCTGGTCTGGCTGACGCTCGGCAGCGCGCCGCGGCCGGACATGGCGGCGCTTGCGAAAGGATTGCCATGAAATACCATGCCACCGCCTGCCTGCTGCTCGCCGCCGCCGTGGGCGCCCAGGCCCAGACGGCGCCGATGGGGCGCCTGTTCACGACGCCGGCCGAACGCCATCAGCTCGACATCCAGCGCGGCCTGGTCGCGGCGCCGCCCGCGCCGGTGGTGGAAGCGGCGAGCGCACCACAGCCGATGACGGTAAACGGCTTCGTGCGGCGCAGCAGCGGCAAGTCCACCGTGTGGGTAAACAACGAGGCGCGGGAAGGCGCGCGCAACCGCTTCAGCGGGCCGGCGCAGGCGCCGCGCGTGACCCTGACCTTGCCCTCGGGCCAGAAGGTAGTACTCAAACCCGGGCAGAGCGTCGACATGAACGCCGGCACCGTCACCGACGTCGACAGCCCATGACGCGCGCGCGGCAGGGATTCAGCCTGGTCGAAATGGCCGTGGTGCTGGTAATTGTCGGGCTGATGATCGGCGGGCTTCTGACCCCGCTGGCGGTGCAGATGGAACAGCGCAAGATCAGCGACACCCAGAAAACCATGGACGAAGCGCGCGAAGCGCTGATGGGTTTCGCGCTGCGCAACGGCTATCTGCCCTGCCCCGCCGTCTCGCCGGTCAATGGCCTGGAAGACCGCAATGGCGCCACCTGCCGCGACGGCAAGCGCCAGGGCGTGCTGCCCTGGGCCACGCTCGGCTTGCCCAAGCTCGATAGCTGGGGGCGCGCGTTCCACTACAGCGTGTCGCCGGCGTACAGCAACAGCCAGGCCATGTTCACCTTGCAGAGCGCGCGCGACATCACCATCGGCACGCGCGATGCGCGCGGCAACCTGGTGGCGGCGACCGGCATCAACGACATTCCGGCGGTGATCGTCTCGCACGGGAAGAACGGCGCCGGCGGCTATGGCGACAGCGGCGTGCGCAAGCTCGATACGAGCACCACCAACGTCGACGAACGCACCAACGCCGCCAGCACCGGCATCGCCTTCGTGGCGCGCACGCCGAGCGACAGCCAGGCGGCGCCGGGCGGGGAATACGACGACCTGGTAATCTGGATCTCGCCCAATGTGCTGTTCAACCGCATGGTTGCCGCCGGAACGCTGCCGCGCTAGGCCATGCCGGGTTCCATCTACACCATCGCCACGTACACCCTGCTCGAAGCGCTGCGCAACCGCCTTGCCTGGACGCTGGGCGCGCTGGCCATTGGCGCGCCGGCGCTGGGCGGCTTGGTGGGCCAGCTGGCGCTGACCGAAAGCGCCGCGCTGCAAGCGGCCCTGCTGGCGGCGCTGCTGCGCCTCGGCTGCGTGGTGCTGGTGGCAGGTTTCGTGGCCAGCAGCGTGGCACGCGAAGCGGCCGACAAAGGGCAGGAACTGCTGCTCGCGCTGGCGATACCGCGCGCCGCCTACGTGCTGGGCAAGCTGGCCGGATTCGGCCTGGTGGCGCTGCTGCCGGCACTGCTGTTCGGCGTGATGGCATTGACCTTGGCGCCGGCCGCGTGGTGCGCCGCGTGGGCCGTCTCGCTGTGGTGCGAACTGTGGATCGTCGCGGCATTTTGCCTGCTGTGCGTACTGACCTTCGGGCAGGTGACGGCCGCGCTGGCGGCCACCTTGGCGTTCTATCTGCTGGCGCGGGCGATCGGCAGCCTGCAAACGATGGCGCAGGATGCGGCGCCGCTGCCGCGCATGGCCATCGACGCGCTGGCGGCGCTGCTGCCGCACCTGGACGAATTTACGCGCAGCGAGTGGCTGGCGTACGGCGGCGCGCAACTGGCGCCGCTGCTGGCGCAGAGCGCGATCTATATCGCTTTGCTGGGCGCGGCCGCGCTGGTCGACTTTTACCGCAAGGACCTGTAATGGCCGCGCGCGTGCCGGTTCCGGTGACCTTGCTGCTGGCGGCCGCGCTGGCGCTGCAGGTCGGCTATCACGCCGGGCGCGCACCACGGCAGCGGGCTGCGGTCGCCTTGGCCCTGCCGCCGCCGCAGGCCGTGCTGCGCCTGGCCAGCCTGGGCGAACCGGTGGCGCTGGCCAAGGCCATGACCCTGTACGTGCAAGGCCAGGACGAGGCGGACACGCCGCTTAACGCCATCGATTACAGCGCCTTGCGCGCGTGGCTGGAACGCATCGTCGACCTCGACCCGCGCGGCCAGGCCCCGCTGCTGGCCGCCAGCCAGGTGTACGGCGCCAGCGCCGACCCCGCGCGCACCCGCATCATGCTCGATTTTGTCTACCGGCGCTTCGGCGAAGACCCCGACCGGCGCTGGCCGTGGCTGGCGCATGCGGCGCTGGTGGCGCGCCACCGGCTGCACGATCCCGCGCTGGCGCGCCAGTATGCGCAGGCGCTACGCACCCGCGTAACAAACGCAGTGCTGCCCGCGTGGGCGCGCCAGATGGAACTGTTCATCCTCGACGACATGGGCGAGGACGACAGCGCCACGGCGCTGATCGGCGCCATGGTCGCCAGCGGCCAGGTCAGCGACCCGCGCGAGCGGGCGTTTCTGGAACGGCGCCTGCACAACATTTCGGCGCGCCAGCGCCGGGCCGATCCTTGATACGCTAGAATAATACGCAGCAGCCGTCACAACAGAGAGAGCCCCATGCAACGACAACCAGGATTCACCCTCGTCGAAATCGCCATCGTACTGGTGATCATCGGTCTGCTGCTGGGCGGCGTGCTCAAGGGGCAAGGTCTGATCGACAGCGCCAAGGTCAAGAACATCATCCAGCAATCGAACTCGCTGTCGGCGGCGGTGAACGCCTACCAGGACAAATTCCGCGCGCTGCCGGGCGACGACGCGCTGGCCACCACCCATGTGGCCGGCGCCACGGCCAACGGCAACGGCGACGGCCAGATCACCGAATACCTGTCGGCGCCGCAGCACTTGGCGCTGGCCGGCTTCATCACCGGCGCCTACAACGGCAGCACCGACTTCATGACCAGCGCCCAGGGCGGCGCGGTCTACATCTACAACGACACGGTGGGCGGGCGCAGCGGCAACGGCCTGCGCTTCGACAACCTGCCCGACTCCTTCGCCCAGCAGCTCGACAGCAAGCTCGACGATGGGGTCGCCGGCACCGGCGCCGTGCGCGCGAGCGCGCCGTACACCAACGCCGGCAGCATCGTCACCCGCACCGCCCTGTTTTTCTGAACCGACCACAAGAACCCATGTCCCCTACATCCCAGCGCCGTCGCATCTTCCTGATGCGCCACGGCAGCGTTACCTATTTCGATGCCTCAGGCAAACCCTTCCTTCCCGAAACCGTCCCCCTCAACGAGCAGGGCTGCGCGCAAGCGAGTGCGGCCGGGCGGGCGTTTGCGGCCGAAGGCATCCAGTTCGACCGGGTGCTTGTCTCCGGCCTGCCGCGCACGGTGGAAACGGCCACGAGGGTGCTGGCGGCGACCGGCCAGGGGATCGACATCGAGATCTGGCCCGAGTTCGAAGAAATTCGCGGCGGGCGGCTGTCGACGATCGCCGATGCCGACCTCAAGGAAGCGTTTACGGGCGCGTTCGACGGCATGGTGGGCGAAGACAAGTGCTTCCTGGGGGGCGAATCGGTGGGGCAGTTGATGGACCGGATCCATCCGGCGGTCAAGCGCCTGCGCGGCCAGGACGACTGGGATACGGCGCTGCTGGTGCTCCATGGCGGGGTCAATTGCGCGATTTTATCGTTGGCGCTGACGGGCCAGCGCATGTTCCTGGGTGGGCTGGCGCAAACGGCCGGTTGCATCAACGCGCTCGACGTTGGCGAAGGCGAGGCCGATTGGGTAGTCCGCTTCGTCAACTACTCCCCGCTCGCCCCCCTGCAAACCGAGACCCGCTGCACCACGATGGAACAGCTATACGAGCAATACCGCCTCTCGCGCTGACCTTCCCGCCAACAACATTCGCCAACCGGGGTCTGACCTTAATGCCGTTAAGTTAAGCGCTTGACTTCAATCTGGTGACCGGATATCTCTGGGCTTTCGCTTTTACGACCCGGTCGAATTTTCGACCGGGTCGATGAGTCTTCAGATCAAGCACGAGCCGCTCCCGCAGACGTTTCAAGGTGGCGGGGAGTTTTCCTTGCGCCTGCGTTGCTGCGGCGATGAGCAGCTCATATTGAATTGTGTGCAGTGCCAGCACGAAGCTGATGTCGGTAGGCTGGCACTTCGCTTCGAGAGCAGCCTTGGCGATTTCAATTCGCAACAAATTGTAGGCGATGAGCGCGCCCCAGATTTCCTGCATCGTCCCGTCGACTGTCATGCTGCGTAAGGTATGCGCTGATCCCAGCATGGTCTGCTTGATTTCGCGATAACTCGTCTCGATCGCCCAGCGGCGCCAGTAGCAGTCGACGATCTGCTTGGCTGTGATGGCTTTTTTATCGGTGAGCGAGG